>NZ_JASHIE010000011.1:0-300674 GCF_030056655.1 Flectobacillus rivi
CCGTTATGAGCATTTGCCATAAAGGAGTAACCAAACATCACTTCAGTATCTATCTACCATTGAGTGATCGGTTTAACTCCCTCATGACCAAATATTATTTTGTAAGCGTAAATCTACAAATGAGTGATTGTTTTTTATCTGACAATACTTGAGATTGAACATATTCATTTGCTATTAAATACAAAAAAGGGGTCGAAAATTGTTTTCGACCCCTTTTTTGATATTATATTTCAGAATGACATCTCCTCAAATAATCACTCATTCACTAACTCACGCAATTAAACCTCTATCTCTTCACCAATTTCACAACGTTCTCTACATGGTGAGTCTGTGGGAACATATCTACTGGTTGTACTGCTTCAACACGATATTTTAAATCTAGTAAAGCCAAATCACGAGCTTGTGTGGCTGGATTACAACTTACATATACAATCGTGTGAGGTTCGGCATTTAGGAGCGTTTGTACGACTGGCTCATCCATACCTGCACGTGGAGGGTCAGTAATTACAACGTCTGGTCGTCCCTTAGCATCAATAAATGAATCATCTAAAAGCTTACGCATATCACCTGCATAAAACTCCGTATTGTTGATGCCATTGATTTGAGAATTTACCTTCGCATCTTCAACAGCCATTTCTACATATTCCAATCCAATTACTTTCTTGGCTTGTCTAGCGACAAAGTTGGCAATTGTTCCTGTTCCTGTATACAGGTCATAGACAAACTCAGAACCCGTTAGACCTGCATAGTCACGTGTAATTTTGTATAATTCATACGCTTGTTTTGAGTTGGTTTGGTAAAAAGATTTTGGCCCAACTCTGTATTTCAAGCCTTCCATTTCTTCTACAATGTACGGCAATCCTTTGTAGTTAACTACCTCTAAATCAAAGAACGTATCATTTCCTTTGGTATTGATAATGTAGTTTAACGATGTAATTTGAGGGAAGTTGGCATCCAAAAACTCCATTACCAAACTAATCTGCTCCTCGGTTGCGTAGGCAAACTGAACGATTACCATCAAGTCCCCCGTCGTTGCAGTACGAATGATCAAATTACGCAAAGCACCTTTTTCCTGCTTTATTTGCTCGTAATAATCAATTTGATGTTTTTGAGCTAATTCATGCAATGCATTACGAATTTGATTCGAAGGATCTGGCTGTAGATAACAGTGGTCTACATGTAAAATTTTGTCGTAGCGTTTTGGTACGTGAAAGCCCAATGCATTACGAGAAAACTCTTCACCCGATTGAATTTGCTCTATGGTCAACCAACGGTTTTGAGAGAAAGTATATTCTAATTTATTTCTATAATAGAATGTTTCTCCAGAACCTAAGATAGGATTGATGTTAGGAAGATCTACTTTAGCGATTCTTTCCAAGGCATCAGTCACTTGCTTAGTTTTAAATGACAATTGGGTTGCGTAGTCAATATGTTGCCATTTACAGCCACCACAAGTGCCAAAATGATCGCAGACCGTTTGAGTTCTATAAGGGGAACTTGGCTTTATATTTTGAGCAGTCGCTTCATAATAGCTTTTTTTCGATTTTGTAATACGTAAATCAGCATAATCGCCAGGAGCCACAGGACCGTCGATAAAAATAACTTTATCCTCGACACGACTGATACATTTTGCCTCAGCTGCAAAATCTTCTACCAAGACATTTTCAAAAATGATATTTTCTTTGTGCTTTTTTCTCATAAGGATGCAAAATTACAAAAAAGAGCCACATAAATCGAAATCTTTGGACTACATCTAAACTAAAAAATGTATTTTGCTAATTAATACCTAATTTTGAAAATCTTAAACACAAGTATAGATATAGTATTATGAAAGATAAAGTAGTCATTATTACTGGGGCATCGTCGGGTATTGGTAAAGCAATGGCTTTTGCTTTTGGCAATGAAGGTGCAAAAGTTGTAATCACTGGACGTAAGCAAACTCCTTTGGATGAAACTAGCAAAGAGCTCAGTCAAGCTGGGATAGATAACCTTGCTATTGTTTCTGATGTAAGCCTTGAGGAGGATAATATAAAGGTGGTGAAACAAACTGTCGCCAAATATGGCGGAATAGATGTGCTCATCAACAATGCAGGTATTTCGATGCGTGCCATGTTTGAGGATTGCGAGGTAGACGTTATCAAAAAGGTTATGGATATTAACTTCTATGGAACCGTTTATGCCACCAAATATGCTTTACCGTATATCAAAAAAGCAAAAGGTTCTATTGTAGGAATTTCGTCGATAGCTGGATACCGTGGCTTACCTGTCAGAATTGGTTATTCGGCCTCAAAATTTGCCATGAATGGCTTTCTAGAGGCACTTCGTACAGAATTACTTCACGAAGGTGTTCATGTATTGACAGCTTGCCCTGGTTTTACGGCTTCTAACATCCGATTTGCTTCTCTAGGAGCTGATGGTCAAACTAAAGGAGAAAGTATGCGAGATGAAGGAAATATGATGTCTGCGGAGGAGGTTGCAGGTCTTATCCTCAAAGCCGTGAAAAATCGTAAGAGAGAGCTCATTTTAACCACTCAGGGTAAACTTACGGTATTCCTTAACAAGTTCTTACCTTCCTTGACAGATAAGCTTGTATTTAATACACTTGCGAAAGAGAAAGATTCTCCTTTGAAGAAAAAAAATTAGCATTGAGTGAGTTGGTGAATGATTTATTTATTTATTTATTCTACATTTTAAGATAATCACTCATTCACTAACTCACCATTCACTCATTACCTATTCCACCTGCCAAAGGTCAGTTTGCTTCACGTACAAAAGTTGATCTTCCCAAAAGACCCTTTTCCAAATGTCGCTTCCTCCAATAATATTTAGGCGATGCCCTTTGTTAATGACATATTCGACTGGTGCGCCTGCCGATGGGCTTTTTCTTAAGATGACATGGTCTGCATTGATGATGCCTTGATGATACTTATCTGGTAGATTTAATAAAGTCCAAACTCCAATTAAGTAAACTCCCAAAATAATTTTTTGCGAAGTGGGAATATATTCATTTCTATATTTTTTGCCAATCAATACGACAAAAACATATAATCCTATCACAAGCATCAACGCCACCAAAAAGCCAGAATAGGTTTTGTAGACCAATATTAAGAAATTAAAATCATTTAATTCGTATCCTTTTAGTTCGTGTTCTTGGGCAATTGTATAGAGTTTTGAAAGAATTTTGTCATTAGGACTTGTCTCAAAAGACTTATTGAGGTAGTAAAGTGTCCTCAAATAGTCTCCTTTTTGCTCGTTAATTTTAGCAAGCTTCAAAAAAATAATGTGCGACGGATGTTCCAATTTTGTCAATTCTCGTTCAAAAATCCGCTCAGCTGCACCATAATTTTGAATTTTGTATAAAGAATCTGCATTTTTTAGTGATACTGTATTGTCCAGACACCTAGAAAGTTGCGGAATCGTAACGAAGAAAAATAAAAAAAATATAACTTTTTTTAGATGGATGGCTTGCATTATGTTTCTAGAAGTAGTAGTTTTGCACCGCAATTAAGGAAAACGAAACAGAACAACAAAAATACTGAAAACGCTTCTTATATGCAACGATTCCGTAGCTCAGTTGGTAGAGCAATACACTTTTAATGTATGGGTCCTGGGTTCGAGTCCCAGCGGGATCACCGAGATGTCTAGAACGATAGATGTTTTTAGAGTAAAATTTTTGACTTAGTTTTTACGATGTAAATTGTAAAGAAATGAGTACCGATTCCGTAGCTCAGTTGGTAGAGCAATACACTTTTAATGTATGGGTCCTGGGTTCGAGTCCCAGCGGGATCACCTAGATGTCTAGCAAGATAGACGTTTTAAAATAAATTTTTTGACTTAGTTTTTACGATTTAAATTGTAGAAAATGAGTACTGATTCCGTAGCTCAGTTGGTAGAGCAATACACTTTTAATGTATGGGTCCTGGGTTCGAGTCCCAGCGGGATCACCGAGATGTCTAGCAAGATAGATGTTTTAGAATAAATTTTTTGACTTAGTTTTTACGATGTAAATTGTAAGAAATAAGTACCGATTCCGTAGCTCAGTTGGTAGAGCAATACACTTTTAATGTATGGGTCCTGGGTTCGAGTCCCAGCGGGATCACCGAGATGTCTAGCAAGATAGACGTTTTAAAATAAATTTTTTGACTTAGCTTTTGCGATGTAAATCGTAGGAAATGAGTATCGATTCCGTAGCTCAGTTGGTAGAGCAATACACTTTTAATGTATGGGTCCTGGGTTCGAGTCCCAGCGGGATCACCGAGATGTCAAGCAAGATAGACGTTTTAGAATAAATTTTTTGACTTAGTTTTTACGATGTAAATTGTAAGAAATGAGTACCGATTCCGTAGCTCAGTTGGTAGAGCAATACACTTTTAATGTATGGGTCCTGGGTTCGAGTCCCAGCGGGATCACGAAGATTGTCAGTGACAAATCTTCCCTTCGCCTCCAGAGTGGGGCACTTTTATATATAGTGAAGCGGCTACGTGCCAAATCACACGATTCCGTAGCTCAGTTGGTAGAGCAATACACTTTTAATGTATGGGTCCTGGGTTCGAGTCCCAGCGGGATCACCAAAAGGTTCAGAGATTTCTCTGAACCTTTTTTGTTTTAGGGCTCAAAGCTATTTTCTAGTCAATTTTTTTATAATCTTTATTTAATGATTTTAAAAATGCGCAAAAATGAAGAGATTCTACAGCCTCGTAATGTTATTCTATTTCTTAAGCTTTTTTGAGCACAAAGCCTGCGAATGTCCACAGCCTGTGATGGATGCAAAAAAGGCTATTCAGAACTACGCGTATGTGTTTGAAGCTGTTTGTGAAAGTTCAAATCACGATTATCCTTGGAATTACACTTTAAGCATTTTGAGATGGTACAAAGGGAGAAGTTGGAAGTTGAAACTTAATGGTGAAGCAGATGGATGTGGCAAAATACCAAAATCTGGTAAACGCTGGTTGGTTTTTACCAATAACCTTGAGGATGCATCTATCATTAATATGTGTTCGCCGTCTATTGGTTATCTTGATGATATGCTACCGCCATTGCCACAGGGTACTACTGCCCAAATGAAGATATTTTATGTCAAAAAACACGTAAGCCGAAACATACTAATATATAACAAAATGAGAGCCGATTTGGATCGGCTCTCATGGAATGCTTTAATGCAAAATACGAAACGTTAGTTCTTTTAATTTATCGCCATCAGAGCTTGAGCTAGATTCTATTCCTTTGGCTTGTAGCTCTATTTGTTTGATGTCGTGAATGATTTGTATGACTTTGGGTAAATTGTAATTCCTGATGGTTTGAACGTAGTCTTTAGCAAAGAATGGATTAATCCCTAAGAAGCTTGCCAAGCCCTTATCTGACTTATCGGTATGCGTGTGGGCAAGAAGTACCTTACTAAAGAAATTATACATCAAAAGTATCATTGGTGGCAAAGGATTGTCTTTTGGATTGGAAGCGAAAAACTGTACAATTTGATTCGCTTTCAACACATCTCTTTGTATGAGTGCTTTTTGAAATTCAAAATAGTTGTACTCCTTACTAATTCCTACAAAGCGTTCTACTACGGATGCATTGATTTCTTCATCTATTTTGAGATTAATGACAATCTTATCGATTTCTGAAGCCAAACGCTTTAAATCATTCCCAACATTCTCTACAAGCATCTGTACTGCCTTAGGACTGATTTTTACCCCAGATTCATGACAATACTCGATTACCCAGTCAGGTATTTTGTTGTCATACATCTTTTTGGAGGTCATTACCAATCCCGATTGATCTATTGCTTTTACCCAAGCCTTTCGCTCGTCTACTAAATCCTTACTCGCTAAAACCAGAATAGTGGAAGCCAACGGGTTTTTGGCATAGCTTTCAAGTACGGATTGCATATCTTTCTGCTCTATTCCTTGAATGCTTTGCGCTTCTTTTACGATGACTACTTGTTTGTCAGACATCATCGGAAATCGCTTGGCATAGGACATAATGCTGGGCACTGTATGGTCCTTGCCATAAATAATATATTGATTGAAACCTTTATCGGCAGCCGATAAAGCGTTTTCTTCAATGAAGTCTACTACTTTGTCAATAAAATACGGTTCGTCACCGTGGAGTAAATAAATAGGTTGAAAGTGCTTTTTCTTTACTTCTTTAAATACCTCTGCAAATAATTTGGGCATACTATTTTGGGGCTTGGACTCTTATTTCACAAAGATACAACATCAAATGTTTGATTTCTATCAGGTGGCTTGTTGAACAAATTAATTTTCCAGAGATTTTAGAAAACGGGATTTTCTATGAATTTTTGACAATGTGCTTGTATTTCTGGAAAAAATTGAAAGAAATCATCTTCAAATTCCTGATACTGTGCAGTTAATATTTCGGTAGCATTCTCAATGTCAGATTCATATTTTAATCTAGAGGAAATACCTTTTAATGACCATTTCAAACCCTCTAAATTGGCATAATTGGTCAGCCAATCTCTCGAAGTCATTGAGATGATCATTCTATCGAGTGCCGCAGGAAGGTCGTCTTCTCTCTTTTGGAGTATTTGATAAAAATTAGCACTGAAGTCTTCCAATTCGATAGCTGAAAAATGATGGAAATTTTTGGCAAAAATATGATCATAGAACATGTCAATTACAATACCTGAAAATTTATGGTATCGATGCCTGATTCGACTCATGCTCTGTTTTACGATAGGGTGCTGGTCGGTAAAAGCATCAATTTGACGATGCAGGGCTATACCCAAAATGATATCCTTATTATAAGATGTATCATGTAGTTTACTTAGGTGACCTTTCACATAATCTCCCAAGAAATTCCCAAGAATAATGTCCTCATTATCCCCAGATAAATATATATGTGATAAGTAATTCAACTTTTTACAGAATTTTGATGTTGATACCTTATAAAGTTAAGGAAAAAAGATTACGTTTGTAAAATAAACGAAGACTCTTCCAGATTCTTTCAAATAGGTTATAACTCTTGCCGATGACAGGAATAACTTGTTTTAGTATATATTCGCATCGGTACCAAACACTTAGATATAATGCAAATTTCAAACGCTAAAGTTGTGTCATTGACTTATCAATTAACAGTGACAGACAAAAATGGTGACCGTGAGTTAGTAGAAACAGTAGAGCAGGAGCACCCAATGGTATTTATCCACGGTATGAGTGGTTTGCCAGAAGCTTTCGAAGATAAAATTGCTGGTCTTTCAGCTGGAGATACTTTTGAATTCTCAATTCCTGCTGAGGAAGGATATGGCGAGTATGATGCTTCGGCGGTAGTAGATTTACCAAAAGATATTTTCAAAGTAGATGGCGAGTTAGTTGATGAAATGTTAGAAGTGGGTAACTTCCTTCCAATGACCGACGATCGTGGAAACCGTCTTCAAGGTCAAATCATCGAAGTAGGTGAAGATTTTGTTAGAATGGACTTCAATCATCCTTTGGCTGATAAAGAAATGTTTTTCAGTGGCGCTATCTTGAGCGTAAGAGAAGCGACAGAATCAGAACTAGACCATGGTCACGTACACGGTGAAGGTGGCGTTCATCATTAATTCTGATGATAACAAAAAAGTCGCACAGTGTGAGCTATGCGACTTTTTTGTTTATTTAAACAAATGAGATAGTCGATTTTTATCATATTGGATTACCTCTACACCAAACTTCCTTAAGAATTCAACGCCCTCGTCAGCTACTAATCCTTTATACTGCGCATAAGAGTCCAAAAATACTACTTTGCTTATTTTCATAGAGAAAATAATTCTGGCACAAGCAATACAAGGAGACAATGTTACATATAAAGTGGCTCCATCTACCTGTGAACCATTTTTGGCAGCAAACAAAATTGCATTTTGTTCAGCATGTAGTGCCAACGAACAGCTTCCTTTCGAATCGCGTGCGCAGCCATGCTCGGGAAATTCTTCATCGCAGTTGTGTGTGCCTGATGGTGGACCGTTATATCCGATAGAGATAATGCGAGTATCTCTTGCCAAAACAGCACCTACTTGAGCTTTAATACAATGTGAACGTTTGGCGATATTTACAGCCAACTCCATATAAATATCATCAAATTCGGGTTTTGCCATGATGTGCTATAAGATTTGGGAAACAGATAGGAGATAAATCATTCGTAAATACGACACTATTTTGAAGCGAATTTACAAGTTTTTATAAAAAAAAAGCCTTTCTGCGAGAGAAAGGCTTTTTTAGTAGCGGGGAGCAGAATCGAACTGCCGACCTTTGGGTTATGAATCCAACGCTCTAACCATCTGAGCTACCCCGCCAAGGGGCAAATTGTAATAATTTAGTAGCGGGGAGCAGAATCGAACTGCCGACCTTTGGGTTATGAATCCAACGCTCTAACCATCTGAGCTACCCCGCCTTGTTTTTCGTGATGCAAAATTAGACAATTATTCTATCGAAGGCAAGTGATTTAGAGCATTTTTCTGAAAATAATTCGTAACGTATATGGTTACTTATTGGTATTCAGTGCCTTATGAAAGGCAAAAAAAGTGAAAATATTTTTTTTAGTATAAATTATAGTTTAATATTTTAAGTTGCTGAAATACAGATATTTATGTATTATTTTGAGGCTTAATTGAGTAAAGATGTGATAAATACTTGCATATTATCTAGATAATTATACCTTTGCCAAAAAGGTAAATTTAAATTCTTGCGTATGAGTAAGCACAAGTTTGTTATTGAGTTCGAATTAAGAGCATCTCCTAAAGTTTTGTTCCCGTATGTTAGTTCTGCTTCGGGTTTACAGCAGTGGTTTGCGGAGAAAGTAACATTGAAGGATAGCTCTACTTTCGACTTTGTTTGGGATGGTGAAAGTCACATTGCCAAATTGTCTCAATTACGATTAAATAAATCCGCAAAGTTTGATTTTGTCCCTTCTAACCCCGACGACCGTGATCATAATTATCTCGAGTTCAAAATGGATGTTAGTGATTTGACTGGCTCAACCTATTTAAAAATCATTGACTATTCTGCAAATTCGGATGAAGAGGAGTTGACTGAACTATGGGAAGATTTAATTTTTAAATTGAAAGAGATCGTAGGTAACTAATGTTAAACTCAAATGCTAGTTGATGGGATATAATCTAATCCTGCCAACTAGCATTTTAATTTTAGCGTAAATAATTTCTTTTTAGGAAGATGATAATGCTTAAATAACCTAGCGTGTAGGCTATGATATCTAGCCACGAAAATGCACTTCCGATGAGCATTGACAGAATTTTGTATTTTATCAATCCTGTTTTTTCTAGAAAATGAATTTTTTGTAAAAATTCAAGAAAATAAGCCACTCCTAATGCTACTGCTGCCAGCTTAATATCATACTGATTTGTGTGATAAAAGAAGCTTTTAAAAAATGTGTAGGCAAATATCACTGCAATATAGTCCCCAAAAAATGGTCGAAAGAATGCGTCATGAGCATAAAGCGCCAAATACGCTTCATAACAGAATAATACTACACTAATGAATGGATACAGCATACATCGATACGTTGCTGTTTGAAAGAACGAAGTTTTCATGATGAGTTATTAAAGGTGTTTTACGTATTTACAATGAAACTGAATGGCATTTTTTCTAGTTAAGAAAATATAACATGCGTTTCGCACTTCAAAGATATGAGAAATATTAAACAAATTCATCAGCCTCATTATGCACCCATTCGTGATTTGGTAACTTATGGCGTAATTCCAACACGAACTTTAGATTATCTTGACCCATTTCTTTTCTTAAATCATCATGGGTATCAAGTATATCCCAAAAACAATCAAGGTTTACCATTTGGTCCTCATCCACACAGAGGAATGGAAACGGTGACTTTTATTTTGGATGGCGACATCAAACACCAAGATAGCACTGGACATACGAGTGTGATGAAAGCAGGAGGGGTTCAATGGATGACTGCTGGAAAGGGGCTAATTCATGCAGAGACTTCTTCAGAAGAGTTTATGAAGGAAGGAGGACCTCTTGAAATACTTCAATTATGGATAAATCTTCCTGCTTCTCATAAAATGATGGAGCCTCAGTACAAAGGATTGGACAAAGATGATATTCCTACTATTTCGAAAGAAGGTGTTGTTGTCCAAGTATTGTCTGGCAGCGTTGAAGGAACTCAAGGACCATTTGAATCCGTGACTGGAGTAACTTTTACTACGGTAAGCTGTGCTGCGGGCTACTCATGGAGTATGGATATTCCTGCCGAGGATACCATCTTCTTCTATATTGTAAGAGGAAATGTTAGATTGAATAATCGTTCGATTGGGTATCGAAATTTAGTAGAGTTTGATTATCAGGAAGGTAAGTTGTCATTTGATGCCATTGAAGATTCTTACATCCTTTTAGGACATTGTAAGCCATTAGATGAACCAGTAGTTTCACAAGGTCCATTTGTGATGAACACTGAAGAAGAGATTTATCAAGCATATTCAGATTATCAAAGAGGATTATTTGGTAGATGGAACTTTTGATAAAATAATATTTCAATATTACGTATAATAAAAAGGGTATCTAAATTAATTTCTTAGATACCCTTTTTGCTTATTTCTCAAAAACAGTAAAATCTAAAAAATATCCAATTCGTATTCTAAACTTCTTTATTGTCACCGAGTTAGCTGAGTCGAATTTCTTAAAGTTTCTTAAAACTTATTTCATCTATAAAATTCTTCGAAAAGGATTTCGTTAATTTGACTAAAAAGAAATAGGGTAGATAGAAAAAGTTAGCACGAAATTCATCTTAGGATAATTTTGTCTCCTGACGTAATTGATTAAAATATTGCTCAAGAAATGGTAACTTTGCGTTGCAAATTATTGTGGATTTATGAAAAAACTAGATAAGCTTATCCTCAAGGCTTTTTGGGGACCATTTTTACTGACCCTTACTGTTGTAATATTTATATTTTTAATGCGCCTAATTGTGGTCTATTTTGCCGATTTATTCGGGAAAGACTTAGGTGTGGAGTTATATTTTGAATTATTCTTCTACTTCAGCCTAATTACCATTCCGATAGCATTGCCACTAGCGATGTTGATTTCTATGCTAATGACTTTTGGAAAGCTTGGAGAGTTTTTTGAACTAACTGCCATCAAAAGTGCAGGTATTTCTATTAGCCGAGCTTTGCGACCTATGTTCGTGGTGGCGGTATTAGTAGCAGGATTTTCTTTTTGGTTCAATAACGTACTTTGGCCGTGGGCGAATCTTAAAGGATATCGTTTGTTATATGACATAAAAACTACTAAGACAACCCTGAATATTAAGGAAGGAATTTTTTATAATGAGTTACCTGGCTATAGTATTAAGGTTAACAAAAAGTTTCCTAATGGTAAATCCTTGAAAGGTGTCATAATTTATGATCATTCCAAAAATGATGGTAATAAACATGTTACCATTGCGGATTCGGCTTTGATGTATACGATTATGGACAAGCAGTATCTGGTGTTTGAATTATATAATGGTCATGATTATGTAGATGATGCTGATAGGTCGACTGGTGCAGATGCAACCGATTTTGTATCGCATTCATTTTCCAAAAGTAAAGTTGTGATGAGTATGTCGGCATTTGATATGCATAAGACCGAAGAAGATCAATTTAAGCACCATCAAATTATGAGAAATGTGCTTCAATTAGGAAAGGATGCGGATTCTTTGTCGAGACTGACCACTGATTACCGTAAAAACTTTTTTGAAGCTGCGAAGTCATATTATATATACAGTTTGAAAACCTTACCAGCTACTATTACTCCTGAGCAAAAAGCGATTATGAAAAATCAAGGAGATTGGGTAGGGAAAATAATTAAGAAAAAAATTAAGCCTAATCCTTATGAACATTTAGACTTTGCTGTTTCACAAGCCAAAAACATGATTTCATTTGCAGAAAGTAATGTTTTTACCATCACCGCTAAAAATGAGGATTTACGCAAAACCAATTGGTTTTGGCATCAAAAATTTACTGATTCAGTAGCTATTTTTGTTATGTTCTTAATCGGCGCACCTTTAGGAGCTATTATTAAAAAGGGTGGATTTGGAATGCCAGTTGTTGTAGCCATATTTTTCTTCATTCTTTCTTATGTCATGACACAGCAAGGGAAGAAGCTTTCAGAAGAAGGAAAGGTGATGGTACAAGTAGGAGCTTGGACTTCAAATTTGATACTATTCTCTATAGGCATGTATTTCTTTAATAAGGCTCGCCATGACTCACGATTGTTTGAATCTGACGTTTATGTGATGGCAATGGCAAGATTGAAGGAAAAAATAGGCTCGCAAGCAACTTTGAGAAAAATATTTTCTAAAATCGGGATGAAATTTGCAAATAACTAAGAAAATTCCTATTTTTGCACGTTTACAAAAATTCATTAATTTAAACTGGTTGAAGATGTATTTAACTTCAGAAAAAAAGCAAGAGATCTTTGAATCTAAAGGTCACTCGAAGTCTAAAATCGATACTGGTTCTGCTGAGTCACAAATTGCATTGTTTACTTTCAGAATCAATCATTTGACAGAACACTTGAAAATCAATAAGAAAGACCACTCTACTCGTTTAGGTCTTTTGAAATTGGTAGGTAAGCGTAGAAGCTTACTTGATTATCTTATCAAGAAAGATATTACACGTTACAGAGCTATCATTGCTCAGCTTGGCATTAGAAAGTAATTTACTTTCAGCAAACAGGGAATTCTATCTAATAGGGTTCCCTGATTGCATAGACGGAGATCGTCTTCCCCCTCTTCTATTTGGGTCTTCGTTAATAGTTGATAGTTATGTTAATCGTGAAGCAGCCATTCATCATCAAACTACACTATTGGCAATTGACGATTCACTATTAATGACTGCAAATCCAACAAAATCCTTTTACATTTCGTTGATATCAAGTAGCGTAAAAGGTAATAAGCAAACAATTTATGGCGTTTAACGTAATTACGAAAAAAATCACAATGCCTGATGGTAAGGAAATTACCATCGAAACAGGCAAACTCGCGAAACAAGCCGATGGGGCTGTTGTAGTGAGAAGCGGAAATATGATGCTTTTAGCAACGGTTGTTGCTAACCAAACACCAAAAGACGGTGTTGACTTTTTGCCTCTTTCAGTAGATTACCAAGAAAAATTTGCTTCAGCAGGTAAAATTCCTGGAGGTTTCTTGAGAAGAGAATCAAAGTTGTCAGATTATGAAGTATTGGTAAGTAGATTGGTAGATAGAGCTTTGCGCCCTACTTTCCCTTCTGATTTTCATGCAGATACGCAAGTAATGATTAACTTGATTTCTGCAGATGCTGAAGTTTTACCAGATGCGTATGTAGGTCTTGCTGCAGCTGCTGCTTTGGCAGTTTCAGATATTCCTTTCAACGGTCCTATCTCTGAAGTTCGTGTCGCTAAAATTAACGGTGAATATATCGTTAACCCAGAAACATCGATTCTGAAAGATGCAGAATTAGAACTTATTGTAGCAGCAAATGCCAACGATATTTTGATGGTTGAGGGTGAAGCTAACGAAGTTTCTGAACAAGAAATGTTAGAAGCACTTCGTTTGGCTCATGCAGCTATTAAGCACCAATGTGTTGCTTTAAAAGAACTTGAAGCTGAAGTTGGAAAAACTCAAAAACGTGAATATAAACACGAAAATCACGATGAAGAGTTAAGAACATATTTGTGGGATACCTATTTCGATCGCTATTATGAGGTTGCTAAATTAGCAAATCCGAGTAAAAAAGCACGTCGTGAGTCTTTCAAAGCTATTGAAGATGAATATTTCGCTTCATTGCCAGAGGATTCTACTGTCAACAAAAGCTTGGCAAAATGGTATTTCCATGATATCGAAAAAGAAGCGGCTCGTCAATTGGTATTAATCGAACGTTATCGTTTGGACGGTCGTAAACTTGACGAAATCCGTACTATTACTTGTGAGGTTGACTATTTGCCAACACCACATGGTTCAGCTGTTTTTACAAGAGGAGAAACTCAATCGTTAACTACAGTAACTCTTGGAACAAAATTAGACGAGCAAATTGTAGATCAAGCAATGGTGTCGGGATACAATCGTTTCTTGTTACACTATAACTTCCCAGGATATTCGACAGGTGAGGTAAAACCAAACCGTGCTCCTGGTCGTCGTGAAGTTGGTCATGGAAACTTGGCAATGCGTGCTTTGAAAAAAGTATTGCCTCCTGATGCAAAAAATCCATACACTGTACGTATCGTTTCAGATATTTTAGAATCAAATGGTTCATCATCAATGGCTACTGTATGTGCAGGAACGCTTGCGTTGATGGATGCAGGTGTACCTATTAAAGCTCCAGTATCTGGTATTGCAATGGGACTTATCTCTGATCCTAAAACTGGAAAGTATGCAGTACTTTCAGATATCTTAGGTGACGAAGACCACCTTGGTGATATGGACTTCAAAGTAACTGGTACAACTGAAGGTATTACTGCTTGTCAGATGGATATCAAAGTAGACGGTTTGTCTTATGAAGTATTGACAGAAGCTTTGGAACAAGCAAAACAAGGTCGTTTGCATATTTTGGGTAAAATGCAAGAAACTATTGCTGAGCCTCGTAGCGACTACAAACCACAAACTCCTAGAGCAACTGTAATCAGAATCTTGAAGGAGCAAATTGGTGCGGTAATCGGACCAGGTGGTAAAGTTGTTCAAGATATCCAAAAACAATCTGGCGCAACAGTAACTATCGAAGAGAAAGAAGATGGCGGTTATGTTTCTATCTTCTCTGCTAATAAAGCTGCGATGGATATTGCTGTTAAAATGGTAAAAGGAATTGTAACAATTCCTGAAGAAGGCGAAATCTATGATGGTGTTGTTAAATCAATCATGCCATTTGGAGCATTCGTTGAATTCTTACCAGGTAAAGACGGACTTTTACACATCTCTGAAATCAAATGGGAACGTCTTGAAACAATGGACGGTGTACTAGAAATTGGCGAACAGGTAAAAGTGAAGTTGATTGAGGTGGATAAGAAAACTGGTAAATACCGTTTGTCAAGAAAAGTTTTGTTGCCAAAGCCTGAGAAGAAATAGAACAAACTTAAGGTTATTTACGTTATTTTTATAACGGATTAAACTATATTGTTAAATTTGTTTCCTACCAAACAGTTATATTCTTCACTTATATAACTGTTTGGTATATAGTTTTCAGGAAGTGCTATTTGAGTAAGAAATATTGTGACTACCTATTGCAGTATTTTCCCTCAAAAAACTCTTTATTCCTAATTGTTAACCTACTAAGAACTTTAAGAGGTAGTAACTAATATGAGACAGCTAAAAATTAGTAAGCAGATTACCAACCGAGAATCACAATCACTCGATAAGTATTTGCAAGAAATTGGCAAGGTAGATTTGCTAACGCCAGAGGAGGAGGTTATTTTAGCTCAGAAGATTCGTGAAGGAGATCAACTTTCATTAGAAAGATTGACCAAAGCGAACCTTCGTTTTGTGGTGTCTGTTGCTAAGCAATATCAAAACCAAGGCTTAAGCTTAGGTGACCTTATCAATGAAGGTAACCTTGGTTTGATTAAAGCAGCTCAAAGATTTGATGAGACTCGTGGATTTAAGTTTATTTCGTATGCGGTATGGTGGATTCGTCAGTCAATTCTTCAAGCTTTGGCAGAGCAATCACGTATCGTGCGTTTGCCACTCAACCGTGTGGGCTCTTTGAACAAAATTTCAAAGACGTTCTCTGAGTTGGAGCAAAAGTTTGAACGTGAGCCAACACCAGAAGAATTAGCTGAAGTACTCGAAATCACAACTGGAGAAGTGGTAGACACTTTGAAAATCTCTGGTCGCCATGTGTCTATGGACGCACCATTCGTTCAAGGAGAAGAAAACTCTTTGTTGGATGTTTTGGAAAATGACGGCGAAGACAAACCAGATAGCGGCTTGATTAACGACTCACTTCGTCGTGAAGTACAACGTGCATTATCAACATTGACTCAGCGTGAGGCTGACGTAGTAACGCTTTACTTCGGTTTGAATGGTGAGCACGCGATGACTTTAGAAGAAATCGGTGAGAAGTTCAACTTGACTCGCGAACGTGTACGTCAAATCAAAGAGAAAGCAATTCGTAGATTAAGACATACATCGAGAAGCAAAGCGCTCAAAACTTATTTGGGCTAATATGCTTACAATGCCTTTTCGGAGCCTCATTTATGAGGCTCTTTTTGTTTGTGGGAAATACTAAAGAAAAAGTGCATAGTAGAATAGTAATGTGAGAGCGTTAACAAGAGGAAGTCATGAAAATAGCTGTAGCACAATTACGACCAATTAAGGGTAATACATATTCAAATATTGTAAAGCACCAACAACTCATTCATCTAGCTATTTCGTATAAAGCTGACGCCATATTTTTTCCTGAACTTTCTATCTCAAGTTATGAGCCTGAGCTCGCTAAAGCATTAGCATCTGATTTAGGGGATAACCAATTTGATGTCTTTCAAGAAATTAGTGATCACAGTAATATTACGATTGGTATTGGAATGCCTGAGAAGACTATTGCTGGGATTAAAATCAGTATGTTTATTTTTCAACCTAGCCAACCCAGAAAAGCGTATTCAAAGCAACAGTTACATTCAGATGAATTAGCCTATTTTGTAAAAGGAGAAAAACAAAGTATCATAACAATTGATCATGTAAAAATAGCACCAGCCATTTGTTATGAAAGTTTACAACCCTCACATATAGAGTCAGCAGTTGCCCTTGGTGCTGAAATTTATATGGCAAGTGTTGCAAAATCTCAAGAAGGTATACGTAAAGCAATAGCATATTACACTGTAATAGCAAAGAAATATTCAATGCCAATATTAGTTTCAAATTGTATTGGATTTTGCGATAATTTTGAAAGTGCTGGACAAAGTTGTGTATTGTCGAAACAGGGTAATGTAATAGGACAATTAAATAGCACTGATGAAGGAATATTGATTTTTGATACAAAAATATCAGAGATATTAATACAAATAATATAGTCATGTCTTTTTCTCCTCATAACAACCAAGATGCATGCTTTGAGTATAAAAGTTAAGAAAATACAAAATGATAAGATTTGAAACTTCTGATTTAACGATTGCCCTTCTTAATGAGTCAATTTATAGGGTTGATTCAGTCGATAATATGTTTTCTTATACAAAACAATATTGTAGCAGTAATGGAAGTCAATTATCTTCTCGAAAAATCGGAATTAAAATTTGTCAACATAAACAGCTTGTTGGTAGTTGTATTATTCTAGGGATAGGTGGTGCAACAGCAATCACTCAATATTCGTGTATAATTGCATCGGAAAATATATTGATTTGCTGCGGAGACTCTGTATTTTGTCTGTCTCTACCGAGATAAGAATTAGTATGGAATATGAAGTTAGATGACATAACGTGCTTCCAAATTTTTAAGTGTGAGGATGATTTTCTCAAATAGATATAACAAGAATAGATACAGAAGGGAAAATAAAATGGAAATTTAGTGGAAAAGATATTTTTGTATCTCTTACCCAAGAAAAAGCAATATCTATTTTACCTGATGGGGTTTTACTTACAGATTTCGGACAAACAAAATATAAAATAGATTTTGATGGAAAGCTTATATGGACTAATAATTCTAATATGTAACGCATCAAAATAGAAAAAACAAAACAAGAGAACCAAAACCATTTATGGCAATATTACAACCCATTATTAATATAGCGGAAATACTGGTTACCAAAAATGTGACTGATGCGATAATTTCCCCAGGTTCCCGCAATGCACCCTTGACGATTGCGTTGGCAAGACATCCGCAGATAAATGCCTTGTCGGTATCAGATGAACGTTCGGCTGCCTTTATCGCCATGGGAATGGCACAAGTGAAAAATAAGCCTGTCGCTATTTGTTGTACCTCTGGGTCGGCGGCCTATAATTATGCACCTGCCGTGGCTGAAGCCTTTTTTCAAGAGATACCTTTAATTGTTTTTACAGCTGACCGACCAACCGAATGGATACATCAGCATGATGGACAGACGATTTATCAGGAAAATATTTATGGAAAACATGTAAAAGCTTCGTATCAGGTAGGCGCAGATTATTCGCATCCTGATGCTCGCTGGCATATCGAACGAGTGATGAATGAGGCTATCAACACAGCCAATACTTTTCCCAAGGGGCCGGTTCATATCAATATTCCTTTGCGTGAGCCATTTTATCCTTCAGCTGAAGAACAAGTTGTATTCGAACGTCCAAGAAATATTCGCCAGCATTCGTCAAAAGCTAGTTTGAGCCAAGAGACTTGGGAGGAGTTACTTGATCAAATAGATGATTATTCAAAAGTCATGGTTATTGCTGGACAAGATGCGACTAACCCTGAAGTTAATCAAGCGTTAAAAGGATTACAAGAAGAGTTTGGATTTGTAGTGGTTGGAGATTTGATTGCAAATACAAAAGGCGAGTTCATAGCAAATCATGATTTGTATCTAGGTCAGTTAGACGATAGCTATGCTCCAGAGCTTTTGATAACGTTTGGTAAATCGGTGATTTCAAAATCATTGAAGCAGTATATCAGAAAACACAAACCTGAAGCTCATTGGCATGTTCAAAGTTCTACTCATGTGATTGATACTTATCAAAGCCTTACAGATATTGTTTCGATAGCTCCTGAAGACTTCTTTAAAGAATTATTGGAGAGCTTAGATTTAAGAGCTTACAAAATGGGTGATGAGGAAAAGTCTTTCGAGTACCAAGAACAATGGTTTAACCTCGAAAGAAAATCTTCAAGATATATTCATCAGGTTTTGAGTAGTACCGACACTTGGAATGAATTCACGACCTATTATAAAGTGATGGAGAATATTCCTGCTGGCTCACAGTTGCATCTGGCAAATTCGATGGCCGTACGATATGCCAACTATCTTCACTTACCCAATATTGATGAGGTAGAGATTTTTGCCAATCGAGGAACGAGTGGCATTGATGGCTGTGTAAGTACTGCTGTGGGCGCGGCTTTGGCGACTGAAGCTCAAGTGTATCTTTTGGTGGGAGATGTAGCTTTTTTCTATGACCGTAATGCGCTTTGGAATAATTTCTTGCCATCGAATCTCACGATCTTTTTAGAGAACAATAGTGGGGGAGGAATTTTTCGGATGATTGATGGACCAAGTCAGCAACCAGAGCTTGAACCGTTTTTTGAAACTGCTCAAAAAATGACAGCAAAGCTAACTGCCGAAGAATCCAACATGGAATATTTATCAGCTACGAATTTTGAGCAGTTAGAAAATATCCTGACTACAATTCCACAAAAGTCTACTGGTGCTCGACTTTTTGAAATCCATACCAACTCAGTAGAGAATACAGCTTTCTTTAAGAAATTTAAAACTAATTTCATAGTTTAAAACCTGCTGAAGCCTAAAATACATAAGCCCTGAGAATCAAACGAGCTGTAATTATACCTAGAACAAGCTCAAATAAGCGATTCTCAGGGCTTTTATTTAGGCATAAAAATGGCAAAAAGGCTGTTTTTTGAGTAATATAATGCCGAATATTAAAGGGTATCAAACTTTTATGAAAGATAAAATTTGTATTATTTTAATGCTTGGCAAAGAAAATGCCGAAATAACACTTTTTATTTTTGTACTATTCTAATATTACTTAAAAATGCCTATAAAATAGACTCGAGAAAACAAATTAGTAAGTAAAGTAAGAAAATAGTCTATTGCTGAAGCCTTCTCCTAAATTTTATTAAATCAAAAAATCCCTAGCAACATTTTTGTGTCTAGGGATTTTTTGATTATTGAATCGAAATATTAGGGTTAAGTTTTTTAGCCTTATCAAAATACTCTTTGGCTTTTTGTATATCTCCTTTTTTCTGGAAATATAAACCTAAGTTACGAATGGCGAATGCATTTTCGGATTCTATACGTAAGGAATGTTCTATGGTTTCCTTTGCTTCATCCAACTTCCCTAATTGTAGTAAGATATACCCTTTATTGTTGAGATAGTAAGCTTGAGCAGGTTTGAGAAATATCGCCTTTTCTACCAAAGGTAAAGCCTCTTTATATTTTCCTTCTTCACTCAAAATAAAAGCTAGATTGTTTAGGGCAAAGTGTTGTTTAGAGTTAATACTTAAAGCCTTTTCAAAATCCTTTTTTGCCAAAGGATAATTGTTTTGTTCAAAGTACAAATACCCATGATTGGTATATGCCTCAGCATTATTGGGATCAAGTACGAGTGCTCGCTCATAAGCTGCGGTAGCTCCCGAATAATCTTGTGTTTGAGTCTTGACGTTGCCTAGCGTAACATAGTAAAAACTAGAATCTTTATAAACCTTTCCAATCTTGTTAAGGTCTTGTATGGCTTCCTGATAATTACCAAGGTTAAATAACAATTCGGCGCGATTATAGTAAGCCTCCCAGAATTTAGTATCTACCTCTATGGCCTTATTAAAATCCTCTAGCGCTTTCTCAGGCTTATCACTTTTTTGGTAGGCCAAGCCTCTATTATTATAAATATCAGCAAAATCTGGTTTCTTGTTCAGCGCTTCACCATACCAATGAATGGCCTCGTTATATTCTTGTTCTTTTAGTTTGAAATTACCTCGCTTGAAGAACTTAATGGCTTCCTCATTTTTATCAGTTCCACAAGACCCAAGACTCAACATAGCTGCTGCCATGATGATAGGGAATAGCTTTCTACTTTTCATTGAATTTGAGATTTATTCATTAATGTACATTTACTCAAAATTACGCTATTTTGCTCGAAAGACCGACTAATGTGCAGAAATCGTATAAGAAGAAACAAATGAGTAAAATGTTTAAAGAAATGGAAGAGATGCCTTAACTTTGCAAAAAACAATTGCTGTTTTATCATCCATTAACAATTGATTATAGTATGTTAAAAGCTGAAATGTTGACCGAAAAAGGTCTAATGGTTATAACGTTTTTCGAGGAGGATGCTCCAATTCATGTAAAGAACTTTGTTGATTTATCGAAAAAAGGATTTTATGATGGCGTAACTTTCCACCGTGTTCTTCCAGATTTTGTAATCCAAGGAGGTGATCCAACTGGAACTGGTGCTGGTGGTCCTGGTTACACAATTCCTTGTGAGTTGACTGGAAATAACCAATACCATGATCGTGGTGTTTTGTCAATGGCACACCGTGGTCCAAACACAGGGGGTTCTCAGTTCTTTATTTGTCATAGCCGTAACAATACTGCGCACCTTGACCGTAGACATACATGTTTTGGTAAAGTTGTAGAAGGTTTGGACGTAATTGACTTAATTCGTCAAGGAGATAAAATCATCAGCATCACTATTGTTGAAGAAGAAGCTTAGTTATGTACTTTATCGGAGAAATCCCAAACCCCAAATGTAAGGTATCCCTATACAAATGGAATAACAAGTATTTTGTAAAATTTGAAACGGCTGATTTAGAACAAACTTTCAAAATTTCAGAAACGGAAGTTTCGGGAGAATCAGAAGTAAGAGAATTGATTACAGAAGAATTTGTAGATAAAGTGATCAAACGCTTTGAAGATATGTATGGCGATTTGCATAATGCCTTGAATCCCTACTAACAAAAAAGCCCTGAATACTCAGGGCTTTTTTTATAAATGACTTATTGGATAAACATCCATTTTTTGTAAAGTGCTTTTTGCTGTTCGGTTTGATCAGCTATTGGCTCCAGCTTATAAGATTTGATTGGGTTTTTAGCAAGTGTTACTGAGTACGTTTTTTCTAAACCATCTCTTTTTACTTTGACCTCAATCACATCACCAATTTTTTTCGAAGCTAATAATTTTGTTAAGTCTTCTACTTTCTGGCCATCGATGCTCAAAATCTCATCGTTGACATTCAGTCCATAATTGTAGGCAGGAGAGTCTCTTCTTACAGATGAAATTTTTCCAGCTCTTAAATCAGCACCAAGGAAAGCATTGGTATTATCAGCATTCGTATCTACGATCTTCAAACCTACTGGGGCTAAGTATACATTATAAGGAATAGACTCAGTACCAAAGATATAATTCTTGAAGAATGACGACATATCTTTGCCTGCTACAATATCAGTAGCTTTCATGAATTCTTCATCTGTAAAACCACGACCTAGCTTTTTGTAGTAATTCTGATAAAGGTAACGCATTAAATCGTCTAGGTTCTTTTCGCCTTTCGTTGAAGACAAAATGGCTAAGTTCAAAATTCCTCCTAACACAGCACCTTTGTCATAATAAGATACCGTGCTATTACGAGAGTTTTCGTTTGGACGATAATATTTAATCCACGCATCCCAGCTAGACTCAGCTGCTGATTGAATAGCATTACCCGGTTGGTTTTCGATGGTATTCACATCGTCCATATACGATTTGATATATTCTTCAGGAGAGAAGATACCTGCACGGCGGAGGATATAATTTTCATAAAAACTTGTACCTCCTTCAGAATACCACAACATGTGCGTGTAGTTTTCGTTTTCATAGTCGAAAGGTCCTAAAGCTTTCGGACGAATACGCTTTACATTCCAAAGGTGGAAATATTCGTGAGCAATAAGACTTAGAAAACCTTTGTATGATTTTTCATTTTCGTACACACCACGTGAAGTTTGGCAAGTAGTAGAATTAAGGTGTTCTAAACCACCACCACCAGCGGCAAGGTTATGAATCAAAAAAGTATAGTCTTTACAAGGGTGTTCAGTCACCACGCTTTTGGCAGCTTCGCAAACACGTTTAATGTCGTTAGTTACTTTTTCGGCATCATACTTTGCCTCACCATACATAGCAATTTTGTGAGGAACACCTGCTAAATCAAAGTTTAAAACTTTTTGATTACCTATCTCGATAGGAGAGTCTATCAAAATGTCTAGGTTATCTGCCAAGAAGGTATTTTTAGAAATTTCTTTCATGCCAGTCGAAATCGTTGACCAATCTTTGTAAGGCGTAATTTCTAAAGTAGAAGGCAAAGCTTTCCATTCATTCACATACATGAATACACTTGCTGGATTAAGATAGCCATGAGAATCATCCAAAAACGAGGTACGAACGGACAGTTCATAAGCATAAACTTTGTATTTTAGCGTTACTTCCTGAGTGGAGGCATTCACTTTTATACGCCAAGTATTTTTGTTGATTTTGTCAAGAGACAATGGAGTGTTTGCCGAGGAGGCAGTTACTGATTCCACATTTTTAGCGTATTCACGAACAAGGTAAGACCCCGGAGTCCAGACAGCCATTTTTACATCGACGAAACCTTGCTGTTTCATTTTGGCATCTAGCGTCTTCAATTTCATGACTACGTCAAAGTAGTGAGACTGAGGTTTTTCCATAGAAAGCGCATAAGCAATCTTGGATTGTAGCTTATTAGTTTGAGCTGATGAAATTACGCTAAACAGTAAACAGATAGCGAAAATTGAGATTTTTTTCATAATTTAACGTATGAATTTTGCGTTTTTAAAACGTGAAACTAACAAAGCCTCGCCTTTGAAACAAGTAAAATTTGGCTAATCTATTATCCCAACAAAACATAGATACCCAATAAAAAACATATCTAATGAAAAAATTACCTTCGATTGTATTTTTATCCGTTGCGGCTACATGTACTATTTCTGGTTATGAAATTTTTGCACAAAGTACGCTCAACTATAATGAAGCCAATATTCATTTTAGAAACGGACAAGAGTATTATGAATCCAAAAGCTTTGAAGCGGCTCGTGCCGAATTTGAACTCTATCTCTCTGAACATCGAAACTTCTTAGACAAAAATGACCCTAATCAGGCTTGGGCGAAGTATTTCATCGTGATGTGTAGCTTATACCTAGATCGTGCCGATACCGAACTCCTTGCCGACCGATTTGTTCGTGAATATCCCGAACATCCTGTGGCGAGTAACCTTTTCAGAGAAATTGGAAATTACTTCTTTGATAACGGGGAATATGGAAAGGCCATAGACTATTTGAGTAAAACTGGCAAAACTGATGAAGAATCCCAGTATCATTTGGGTATTGCCTATTACCAAACGCAGTCGTATGCGCAAGCGCTTACCGTATTTACACGTCTTCGTGAAAGTCCTAACCAAGCTTACGGACCTCCATCTGCGTATTATGCAGGAGCAATTCAGTTTCAAAATAAAAATTATGAGGAGGCAATCAGCAATTTTAATCTTGCTGAAAAATCTTCGCAGTATAAAGCTGAAATTCCCGGATGGATTGCCAATGCCTATTATCGTCAAGGTAAGTATAACGAAATGCTTGATTATACAGAAAGAGTACTTCGTGAAAAAGGGCGTAAACTCGATGATATTGCTTTGCTAACGGCGGAGGTATATTTTAATAAAGGGAATTACGAAAAAGCAGCAACTTATTATGGTGTTTATAAAAACTATAAATCACAAGGGATGATGCCAGTTGTGGCGTACCGTTATGGATATAGTCTTTATAAAACTAACCAGTTCTCTGCTGCAACTGATCAACTGAAAAATGTTGCCTTGCCTAAAGACACTTTAGGACAGAATGCTTCTTTTGTGCTAGGAATTTGTTATCAAAGAGTCAATAATTTAACAGGTGCACTTGGTGCTTTTGATCAAGCTAGTAAATTGTCATTCAATAAGCCTGTTCAAGAGGAGGCAACCTTTAATGTTGGTAAAGTACTTTTAGATCTAGGTCGCTCCAATGAATCTGTAAAAGCATTAGAAGGTTTTATTGCCCAATATCCTGGTTCAAGATTTGAAGATGAAGCCAATGAACTACTTTGCGAGGCATATCTTTCATCTAATAACTTGTTGGCAGCTCTTAATTTTGTAGAGAAACTTCGTAGAAGAACTCCGAGAGTAAATGCTGTTTATCAGCGAATTGCTTTCAACCAAGCTGTAAAAAAATATAACGAAGATGGATATGCGGAGGCAGTTACCTTTTTCGATAAATCTTTGAGTGCCCCAGAGTCTCGTGATTTAAAATACAGTGCGATGTATTGGAAAGGCGAATCATTGGTTGGTATGAATCAAAATGCTGCTGCGATTGATTTGTATAAAAAAGTAATTGCTGCGACAGACAAAGATGTTCCTTCTTTACCTGAATTTCAACAGAAAAGCCGTTATAGCCTAGGTTATATTTATTTGTCTACCAACCCAGCGGAGGCGAATGCTTATTTTAATGAATACTATCAACGCGGAGGTACAGATGGTAATGTAGATGATGCACTTTTGCGAATAGCGGATTCTTATGTAGCTCAGGGTCAATATGCTCAAGCACTAAAAGCTTATGACAAAGCCTATCAAACAGTAAAAACGAATAAAGATTACGCTCTCTATCAGAAAGGAACAATTCAAAATATTTTGAACGACCCTAATGGTAAAGCAACACTAGAGGAAGTTGTTCGTACATTCCCGCAGTCAAAATATGTGGAAACAGCTTTACGTGATTTGGGCGATAACGAAATGTCTGCTGAGCGTAGTGAAAAAGCAATTGCCTATTATTCAAGATTAATTTTAGAACGTCCTCAAAGTGCCTTGGTGCCTTATGCAATTATGCGTAGAGGAACGGCTTTCCAAAATATTGGAAGAACCCAAAGTGCTATTTCAGATTATAAGTATTTGTTAAGAAATTATATCAACGATTCTGATTTTGCCTCACAAGCGATGGCGGGTTTGAATGAGTTGATGGATCCAAGTTCTCCAGAGTATATCGAGATAAAAGCTTTGTATGCCAAAGCAAACCCGAACGATACCAGTTTGCGAGAAAAAGAATTTGAAAAAGCGAAAGGGTTATATTACGACGATGCACACGACAAAGCTTTAGTTGCTTTTGGAGAATATGTTCGTAACTATCCAGATTCACCTGATACCCCAGAAGCTAAATTCTTAATTGCAGAAACGTATTTCAAGCAAAAAAATAAAATGGATGCTTTACGCAATTACTATATTGTGATTGCAGACAATAAGTATAAAGCACTTTCGAAAGCTTACGCCAAGGCAGCGCAAATTGAACTTGAAAACAGTAATTATTCAAGAGCGATAACTAACTATCGTGGGGTGTTGAGAGTTTCATCGGATCGTAAAGATAATCAAACGGCGATTCAGGGTTTGATGGATTCGTATTTCAATACACCGAAAAATGACTCTACTATCTATTACTCAAAACAAATGGTATTACTACCTGAAGCTACAGTTGCACAAAAAACGAAGGCTTACTATTATATGGGTAAAGGATACTTGCAAATTGGGGATAATATTTCAGCAACGAGCTCATTTAATCAAGGGGTGGCTCTTGCAAAAGATGACTACGCAGGGGAGTGCCAAATTATGCTAGCAAGAATGCTTTATAGTCAGAAAAAATATAAAGAGTCAAGTGAAATGATTATGAATAAGTTTAACAATGAGTTCTCGGGTGTGTCGTTACCAGTGATGGGGAAAGCCTTTTTATTGTTAGCGGATGACTTTATTGGAATGGAGAATTATTTCCAAGCAAAAGCAACCCTGAATTCTATCATTGACAAACTACCAGATGAGAATTCGGTTGAACAAGCGCGTGTAAAACTACGCTCTATTAGTAACAAGTAATCTAAATTTATTCTTAATCAAAGACTTTTATTTATTATGCATCATACATCATTAAAGCTTTCTCTCGCCAGCATTATGCTACTTGGATTATCCACACAAGGATTTTCTCAAGTAAATAAGAAAGAAGGGAAAATAGATAATTCAGAGGTAAGTGTAACGAAGGAACAAAAAAAGATTGTTGTACCACCACCCGTGAGAAAACTCGAGAAAATGGTAACACCACCCAATACTGTTCCAAGACCACCTTTGAGATTTTTATTTTCTGAAGTACCCAATAATGGAAGAATTACAGAAATTTCGAATCAAGTTCAAATGCCTGTAAATCCAGTGACGCCTGTTCAGTTATCCAAATATAACAATGTGATTAGAGCAGGATTCGGGAATTTTGGACATACCTATCTCGAAGGGCATGCAGGTATTGCTGTTGGTCAAGAAAACTATCATGGCATTTATGTCAAACACAATGCTTATCGATTAGGGCCGATTGGTGCCAACTATTCAGGAGAGTCGGATAACCAAATTAAGGCACATAGTCGTACACAATTTAACTCAGTAAAATTGGAAGGCTCTTTGGGCTGGAAACGTAAAGGTTTTTATTATTATGGATACCAACCTAAGGTATATTCATTTGATAAAGAAACCATTTTTAACTCATGGAATAAATTCAATTTTGACGGGACTATTTCTAATACGAGTAAAACATCTCCTATTGATTATATCTTCCGTTCAAAATTATCTTACCTATTTACGAAAGTAGGGGCAAACGAGTTACTTTGGGATGCAGGTATGTCGGCGTCATTTCCTTTAACGGATAAACTTTCAGCCAATTTTGACGGACAGATGGTCTTGGCACAATCGCAAGATTCATTAACTACTTATCGTAATTTGTACAAGTTGGTTCCTAACTTTAAATACAAAGACGAATTATTTAGTGTGACATTGGGGGTAATGCTTGCTAATAGCAAGGAAAAAACTACGGAAAATGAAACCTATGTACTTCCTGTCCTAAAAGCTGATTATCAGTTGATGGATGGAATCAAGCTTTACGCAGGTTATGAAGGAGATGTTATGGCGAATAACCTCACAACAATTCTTCAAGAAAATCAATGGTTAGGTCGTTTTCAATCTTTAAAACCAACCAGAAAACTGTCTGATATATACGCAGGTGTCAAAGCTAATTTATATGGCGGACTTTCAGGTGAGTTGAAAGGGAGTTTTGCCACTTACAAGAATTTCTATGTCCTGAATAATTCTCGCTCAGATTCTACCAAGTTTGAAATTTTGTATTCTAACGATACCACAAAAGTTCATGTGACAAGTCTTTCAGGACAAATCAATTATGAAATTCCACAATTGTTTCGTTCATCCTTGTTAATGGATTATTATATTTATAGTAATCTCGGTAACTTAAAAGAGGCTTGGCATCGTCCTGCTTTCAAGGCTACATGGTCTAATCAGTATCTGATTAGAGAAAAAATGCTAGTAACATCCGATTTTTATGTGCTTACAGGATTAAAAGGACTCAATGGGCAGACCAATCAGCAGGTGACGCTTAACCCAATCTTTGATTTAAACTTGAAATTCACCTTCTTTATCAGCGAAAGATTTGATGTATTCCTTTCAGCGAATAATATTTTAAATAAAAATTACCAAAGATACTTATATTATCCTGTTCAGGGTGCCAACTTCCTTGCAGGATTGTCATTTTCTTTTTAAATTGTAACACAATTTCTTAAGATCGTGTAATTATTTTTCTCAATAATTCAGGTTATTGATTTTAAGATAATTACACGATTTTTTATTTTCTGACAATTCTATGGCAACAATTCAACACTATATTCAGGAGCTTTTATTCGAGCGCGATTGTGTGGTCGTTCCTGACTTTGGAGGTTTTATTACTAACTTTCAAAGTGCCAAGTTAGACCGCTCGTTGAATTTTATCTCACCTGCCAAGCGCTGGGTGGCATTCAACAGCCTTTTGAAAAATGACGATGGTTTATTGTCTCATTTCATCGCCAAGTCAGAAGGAATTTCACTGGAAGAATCAACGATTAAGATAAGAGCATTTGTCGATGCACTTAAGTTTAGACTGAGAAATGCTGAACAAGTATATTTAGAGCAAATAGGCTTCTTTGAACTTAATAAGGAAAATAAATTGGTATTTACACCATTATCAGAACAAAACTATTGCTCTGATAGCTTTGGACTAGGTACTATCAATATTTATCCAAAAAGAAATCTAGAAATAGAATCTCCACAGAAAGAGTCCAAATCTAAACTTTCAGTATTCAGAGGCGCTGACCGTGCAGCAGAAAGAGTTGTCAAAACTTCTAAGAAAACGGCTGCAACTGTGAAAAAGCTCGTTCCCTTCATGACAGGAGTGGCTACGGCTGTCTTGTTAGGCATCGGAATACTTTCTTATGAGGAGCAAAATAGTCTTAGCACAATGAATCCTTTCGTGGGTATCACAGCAAGAAAGCCAGTGCCAGCCCCCATCATTGAGACGAAATCGAGGTTTGTTGATACCCTCACTAGAGAAGTTCAACCGATAAAAGATTCAATACCAGCATCACAAGGAAATACACTTTCTTATAACAATAATGGTGATTATTTCGTTATTGTAGGGAGTTTTGGCAATGAGGCCAATGCCCAAAAGTTTGTAAAAGAACTTCAATCAAAGGGTTTTTCAAACGCTACCGTGATTGAGCCAGAAAGAAAAGGAAAGTTGATAAAAGTATCTGCCAACTCATATCGCAATGAAAATGAAGCATATACTGAATCAGCAACAATCAAGTCGAAACTAAGAGCTTCTGCTTGGATATTTAAGTCTTCAAAAAAACAATAGCTCTAACGAATGTCTACCTACAATCTAGAACAAGAAGAAAAACAAAATCGGCAATTCGCCTTTATTGTGACCAGTGCTGTTAACATACTCTTATTTATCATGCTTTGGTATGTGACAGTTTGGAATTCAGAGGAAAATAAAAAAGTCGAAAAAATTGGAGGTGGCGGATTTGTAGTCAACTTTGGAACAGACAAAGATGGTAGTGGTTCCATTTATACCAAAAATCATGGGAATAAAGCAAAAAATGAATTTGATTCAAAACCTGCTGAAGTTAAGCCCTTACCTAAGAAAGAGCCTACCCCAATTGTAGAAAAAGTAAAACCTGTTAAAGCCAAACCAAGCCCAGAACCAGAAGTCATTAAAAGTACCCGACCTAGTCCAGTGAAGGTGCCAGAAGTAACCAAAAAGGTAGAAAAGGCCAAAGAAAATCCTAAAGCCAATGTACCAGTTACCAAACCAACTCCTGCCAAACCAGTTGAACAACAAGTGATTAAAGGGGCAACAATCCCAGTAAGAACTGGTGGTAATGGTACTTCAGGTACAGACTCGAGAACAGGTGGTGGTTCTGATGGAGATGGAAAAGGTGTTGGAAATAAAGGTCAGCCCAATGGAAATTCAGTTAAAAATGGGACTTATGACCCTAAGCCTCCTGGAAGTGGTAACGGAGGAAATGGAGGTAACGGTTCAGGAACTGCCATTAGCTTAGCTGGTTGGACTTGGAACAGCCGACCAGAAGTAAACGATGATTCGGATGAAACAGGAATAGTGAAATTTAGACTAAAGGTAGATTCGGATGGAGTTGTTCAGGTGGTTGAAACCATCGAATCCAGTTTGAGTCCAGCTGTAACACAGAAATATAAAAGAGCCGTACAAAAATTAACTTTCCGTCCGACTTCCGCAGGGGAGAGACCAGAAATTTCGGTAGGAACCATAACATTTAGAATTTCATCAAAGTAGTGCGGTAACGCACTACTTTATTTTTTTGTATTATGAATTATCAAGAAACAATCGAGTATCTCTATCAATTACTCCCTGTCTTTCACAGAGAAGGTAAGAAGGCCTATAAAGCCGATTTAAAAAATACCTTGGCAATTTGTGAGCATTTAGGAAATCCGCAGCATCAATTCAAAAGTATCCATGTTGGAGGCACAAATGGGAAAGGAAGTTCATCCCATTTTTTAGCATCAATTTTACAAGAGGCTGGATACAAAACAGGGCTTTATACCTCCCCACATCTCAAATCATTTACTGAACGAATCAAAATCAATGGACAGCCTATTCCAGAACAGGAAGTAGTAGACTATGTAGAGCGAAATAAAGCCTTTATCTTGGATTTAAGACCTTCATTCTTTGAATGTACTGTTGGTTTAGCTTTTGAGTATTTCGCCTCTCAAAACGTAGATATAGCTATAATTGAAGTAGGTTTAGGAGGGCGTTTGGACTCCACCAATGTAATCACACCAGAGCTTTCATTGATTACAAATATCAGCTTTGATCATACAGACATATTGGGGAATACCATTGAACAAATTGCTACCGAAAAAGCAGGGATTATTAAGCCAAAAATACCAGTGGTTATCTCTCAAAGACAGCCAGAAGCCGATGTAGTGTTTCAAAATAAAGCAGTTGAGACTTCAACTGTAATTTCCTTTGCTTCAGATAGATACATATTGAATGAATATTCAGTTGTTGAGAATTTTGCAAAAGTAGAGTACTCTGACACTCAAAATAAGGAAATAATCAATCTCGAATCCCAACTTATTGGTAGGTATCAAATTGATAACCTACGAGGAATTATTAACGCAGTAGAAATTCTCAATAAGAGAGGTTTCGCTATTGATAAAAAGGACTTGGAAAGGGGGGTAGCTAAAGTTGTTACAAATACGGGACTAAAGGGCAGATGGCAAACTTTACGAGAAACCCCTAAAGTGATTTGTGATACTGGCCATAATATTGCTGGGATTACTGAAAATTTGGTGACGCTTGATAAGTATCGGTATCATCAATTATGGATGATCTTAGGATTCGTAAGTGATAAGGATATTCGTGCGATTTTAGAAATTTTACCTAAGACCGCTAAATTTGTATTTTGTCAAGCAGATGTACCAAGAGCCCTCGAGGCAGACGATCTTCAACAGTTGGCCAAAGACTATCAACTCGAAGGCACTGTCATTAAGGATGTCAATAAGGCAATAGATTGGGTGGTGCAACAAGCCAGCGAAGATGATTTTGTATATGTAGGAGGAAGTACCTTTGTCGTAGCGGGAATTCATCAACTATAGGTCAAAATGAAGGTTCTGAGAATTAATCGTACTGAAGTTAGATACGGTTGTATAATTTCATTTGATTCTCAAGCAACTCAATTTTGGTCATTTTAAGGGTAAATTCTTATTTATCAGCTAGTTTTAATCAATTTATTATAACAAATTTTTACCGTGTCAAGAAAGAAATCAGACAGGTTTGCGCTAAGTAGAGCGCTTTCTAACGTTTTAGAGTCAGGAAAACCACTTTATGAAACTATTAAGGGTCAGTGGAATGAAATTATGTTCGAGAAACAACAACCAATCGTTTTAGAGCTCGGTTGTGGGAAAGGGGAGTACACCGTTGGCCTAGCACAAGTTTTTCCAGAAAAGAATTTTATCGGAATAGATATTAAAGGGGATAGGATTGCGGTCGGTGCTAAATTTGCTAACGAAAATAGTCTTTCGAATGTTGCCTTTCTAAGAACTAAAATTCATCAGTTATTAGATTTCTTTGAAAAAGATGAAATTTCAGAAATCTGGATTACCTTTCCTGATCCTCAACCTTTGAAAAGTGGTATAAAGCGTCGTTTAACTAATCCAAGGTTTCTAGAACTGTACAAAGAAATCCTTCAAAATGACGGTTTATTACATTTGAAAACAGATAGTGAGCTTTTGTTTGACTATACTTTGGAAGTTTTACCAGCATTTGGCGTAGAAGAATTGGCATACACGAAAGATTTATACAATTCTGAACTAAATGTTCGTCACTATGGAATTAAGACCAGATTTGAGCAAATATTCACTGAAAAAGGATACAATATCAACTATTTGTCAGCGAAGTTTAAGCATATATCATAAATAATGATAATAATAGTCAAAAGTCCCTGCATTCGTGGGGGCTTTTTTATGTTCTTAGGTTTGACTATACCTATCTATGAAGTTACAAAATTTTTATGCTATTCTCAGAAGGCATTTTTGTCTATAAAAAGGTTATACATCGAGTTGATATTACCTAAAAAGCAAAAAAAAAGGAGACCGAAGCCTCCTTTTTTCAATATGTTGAATTATTTGCTGATCAATTCAGCGAAATATTTAACAGTTCTCACCAATTGGCTTACATAACTCATTTCGTTGTCATACCAGCTAACTGTTTTCACTAATTGTTGGTCACCAACAGTGATAACTTTAGTTTGAGTAGCATCGAATAAGCTACCAAAGCTAATTCCGATGATATCGCTAGAAACGATTTCATCCTCAGTATAGCCAAAAGATTCGTTAGCAGCAGCTTTAGCAGCAGCATTAACTTCTTCAACAGTTACTTTTTTATCTAAGATAGTAACCAATTCAGTTAAACTACCTGTGATTGTAGGAACACGTTGAGCACCACCATCTAATTTACCTTTCAATTCTGGTAATACTAAACCGATTGCTTTTGCAGCACCTGTGCTGTTCGGGATAATGTTAGCAGCAGCAGCTCTAGCACGACGTAAATCTCCTTTTGGATGTGGAGCATCTAAAGTATTTTGGTCGTTAGTATAAGCGTGAACTGTAGTCATTGTACCCATTGAGATACCGAAGTTATCGTTTAATGCTTTTGCCATTGGAGCAAGACAGTTGGTTGTACAACTTGCAGCACTAATAACATCTTCCGTTCCATCTAATGTTAAATGGTTAACGTTGAATACGATTGTTTTCAAGTCCCCAGTAGCTGGAGCAGAGATGATAACTCTTTTCGCACCTGCTTGTAAGTGAGCAGCAGCTTTGTCTTTGTCTGTAAAGAAACCAGTACATTCTAAAACTACATCTACATCGTGCTCTCCCCAAGGAATATCAGCTGGACTACGTTGAGCATAAATTTTTACTTCCTCACCGTTAACGATAATGCTATTTTCTGTAGAAGTAACTTCTTGGTTGAATCTACCTTGAGCACTGTCGTATTTCAACAAGTGAGCTAGGGTAGAAGGACTAGTTAAGTCGTTGATAGCAACAACGTCAATACCAGGCATGTTGTAGATTTGACGGTACGCTAGACGACCAATACGACCAAAGCCATTAATTGCAACTTTAATTTTAGCCATTTTTATATAAGGGATAATAGTTTAAACACTCTACAAAAATACTGGATTTAGAACCTTTTTCCAAAGAAAGAGGAAGAAAACATGATGAAAAACTGTAAAATAGGCAAGTTACATGTTTAGTAAATATGATACCACTGTTAGTAATTAGTTGGTTATTTTAGTAAAATGCTAATAAAATTGATAATAAATTTAGCAAAATCTTAAATATTGCTAAAAATAATAGTGTTTCAATTTATGACTAATAACTATAAACTATACTTAAATGGGGCGATTATAATCGAATAGGAGCAGAGAGGCTATTCTGGGAGTTTATGTCATCTATGGGCTACGAGTAAAGAATGTACTAAATTTTCCTTTCTAGTTATAAAAAGAATTTTCTCCGCCAAGTCCTAGTCCTGTGATTTTCCTCTAGATATTATTTTCTAAAGACCATTATACCTTAAACTTAGTCCGCTTTATGCTCCTGGCAAAAGAGAAACGCTTTCAGTATTTCTCTTTAGAAACTTTAGCATACGGTATAGCTTGCTTAAAACAGGTTTTTATATTTACTAACATTATTCTCTTACTTCTTCAAACTCAAAATACGAGTAGGGGTTTGATAGAAAAACCTCTTGAAGGTTGCATACATTTGGTCAAAAATTCAGTTGGTATTGGGAGAAACTTTCACCTAGGTGATTCAGTCGGATTATTAAAGAATAGGATAGAGACTGTTTAAACTTTTGTAAAATTGTTTGCGTGAACCATGAATCTCTACGGTTTGTGAGAAGCGAAGTAGAACGCCACTCTGATTATAAATTCTTGAATTTTTCGCGGCCTCCACTGTGGTTGCATTTTGTTTTAAGACAGAAACGACTAGTTGGGCACGCCTTGCTAAAAAGTAAGACGAAGAAAAAATCGATAAAATATTTTTTGAAAAATTTAAACAGTATCATAGTGTTTCTTGTACTGATCCTTCCTAAACTCATCGAATTTGAATGTTGGTTTAACCTAAAATACCCATTTGACAGCCTGGAATATGGGCTATTTATACACAGTAATCTAGCCTCCACTTATAAGTCTGACTATTTTTTTAACATTTTTTAAGGCATAAAATCCTTTCTTTTCGCTCAAATATTATAGAAAAAGCTAGGATTTTTCATTTATTTTTCCTTTCTTTGTTTAAGAATAATTACTTATTCTTTTGCTCATCCTTACATAAAAAATCTTCTCTTATTAATCATTTCTTTTGTGCCTCCTCATGGCGCACTATTGTTTGTTTTTTCTAAATTATTTCACCAAACAATATTCTGTTTTCGTTATTCGTCCACTTTTGTTAATAATGTAACTTCAACTAAATCAGTTAATTAAATGCTCCTACCTCAAGTTGAAAATTAAGCCTACTGATACGAGTTGTTTCTCACAAAATCCAGTTTTTTTATTCAAATAACCTCATTTAATCATCTAGAGAATACCCTCCAAAATTGGATTTTCCTCCACGTATATAGTGTCTGTATCGGTTAAATATGTTTTCTTTGTGCTTGAATTAAAAATGTATTTATTCACAGTATTCAATGGAAAACGTAAAAGAAATTATCGAGAAGGCTTGGGAAGACACTAGCCTCCGCTCAACTCCTGAAACAATACAATCAATCGAATACGTTGTAGAGCAAGTAGACAAAGGCCTACTTCGTACAGCTCAACCAAACGAAGACGGTTCATGGACTGTTAACGACTGGGTGAAAAAAGCTATCGTAATGTATTTCCCAATTCGTAAGATGGAAGTACAAGAAGTAGGAATCTTTGAATTCCACGATAAAATGAAATTGAAAACAGACTACGCTGGTCTTGGCGTACGTGTGGTTCCTCCAGCTGTAGCTCGTTATGGAGCATATCTTGCTAAAGGTGTTATTATGATGCCTTCTTACGTAAACATAGGTGCTTTCGTAGACTCTGGTACTATGGTTGACACTTGGGCTACAGTAGGAAGTTGTGCACAAATCGGTAAAGATGTTCACTTAAGTGGTGGTGTTGGTATTGGTGGTGTACTAGAACCACCTCAAGCAGCTCCAGTAATTATTGAAGATGGTGCATTCATCGGATCAAGATGTATCGTGGTTGAAGGTGCTCATATCGGTAAAAGAGCCGTTTTAGGTGCTGGTGTAACTATCACAGGTTCTTCTAAGATCATTGATGTGACTGGACCAGAACCTGTAGAATACATTGGATATGTTCCAGAAAACTGTGTTGTAATTCCGGGTGGATACACAAAAAGATTCCCAGCAGGTGATTACAACGTGCCATGTGCTTTAATTATCGGAAAACGCAAAGAAAGTACAGATTTGAAAACATCCCTAAATGCTGCTTTGCGTGAAAACAACGTAGCTGTTTAGCAATAGGAGAGAAGTATATAACATCAAAGGCTTGCTATTAATAGCAAGCCCTTTTTTATGCCTTTTTATGAGATTTAACGCCTTTTTATTTCTTACCTAAAGCGTTGGGACACTTCAGCCTCTTTTAGTCCCTTAGCGTACGAATAAAAGCCTTCGCCACTTTTTACCCCTAATTTCCCAGCCTGAACCATATTCACCAATAGGGGACAAGGAGCATATTTAGAATTCTTGAATCCATCATACAATACTTTCATTATCGAAAGACACGTATCTAGTCCAATAAAATCAGCTAATTGTAAAGGTCCCATTGGATGAGCCATACCTAATTTCATAATCGAATCTATTTCATCAACACCTGAAACTCCTTCAAATACACTTATAATTGCTTCATTAATCATTGGCATCAAAATTCTATTTGCGATAAACCCTGGGTAATCGTTCACAACAACAGGAATCTTGTCTAACGCTTTTGTATAGTTATACACCAACTGATAGGTTTCTTCGCTAGTTGAGTAGCCTTTAATGATCTCAACCAATTTCATGACAGGTACTGGATTCATAAAGTGCATTCCTATAACCTTATCGGGTCTTTGGGTATAAGAGGCTATTTGTGTAATAGAGATAGAAGAAGTATTGGTGGCAAGTATACAGGCTTCAGGGCAATGTTTATCTAATTCCTGAAATATAGCTTGTTTCAAAGTGGGGGCTTCAGAGACTGCTTCTACCACTAAATCTGCCTTCTGAACGGCTTTCTCGATAGAAGTAAGGGGTTGAATCAGTTCAATGGTTTTTGATTGAATTTCGGCAGTTATTAAGCCTTTCTTGACTTGTCTCTCAAGGTTTAGTTGAATAGTCTTCAGTGCATTTCCTAATACCTCTTCTTTTGTATCTACAATAGCTACGTTAAAACCATTTTGAGCAAAAGAATGGGCTATACCATTTCCCATAGTACCAGCACCTATTACAGCAATGTTTTTCATATTTAATATCAGTCTGAGTAATTGTAATTAGTTTGTTTGTAAAGTCTCGAAGTAGGAGCAAGAGCAACTGAATATTTGTTCTTGTCTACTTGATGATCTAAAAGTATTGTGACTGGAATTTACAGAAGAATTACTTATACACAAGCTCATTTCAAGACAGTTTTCTTAATTGCCTGAAAATCAAGAAAATGCAACTTGTATATACATGAATAAAAAACAAGAAACGATCTTGTATATACAAGATAAAATATTGAGAAAGAATAGGTTAGGAGAGTGTGTAATTTATTCCATCATTAGGGATTCTAACAGAGATATTGCATTTTTGTAAATAGAAATGAATTCAACAAATCAATTAACAAAATGGAAAAACAGAGAGTAGAAATCGCCTTGGGAAAATACAATAACCTGGAGGTGATCAAGGAGCTAGAATTTGGTATGTATTTGGATGGTGGCGATGAAGAAATTCTAATCCCTCGTTCTTATATTCCTGAGGGTACAAAAATAGGAGATTTCATAGATGTGTTTCTTTATAGAGATTCAGAGGATAGACTTATCGCCACTACTATGAAGCCATTTGCTCAGGTAGGAGAATTTGCTTATTTGACCGTTAAAGACGTAAATCAATTGGGTGTATTTCTTGACTGGGGATTAGTAAAAGATTTACTTGTACCTTTTGGCGAACAATCTCATAAGATGGCCGTAGGAAGAAAATATTTGGTCTATATATATGTAGATACTCAAACGGAGAGAATCGTGGCTTCAGCGAAGATTGATCGCTTCTTACCTAGTGATAAAATCTCATTCTCAGAAGGACAGAAGGTTTCAATTCTTCCTTACGAATATACAGACCTCGGAATAAAATGTTTGATTGAAAACAATTCTCAAGGTGTACTTTACAAAAATGAATTGTTTAAAAATGTAAACATGGGCAGTTTACAAAATGCATTCATTAAGAAGGTAAGAGAAGATGGCAAAATCGATTTAACATTGGAAATTATCGGATTTGACAGAATTGAAGAATGTAAAATTACATTATTAAATGAACTTTCAGCTAATAACAACTTCCTAGAATTAAACGATAAGACTGCACCAGAGGTTATTTATGCAAGTTTACAAATGTCAAAAAAGGATTTCAAGAAAGCTGTAGGCGGTTTACTGAAAGAAGGGAAGATTCAGTTTCATAATAATGGCATTTCACTTTTGTAACTATTTAACATTGTAAATACATTTGTAAATCAATATTATCTATTTATATTTGTAACAAATAATGTGAATTTACATTAAGCAATATATGATTTACACTAGTAACATGGACTTAAATAAAAAAATAGAGCAAATAATAGTAGACAAAGGAATGTCACCGAGTTTCTTTGCAGATGCGATTGGAGTGCAAAGAAGTAGCATTTCTCATATACTTTCTGGTAGAAATAAGCCTAGTTTGGACATTATTCAGAAGATTTTAAGGGTTTTTCCTGATATTAACCGAGATTGGCTACTTTTTGACACTGAAACTCCTTATGATAACCACTCTACAAATACCATTCAACCATCTGTTTTTCAGCAAGTTACACCTCAAATAAGAGATAACTCAAACGCACGAGAATCGAGTAAATTTGTAGTGCCTGAGGAAAGGATTATACAACAAAATCTCAGACGTAAGGTAGAGCGCCCAGAAGTGCCATCAAATCCTATTACTCCACCCATTTCGGTGGCTCCAGAACCAACAGGTAAAAAAATTGAACGCATTGTCATTTTCTATACCGACGGAACTTTCATGGAAAGCAAGCCAATGTAAAGACGGGTTTATCCCGTCTTTTTTTTTGTATTTTTACAAGTAGACAAAACTATTGTTTTGTTAATTTTAACTAGGAAGGTTTGCCTATATGTCCTTATTATAATATTGAAGTTGGCTTCCTACTTACTTTTAACTCTATTCGAATAGTACAATTTAGTAGCTTCTAATTCTCCTACTTTATTGAAAGATTTTACAGCCATTCCGATGTCTATATCCAAGGGATTTAACACCATCTTTAGGTCTATTTAGCTGTGCGTTAAAGTGAATATATATTCATTTTAACGCTTATATTGAAGCACTGCAAGATAGTCTAATACCTGTTTTACCATGAAACTATCTTAATCTATTTGGCTAGTTCCTTCGAAAAAAGAAGAAAGAAATACATATATTTTATGATTTTGAAGGCTAATTTGTTAGGTATTTCTTTCTTCTTTTCAACGAAAAACCTTTCTTTGAATGTCAAAATCTCCTTCTGAAAATGAATTGTAATGCAACTTTAATAAATATAATGAATGGCATTATGCCTATTTTTTCATCTCTTTCACTATGATTTGGTAACCTTTTATACATCCACTATAGGGTAAAAATGGCCTTTTCTTCATGGCTATAGGTTTATAAAACCGGCGCATGTTCTATTAAAATGATGAAATATCCCAGCCTAGAAGGACAAAAATATGCTTGAATACAATGCTTAAATTTGACAAATTAAAGGCATACTTGACACCAATATGGTTTGAATTAGCCCAAAAAGCGGTCTATTCATCAGAATAAGATCCCTCTTTTTGTAAAGAATAATAAACAATTTGTAGACGATTATGTAATAATTGTCAGCCCAGAAGTCCTTTTCTCAAGTATTTATTTTATTAAATATCCTAAATAAAGACCTACTAACTTATTGGGTTCTATAGAAGGCGTCTTTCTCACTAGGGATAAAACTAGCCCTTCCTTTTACAAATGCTTTACTACTGAATTGGTATCCTAATCCAAAACTTATGACGTATATCAACATCAGAACCCCTCAAAATGATTAGATCGGAATTCTATTCTAAATATTCCTATCTCTAGAATTGCCTGCTAGCACAAGTTATGCTCGATAATTTAACTTTTAGGAGGGGATACATTCCCTGAAATATCTGCTACACAATACAACATAGCTTCGGCCAATACACTTCTAGCCCTAAGAGTTATGACATCGCTCAAGCCGCTTTCTTTGATACCAGAATGCGGTGTATAGAAACTTAATGAAAGAATTGGTAGCAAAAGGTATAGGGAGATTACCTATTTTATTAAAAAGTAAATGACTAAAATTCATACATAAAGGCTAAAAAAATCTAAATAATTCATATTTTAATAGCTATAAATCACTCAAAATAGGGCATTACACACGTTTTTTAGGCAGTAGGGGAGGCTATTTTTAGTTATTCAATGCTAGCATTGAGCGATGAAAATAGGGGCTTAAATCCAAAATTTTGAAAAGAGTAGGAGTGATTTTCATAATTTTTATATAAATATTAGGAGGGAAGGGGCTTATTTTTTTGCTCCGACCCGACTCTCAATTTTATATCTCTCCATCCATAACCCTGTCTTATTGCCACTTCTACTATAGAATCTTTCCCACTCTATACTCTTTGCCTATCCCATTTATTTAGGGTTCTTTTCTAACTCTACCTTGATAATTCATTGATATACAATTTATTATCCTCTACTCAAATAGACAATATTTAGTATTATTCCGTGAAACTACCCTGCTTCTTATAAATGTTCCACGTGAATATATAAGTGACTGATACACAATTTGTTATACTAAAAGAGGAATATCTTATTTTTCCGAAGAAATCATAAAATTTATAAAGTATCCATTTATAAGGTTTAGACTAATACAGATATAATATTTTGAAGAAATAGAATAATTAAGGACTTTTGGTAATGATTGCTTAAATTGCAGTACTAAAGACCCATTTGGGAGACCATATAATTAAAAAAGATAAGTATAAATGGAAAAGTTAGATTCGTTGAACCAGGTTGCAGCATTTCATAAAACTTTCAAAGCGCCGATTTTGGACACACCACAGGTACCATCAGAGGACAGAAGCAAGCTTCGTGTAAGTTTAATCGCTGAGGAGTTAAAAGAATTGGAAGATGGTATTAGAAATAATGATATTGTAGAAATCGCAGATGCTCTTTGCGATATTCAATATGTATTGTCTGGTGCGGTTCTTGAGTTTGGACTTGGAAATAAATTTGTTGAACTGTTCAATGAAGTACAGCGCTCAAATATGAGCAAGGCTTGCCAAACGATTGAAGAAGCTGAAGCAACTGTAAAATTCTATTTTGAAAAAGATGGTACAGAAGCATTTATCGAACCAGACGGTGAGCAATACTTGGTATATAGAAAATCTGATAATAAGATTCTTAAATCAATCAATTATTCTCCAGCGAACCTCGACGCCATTCTGAGTAAATAAATCACTCAGAAGCCAAATAAATGCAGTATTTGAAGCCCCTGAGAATCGTTTATATGAAAACATTCTTTAGTTGGTTCCGAATACTGCATTTTTGTTTAAAGCTAAAAGCCTTCTAATTCGCGTTAAAACGTGTTGTTTAACTCATAAAATAGAGATTTTGTCGGTGTTAAGTATGAGAGGGCTGAAGAGAACAGAGAACATCAAATGACAATACAGTAAAACAGCCTGTACCCCGATAAATTACTGAAATTGACGGATTTACACAAAAAAATAAATGTTTCATAATTTATATTATGTTAAATAGAACTTTACGCTAAATAAGCCTATTTACTGTACGTCCTACTTTACATTGTGATATAGCAACAAAAAAGCCTGACGAAAACTCGTCAGGCTTTTTTGTTATGCTAATAAATGATTGAATTACTCACCTAATTCTTTCAATTTATCTTCCATTTTCAATACGCGGTACAATTGTTTCAGGTTTTCTTTAACATCTTCCTCTTTCTTCAAAGAATATGCTTTTTCGAAGTACTTCAATGCTTCTTTGAACTTGTCATCTCTAGTAGCTTCAGCAGCTTTTCCATCTTTCTTGTACTCATCCATACCCATGTCACCTACTTTCTTATTTAAGATAACTGCCTCATTGAAAGCAATTACACCTAAGTTATAGTTCACATCGTAGTTGTTTGGATCTACTTTTAATGCTTTATCGTAATTTGCCAATGCACTTGCTTTAGCAGCTTTTTGTTTTTCTTGTAAAGCAGCAATCTTAGCATTCAACTCAGCAGCATTTCCTGCATTCGCAGACTTTTTAGCTAGTTCAGCATTCAAGTTATCAAGCTCCACCTTCTCAGCATCTCTTTGCTTCGTAATCTCAGCAATTTGTTTCTTTGTGTTAACTGCTGATTTTGGATCTTTTTTAATTTTGTCTGTCAAACGCTTAATTTCTGATTCAAATGCATCTACTTTATCTTTTTGAGCAGCTACTTTCTTCTTCACTCCTTCTACATCGAATTCAGCTAATTTTTCTTTAATGTCACGAATTTCACCATTGTATTGTTCAGCCTTGTTATCGAATAAAATAGCCAAGTTTAATACAGTTTGAACATTACTTGGGTCTTTTTCAACTACTGCAGACAATTCAGAGATTGCAGAATCAATTTTCTTGAATGCCAAGTACATATTGATTTTCTCGTTCTTCAAATCTTTATTAGCTGGGTGAAGTGAAATACCCTTCTCCAATGTCGCTAATGCTTTATCTTCATTTTTCTCATCTTTGTAGATTTGAGCCAAGCTGTAGTAAATACCTGGATCTTTACCTCCTAACGAAATGAATTTTTCAAAGCCCACTTTTGCAGCGTCATTTTCTTTAGCCATTTGACCAATGATACCTGTGTACATTGCCGCAGTAGTATCTTTTGAGCCAATTTCTGATGCCATTTGAAGATCTTTCAACGCACCTGAGTAATCTTTAGCTTGGTATTTAGCGATACCTGCGTTCATAAACGCACCGTATAATTTCATACCTTCGCCTTCTGCTTTACCTTCCTTATTATAAGCAACTGATAAATATTTCTTTGCAGCAGCAGCAGTCGATCCTTCTTTACCGTTTACAACATCCAATGAAATTGCTTTCTTTAAAGATTCAACAGCGATAACGCCAGCATTAGGAACTTGATTCGTTAACTCGGTATCTTGAGAGTTTGCCAAGTCAAGATAAGCCTCAGCTCTTGTCAACCAAGTTTTAGCTTTTAATGAATCTTTTTTAGTAATCGCTTCGTCTACTTTCTTTTTTGCATCTAAGATTGTTTTGCGGTTTGCCTCCAGAAGCAATTTATCTGTTTGGGCATACGATGCTCCTCCAGTTGCGGCAACAGCGAAAAGAGCAAATGTGAGTTTTCTCATTGTTTAGTAAATGGTTTGATTAAAAAATGAAATAGCAGTTAATACTAATGCTATTTTGGCAAAAAGCCAAAGTTGTACTAAGAAAATAAATAGCTAGCGTAAAATCGAATTGCTTCTCTCCTACTCTAGCTATCTAAAATTATTACTCTGCCGAAGCAGTATCGTCTGATTCATTATTTATAACTGCATCAGAATCAACCTCTTGAATCTCTTCTGGATCTTTGACAATTTTAGTAACTGAAGAAATTTCATCAGATTCGTTTTTCAAACGAATTAACTTCACTCCTTGTGTATTTCTTCCCATTACTCTTAAATCTGCCACTGCGATACGAATCAAGATACCTGCTTTTGTGATAATCATTAAATCATCATTGTCAGTAACATCCTTAATCGCTACAAGATTTCCAGTTTTATCTGTAATATTCAAAGCTTTCACACCTTTACCACCACGGTTTGTCAAGCGGTATTCCTCTACATCAGAACGTTTACCAAAGCCTTTTTCAGAAACAACTAATAATTGTTGTGACTCTGGACTTTCTACGCAAACCATACCGATAACTTTTTCACCTGGATTCTCTTCATCAAGCCATATACCTTTCACACCAGCTGCTGAACGACCCATTGGGCGTACACGATTTTCTTCAAAGTGCACCGCACGACCTGAGTTTGTCGCAATGATAATATGATTATTACCATTTGTCAACGCTACATCTAACAATCTATCTCCTTCACGAATAGTTACCGCAATGATACCATTTTGACGAGGACGAGAGTACGCTTCAAGAGATGTTTTCTTGATTGTACCATCCTCTGTACACATTACGATAAAGTTGTTATTGATATAGTCGGCATCAGTAATCGACTTCACGTTAATAACTGAGCGAATAGAATCTCCACTCTCGATATTCATCAAGTTTTGTACTGGACGGCCTTTGGCATTTTTCGAACCTTCAGGAACCGCATATACACGTAACCAGAAACATTTACCTTTTTCAGTAAAGAATAAAAGCCAGTTGTGCATGGTCGCCGTAAACAAATGCTCAGTATAATCGTCATCTTTTGTAGCTACAGCACGAGAACCTACACCACCACGACTTTGAGCTTTGTACTCAATCAAAGGAGTACGCTTGATATAACCCTGTGCTGAAACTGTGATTAACATTTCATCATCAGCAATCATATCTTCAACAGAAAACTCATCGTCAGTCATGTTGATTTGCGTACGACGCTCATCTCCATAACGTTCTTTCACTTCTGTCAACTCAATTTTGATAATTTCTAACTGTCTTTCTGGACGAGCTAAAATATCTTCTAGGTCTTTGATTTGCTTTTGAATTTCTTCATATTCAGCCATAATCTTATCACGTTCCATACCTGTAAGGCGTTGGAGGCGCATCTCAAGAATTGCTTTTGCCTGAATTTCAGAAAGGTTAAATGATTGTATCAAACCAGCTTGTGCTGTATTTGGATCACGAGACTCACGAATCAACTTGATAACAGCATCAAGATTGTCTAGTGCAATAATAAATCCTTGTAAAATGTGTGCACGCTTTTGAGCTTCTTTCAAATCGTACTGAGTACGACGAACGATTACTTCGTTGCGATGTTCTACAAAATAATGAATCAAATCTTTCAAGTTCAATGTCATTGGGCGACCTTTTACTAAGGCAACGTTGTTGACACTAAATGAAGATTGAAGAGCAGTATGTTTGTATAAATTATTCAATACAACGTTTGGAACGGCGTCACGTTTTAGATCAAAAACCACACGCATTCCTTGACGGTCTGATTCGTCACGAATCTCAGAGATACCTTCAATTCTCTTATCGTTTACCAAATCTGCACACTGTTTAATCAAGGCAGCTTTGTTTACCATATAAGGAATTTCTGAAACGATAATTTGCTCTTTCCCAGTTTTAGAAGTTTCGAAGGTAGCGTTTCCACGCACAACCACACGACCACGACCCGTTTCAAAAGCATTCTTGATACCTTGCACACCATAGATTGTACCACCTGTAGGAAAATCTGGAGCCTTAATATACTCCATCAATTCTGGGATGGTGATATCTCTGTTATCGATGTAAGCAGTAATACCATCCACAACCTCACTCAAATTATGAGGAGCCATGTTGGTAGCCATACCTACGGCGATACCAGAAGTACCATTCAATAAAAGGTTGGGGATTTTTGCAGGAAGTACTGTCGGCTCTTCAAGCGAGTCATCAAAGTTTGGTTGAAAATCAACAGTTTCCTTATTGATATCTCCCAACAACTCTTCAGCAATACGCTTCAAGCGAGCTTCAGTATAACGCATTGCAGCAGGTGAGTCGCCATCAATCGAACCAAAGTTACCTTGTCCGTCTACCAATGGATAGCGCAATGACCACTCCTGAGCCATACGAACCATGGTATCATATACTGATGAGTCGCCATGTGGGTGATACTTACCAAGCACCTCTCCAACAATACGAGCAGATTTCTTATAAGCTTTATTATAATTGACGCCTAGCTCATCCATTCCAAATAGCACACGGCGGTGTACTGGTTTCAAGCCGTCACGGACGTCAGGTAATGCACGGGATACAATTACGGACATTGAATAGTCAATGTACGCTCCCCGCATTTCGTCTTCAATGTTGATGGGGATAATGTTACTAATTTGATCTGACATATTCTTTGATTATGTATTTCGGGAATGAAATTCAATAATTATTTCTGTTTTCACCTCTCATTCCTTATTAATCATGGATAATATTGGAAAGTTTAGTAGATGTTGAGATAAACTAAATGCCAAAAATTAGCCTATATATACAAATTTCGTGAATTTTTCGGGGGTTTGCAAATATCAGACCAGTTAGTATATAACTGGTACATTGATTTTAATTGGTTTCTAATTTTTCTAAAACTGAGCTTAAAATTAGCTTAAGATACCAGAAAGATAATTTATTCCGAGAACAGACCGTCGTAACCAAAAATTAACCATCTAGCATCGTAAAACAAGGTGATTGTGAAACAGATTCTTTCATACATCCATTTTACTCGAATATATTCCTGGTAATTTCAACTAAATACATGCAGGATAAGATTTAAGTTATATGTTTAGGTACAAGGCACAGAGTGTTAAAATGTTTTTTATTACCCACAGCCATGCTTTTTTCCAAAACCCACCGCAGAAAGCCGTTACCTGAAAGCCCCAAGCATAATCTTAAATTTTATTTTGCCCACTAACCTTGGTATTAATGCAAAATAAAATTGAATTAAAATGCTTTAGGCATTAAGCAAAAATGTATTCATGATTTGTTAGAAATACTTTTTGCTTGTGGCATATAGCTTAAATTATTTCATGAAACATACTCTATAATTCTTAGCCTACTGCATAAGTCCTAGAACTTAAAGCGGGTAAAAGTATTTCAATTTTGCCTAAGTAGGCATTTTACAGGCATCAAGAATCATTAAGTTCTAGGACTTATACAATAGCTTAAAAGTTAAAAACGTTTCTCATGGAATAATGAAAACCTTCCTGTGGCGAACAAGATAATTCTCGTTTATTCAAACTTGCTTTGCACGATTGCTTAGGCAATTTTACTTTAGATAAATTTGGTTTTATGTACCACCAATAAATGACTAATTTTTGTAGATTTACATCTATAAAATAGAGATGAAAGAGGATATCCATCATTTCTAAAACAATTAACCAATAAAGCTTTATGTTAAAAACCACAATTCAACGTTTGCTATTAGTTCTTGCCTTGTTAGTAGGATTTAATTGGCAAAGCATAGCGATGTCTTTTTCTGAAGGTATTCACCATGTTGAGAAACAGAATGATTTCAGAAAGAAAAAGCACAAAAAGAAAAAGGACGAAAATAGTCAAAATAATACTGACAAGATTAAGTCTAACGGTGAGATTCCAAGTAAAGTTTATGAGGTTTTATCCCATATTAAATCAAATGGCAAACCAATAGATGGTTATGTTGGAGGTCGGAAATTTGGGAATTATGAAAAACTACTACCTCGAGAGGATGAAGAAGGTCGAAAGATACAATATCAAGAATGGGACGTAAACCCCAAAGTAGAAGGTAAGAATCGTGGTACCGAAAGAATTGTGACAGGCTCTGATGGAAAAGCTTATTACACCAATGACCATTACAGAAGTTTTCAAGTAATTCAAAATTCTAAACAAACAAGTAAATCAAATCATGGCAAATTTTAAAATATTGAGCGAGCTTTGTGTGATAGTGCCAAATGAGAATCAAGTTGTAGTATATGTAGATGGTGAGGAGAATTTAAGCATTGAGCAATTCTATCATACGATTGCAAAACAGTTACAGTTCCCTTCAGATTTTGGCACCAACCTCGATGCCTTTGACGAAATGCTGAATGATTTATCGTGGCTAGCTCAAAATGAAATTTTTATTGTATTCAGAAATTATGATGATTTCTTGGCGGATGAAAATGACGAGCTAAGAGAAATTCTTTTGACTATAATGGATGATGCCGCAGAGGAATGGAAAAGTGATGCAGGAACAAAATCCTTAAAAATTCTTATCGAGCCTTCTGAGTTAGGAGTTGATGATTTAGAGACTATCGGAATTTCTTATGAAGATGAGGCATAGAATAACCTCTCTCCTACTGAAAATCCTATCGCCCGACAATCGCGTGAGACTTAAATGAACCATCATAAGGTCAATTTTAGGTGTTTTATGCGATTCTCAGGCGCTTCAAAGCACTAAAAAAGGCTATTTTTACCTAAATTTCAGGGTAAAAATAGCCTTTTTTAGTAGTATCAAAAATGTCTTTTTTACACAATCACCTGATAATCAATAAGTTACAAAATAACTGTTTTTTTGCTCAGAATTGAAGATTTTAGTCAAAAAACAAAAAAACGTACTTTATTCAAGTACGTTTTTTACTTATTTTCTTCTTGAGGATTCTCGAATCACAAGATGTGTTTTTAAAACTCGAACTTGTGGCTTATAAAATTCTTGTCCATCTTCTATTTGGTTAATCAATAATGAAGTTGCAATTCGACCAATTTCTGTAGTTGGTTGAGCAACACTAGAAAGTGTTGGTGTTAAAAAACTACAAATAGGTTCGTCATTAAAACTTACCACAGATACCTCGTCTGGAACAGATATTCCTTTTGAGCGTAAAGCCATCATAGAGCCGACAGCTAGCCTGTCGCTTACTACAACCAAACCATCTGGTCTATCCGTGAGGTTCATCAATCCATGTGTCAGTGCGATGGCTTTGTCTAAGTTATATTCTCCATGTACGATCAACTCGTCCTTAAAGGGAATGTTCAAATCTTGTAGTGCTTTCCTGTATCCTTCGATTCGTTGATTGCTTACTGTAACACTTTTGGGCCCTGCCAAAAAAGCTATTTCTCTACATCCATTTTGATAAAGATGAATAACTGCTTCATAGGCCGCCCCCACGTTGTCGACCATCACTTTAGAAACATCTATTCCTACAGCATCTCTATCAAAAAACACAATTGGAATACCTTTTCTTATAAGCCGATTAATATGGTCATAATTGGAGGTTTCTTGTGAAAGCGAAATAATAAATCCTTCTACCTGTCCTCTGGATAAAGTTTGTAAGTTTACCAACTCTCTTTCGTAGCTTTCACCTGTTTGAGTCAATAGTAAAGTGTAGCCACGATATAAGGCTTCTGCCTCTATACCTTTTATAACAGATGAGAAAAAATGATAACCTAAATCAGGCACTATAACACCTAAAGTCTTAGTTCTACTTTTTACTAAGCTTGTAGCTAAAACATTAGGTTGGTAGTCCCATTCTTTTGCCAGATCAAGTACAGCCTGACGAGTTTCAGGCTTGATATCAGGCATATCTCTCAGCGCACGAGAAACGGTTGCAACTGAAATATTCAAATGCTTGGCGATATCCTTGATTGTTACTTGATGAGCCATAAAAATGAATTACTTTAGAAAAATAAATAAACAAATATAAGCAAGTTTTTACGCAAATCAGCCGATTACGGTAACTTTTGCACGAGTACAAACACCGCCAATTGGTGGGTTAAATTTAGATACTCCCACCTGAACTTCATTTACATTAGGATATATTTTACGGATTTCATCAATAATCAACTGCCCTACATGCTCGAGTAATTTAGATTTTGTTTGCATAACTCCCGCAATAATCCGATATAAATCCTCATAATTAACGGTATCTTTTAATTTATCATTCTGTGCAGCAGAAGAAAAATCTACAGATATCTTCACATCTATCTGATAACGGTTTCCTATTTTACGCTCTTCCTCATAATATCCATGATAGGCAAAAAACTCTAGTCCCTCTAATTCAATTGTTCCCATTTTAATTGATAAATTTAATTTGACCGAAAATATAAAGAGTCAGGCAGTTGTGCTACCTGACTCCATGAAATTTGTTATTTTATTATCTAGAAAGCATCAAAAAAAGAACCTCCCCCATTGGCAATTCCGCCAGGATTATCTTTCTTCAATTCCTCCATTACGGACGAAACTGTTGGAAGCCCCTTGCTGTCACCAGACTTTTTTATTTTTTTGATGAACTTGTATGGGTCTTTAGCCTGCGCATTTTCTTCAGTATTTTCATCACTTGAAGTAACAACCTCTGATGTTTCTTCCTGTGGCTCTTCTACAACTTCATTTTCTTCAGCTATGGCTTCAATGGTTGGAACGTTTTCAGAAGTTTCTATTGGTTCTGGTTGTTGTATAAGACTTTCTAACAAAGGATTATCAATAACATCAGCTTCGCTTTCTAGGATTGATGATAATGAAGGAAGTTTTTCATCAATTGAAAACTCTGAAGCTTCCTGTTCATCCTGTAAGACTGAAGATACTGTTGGAAGCTCTCCTTCTTCTTCATCAAAAACATCAGGATCAAGTTCTTGAGGTATATTCTCAACGACTGCAGGTAATTCCTCTGTTGCGATACTAGCCTCTATTGATTCTTCCACCTCTGCAATTGGCTCTTCTGTAACAGGAATTATTCCTTCTGCTGGAGTAATTTCCGAATCATTAGAAATAGTGGTACGCTCTTCAAACTTCGAAATTTTATCTAGTGTATCAGTTGCAAACTTTTTCAACTCCAATACCAACAAATCTTTATACTTTTCGAGCGACTTGGTATCTCTCTCAAAAGTTTTCAATTTGGAATCAGCTTCTTCCACTAAAAACGAAGCACGAGCTTCGGCATCTGCTATCGCAATATTTGATTGTCTTTTGGCATCTTCCTCAATCTGTGCAGCTTGGGCTTTTGCTTCTTCTACAATTTTTTCAGCCGAGAGCTTTGCATCATCAATAATCTTTGAAGCTTCTTGATGTGCTTTTTCATTGATTTCTTTTTGAGCTTCTTCTGCTACCTTAATAGTTTTGAATAAGCTTGATTCTATCTCCTTCACACGAGTAACCTCCTGCTCGGCTCTATCAAGTAATTGTTTAGTCACTCTTACTTCTTCAGCAACTCTTTCCCATTCTTGGGAAAGCGAAAGTAAAAAAGCATCAACTGACTCGGTATCATATCCACGAAAGCTTTTGTCGAAGGTATGTTGTCTGATTTCTAAAGGAGTAATTCTCATATATCTTTTATTTTGTTTGTAGCACGAGCAGTTTGATTTTTCATACTACAGTACTACAAAGGAATAGCTAAATATCTAGTCTAAGTAATTTTCCAAACAGAGACATTTCTATCATCGGAGCCAGAAATCAAAAGCGAAGATTCTTGTAACCAAAGAAGTTTATTAACAGATGTACCATGACTAGCGTGGCGAGCTTTGTCAATTACTTTTTTAAGTTTAAAGTTTTCGCTGTCCCAAACTTTTATTGATTTGTCCATACTACAGGTGGCAAACAAAGGCAAGTTGGGATGAAAACAAATGTCATTTATGGCAAACAAATGAGCGACAATATCCTGTTGAAGTTGATAATTTTCGGAAACATTCCACACTTTTAGATGTGCATCTCGTCCTCCTGTTAAGAGAAATTTATAATCAGGAGAATATTTCACAGTAAATACAGAGTTGGTATGCGCTTCAACTACTAATTTCAAAGAAAAATCGGTTAAATCAAATATTTTAACCGTAAAATCACTGTAGCCAACTGCAATTTCTTGGGTTACTGGGTTAAAATCAATAGTTCTAACGCTTTTATCTGAAGCTTTTATATGCTTTCGAATAGACAATAACTCCATGTCTATTACTACGATAGTCCCGTCTGATAGGCCAACAAAAGCCTGATTATCAAATAATTTTATTACAAAAATGGACGCATTTGAAATCTTCAATGACCCCACTTCCTTTTTATTTAATATATCCAGAACTTGTATTCCATCAAAGTTTTGACCTATCCACAAATGATTACGTTTTTCATCAAACGCTAGAGCATATACAGACGTCGGAATTTTAGCAAATAATTCTCCAGTATCTGGCTTTTCTACATTCCAACGCACGACCAAGCCATCACCTCCTGATGAAAAAAACTGGCTAAGACTATTTCCCTTCTCGAGAGCATACACACAATCACGATGACCTGAAAAAGTATCAAATTTTTCTACTAACATATACGCAAATTTTCCTCATTTGGTTTAACCAATAAGGTTTTATATTACAAAAGTACTTGTTTTATTACCAACCTCAAAACTCCTATAAAAGGTTTTGAAGAGTTTAAAAAGTTTCTGAAATTTGAACTTCATTTCAATCAAAAGCTATTTATGCCCATTTTTTTTAATCAAAAACTAAGCGAAAGTCAAATTCTTTGTGTCTGGAAAATTGAGGAAGATGTGCCGTTTTACACAGCATATTTAGGTATTTCAGAAAATCAAATAGAAGATTTATCTAAAAGTACGCATCCTCAAAAGCAACTAGAATGGCTTGCAAGCAGAACTTGTTTGAAATTTGCATGTCAAGAAATGGGCATTGAATTTTTAGGTGTTTTAAAAGATGAGTTTTCAAATCCTTGTCTCGTAAATCATCACGCTAATATTTCAATTACACATGCAGAAAAATTTGCAGCTATTAGCATCGACCTTGAAAAACCTGTGGGCTTAGATACTGAAAAAATTTCTAGCAAACTAGAGCGAGTGGCAAAACGCTTTTTGTCCGAAAATGAGATAAGTGTCCTCGATGGTACACCCGAACAAATTGGCGTGTATTGGTGTGCCAAAGAGAGTTTATATAAATGGTACGGTAAAAAGAAAATGAGTTTGAGAGATAATATCTATATCAAACCATTTGTCAATCAGACTGATAAGATTGTTGGTGTTGTAGACTTTGAGGATATTACCGAAGAACTTTCATTAAAGGTTTTTTACTGGGAAGACTATATATTGACAGTGACTGTATAAATGAAATGAGTGGTAATTGAGTCAATGAATGATGATTCTCACCCTGCCTCTGATATTTAATCATCCCAACCTTTCAGTATCAAAAAAGCGGTCGAAAAATATATTTTGACCGCTTTTTTGATACCTAATTTAAGAACAAACCTAATGCTAAAATTGAGAGAGACTCGTGTGTGTTAGGTAATTAGTTGCATTAAAATTGCATCCAGTTCCTTTACTTTTTCGGTATCGCCAATTTTTTCAAACGCTATTATTAAGTTTCTCAACACTCTTCTAATAATATCAATATTCTCACAAGGTTGATAAAAAATTTCTTCTTGTCCAATATTCAACTGTTGCAAATAGTTATCAATATCCGTTTTACTAAAGACCAACCCCCTATTGAATACATTGATATAAAATTGCACCTTGTCAGTTTTATAGGTTAGTATAAACAAATTGGGAAGATTTACTCCATAAATTGGCAACTTAAGTTTCTGGGCTACAAGCATATAGATAACACATAACGAGATAGGATTTCCTCTGTGAGAATCTAAGACCACATTAATCATTGAGTTCGAAGCCGAATGAAAATGTTTGGTATTTGCGCCAAATTTATGCTTCGAGAAAAATACATGATTTAAGGTTTTTATCTGATCCATTGGGTGCATATCATCTCTTAACTCTGTCCATGCATCCACATATATAGCATTTATCTCAGCTTCTAATTTTTCAAGTGAAAGCTCTGGGTATTGGTAAGTTGCAACGGCCCACATTCCTTTCAAAATATCCTGAGCTCCTGCATTATACCATTCCACAACTCTTTTTTCGAATGAACCAAATTGCAAATCATGAATCAAATCCTCCAATTTTCTTTGAATCACAGGACTCAGAGAGGACTCTTCCCATCTATCTTCTAAATAAGGTATAATATTCCCTCCCAAAGATTTAATCTTTGACTCTACCATCGTAACCACCTCTGTATCCTCGTCATCCAATAAGGATACTAAGGCCTTCAATTCTGAATCTCTCAATTCCATAAAATACACATTATAAATCATGAATAAGCTTTTGCTTGCGATACGGTATTTTATCTATACCTAACAATTAAGTTTGGTTGATATTTCTAAAAACGCTCGTCAAAAACTCATAATATTTCATTAACACAATTTAAGCGAATGAGTTCATATCTCCATCTATTTTTATAGAAATATTATTTCCTCTCAAAAACCTTTTCCATGATTAGTACAACCGTTTGTACATCAATCATAAACCTCTTAGTTAGCAACAGAACTTATTTTCTATAGAATTGATTACCAGATAGTTATTTTCATTTTAAAAGTAAATCAACTTTAAAGTGACCTTTCTTTCCTTATTTATTTTAGGAGCTTTCAGTAAGTTCTACAAGTGTATATAACGTTTCAAAATCGTACATTTGTAATGAGTAATTTTGATTGAAATAACAGTTTTATCGGCATATTTTACCAAAAAGAAGTCTGCAAAACTTGATAAATATTACCAAATACTCACAATTCAAAAATATAATTTTTTTTAGATTTCGATATTATTAACTTTGTTATCGAAAGCAAATCTTTCTTAATCTTACCATGATGAAAATACTTGTAACTGGAGGAGCTGGATTCATTGGCTCACACACTGTTGTTGAGCTACATCACGCTGGCTATGAATCTATTATCTTCGACAACTTTTCAAATTCTGAAAAAGCGGTACTTGCGGGACTCGAAACTATTATTGGGAAACCAGTAACATGTTATGAAGCAGACATCAATGACCCTGCTGCTTGGGATAAAGTTTTTACAGAAAATAAGATCGATGGTATTATTCACTTCGCAGCATTCAAGGCAGTAGGCGAATCTGTAAGCGAGCCATTAAAGTATTACAGAAACAATGTGGCAGCCACCGTTTTGATGTTAGAAAAAATGGCTGAACACCAAGTTTCAAATTTGGTATTCTCATCTTCATGTACTGTATATGGTCAGCCAGAAGCATTACCTGTAACTGAGCTATCAAAAGTGCAGCCTGCTAATTCTCCTTATGGAAACACAAAACAGATTTGTGAAGAAATTATCAAAGATACAGTTGCAACCAATAAAGGTTTGAAAGCAATATCTCTTAGATATTTCAATCCAATCGGAGCACATGAAAGTACACTAATTGGCGAATTGCCTTTGGGAGTTCCTGCCAATTTGGTACCGTTCATCACTCAAACTGTAGCAGGTTTACGTGGTCAACTATCTGTATTTGGTGATGATTATCCTACTTCAGATGGAACCGCAATTCGTGACTACATCCATGTAGTAGACTTGGCTAAAGCCCATGTTGCTGCTTTGGCACTTCTTTTGAAACAACAAGAAAAGACAACATATTATGATTATTTCAATATCGGTACAGGAACTGGTAGTTCGGTATTGGAAGTAATCACGGCGTTTGAAACAGCCACTGGATTGAAAGTTGATTACGCTATCAAACCAAGAAGAGAAGGTGACGTGACAGCAGTGTATGCTGACTGTAGCAAATCTAACGAAATCTTAGGTTGGAAAGCTGAAAAAACTTTGACAGAGGCACTAGGCGATGCTTGGAAATGGCAACTTGCTGTGGTAAATCGTAAGTAATTTTATTAGAAAAATAATACAATGAAAAAAATTCTCATTACAGGTGGTGCTGGTTTTATCGGCTCTCATGTGGTAAGGTTGTTTGTGACCAAGTACCCAGAATACCAAATCTTCAATCTTGATAAATTGACTTACGCAGGTAATTTGGCAAACTTGACAGATATCGAAAATCAACCAAACTATACTTTTGTAAAAGGCGATTTGGTAGATGCCCCATTTGTTGACGCACTTTTTGCTGAACATAACTTCGATGGTGTTATCCACCTCGCAGCTGAGTCACATGTTGACCGTTCAATTACTGATCCAATGGCTTTTGTTTTGACAAACGTAGTTGGTACCGTAAATCTATTGAACGCTGCCAAAAATACTTGGAAAGGCAATTATGACGGCAAAAGATTTTACCATGTTTCAACAGATGAAGTTTATGGTGAGTTACATAACCCTGAAGATTTCTTTACTGAAACTACAGCTTATGACCCACGTTCGCCATATTCTGCTTCAAAAGCATCTTCAGACCATTTTGTGAGAGCGTACGGAAATACGTACAAAATGCCTGTAGTGATCACTAACTGTTCAAACAATTACGGACCAAATCACTTCCCTGAGAAGTTGATTCCTTTGATGATTCATAACATCCTCAATAACAAACCTCTACCTGTGTATGGTAAAGGCGAAAATGTTCGTGACTGGTTGTTTGTAATTGACCACGCTCGTGCAATTGATACGGTATATCACAAAGGCGTACTTGGTGAGACTTACAATATTGGTGGTTTTAACGAATGGAAAAATATTGACCTAGTAAAACTTCTTTGCTCGGTTATGGATAAAAAATTGGGACGTGCAGAAGGTACTTCTGAACAACTCATCACTTATGTAACTGACCGTGCTGGTCATGATTTGCGTTATGCCATTGATGCAAACAAAATCATGAAGGAGCTAGGTTGGGAGCCATCACTTCAATTTGAAGAAGGTTTGGAAAAAACCGTAGATTGGTTCTTAGCTAACACAGAATGGTTAGATAACGTAACTTCTGGGAATTACCAAAAGTATTACGAGACCATGTACGAGAATCGTTAATAAACCGATATTGATATGAAAGGTATTATTTTAGCTGGTGGCTCAGGCACCCGACTTCATCCTTTGACTTTGGCAGTTAGTAAGCAGTTAATGCCTGTTTACGACAAGCCTATGATTTATTACCCACTTTCTATTTTGATGTTAGCGGGTATTAAAGAAATTTTGATTATCTCAACGCCACACGATTTACCTAATTTTGAAAAATTATTGGGTGATGGATCACAAATTGGCTGTAAATTCAGCTATGCAGTACAACCTGAACCAAATGGTTTGGCTCAAGCATTTGTGATTGGAGAGGAATTTATTGGAGATGATAAGGTGGCCTTAGTATTAGGTGACAATATCTTCTATGGTTCGGGGTTGAGTAAATTATTGCAAGCCAACAACGACCCAGATGGAGGAGTTGTATATGCCTACCAAGTACATGACCCAGAACGCTATGGTGTAGTAGAGTTTGATGGAGACTTTAATGTTCTTTCTATCGAAGAAAAACCAACTGAGCCAAAATCAAATTATGCTGTTCCAGGTTTGTATTTCTATGACAATGAGGTTGTTGAGATTGCTAAAAACATAGCGCCGTCTCCTCGTGGGGAATATGAAATTACAGACGTGAACAAGGTTTACTTGGAAAGAGGTAAATTGAAAGTTGGCGTTTTGAATAGAGGAACTGCTTGGTTAGATACTGGAACCTTTGCTTCATTGATGCAAGCAGGTCAATTTGTTCAAGTAATTGAAGAACGTCAAGGACTTAAAATTGGTTGTATCGAAGAAGTGGCCTACAGAATGGGCTTTATCGACGCAGAACAATTACGTACTGTAGCTACGCCATTAGTAAAAAGTGGTTACGGAAAATACTTATTAAACTTATTGAAGTAAGGTAGTAATGCCTTGCATCTAATAATATATCATCCGATATTCAAGTATCAAAAAAGCGGTCGAAAAGCATTTTCGACCGCTTTTTTGATTTAAGAGAGACTAAAGATAAACTATCAAACCAATTGCCAAACCTCCAAGGAAAATATAGAAGCTTGGGATTTTTGTAAATCTTATAATCAAAAGTGTTACCAGAATTGTTCCTATGCCAAGCCAATCTTTCTGCACTAAGATAGGTTCTAAGAAAGAAACCGCTGCTCCTAACGTAAGTCCTACAGAAGCTGAATTAATGCCATCTAAAGAGGCACGGATGGCTCTAAACTGTTTTAATTGTCCCCAAATTCTGTAAACAAAGAAAATTAAAAAAGTCCCTGGAAGAAAAATACCCGCTGCTCCTACTGCACTTCCAAGTAATTGTTGCCCGATGCCATGTCCTTTCATAGCAAGTGTTCCTAAATAAGAAGTAAAGGCAAACACGGGTCCCGGCAAGGCCTGCGAAAGCGCCATACCTGTAAGAAAATCATCGCTACGAATTACTTCTTTAAACTCTACAAATTCGGTAAAAAGCATTGGGGCAAGCACTTGTCCTCCGCCAAACACAAGACTTCCATTTCTATAGAAGTTTTCGAATAATAAAAGAGGCATTGAATCTGTAAAGTGTCCAAGCAAGGCTAAAAACACCAGAAATCCCCAAAACAGATTGAAATTCGCCCAAGGAATTATCATGCGATGCTTATTCTGACGAGGATGATCTTTGTAGTTAAAAGAAGTAATGGTACCGCTTACAATGAGCGCAATAGGACAAACCCATGGAGATTGAAAATAAAAGGCAAACGCCGCCACCAGAATCATTAGCACGTAATTGGACGTATTTTTCAGTACCAATTTTCCTAATAGAATTCCTGAATGGATAATAAATGCAATACCGATAGGTTGGATAAATCGAACAATTTCGCGGTTTTCAAGATAGGTCATTCCGAAGGCTGCCATCGTCATGATGGTAACTGCTGGAGCTATCCATAAAAATAAAGTCAGGTAGGCTAAGTTGGGGCCTCCTAATTTATACCCTACTGCAATAAGCGTCTGTGTAGAGCTTGGTCCAGGTAAGAATGAACATAAGGCCTGAATTTCTAGCAGTTCCTCCTCGGTAAGGTACTTCTTTTTATGTACCAGTCGATTAATGAACATAGCGAGATGCACCTGTGGACCACCAAAAGTTGTAAAGGCTAAGACTAGAACGTCTTTTAAGAAATCATAATGCTTAGAAAGTTTCATCAGATGCAAGCAAGAATGCCCAAAAGTACATTCTTTCCAACGGCGTTTAATAATGTAAAGCGTTTGAGAAAAAGAACCTCCTCATTCTCAAACGCTTTGCTAAATTCTTAAATTTGTTTTGATTAAACAAATCAAAGGCAAATCTAAGTAGGTATAAAGTACTAAAATTTATTTTTTTAATCCCAATTCAATCAGGCGCTCATTCAAAAATTCGCCTGCTGTCATATCAACATATAATTTAGGATTCTCAGCATTTACGCAAGATTCTAAACATGTCAGGTTCATTTCTGAACGTGGGTGCATAAAGAACGGTATAGAAAAACGAGAGGTACCTAATTTTTCCTTTGGAGGATTTACCACACGGTGAATCGTAGATTTAAGTTTATGATTCGTCAAACGATCTAGCATATCTCCTACATTCACGATAACATATTCTGGCAATGAGGTAATAGGAATCCAAACACCATCACGACGTAATACCTCAAGCCCTTCTGCAGAAGCACCCATTAATAAGGTAATCAAGTTAATATCACCATGAGCCGCAGCACGAACAGCTCCTTCTGGCACCTCATCAGGATTTGAAATTGGGAAATAATGAATAGCTCTTAGGATAGAGTTACCATGTTTTACCTTATCTTCAAAGTAATCTTCTGGTAATTCTAAATAAATTGCGATAGCACGAAGCAAGTTTTTTCCAGCTACTTGAAGCGTGTTATAAGCTTCAACGGTATATTCCTCAAATTCTGGTTGTTCTGTAGGAAATACATTATCAGGATATTCAGCCCAAATTGGATCTCCGTCATCAATCTTTGGCTGCCCAATATGATAAAATTCTTTCAGGTCAGCTACCTTAAAACCTTTTGCTGTTTCTTTCCCTTTCGCTACGTAACCTCTTTGACCAGCAATACCGGGAACTACATATTTAAACTTTAATTCGTCGTCAGAATAAAAGAACTTTTGAACTACTTCATAAAGTTTAGTTGTAAGTTCATCTGTCAAACCATGGTTTTTTATAGCAACAAAACCAATATTATTAAATGCCGAGCCTAAATCCTGAACAAATTTGGCTCTACGCTCCGCATCTCCCGAAAGGAAGTCTGCAAGGTCAAGCGATGGAATTGTGTCGAGAAGTGTTTCTGAATTCATAACTTACATAAGTTTTATGATGAAAAATCCCCATCCTTGATAAAACAAAAATGGGGATACAAAGGTCTCACTAAGTTGGAATTTAACAAAACCTATTTCAAAGCATTTTCAAAATTTTTAGAGACTTCGTCCCAATTTACCACATTCCAGAATGCAGTTACGTAGTCAGCACGTTTATTTTGGTACTTCAAATAGTACGCATGCTCCCAAACATCAAGTCCCAAGATAGGCTGTCCTTTTTTCTCAGCAACATCCATTAAAGGATTGTCTTGATTTGGTGTCGACGAAATCACCAATTTTTTATCTTGAACAATCAACCAAGCCCAGCCTGAACCAAAACGCGTAGTAGCAGCTTTGCCAAATTCTTCCTTGAATTTATCAAAAGAACCAAATGTTGTTTCAATCGCCTTAGCTAAATCACCTTTTGGAGCGCCTCCGCCCTTCGGAGAAAGTACGTTCCAGAAAAATGTGTGATTCCAGTGACCTCCGCCATTGTTACGAATAGCGACAGGTTGTTTGCCTGCATCTTTAATAAGTTCTAACAACGTTAATTTCTCAGCTGGAGTACCTGCTACCGCTTTATTCAAATTATCAACATAAGCTTTGTGATGACGACCGTGGTGAATCTCCATAGTAAGCTTGTCGATGTTCGGTTCTAAGCTCTCAGGAGCGTAAGGAAGCGCTGCTAATGAGTACGGAGCTGTTTCAAGAGAAACTTGTTCAAGCGTCAAAGAAGGTAAAAACTGGTTATAGTTAGATTTTCTACCAAAACCCCATGATTTTATTCCTGACAAAGCAAAAGCTGAAGCCAATGCTGATTTTAAAAAGTTCTTACGGTTCATAAGTATATATAAGTTTAAGTATTCTTGTACTCAGTAAAACGGGCAATATGCCACAATCATTGCTATTCGTAAACAATCCGACTGACAATACTACGTCCAAGCGTAATCTCATCGGCATACTCTAAATCTCCTCCAATAGGGATACCTCTTGCGATGGTTGTTATTTTGACACCAAATGGCTTAATTCGTTTAGTCAAATAAAAAGCCGTTGTATCTCCTTCCATTGTAGGACTGAGTCCGAGGATAATTTCTGTAATGGGATTTTCAGTATTTTGAGACGTTGTTATTCTGTTAATCAAAGACTCGATTTTCAAATCTGCGGGTCCCACACCTTCGAGTGGAGAGATAATACCTCCCAGCACATGATATAAGCCTCTGTATTGCGACGTATTTTCGATGGCTAATACGTCACGAGCGTCTTCAACTACACAAACTAGTGAAGCTTCACGTTTTTTACTAGCACAAATCCCACATATTTCAGTATCTGAAATATTGTGACATTGTTCGCAATAACGAATCTGAGTACGCATAGCAACAATAGCCTCCGCTAGTTTTAACGTATGCTTTTCATCTCGCTTAAGCAAATGCAAAGCCATACGCAGAGCAGATTTTTTACCTATGCCCGGCAACTTGGCTATTTCGTCGATAGCCTGTTCAATTAATTTGGATGGATAATTCAACGTGGTAAGCAATTAATAAGGACAAGCAACAGTCAAAATTACATGACCTCTGCAGAAAGACCTCTGCGACAAATGTCATTGCGCATTGGAGCTAATTCATCAAAAGAACCTTTTTTAACAGAACATTTACCTTTGAAGTGAATCAAAATAGTACATTGCTCAGCTTGTTCTGGGGTGTGTCCACAAACGTCAATTAACGTTTCGATAACATAATCAAACGTATTGACATCATCATTGAAGACTACTAAGTCATATTGGTCGGTATCTTTGACATCCTCCAGTACATCTACTTCTTCTTCAAATTGTTCAAATGGGCGCATCTGTGAAATATTTATTATTTTTAACTTATTGGATTATAACGCATTAATAATGAGCTTGGAAATATATTCTAGGCTCTATTAGCAAATTTAACAAAAAATATCAATTTTGCCTTTCATTTTTGATACAAAGGGAGTATTATTTTCTTATTATCAAACACCCAATTAAAGCAATTACTTATCAACTCAACCTTAAAAATTATGAGCACAGGTTTAGCCTTTGGCATATTGGCAGTTTATTTCTTACTTCTAATCGTTGTTGCACACTTTACGTCAAAAGGAGCAGATACTAATACCTTTTTTACGGCAAATAAACAGTCTCCTTGGTGGTTGGTTGCCTTTGGTATGATTGGAACATCTATTTCTGGGGTAACGTTCATTTCTGTACCCGGAGATGTCGGAAAAGTTTCACTTTCTTATTACCAAATCATTTTAGGAAACCTTGTTGGTTACTTTGTTATCGCAACGGTATTGCTTCCTCTCTATTATAAGTTGAATCTTATTTCTATTTACACTTATCTAGAAAAACGTTTTGGTTTTTGGTCTTATAAGACTGGCTCTGCTTTTTTCCTTCTAGCACGAACTTTAGGCTCAGCGGCCCGTTTGTTTTTAGCAGTACAAGTTTTACAATTAGCCATTTTCGACAATTGGCATGTTCCTTTCGCCGTGTCTGCCTTAGTCACAATTGCCTTGATATGGGTATATACCTACAAAGGAGGTGTTAAAACGATTATTGTAACTGATACCTTACAAACGTTCTTTCTTTTGACAGCTTTAGCTCTGACCATTATTTTGATAAATAATCAGCTAGGTTTGAGTTTTTCAGAAATGGTTACGACTATTCAAGAAAGTAAGTATTCAAAAATGTTTTTCTTCGATGATTTCTCTTACAAACATCATTTTGTAAAAGACTTTATCTCTGGTGCCTTTATTGCCATAGTAATGACGGGGCTTGACCAAGATCTTATGCAAAAGAATCTTACATGCAAGAATATTGGCGAGGCACAAAAGAATATGTTTTGGTTTTGCTGTACGTTTGCCGTAGTAACGTTAATGTTTATCGCTCTAGGTGCTTTGTTATATATCTATGCAGATAAGATTGGCTTCGCTATTCCAGCTAAAACAGATCAGTTATATCCAATGTTGGCATTAGGAGGACATTTTGGAACTGTTGCCGCAATCACATTTTTATTAGGAATTACCGCTGCAACTTATGCAAGCTCCGATTCGGCGCTTACTGCTTTGACAACAGCCTTTTGTATCGACTTTATGCATATCGAAAAATATGAAGAGTCACAACGTACCAAAATCAAACATTATGTGCATATTGGGTTTTCGGCATTGTTCTTTGTTGTAATCATGATTTTTTATGCCTATAGTGAGCAGTCTATCATTTCGGCAGTATTTAATATAGCAGGATACACTTACGGCCCTTTACTAGGGTTATTCTCATTTGGTCTATTTACGAAGACTCCGATAAAAGACAAGCTAGTTCCTTATCTGTGTATTGCCTCTCCTATTTTGACATACATCATAGATAGTAACTCACAAGCATGGTTGAATGGCTATCAATTCGGCTTTGAGAAGTTATTAGTTAACGGAGCAATTACATTTATAGGGTTATGGTTATTAAGAAAGTCTGAATAAGATTTTCTGCCTTTCATAAAAAAGGCTAACTCAGAATTGAGTTAGCCTTTTTTTATGTCTATTATCTAGCGAAGGTCGTTAATCTCTACACCAGGATATTTAGATTTATCGAATGAAAAGAATTTGTCATCAACATTTGTATTAGGATTAAACTTAATCACACTAAATGTTTGACGCTTCCCGCTCTTATCAATGATTGTCCAGCCTCCAACAGATTTATCAGCCTTATTTACTTTGATTTTTACTTTCGAAACTTGACCGCCTTTTTTCTCTGGAGAAAGCTCAACTACTTCGTAAGTATTTGCACCTTCTTTGGACTCTCCCACAAAAGTATATTTATAACCCTTTTTATCGAAAGAATAAACTTTTGCTGGATTCAAGTCATTTTCACTTGGTTCGTATTCGGAGATATTTACTTCGTTAGTCTCCTTAATATAAGTAGCAACGTCTTTGCCGTTATTAAATAGTTCCTGACCCGCAAGTTTCAAACGATACTTTTGGCCTTTTACCGTAATGTCACCTTTTAGCGCTTGCTTACTACCGTCAGCTCCATAAGTAAATGTAGCACTAAACGACTTCATCGACTTATATTTTTTTTGCATAGCATCAATGATTGCGCCAGCTTTTGAGTCTTGTGCATGAGCACCAGATAGGTTTACAGCTACCGCAAACGTGATAATCGAAATCAACTTTTTCATTATATCTAGTTATGAGTATTATTATACGTATTGACAAAGTTAAGAATAAATGGTTTGAATTTTTGAGGAAAAAAATCAAAAAACGATAAAAATCGACGATTTTTCTTTTAAAAATCCAATAATCATTGCCCCTATAACGTAATTTGTCCAAGAAACTGATATAAAAACTCTCGAAAGTACCAACAAGTTCATTTATCAATGAAGGATTCCTTTTATCTTTGTTTCATAGCAGATAAGATATGTATTCATTAAACCAAGAAAATCTTACTTCACAAAACATGCAATTTTCATTCAAAAAATTCCTTCCGCACATTGTAGCGATTGTATTTTTTGCGGTATTGGCAGGGATTTACGCATCACCAGCCCTTAAAGGCAAAGTCATTCAGCAACATGATATTCAAATGGCTCAAGCAGCCGCTCACGAGTCTGTCGAGTTCAGAAAAACGACTGGTGAAACTACATGGTGGACCAACTCAATGTTTGGTGGTATGCCTACTTACATGATTTCGGCACAATACCCTAACAGTATTACAACCAAAATTGGTCAGTATGCCAACAACGCACTCCCTAGCCCTATCAACATGATATTCTTGGAAATGCTTGGGATGTATATTTTCTTGATTATTCTAGGGCTCAACAATTGGCTATCAGTTTTGGGAGCTATTGGATATGCCTTAGGAACTTTTAATATGGTTATTATCCCCGCTGGACATAACTCTAAGGTATTGGCATTGGCTTTTGCTCCTTTGGTATTGGCTGGCACAGTACTGGTCATGAGAGGTAAGTATTGGATTGGTGCAGCACTCACTGCCTTATTTATGGGGCTAGAGCTATATGCCAACCACGTCCAGATTACCTATTACCTATTCTTATCGTGGGGTATCTTAATTGTGGCAGAAGCCATCGAGAAAATCAAAGCAGGTCAAGTAAAACAACTGGCTATTTCATTAGCTATCTTGGCTGGCTCGTTAGGTATTGGTGCTGCAAACCACGCTATGCGTTTATGGAGTAACCTTGAATATTCGAAAGAAACGATTCGTGGGAAATCAGAATTAAAATCAAATACACAGTCAAATGGAGGCTTGGATAAAGACTATGCTTTTGACTGGAGTTATGGTATTGGTGAAACGGGTACTTTGCTTATTCCAAATTTTAGAGGAGGGGCTTCAGGAGGTTCGCTTGGTGGCAACAAATCAGAAACATACAAGGTACTTATTGATAACGGACAGCCAGAAGACGTAGCTCTTGGATTTTCAGAAAGAAGTGTAGCTTACTGGGGCGATCAAAGTTTTGTTGGTGGACCTGCATACGCTGGTGCAGTAATCTGCTTCTTGTTCTTGCTTGGATGCTTTGTAGTGAGAGGTTCATTAAAATATTGGCTAATCGGCACTACTGTTTTATATATTGTATTGTCATGGGGCAAAAACTTCTTCTTTAATGACTTGATGTTTGACTATTTCCCTATGTTCAATAAGTTTAGAGCGGTGACGATGATTCTTTGTCTTGTACAACTTTCATTAGTTACCATGGCTGTATTAGCGGTTAAACGTATTGTTGAAGAAAAGTTAACATTTGAGCAAATCAAACAAGATTTACTAATCAGCTTTGGTTTGACGGCAGGTTTCTCATTAATCCTCGGATTGCTACCTGATTTGTTTTTCAATTTCCGTTCTCCAAACGACGCTACCTTCCAGTTATCGGGCAATCAGTCTTTCGACACACAAATACTAAACGCTATTGTTAAAGATAGAGCTTCGTTATTGCGTGCTGATGCGTTCCGTACATTTATCTACATTACGATTACTGCTGCGGCAATTTGGGCTTTTGCCAAAGGAAAAATTAAAGAATCAGTATTATATCCAGTGTTGATTTTATTGGTAACACTTGACTTGTTTACAGTAGATAAACGCTATTTCAACAACGATTCATTTATCGATAAAGCAGCTGTTGAAGAAAATACAGCACCTTCGCCAATTGATGCAGAAATTATGAAAGATAAAGGCATTTACAAAGTAATAGACCTTTCTACAAATTTCGTAGGCGATGCCAAAATGTCGTATTATCACCAATCATTGGGTGGTTACCACGGAGCTAAATTGCGCAGATACCAAGAATTAGTAGAGCATCATCTTTCTAAAAACCCATTGAACCTTCAGGTTTTGAATATGCTCAATGCAAAGTATGTGGTAGTGCCAGGCGCACAAGGTACTCCAGCGGTACAATTAAATCCAGAGGCTTGTGGAAATGCTTGGTTTGTACAAGAAATCAAAATGGTACCTACTGCTGATGAAGAAATAAATGCATTGACAAACTTTAATCCTAAAAAAACAGCTGTTGTTGACGAAAGATTCAAGCCAGAGTTAGGAAACTTATCGGTTATCAAAGCTGATTCTATCAATAACAAAATTACGCTTACCAACTATAAGCCAAATCATTTGACTTATAGCTCAAATGCTAGTTCTGAACAATTAGCAGTTTTCTCAGAAATCTTTTATCGTGGTAACCAAGATTGGAAAGCTTACATCGACGGACAATACAAACCACATTTACGTGCAGACTACGTATTGAGAGCATTAGTTGTTCCAGCAGGAAAACACACTATTGAGTTTAAGTTTGAGCCAGAGGTTGTCGCAAAAGGCTCAAAAATAGACTTTATCGCTTCTTTCCTCTTAGTAGGTTTGTTGGGATTGGCTATTTTCTTCGAAGTAAAAAAGAAAAAATAATTCGGTTGTAGGATAAAATTTATCTTACACGAATACTCGGTACTTTATGGGCTTGCAACGCTATGTTGCAAGCCCATTTTTTATATAATATAAAATGGATATATTTTTCAGTATTTCCGAAATCAGAAATCTCAAATCCGCAATTGAATGAAAGTTTCCCTCCTCAGCAGGGCATAATATTCGGAATAGAGTATTACATTTGTTTTTGTATATGATTGTACAATTTCCCCAATCAGCCCATTTTCTAAATTCCCTTTATTACATGAAAAAAACTAGTTTAATTACTTGCTTAATGCTTTCAGCATCGGTTTTTAGCCTACAAGCTAAAGAAACTCCAAATACTCTCTCTAAAAAAGAAATCAAATCAGGATGGCGTTTATTGTTTGACGGTAAGTCTACTACAGGTTGGCATACTTGGAAAAGCAAGGAAGTAAAAGCCAACTGGATTGTCTCGGATGGTGCGTTGAAATATGATACTTCAAAAGGAAAAGAAGGTTCTGGCGACTTGGTAAGCAACGAGGAGTTCGAAAACTTTGAATTGAGTGTCGAGTGGAAAATTTCACCAAACGGAAACAGTGGTATTTATATCAATAGCCAAGAAGATGCAAAATATGCTTACGGTTGGTTTACAGGTCCTGAAATCCAAGTAATCGACAACGATGGTCACCCAGATGGTAAAATCAAAAAACACCGTGCAAGCGACCTTTATGATTTGATTCAATCATCATCAGAACCAGTGAAGGCCGTTGGTGAATGGAATACTGTTAAAATCATCAGTAACAAAGGAAGCCTTCAGGTATTCATGAATGGCGTAAAGGTAGTTGAAACTCGCATGGATGACCAAAACTGGAAAGATTTAATCGCTAACAGTAAATTCAAAAATATGCCAGACTTTGGTAAATTCTTGAAAGGACATATCGTATTACAAGATCACGGTAATGATGTTTGGTACCGTAGTATCAAAATCAAATCTCTTTAGTATTTCGCTTCATAATTGAGTGAATGCTGATTGAGTGATTTAGTGAATCTTTTAGCAGTAAGTTTGTATCAGAAGCGGTCGAAAAGTATTTTCGACCGCTTTTTTTCAACCAGTATTATAATAGCCATAATTTCAGCAATCCCAAATCCAGCATTGTTCGGAAACTTTAGCTCCAGACAAACTCACCATTCTCGACTCCGCACTCATCCTTAATTACAAACACCTCCTCTATTTTATTTGGACAAGTCAATTTTTACCTGCAAATTGCATAGAACGTAAAATATTGAATAACTATGTTGAAATCAATGACAGGCTTCGGAAAGGCAGTAGTAGAAGCAAATCATCTTACTGTAACTGCCGAAGTCAAAAGCTTGAACTCTAAATTCACTGATATATATTGCCGTATTCCGAAAACATTTTCTTCAAGAGAAATCGAGATTCGTAATATTCTCACTCAGCAATTAGAAAGAGGTAAAATAGAATTTAATTTACAGGTACAATATACAGATACAACCGCTGGCACTTCGGTCAACAGAGTTTTGGTACAAGCTTACGTAAAAGACTTGGCTGAAACCGCAGCAATCTTCGGAAGTATCGAAACTACCGAGCTATTGAAAATTGCCTTGACCATGCCCAATGCTTTTAATACTGACGCCGTTTCGGAAGAACAAAGTGAAGCTGAATGGAAAGTTATTGTACAGGCTGTAAATAAGGCTGTGGAAGAATGTAATAAATTTAGATTAAGAGAAGGTGCTATCGTACAAGCCAAATTTATCGAATATGCACAAAGTATTGGTAGTCTCTTAACAGAAGTTGAGGAGTTGGACAAAACACGTATTCCTGGGGTAAGAGAACGCCTCCGCAAATCGGTGAGTGATTTATTACAGGATGAGAATTTTGACAAAAATCGCTTCGAACAAGAATTGGTGTATTATGTTGAGAAATACGATATTTCGGAAGAAAAAGTACGTCTACGCACACACCTTGACTATTTTCAAACAATTGTAAAAGAAGGAAATGGTAAAAAGTTGAATTTCCTATCACAAGAAATTGGTCGTGAAATCAATACGATTGGTTCTAAGGCAAACGATGTAGGTATTCAACGTTTGGTCGTGAATATGAAAGACGAATTAGAGAAAATTAAAGAACAGACTTCTAATGTTCTTTAAAACAGACTTACGATAAAACTACTATTAAAAAGCGGTCGGAAAATAATTTCCGACCGCTTTTTTGATGAATAGGCTAATAAATCATGATTAAATACAAAGCTATTTGTCTCCAAAACTGAAAAGAGTAATCACTCATTCACTCAATCACAACTCACTCAATATCTCATTTATAACCCATTCGCATTGGCAAATTCTATAAGTTCGGATACCTTTGACACTCCAAGCTTGAAATGAATATTTTTGCGATGTGAGCGCACTGTTTCTTCACTCAAATGTAAAGCCTCCGCGATTTGCCCAGAACTAGCTCCTTTCTTAATTAGTCGAATTATTTCAACTTCACGTGGGGTAAGCAAAAATTTCTTAACAAAATAATCTGTCTGATGGAGGTTTGTTTTCTCCAAATTCAATTTTGGGTCGAAGTATTTTTCACCAGACAAAACTTTATCAATAGCCACAATGAGTTCTTCCTTCGTGGAATGTTTAAGCATATAGCCATCCACTTTGAGTTTTTGGGCTTGTTCCACAAATTTTCCTTCATTGTACATCGTAAGAAAAATAACACTGACTTCTGAAAAATTGGACTTAATCAATTTTGCTAACTCTAGCCCGTCAATGCTAGGCAAATTTATATCGAGTAAAACTAGGGCTGGATTTCTTTCTAAAATTGCATTCATCACATGTTTTCCATCAGTAACAAGTCCCAATAAATGATAGGTATCTCTTAGTATAGAGATAATTCCCTCACCAAATAAAACATGGTCGTCGGCTATTAACAAAGAGGCTTTAGAATCATTCATAGGGTATTTCTAATATAAAGGTGGTGCCAAGATTACTTGTATCTATATGCCAATGGGCATGAAGGTTATCAACACGAGTTTGAATATTTTTGAAACCAATTCCCCAAGAAGAATCCTCTTTGTTGATACCAATTCCGTTATCCTCTATGGACAGATAAATCATTTGTTCATGAAAAAGAAGTTGCATCGTAGCCTCATTAGCTTTTGAATGTTTTAAGATGTTGTTAAAAACTTCAAGAACAATTCGATAAATATGAATTCTTGATTCTTCGGGCAAATATTTTTCTTTTCCAAAATGAATAAATGTAAATTTTATATCCGTCGATTTCTGAATTCGTTCCACCGCATTTTCCAAGGCAGGGATTAAACCATCCTTCATCAAATCGGGTGGTAACAAATTCCATGAAATTAGTCTTAAATCCTGAATGGCTTGATTGACAAGCTGAATCATTTCGTGACTTACCCCTTCGTTTGAAAGTCTACCTCTTAAAATCGACAAGCTCCCTCCCAAATCATCGTGTAAATCTTGGGCTAAGCGCTTCCGTTCAGATTCTTGTGTTTTAAGAATAGTATCAAGCTCTCGTTTTTGCACCAATAACTTACGATTTAGCCAGTAAGAAGCTCCCAAGTATCCACCCAAAATCAAAAGAATCACAACGGCGAGATAAAATGGGATTGTTCGCCAAAAAGGTGACTTGATTATAATCACTAATTCTTTGATGGGAAAGCGCCCATTGTCTAGGTTTTTTACTTTTATCTTCAATTTGTATTCACCATAGGGTAAATGGGTATATCTTATCGACTGCTGGGAACCAACATTCAACCAATTTTTATCAAATCCTTCCAGTTGAATAAAATACGTATTACTAATTTAATTTTGATAATCGATACCAACGTACGATAATGTTATAGTATTTTCATCATAATTGAGCACAATTTTATCCTGCTCACCAATATGTCCTTTTTCAATGGCTAAAGGTTTATCGTTGACAGCCATATCAGTCAAATAGATATTAATCAAGGAATGTGTAGAAGGTAGAATGGTAGGATTAAAATAGGTAAGTCCATGGGTAGAACCAAAATAGAAAGTTCCATTTGAGGTCATAAGACTCGCATTACGATTATATTCTCGAAACTCCTCTTGTGTAATAGCCTTAAATTTCTCTTTAGATAGGTCAAATTGCGCAACACCTTTATTGGTACTCAACCAAAGATAATTTCTAAAAGGCATAGTGGCATATACAACATTATTGATTAATCCATTTCGGTTGGTAAATGCATGAAGTATCTGAAGTTTTTTTGCATCAAATTTGACCAGACCTTTATTCGATGAAACCCAAAGGACATCAGTTTTAGGCTGTTTATAAAACTCCATTACATTCAGACCTGGTAAAAATAACTTGGGCAAAAGCACAAGCTTTTCGGCTTTGGTCGAATACACCGCCATGCCTTTCTCACGCCAACCCACATAAAGCCTTTGTGCCATTGAGTCATAATAGAGACTTCCAGAACCTGGTTCTCTATCCCTCGAAAAAGCGGTTATTTGTTTGTTCTTCAACAAAAATAAGCCACTCATGGTACTTAACAGGATTTGATTATCCTTATAATTGCACAATTCAAGAACATAATTTGCATTGACATAATTATTGGAATCCCCATGATTAGAGATAGGAATAAATTTCTTTCGTTGTTTATCGAAATATGCCATTCCTAAAAAAGTAGCTACCCAAACGATTCCATTAGCATCTATTAAAATATCATTAACATCATTGTCTGGTAAACCGTCCTTTGTGGTAAATTTCTGAAGTGAAAGTGGCTCTTCAAGCCCTTTATTTCTTTCGGGATTCATTTTGATATACCAAAGTCCTTCATCAATAGATCCGACCCAAAGGTTATGTTCCTCGTCTTCAGCAATCCCTCGAATAGATGCACCATTAAATTCTCCAAAATCACAGGGATTACTGTCAAAAGTATTAATTTGAAAATGTTCTGGTAAAATAACATCTATCCCAACTGGATCTGGATTTGCCCAAAGTATCTGCTGGTTATCCAATATGGCCGTAGAAATTTCCCAGTTGGATAAACTACGAGTATTGTTCATTTGATGAATGTAGTACCGACTGACACGCTCTTTCAGTTTATCAAAAATCACCAATCCATAATTTCCGCTAATTACAAGCTTTTTTGTATCAGAACTTTCTTTAATATCATACGTGGTCGGTTTAATACCTCGAAGGTTGGGCAGTTGAAAGGATTTTACTTGCTTAGAAAGCATTGAGTATTTCCAAAGTTGTGATGCTGAAACACCCCAGATATTACCTTCACTATCTACCTCAAAGCTGGTTATATTACTAGGGTTAGGAAGTATTTTGGGAGAGAGAATAGTTTCTTCTCTAGTCTGATAATTATATCCAACAACTCCTTTGGGCAACAAAATCCAAACAATAGGCAGAACAGGGTCCTTTTTCACTTTTCCTGAAAGGTAATCTGCTTTGTAAATAAAGTCTCTCCAAATTTTCCTTTTCTGAAAGCTTTTATAATTCAAAGCTACAACTCCCTCTTCTTCATTGATATACCATATTTCTTGTTTATTAGCATAAAAAACAGTCGTAATAGTCGAACGCTTTGAGCTATTACTATAAAATCGCGTGAAATTATTCAACTTTCTATTATAGCGATTCAAGCAATCGCCAGAACCAATCCATAAGTCGCCATTAGCATCTTCAACAATCCCACGCAAGTTGCCTCCACCTATGGTAGTGCTATCCTCATCTATAAATTGATAAACTTTTATATTAGTACCATCGTAACGATTTAGTCCTTCCTGACTAGCCAACCAAACAAATCCCCGAGAATCTTTAAAAATGGTATTTATAGAGCCTTGAGAAAGCCCATTTTTAATGGTAAGATGTCGATACCCCTCTTGTCCTATACAAGGAAGACTTAATAATAACCAAACTAAGAAGACTGAACCTTTCATAGATATTTTAGTTAATCGAATAGGCTAGTTACTAATAAAAGATAAGCATTAAAATACTTAATTATGGGTAGATGGAGAAATATATGAGCATTTTATGTCTGCTCGCCCTTTCAAAGCTTCCACAAGAGGCTTTATTAGTATTAATGGTACGCTTTAGGCTGTAAGCAATAGGCAAAAAGCTTAAATTCTTTTATAAAAAACATTTAACTTTTAGCTTAGGGCGTATGGCTTACAGCCTATTGCAGGTAAAATTAATTAAATTTTGCCCGCTAACTTATTTGTCCATAAACCATTAAAATATGAATGTAGAAAACTTGTTAACCTTAGATACCCTTCAACTTTCCAAAGCGCTATTGGGATGGAGCTTGAGACTTGATTCAGAAGATGGACACTATGAAGGGATAATTGTTGAAACTGAAGCCTATTTACAAGGCGACCCTGCCTGTCACGCCTATAGAACAAAGACTAATCGAAACGCTGCTATGTTTGGAAAGCCAGGCACTATATACGTTTATCAGATTTATGGTATGCACTATTGTTTCAATATATCAGGAAATGATGAAGGTATAGGCGAAGCTGTATTAATTCGTGCTCTCGAACCTACTCAAGGTATAGAATTAATGAAAATTAGGCGAAACACAGCATCTATTAAAAACCTCTGCTCAGGTCCAGCCAAGTTAGTTCAGGCTTTTGGCATTCGAATGGACATGAATTTTTGGAATGTCCGAACAGATGCGCTCCGCTTGATTCCTCCTCAAAGTCAAATAGCCGACGATAAGATTCTCACCACCACTCGCATTGGCATAACACAAGGTGCAGATTTACCTTATCGATTTTATATAAAAGGAAACACATTTATCAGTAAGAAATAATTGAGTGATTTGAGATTGAGTGAATGAGTGATTTTTAAAAAAATCCTATATTTTAGAGGTAGAGACGCAATGTTTTGCGTCTAAAGATGTGTCATTCTGAAATAAAGTATCAAAAAAGGCGGTCGAAATTAATTATTCGACCGCCTTTTTAAAATTCAGAATAACTCTTATTTCAGAAAAATCCTTGATGATTGATGAGAAAGATGGCGACCAGCGCAAGCAACAAACCCAAATAATTAAGTTTGCTAAGTTTTTCTTTAAAGAAAACAATTCCCACCAAAGACGACACCATAATGACACTAATATTATATAAAGGCAATACATAAGCTCCATTGTTATCGTAATCGCTAAGTGCTTTTAGTAAAAAGTAAAAAGACAAAAAATTAGGGATACCTAATGGAAACGCAGCCAATATACTTTTAAGGTTAATATTCTCATTCAATTGGATTTTACGATAAATCAATACCAACGCACCAAAAGCCATTGAGCCAATCAAAATTGTAAGGGTATATGGAATACGCTGTTCATCTGTCTTGATAAACTCTGCTGACAGAAAGTTAAATGTTGTATTTGTGATACCATACATGACAAATACCGCCAGAGGTAATAACCAATTACGGCTAGTGTCTGTACCTTTTGCCTCCTCTTTTTTAAAAGTACTTAAACCTACTGCTCCAATTGCCAATGCTAAGCCAGCATAATTGAGCGCATCAAAACTGCCAGATTTTGTAATAAACAACAAGCTAAAAATAACAGGAATAACCAAAGAGATATTATTCGCCAAAGAAGTAGCTGTCATACCCATTTTCTGTGTAGAGATACCCGACAGAATAAATGTCACGACAAATCCAATTCCCAACAATAAGGCATATTGTGAGCCTGTATTGAAAAAATTGAATTCGAAATGCTGTTGGGCTGGCATCATCAATAGTCCAGTAAGAAAACAAACGGGATAATTTAAAATAATTGCCTGAAATGTATTTACCTTAAAATTGGGATGAAGTCTAAAATTGACCAGTAACAATACGGAAAAAAGTACGCTAAGTATTAGAGATAGCATGGTTAGTTTGTTGTTTTAAAATAAATTCCTTTCTGTATATCCAACTCAGATAGTAGCTTCTTGCTCAACTAATTTCTTAATAGTCCCCATTGACAAAAACATCCGTCCACTATCGGGAAGATTAATAAATTCATATTTTTTATAAAAGCTTCGAGCCTCATCGTCCAAAGGATCAACAATTACTGCTAGGGACGCTATTACATTTGTATTAATATAGGCTCTCTTCAAAGCAGCATATAGCAAGGCGGAACCAAGTTGTTGCCCTTTCACAGAATTATCAATAGCAAGTCTTCCAAGCAATGTTGCAGGAAAATCATTATAGCCTTTGGGTAGCTTTTTGAGTATTTCCTCAGGCATATCTGTTCGTGGAATAGACGCTGAAGAAAGGGTAAAATAACCTTTCACTACTTTTTCTTGAGTTTCCAAAACATAGCATACCGATAATGAACGTTTCACATCCTGCGTTGCCTGTTTCTTGAGGTAGGCATCCAAAGATTCCCGCCCACATTCAAAATTTTCTTTCTCGTGAGAACCATTCAATAGTGAAATACTATATCCCATTGATTTTAAGTTTTAATGCGGCTTCTTGCGCTTTTTTAAGACCTTCGCCTGGTGTAGGTGGATTCAAAATAGCATCAACAAATATCTTTTTGTCTTCTATGGTTTTAAGGATCGTTTCATTCTCCATAATAATTTTATTGGCTTCAGAACTTACACAATAAACGATAAATTCAGAAAGGCTCTTAAACCCTTTAAGTGAAGACGCATATTTAATTAGCTCCTTCTGTTCTTTGCTAATTCGAACATCGATTCGATCGTTAATTAAAGTTGCCATGTGTTATTTATTTTCGTACAAGGAAATATACCTTACTTGAGCACAAATGTACGTAAAATTCACGTACATTATAAATAGATGATAAAAAATTTACCCATCTTGTCTACATCATTACAAATGAGACAAAACGGGTAAATTCAAATTAAATACTTTGTATAAAACCTAAGAATTTTTGGTAACTAAATCCTTCAATAACTCTACCCAAATAGGGGAATTATTTAAGCTTTCTACGAGTTGCCAATGCTCTCCGCCTAACTCTTCAAAAACTTCTTTGTACTCTTCTCCCACCTCAATGGTTGTTTCGAGACAGTCAGACACAAACGCTGGTGAAAATGCTAGCACGCTTTTCTTGCCTTCTTTAGCTAGTCTCTTAATGGTATCTTCGGTATAGGGTTGTATCCACGGGTCTCTACCTAAACGAGACTGGAAGGTTGTAAGGTAAGTCCCTTCTTTTAAACCTAATTCTTTTACCATCAATCGTGTCGTCTCATGACATTGCGCTCTGTAGCAATATTGATTAAAAGAATGAATTGTATCGCAACATGAACCAAAATTACAAGTCTTGCCTGTGCAATCTCCTTTACGAATCTGACGTTCAGGCACACCATGATAACTAAAAATAAAGTAGTCATATTCATGTGAAGCCATGTAATTACGAGCGGCTGTGGTAAAATGCTCGATAAACTTCGGATGGTCGTAGTAGGTATTAACAAACTTGATTTCAGGGATGATTTGCCACTGCGAAACAATCTTCATCACTTTTTCATATACCGAACCTGTTGTGGCAGAAGCATATTGTGGAAAAAACGGAATCACAATGATTTTTTGGTAGCCCGAATTTCTGAACTGCTCTAACACAACATCCAAACTTGGACTTTGGTAACGCATGGCTAATTTTACCTCAAACTTCTCTCCTAGTTCTTTTTGAAGCATTGCCTCCACATCTTCTCCATAAAACTTTAAAGGCGAGCCTCTATCTTCCCATAGTTCTTGGTAAGTTTTGGCTGACTTTGGAGAGCGAAATGGTGCGATAATCAAATTGACCAACATCCAACGAAAAGCTACTGGAATATCAATAACCCTCCCATCCATCAGAAATTCACGAAGATATTTTCTCACATCTGGTGTATTGGGCGAATCGGGAGTTCCAAGATTGACAATTAGAACACCAGTTTTCATATTTTTTTGAGAAGTGGTCACAGAAGTTTGTGTGTTTTGAGTTTTTACTATTTCCATCTGAGTTAAATTGCCCATACAGGCATCCTATAAATGTGGGATAACAAACCTACGATACAAAGTTCGAAAAGGTTTCTTAAATTTTAACTTAACTCTTCTGCTTTTGTTTAAGAATTTATCAAAGATAGAAAATGACCAGCTTTTAATCTATCCAACCTTCTGGTTTAAAAGGTGTACGATATAGCCCTTCTAAACATGGTACTCGATCCTGACAATTTGGTGCGCCTGGCGGACAAGAATATACTTCGCCTACCCCAAAATTCATCAAAGGTCTTTCATCAGCAGGTACTCCTGTTTGACGATCTATATAAAAAACTCGTTTTTTAACGGCATAAACATCAAAAATGCCAAGGATTTTCTCCGTCAGGTCAGTTTTAGATTTAATATTTAAACTGAAGCGAGTTTCGGCAGGTACATCAAATAAGGTACCTGTATTTTGAGTTTGATTACTTAAGCTTTGATAATAATCGTAGGCATCTTTGGTAATAGAGCGCTGTTCGAGTCTTAAGTAGTATTTTGAATAATTATCGAAAGGCACTCTAGCGACTTTTTTCCCAGTCAATCGCTGACCATTCATTAGGGCGTCAGACATAATATTGAGCTCATTACTAAAAGTCAAATTCCAACACGGGGCACTACAGATATAATTCCAAACTTCATCTGTCGGTATACGAGGAGGGTCACAATTGGTTGTTGCAAAGTTATATTTTGCCCCGCTATAACAAGTCACACAAAACTCAGCTCTTTCATAATGTTTCCAAAACCATTGATAATAATCTCCTGCCGCTGGGTCATCTTGAAAATCTGCATATATATTAAATCCTGCTCTTCGTGGATCGGCTTTACTGTAAACATCATTGATTTCAAATCTTGTAATTAAATTCTCAATCTCTGGTGCTTTGCGCATTTTTTCGGGTGAAGATTCATATTCTTTGCCATTCGACAGGCGAAAATGTAAAGTATAAATTTCCCCAACAACTCCCTTGAATGTATCAGGCGATGAATAAACGCCCTTCGCGGAGGTTACACCTGATTCTACATAATTAATCGTCGAACCAGAGGCTGTTGTTAGCCATACCTTCGCACCTGTGATTGGTGTAAAACCGCTCGTTCCGTCGATGCGGTCGGCAGACCAGTAGAGCTTAACCTTTTGTGCCTCAGTAAGGTCAGATAAGGAAGCTTCTACGGTAATAAATTTCAAATAAGCCGCTTGCTCAAAATCACTTACAGGATTGATACAAGCTACTAGATTGAATAATACAAAAACGATGATATATAAATATGTAAAACGCTTCATAACAATTGCTGGAATAAGTTTTATAAGAACTTGAAATTATAGGTCAACGAAACAAATGGTGCACCAAACACACTTAGCTCATACGGGCGTACGCCATAGGCAACAGGCTTGAAAAATACCGAATAGGCGTTTTGTCGTGCATAAATATTATACACGGTAAATGTCCAACTACCTTCCCAACGTTTTTCTTTTAGAGATGGGTTGGTAATAGTCCACGAAAAGTCTAAACGGTGATAATCAGAAATACGAGAATTGTTACGAGCAATATATACGGGATACCTTTGATTATCAATTTGGAACAAACCTACAGGCGATGAAACAGGGCGACCTGTTTGGTAAGCAAATGTAAAGGAGAAGCTATGGTGTTTTGACGGCTGAATATTGACCAACATATTAAAATTATGAGGTTTATCATAATTCGATGGAAACCAGTCACCGCTACTAATCTGCTGAACACTTGGAAAATCGCCCAACATTTGTTGCAAACTTCTTGCATAAGTATAGCTCAACCAACCGTTTACCTCGCCTCTTCTTTTAGTCAGCATTAACTCTAAACCGTAGGCCTTTCCTTTTCCAGATATTATTTGCGTTTCGAGGTTTTTGTTTAATTGCAAGTTTGCGCCTGAAACATAATCCAAAATATGTTGTGCATTTCGGTAATACCCTTCAGCTGACAGCTCCCAAATATCATCTTTAAATGAGTGGAAACCACCAATCGTATAAAAATCACTAAACTGAGGCTTTACGTATTCGTCTGCCAATTTCCAACGAGCTGTAGGTAAAGGAGTGGTATTATTGGAAATAAGTTGGAAAAACTGTTGCATTCTGTTGTAACCCAACTTCAAAGTATTTTTCTCGTCGATAGAATATTTCATCGTCAATCTAGGCTCGAAACCGCCGTAAGATTTCATTACTTCTCCACTTCCGTAGGTTCTAGTACTAACGATTGTGTTTAAAGATTTGGGTTCGGTGGTCAAATAAGTATTTACGGTTCCTGCACCCAAAGCCAAATAATGGGCATATCGCAAGCCCGCCTGAATGGTCAATTTGTTATTAAACTTGTACTCATCATCGACAAATATCCCAAATTCCATTCCTTGTTCTTTAGGTATTTCTACCGCTGCAATACGTGATTTCACGTCCTTATTCAAACTTCCTGGCTGAATATCGTAACGAATACCACTGATACCGAAGTTAATCTTCTGTTTTTCATCAGGCAAATAATCCCATTGAGCCTTCAGGTTATTGTAAAAAACCTGATTGCGCAAGTCAATGTTATTCACTGAGTCAGGAGCATATGTTCGGGTTTTGTACAAACTGGTAACTCCCACAATCTCCATACTTAATTTTGGACCAAAATAATGACTCCAATGAATAGAAGCATTTTGATGTCCATAGTCAAACTGAGTTTTCGAGGCAATAACATTCTCAAGACTAAAAAGCGAGTCTACCTGATAATAATCCTTACTCACATAGGCTGACAATGTAATCGTATTATTCTTATTAGGACGATAAAATACCTTTGAGGCAAAATCATAAAAATTTGCCTTTGTACCTTTCATATTATCTGGAGCTAACCACTTAAATAAGAAGTCATTGAAGGAAACTCTACCTGCTACCAACACAGAGAGTTTTTCTTTTACAATAGGTATTTCGGCCATCGCTCGGTTGGAGACCAAACCTATACCACCAGATAATTTAAATTTCTCAGTACTTGGCTCTGTCACCTTGATATCCAATACTGCTGCACTACGCCCACCAAATCTGGCAGGGATACCTCCTTTATAAAGTTCTAACTCACGAATTGCGTCCGATGCAAATACCGAAAACAAACCAAACAAGTGAGTAGGGTTAAAAATGGGCATATCGTCAATGTAAATCAAATTCTGATCTACATTGCCTCCACGAATATTGACACCATTTGATCCTTCTCCTACTGATGAAACCCCAGGGAGCGTTTGGATTGAGCGAATAATATCAATTTCGCCCATCATGGCAGGAAGTTTTTTGATACCCTTAATATTGAGAAGGGTTACTCCGAGCGAAGGGGTTTGAATATCCTTTCGAATAGCTTGACTCGACACAATTACCTCCTCTAAGGTTTTGCTGATTTCATCAAGTTGGATGGAGAGTTGGACATTTTTGGTGAGTACCACCCGTGTTCTAAAGGGTTTGTAACCTACAGCACTTACTTTGACTACATATTCGCCATTGGGCAAATACAGTTTGAATACCCCTAAAGAATCGCTTATAAACCCAGATTTTTTGAAATCAAGCGAGACACTTGCGTTAGCGATAGGCTCTCCCGTGCGTGAATCGGTTACTTTACCGCCGATTTCGAGGAGGTTAGTCAAAGTCTTATTTTGGGCATAACAGGAGTTTGAACTTTCTACGGCTACCAATAGCAATAGAATTTTCAGCAATAATGCTGTTTTAAGTAGTTGTTGAATCATGTAAATAAGTGTTTGAGGAAAGACAATCGTCTCATTGTTGGTAAAAACGGCAAGATAAGTAATTTTCCTCATTTGCTGCCCTGATTCTATACCAACGGTAACAGTGCTACGATAAGGCAGGTGATTTTATCTACTAGCAGAATAATGGAAGGATGAGCATTTCATTAAAATAAAATTTATGTAGTCGCAACCCTCTCGGTTGCCATTTTGAATGCTGCAACTGCAAGAGTTGCGACTACATAAAAAATACCAATAACATTAATTGTGCTTCAAATTTCGAAAGGGCGCGACATAAGTCGCGCTCTTTCGAAATTTGAAGGTGGTTTAGCCATTCCTTATAAAACAGCCAGTACTTCATTGGCATGAGCGAACTGATAAAAATTTTCGTGTTCGACCTTATGCTCGACCGTCTCATGTGCCCAAGTGGTGTGATAAGGCACATGTACACCTATTCCACCCAATTTTAGTACTGGCAAAACATCTGACTTCAAGGAATTCCCTATCATCATAAACTCTTCAGGCGCTATGTCCAAATGGCGAATCAGTTTTTGATAATCAGCCTCTTGCTTGTCAGACATGATTTCTATATGGTGGAAATATTTTTCCAAACCCGATTTCTTGAGTTTTCGTTCTTGGTCAAGCAAATCGCCCTTGGTGGCTACAACCAAGCGATATTTCCCTTGAAGTTGTTGTAATACTTCTTCTACTCCATCAAGAAGCTCGATAGGTTTTTCAAGCATTTCTTTTCCCAATTCCAAAATCTTTTGAATAGCCTCTATCGATAAGGTTTTACCCGAAATATGCAGCGCGGCTTCTATCATACTCAAAATGTAGCCTTTTACTCCGTAACCATAAAGCGATAGATTGGCAATTTCGATTTTGAGTAACTCCCTTGAAATGGTGTGTTGTGGATGATAATCTTCCATCATTTCACAAAATTTCTTTTCCACTTCTTGAAAATAGGGTTCATTCACCCATAAGGTATCGTCAGCATCAAAAGCAATAACTTTTAGTTTGTTCATTTCTTAGAAAATAAAAATGGATGGTTTTTCTAACAAATATACAAGAGAGGTTGTACTTTATAATTTTTTCAAAGAAAACCGTGGCTTTGAGGCTATCGTCATATCCAATACTATATCATATTTGCCTGTTTCTTTTATTTTGATGTTGTATCCATCATAACATAGGTTTTTGTCATCGTTATTGAGAGCCAAGCTATTATTCCAATCGTTGTTTAATCGAAATCTTAATTCTCCAGCATTTAATGGATAGTTTTTGAGATAAAATAAATTGGGATTACTCTTTTTGGTTTGCATCACAATATCTTTTCCATCCCAACCGCTTGTTGTCGCCGTTCCAATAATTCCCCAAGGAAAAGTATCAGATGTTTTTTCTGCAGTTTTAACGCCTCTTAAATTAGTAACTGTAAGGGCTTTAATTTTGCCAGATTGGTCAGTTTTAAAGTTAAAAGTAAAACTATCAACCAATTTGTATAGCGTTTTTGTCACTGGAATCAGCGGAACTCTTGGCAGGATACTTCCATTAAATACCACCATTCCGTCTACAATTCTTACGTAAAAAGTTCCTTCTTTTGAAGAGTATATCCCTTCTATTTGGTGCAAATCGTTTTGAGTTACTTTACCTACCTCGATTTTCTTTTGCGACTTACCATATACAATACCTGTAATTTCTTCTGCAATTTTGTCTACTGGCACCATCTCCGAATTGGCTAATATGATGATAGCAATTTCTTGCTCACAGTCTCTGATAAATCTACATCTATAACCAGGACCAAGTCCGCCGTGACCAAACAATATTTTATCAGAATTTTGAATCCTATACACCTCTTGTCCAAGTCCATAATGCTCTTCTAAATAAGGATTACACATATATTTGACCAAATTAGTGTCGATAATTTTACCCGTATAAAATGCCTCACTAAATTTGTACAAATCCTCTACGGTCGAATACATGGCTCCTGCAGCATAAGGATGGTCAGACTTAAAACGTAATGCTTCATTGGAATTTTCGCCAACTATAAATTCATAACCGAGCGCTTTATTTTCATCTTTCAAATCGTTGAAATGAAAACCACTATGCGTCATTTGAAAGGGCTTCAGAATCATCTCGGCAATAACTTCCTCATACGGCTGTCCAGTTACCTTTTGAATGATATATCCTAGCAGATAAAAATTCGTATTACAATAACTCCATTTGGTATCAACCGAAAAGTCGAGTGGTTTGGTCAAAAGTTGTTTTAACAGTTCTTCTTCGTTGTTTGACTCTTCAGTTTCGGGAATTCCTGAAGTATGCGACACCATATTTCTAATCGTAATACTATCTCCTTTGGTATAACTCGGAAAATACTTTGAAAGCTTATCTTCCAACGAGAGCTTACCCTGTTCTTGGAGTTTTAGAATGACAATGGTAGTAAAAACTTTTGTCGTAGAGTAAATCCTATATTTGCTATTATTGGTATTCTTTTCTTTTTTGACTGCATTGCGATAGCCATAGCTTTTTTCAAAAATGACTTTTCCTTTTTCTGCCACTAATACCGAGCCGCTAAACTGGTTGATTTTTTCGTAAGAACTCAATAAATCGTCTATCACAGCATTTTTTTGAGCCAAAACAGCACTTTGACTTATCACAAAAAGTAACGCAACTAATATCTGTTTCATAAGATGATTGGTTTAAAAAGATTTAGGTTTGGGCAATAGTCTATCCTACCGCTGTAATACATTTCGGCATGGTTCAATAAAAGAATGTGATTTGATTTTACTGTGACTTTAGGTAGAAATCTACCAAAAGGTTTTCAAGGGTTATCCTTCCTATTAATCAATTTTAAAAGTCAGATTATTGTCTGCTGTTTTGTCAGTATTCAAGGCATTTGGGGGAGTCAATAGCCAACTGTTTTGATTAATCACAAACTTAAAAGCATAAGTTTTACCTCTTTCAAATTGTGATTTGGGCAACTCTAGTTCATAGACATTTCTGCCTTTGGAAAGCATTTGGTAAGCTTTATTGTTCGGATTCCAATCGTTGAATGAACCCGCAACCGATATACTTTTTATTAGTTTTGGGTCTAGCTTCTTGTTGTGTTGATATCTGAAAACCACTTTGTCATCAGTTAATTTATAACCATAATCTATTTTTTCGAACGATTTGATTTCTAAATCTTGTATTATTTCGACTACAGTCTCGTATAAATTCCCAAAGGTGTTTTCGCCAGTAATATTTACGATAATACATATCCCTATTTGTAATTCGGGGTAAACCATGAATAGTGTGTTTGTTCCGAATGCTCCACCGTGTTTATAACAATACTTCCCATTTTCGGACACCCCGATTTCGTCCCAAAAATAGCCATTCCAAGATTGATCGCTATCGGAAAGGTTGCGCTGTGATTCTTGCACTATTTTGTTTTTTGTATCTAACTCAAAGGACAAAAACTTGATTAAATCGTTCATCGTTGAATTTCTGTATCCACCAGCGGCCCATAAATTAGTGTAGCTATTGGGCATTAATAAACGGTTGCTGTTGTATCCATTGGCAATGTTGCTGTCTACTTTCAAATTACGCTTGGTAGCATTCATTTTTGTTGCGGAAAAAAAGTATTCATTCAAAAGCGTTTCAAAGTTTCTATGATAAACTTTCTCTAAAATGAGCGCCGACAATTCGAGGCTTGTATTGCTGTATTTATGCTTTTTGCCAGGGATAGTATCTAATTGTATCGTTTTGAGGTCTTCCAAAAATTGTTTTTTGCTATAACTTTCATCCATTTTCTTAATGCGAAAACAAGTGCTATCATCATTAACCTTTCTTATCTGACTGTTATCGGGAATTTCTCGGTCAAAAGCAGTTTTAAAAGAAACCAAATCTATGATTCTTACGGGAATCCCTTGAAAAGCTAAATTTGGATATGACCCATCGAGGTATTTTCTGATGTCATAGTCAAGCTTGACTTTCTTTTCCAAAACAGCTTTTGCCATTAAATGCCCAGTCATCACTTTTGTCACAGAGGCGACATCAAAACTTGTTTGGTTATCAGCTTTATTGCCTTTCCCTTTATCCAGTTCCCCGCAATGTTTGGTATAAACTTTTCCGTCTTTTATGAGCCCGATAGACACTGAATAGGCTTTTGACTTTCTGAGCAAATTATCGGCATTATTGTCTAAAATCGTGTAAATTCCGTTATTTAAACTATTTTGTTGCTGGGCAAACAGCGTAGTGCTTAAAAATGTAAATAAAAAAAGAAAGGGTGAAGAATATAGCCTTGGCAACTGAAGCATTATGATTATTGGTTTCATAAATTGAAAAGTTTAAAATGTTTTAGGTTTGTTTCTAATTTGTATTGATTGAAAATGAGAAGAATAAAGAGGTTTATTGAATTTCTTTAAAATGTAATACCTCAAATTCAGGCAATAGCATTCCATCCACTGAATTTGAGATTCAGATGCTTACAGTTGACCATCAAATAGAGAAATTTATCTCAATTTAGCCTTGGCTTCAGCCCAAGCCTCCTCGTAACTGGCACCAATAGCAATTTCTTTGGATTTGATTTCTACAGCGTTTTTGGCGATTTTTTCTATTTTATCGAGCGCAATCAAATACGAACGATGTATACGTAGGAATAGGTTTGTGGGTAATAACTCAGACATTTCGTTGAGGGTCATTCTTACAACTAGTTTTCTCTCAGTCAACATTACATTGAGATAATTCCCCTCGGCTTCGATATAATGGATTTCCTCCAGAAAAACCTTTTCTTCCTGATAACCCGTCTTTAAAAATATGGATTCAGGAACAGATTTAGCAGATTTCTGAATGACTTCACTGGCTTTGTTACAAGCTTTCAAGAATCTTGGAAAAGAAAAGGGCTTCAAAAGATAATCCAACGCATCTACTTCAAAGCCCTGAACGGCGTACTCGGAATAAGCAGTGGTAAATACCACAAAAGGTTTAGAGGTTAAACTAGAAAGCAATTCTAAGCCCGTAATATCGGGCATTCGTATATCCAAAAATATCAAATCCACCTGATTGGTTCGCAAATAATCTAAGGCTTCAAAGGCATTGGTAAACATCGCTTTTAGTTCTAAAAACGGCACTTTTTCTGCATGAATTTGAATTACCTCTAGGGCTTTGGGTTCGTCGTCGATGGCGATAGCTTGGATAGCTTGATTCATGCTTATTGGGTTTGGAATGGTAAATAATTGATTTGCAAAGAAACAAAATATTCATGCGAATTCGACTGAATATCTAACCTATGGCGATTAGGATAAATCATCTGTAGGCGTTTTTTCAAATTATCCAGCCCAATACCTGAAGCTTTTTCAGTATCCAAGCCTTGTCGAACATGCATCGAATTATGAACCTTACAATACAAATAAGTATCATCAAAAGTAATCGTAATATATATCCACGAGGGATTTCTCAGACTTACCCCATGCTTAAAAGCATTTTCGACTAGGGGATTAATCAACATAGGCGCTATCCAAATTTCTTTTTCTTGTGGTTGGATAATGACTTTTATATCAATCGAAAAATTTTGGTCCAGACGGAGTTTTTGTAAGCTAATATAGTTTTCAAGGTATTCTATTTCTTTGACTAATGAAATCTTATCTTGGTTGTTGTCATGCAACATAAACCGCATCATATCCCCTAGTTTTTGAATTCCCGTCGAAGTATCTTCTGCCTTTTCACGTAATGCTACGGCATACAAAGTATTGAGAGCATTAAACAAAAAGTGAGGATTGACTTGTGCTTTCAAAGAAGCTAGCTCAGTGGATTTATGAACAATCTGGTTGGTGAGTGTCGTTCGGGTATAATCAATATAGGAACGAATCACCGCGGAAATATACCCTATTCCAGCAGCCAAGGTAAATACTGCTTCCAAGTCAAAGATATCACGAGGAATATGTTTATAAATAACTGCGTAAGATACCACGCAAAACACCACATAGGCTAATCCTCCAAATATAAACACCAAAACTCCCTTGGCAGTCTTAATTGATTGTGGAATCAGCACAAAAGGAAACAGCCCATAGTACGCCAACCCGTGAAACAAGATAGCTCCAAAAGCAATGGAAGCCCAGTATGCTGGTTGTGGAGGATGAATCACTACATTGCCAATAGAACCAACTGAAACCCAGAATATCCCTGTTAGCACCCAAATGGCCGCCACACATACATAGGCACCAACGTTGGCTTGGTCGGTTTTTTCAATGGCTTTCTTTTCCAAATGATATACCAATAACATTCCCAGCTCGTAGGCAAGTAACACAAAACACGCATTGAGAAAACTATTGAAGACAAACCATTTTCGATAGATAGATTCAGTCGCAAAGCCCGAAACATGATCTAACTCCTCTTTCTCTATGCGCCAGTTGAGCTTAAAAAAATGGTATGACCAAACACTGAGAAACGTAAGTAACAATACGCCTGCCAACATTAAAATGACCGTTGTATTAAACTCTTTTTTCACAATTTTAGGAACGGTAAAAAAGTGTAACAACGTCCAAGCTCCAAAAAATAGTACCGCCGCAATAATCGTTGGCAAGTTGATATACTTAATGGTATCATACTCTCGAACAGCGTCCCAGAAGGATGTATAATCCATCAGTATGTATTCGTAGTTTTGTACTTTACCAATTTCATTATCAAAATATTTTATGACCCTCGAAAGGTGTACAACATTGTATAGTACCGTAAATAGTAGTGCCAATGACCACTCTGTAATTCGTAATTTTTTCTGGATAGGATTCATGGTTTAGCCGTTTTTTCTTCAAACTTATATAATCTCATCTAAGCAATGCGACTAATGGGATGAAACTTCGTAAAAATGGGGTAAAATATGCTTTTTAGCGCTTTACTAAAAGTATTAGCTGGTCGGATGAATAGGTAATCGATAAAATTCAACGTAAAATATCAACGTATAATCTTAATCAGTATGGGCTGAAAAAGTATCTCTCAGCAGATTTAATTACGGTCATTGTGATTAAAAAAAATAGACCTATCAATCCGAAATTCAACCAAAAAATATATTCAGTACCAAATTTGAAAACTAAATACAATTCATCGACTTTATCGCTTTCAAAATTCAGTTTAAAAATAGCGTTGCCACTTTAGCCACTTTCTTTACTTTGGAGGTGGGCGAAAGAACAAAAAAATGTAGACAGCAGAAATTCGTCAATAAACGCATTTTTTATTCTTTAAAATAAATAAAAATGAAGCTCGCAAAGCTGACTAAATTTGGTGTGCAAATTTCATAGTCAGTTTCACGAGCTTCACGTTTCGATTCTAGCTTTATTTACCAAACCTTAAAAGCTTGAAGTGCAACAATTTAAACTTTTTTAAAAGGATAAAACCATTGTTTTTAATCGTAAATAATACTGCTTTTTTTATTTAAGTTGGTTCAGTGAGTAACAAACCAAATTATTCAATACTCTTTTAGACTTATTAGCATTAATTATCTCTCCTAGACGCATTTCGTAGACATATCCTGCTTTCATATCGTCTAATACCACATGTACTTTGGTTTTATCATCCGACAGAGAAATACTTTTTACTCCTATCTCTTTCACATCAAATTGCTTGGAACCATAGGCTTGGTGGTATTCATAATAAAAGCGTTTAAACTTAAAATTGGCTACATTTTGTGCACTTTCGGCATCTAGTGGCATCGAGAAAGTCAAATCAAAACCATCCTTTGTCAGGTTCATTGCCATAAGGTCTAAGTGTTTTTCTCCCTTCCATTTAATCCTTTGAATACCCCTAGCTCCTACCCAACCATGGTCGTTTTGACCAACCCACAAAGCACCATCAGGAGCAAATGCTAAACGATTATTACCAATGCGCATCTTGGATCCTACGTTCAAAGGAATACAGGCTCCTTGCATTTTACCATTCACTTCTTCAAGCAAAAGTCGAATCATATATTTATGATCCATGTCACCAATCAACATTTGACCTCCGAATTGACCAAACTTTCCATTGGTATTGTCCAATACAGGTTGTGTGGGTGAATTAGCAAAATAACCATGTGGAAATTGTACTATTTCTTTAGTTCGCATACTATCCAATTGTACTACAGGAAGCGAAATAGGTACAACTCTTGGGAAATCCTTCTTCCAAATGAGCCCAGCAGGATGCCCATAAAACTTGCCTTCTTCTACATGAAATAGCTTACTAGTGCCCAACCAATCGCCTTGATTATCGGATACTAACAATCTACCTTGCGCATCAAATCCAAGTCCGTTTGGCGAACGGAAACCTACCGCATAGGGATGTAACTTACCCTGCTTATCTAGTCGCATAATCCACCCACGATAATCCACACAGGCATACATACGACCTGGTCTTGACAATGAATCGTATGTACCACGAATTTCAGGACGAATGCCTGCGCCGTTCGAAGCAAGATTGAGAGCGATATATAGATTCCCTTGTTTATCCTTGACAGGACCAAAAGCGAACTCATGGTAATTGCCTGACAAGCCAAAATCATCGGTTACTTTCTGGTATAAATCTGCCTCGCCATCTCCATCAGTATCTTTAATTCTGGTTAACTCAGGTCTCTGCATAACCAAAATTTCGTTATTACTCACCACCATCAAACCCAAAGGGTCGTGAAGTCCTTCTGCGAAGCGTTTCCAAGTACGAGTCTTCGGATTATAAATCATAATTTCTCCTCTGTGGAAGCCCGCTACAAAACGACCATCTGGCAAAAAGCCAATAGAACCCGTTTCGGCAATCAATCCATCAGGCAGAGGAATATCTTCAACTTCATAATACATCGCCGCAGAATCTTTGGGCATTGATGTGTTTTGTGCAATGCCAGAAATATTTCCCAAGCTCATCAACAGACCAACCGCAGCATACTTCCATAGCTTTTGCTTCAACTCTTTCGTTTTCATGAAATAGGGCATTTTAGTTTCGTTTGATGATAATACTAAAGGTTTTAACTGTCTTTGAAATAGCCATAACCCCATTTTTAAGTTGACCATTTTTTGCTGTATAACTTACTGACTTTTGTTCAGGAAGATTAAAATAAAAAGTTTGTGTTCTTTCTCCTAACACAAATACCCTTGTGATCGTCTGAGCACTCTCATTCCATACAAGCGTTTCAGCTACCTTTATACCATCCAAGGTATATTCAAAGGTGGGTAAGCGCTTTTTGAGTTTGTACCCTTTGAAATCTACCTTCGGCACTGACTTTTTTGTACCAATCGTAAAAGGAAACTGCTTTTCACGCCAATAAATTTCACCTTCCACTTTTGTAAGCTTACTTCCATTACCTTTCCATTGTTCGGCATTATCTACAAATCCTCCTGTCCAGAAGTAACGCAGGTAACACTTGCCCGCATCCCAACAATAGGACTCCGTTGGAGTTAGCGCCACTGCAATTGCTGCTGGACTAGCCTCTGGCATAAACGTACGATAGAGCATTGGGAACTCGATGGGATATGGATGGGGTGAGCTAGGCATTCCATGACCATGGTGGGCATGCTCATTGCCTGTGCCTGAGCGCTGCGATTCAGGAATATTGGTATCCTTTTCGAAGGGCGGAATATATGATTGTCCCACATAAATAACCCCAAACATCACATAACCATGTCCCGGGTAAGTACATACATAAGGATATTGACCAGCTTTATCCAGTACAAATGAAATAGTTTCCATGTTGCCAGGTTCTACAATTTTTGTGCTGGCTATCACCAATGGTGAAGTTGGAACATAATTCATTTTGGCACCACGTTCTGCTAACTTGGCAGCTTCTTCTACCACTTTTAATCGAGAACTTGGTTTGGTCAATACAAAATTATGTGCCATATCATCATGATTGTCCAAAATAAGCGTAACACGCGTGTTTGGCTTCAGTATCAACCGTGGGGTATCGAATTGCAAACCGCCGAGTACTTTTATCGTTATAGTGGTATCTGACAATACTTGGGCTTCAGTCGCTAATGGAATGCTAGCCAAAAGTATCATTCCTGAAAGCACGTGTTTCAAGCGGTAAAATACTTGTTTCAATTTGAGAGTCATTGAATACTTTGTTTTTGAGAAAAACAGGTAAAGTCGTTTATTGAATTAGACAAATTTGTCAAAAAAATTTCTGCCTAATTCAATAAAGACAGCAATCTGTAAAATTTACCTACATTAACGTATTAGAATTTCTATATAAAATCTCTAAATCTTACTGATTCAAAGCATACATGGCAAAGGAACCTAACCAGTGATCACCTCCATAATTACCGTTGGCAATGTTAGGTAGTGTCTTTTGTAAGAACATAACCGCAGTTTCTTGAAATTGTTTTTTGCGAGGATCAGAGGCAGGTAACTGTTTGGCAATACCTTGTAAACACCACGCCTTACTCAAAGACAAACCATCCAAATGCACAATTGAATAATCTGAGCGGTCACTTACAACAGGTAATTGTAATACATTTTTCAAACCTTCAGGAGTATAAAATTGGTTAAACCAAGTACTAAATTCTTTATTGGGTAATACTCTGCGCATCAAATCTGCAATTTCTAAACTAGGAGATAGAAAATCCGTTCCATCTGGTTCGAGAATGGCAGCAACTGCTTTATTTTTTAAATAGTAATCCTTACTACGCTGTACCAGCAAACTTTCAAACTCTGTATTTTTCGTAGCTCGTGCCCAATCCAAGGCAAATACCATCCCAAAAGCAGTGTTTGGATGCACACCTGTACGATTGGGATAAGTCTGCTTTGGCAAATAGTCTTTCCAACGTTGTACGATAATCTGAGTCAATGGCTGTAAATTTTTATGCCACTTTTTAGCCAATGGGCTATCCCAAGCTAATAATTCCTCATCGAGTTTTAGTAACCAAGCCCAGCCGTAGGTTCTTTCAAATCCCTTTGCGAGTTTATATTTGGTAAAGTAATCTGCTTCAGTTTGTAAATTTTCAGGAAGAAAACTATGTTCTAGTACTTTTATAATTTGGGCAGTTTCAGGTAGATTGGGATACGATTTCAGGATTTTCACCAACATCCAATGCCCATGTACAGACGAATGCCAGTCCAAACAGCCATAAAACGAAGGATGCAATTGCTTGGGACTCAAAACTACTTCTTCTGAAGTTTCAATAGTGTGATTAGGTTTATTCGGAAATTCGGTTTCGATACAATGTAGAGGCAACTGCGCCAAGAAAGACACTCCTGCTTGTGTTAGTTCTACCTTTTTACCATCCTTTGATACATTGATATAAGGATTTTGCTGTGCGAAACCAGACAAGCTGCCTGCAAGTAACAAGCCAAGTAATATTTTTTTAGTGTTCATTATAAAAAGTTTTAGAAATGCTAGAAGTGTTTTTTACAAAAATGTAGAAGAATACATTGGCATTTATCTTGCTTTGGGCTGTAATTATCCGAAAGCCAGTATAGTACAAAAGCATATTTTCATTAGCAATTTAATACAAATAAAGGTCAAGACATTGCAACATTACAACGTCCTGACCTTTATATAAAATTTTTGAATACTGTTTACTGGTTGGCAATAGCCACTTTAATATTTTTTTGAAATTCGGAAGGCGTTAATCCTGTATGCTTTTTAAATACGGTAAAAAATGTACTTTTCGCATTAAAACCACAGTCTTTCGAGATTCCTTCGATGCTATAGTTTTGATATTCATCATCGCTCAATCGACGTTTTACCTCTTCTATTCTAAGTGAATTAATATAGTCACTAAAATTCATTCCATAATGTACCCGCATCATATTCGAAATTTGATAGGCTGGTAAATTAGTCTCGTAGGCAACATCATTCAATGAGTATTTGGCTCTTAAATATGGCTTGTGAAGATTAATATAGGTCTCAAAGTTATTGATAACTTCAGGCTCAATTTCCACTGTTTCTAACACATGAGGTTCGCTTTCATTGACAGAATAATCAAATACTTCTTCATAAACTGACCACATTTTTCCAATTTCACGTCGATTAATCCAGATAAAACCACAAAGGGTGTAAAAAAACACACTGTGTATAATAATCACTTGCGTAAAGATGCCTTTGAAAGCTGATACGCCCAGATTATTTATAATAACGCCAAAATAAGCTATTTTAAGTATAAATAAAGCTGTCACCATAACTGCAACAAAGATACTCCATTTAAAATGCCCCAAAGGAGTATTCGGGTTTTGCTTAAATCGCTGTGCAATTATACGCCATATAAGCAGTCCGTACCCCATAAATAACACTCCTAACAGAAAATCACGAACATCATTGCCTAGTAATCCTTCATGCCCTACAAATAAATTGGCAGGATTTTCTTTGATTGATTTCAATATATCCACTTTTTGTTCAAAAGGTAGTATATAGTATGGTACCAATTCTAGGAAAATAAGCACAACAGGGATTCCATGTGCTAAGTCTTGAAGCTTTAATTTAAGGGTAGGATCGTTGATTTGTCGTACATATAGATAGGTTAATGATGGCAAAATAAAATAGATTGGCATGGCTACTCTAAAAATAGCTGCCTGAAATTCGTTAGATAAAGGACCATAAAGAATGGTATTGGCTAGTCCATTGACTGACCAAATGAAGAAAATTGCCCCTAGTATATTTTTTCCTTGGTGTGTAAACTTCGTTATTACCCAATATCCTAAAAGGCATCCAATCAAAAATGAAAATAATCCTAATCCAAAAACAAACGTTTCGAACAGATGACCCATGAGAGTTGAAATGGTTTAAAAGTAAGGTTCGAGCTATACAATAACTATTTTCAGGTAGAATGAATTGCTATTGTAGACCCTAAGGGATGCTTTGTAATTTAAAGATACCACAAAAGTTAAAAATATTTATGGATGTTCAAAATTATTGGGACGATTCTGTGATTTCTTGACAAAAGTGAATAAAACAAAAAAGTTTGAAGATAACATGATCTTCAAACTTTAAACTTTACATCCTTACTTTATATTTATCTTTAACTTGAAGCCTTTCGTATTTTCAACTTGGAAGACTTAAGTATTTTTACTTATTAAAAATATGCATCAAAACGAAAATCAATATTTTTACCAAAACTCACATTTCAAAACAGTTTCTTTCAGCGGTAAAATTTCCTTTTTGATGTTGAACAAATTTACAAATTGGAATCACTCAAATACTAAAAAAATGGTTCAAAAAGGTTCAGAATATTAAATTCTGAACCTTTTTGAACCATTTTTCAGCATAAACTGCTACTTTTTCTTTGCTCACAACCATTATTTACTACCAAAAGGCAGTATATAGTGCTACTAAAATTCCTGAAATAAGAATTGATGAGACTACAAATGACTGACTAACTCTAAACATTTTAGACTCAATTTCGAGACCTTGTGGGTTATCTTTACTAGCAGGGTCGGTCAATGTCACCAAAATCATCAATGCCACTAAGAGTAGAAATACCCATAATGTTCTATCCAAAAATGGCATTGGCTCAACAGTCATTCCCAAGAACATCTCTGCCAAAGCTGGAATTGATTTAAAAGCAACCGATAATGGTAATGCTAAAAATGCTGCCACAATTGCTGCTTTTGATGTAGTTCTTTTCCAGAATAACCCCAAGAAAAACAGTGCAAAAGCCCCAGGTGTGATGTAGTTTGAATATTCTTGAATAAATTGATAAGCTTGTTCCAACCTGCGTAACTGAGGAGTGATACATAGCGCAATAATAAATGACACTAATACTGCCAAACGTCCTACTTTCACGGTTCTATCCTCAGATGCATCCTTGTTATAGAATTTTTTATAGATGTCTAAACTGAAAATAGTAGCGATACTGTTACATTTTCCTGCTAAAGAAGCCACAATAGCCGCAGTTAAGGCCGCAAAAGCCAACCCTTTCATACCAGCAGGCAAGAGATTCATCAAAGTCGGATATGCATGATCTGGTTTCACTTGTCCGCTCACATCGAGCATTTCTTGCTGAAATTCACCATTTTGAAACAAAACATACGCCGCAATTCCAGGAATAACAACTATCAGTGGCATTAACAGCTTCATAAATGCCGCAAAAATAATACCTCCGCGAGCCGTATTAAGGTCTGCACCCAGCGTACGTTGAATAATATACTGATTACAGCCCCAATAGTTGAAATTGTTAATCCACATACCACCTATCAAGATAGATAACCCTGGCAATTCATAATAATGTGGGTCACCTTTTGAGAAAATCATGTGAAAATGACTATCTGCTTGTTTTTGCAGAATACCCAAAGCATCAACTACTCCGTTGCCATTGAATTTTTCAGAAACCATATTCAAAGCTAAGTAAGTGGTAGCCAAACCGCCAAGAACTAACACAACTACCTGAATTACATCGGTATAACCAATTACCTTCATACCTCCTAAGGTGATAAAAACAGCAAAAACGGCAAGCCCAAACATACAATAGTAAAAAGGAATCCCAGAGATAGTTTCGACAGCCAATGCCCCTAAGTACAAGATTGATGTTAAATTGACAAAAACATAAAGTAACAGCCAAAAAACAGCCATTATCGTAGCAACAGTGTCATTATACCTTGTGGAAAGAAATTGGGGCATGGTATAAATCTTATTTTTCAGATAAACTGGAATAAAAAATATTGCCACCAAAATTAAAGTTGCAGCTGACATCCATTCATACGAAGAAATAGCTAGTCCAATGGCGAAACCAGAACCAGACATACCAATAAAATGTTCTGCGGAGATGTTCGATGCAATTAGTGAAGCGCCTATCGCCCACCAAGTTAGAGAGCCTTCAGCAAGAAAAAAATCTTTGGTTTTGGAAGAAGTGCCTTGCTTTTTTTTGAAAACCCAAATGCCGTAGCTAATTACTACAATAAAATAGACAAAAAATACTAAATAATCTGCGGTTTGCAGTTGTTTCATGATTGTTATAGTTAATTGGGGATTAAAGATAGAATTATTCTTATGTAAAATATGAAATTTTACACCATTCTCCAATTAAAGACAACAAGTACCCTCTTATAATCAAAAATGTGTCACTCTTTTGATAAATTTTATCTCAGAATGACACATTTAATTTATAATTAGCTAATTTAAAACAAATTACAATACTTTATCTCAACTATTTTTGTAGATAAACTTTTCCTTCTTTCATCACAAACTTTATTTTCTTTTCTAAAACTGTAATATCTTGTTCTGGATTTCCTTCAACAGCAACAATATCTGCCCATTTTCCCTGAGTAATCGAGCCAAGTTTGGCCTTCACTCCTATCAAGTCTGCTGCGTTAATTGTGGCTGCTTGAATAGCTTGAGCTGGCGACAACCCAAATTTTACCATGTAAAAGAACTGTTTTCCATTATTACCATGTGGATACACCCCAGCGTCGGTTCCATAGGCGATCTTCACACCAGCTTTAGCGGCTTTCTGAAAACTTTCTCTTTGGGTTTTACCAACCGTTCTTTCTTTTTCAATGAGTTTTTCAGGATAACCTAATTTGGCAAATTCTGAGAGAATATAATCATCGTTATAGATGTCAGCGACCAAATAAGTCCCTTTTTGTTTCATCAACTCAATGGCTTCCTCATCCAAAAAACTTCCGTGTTCAATGGATGCTACTCCTGCCCTAATGGCCATTTTGATTCCAGTGGTTCCATGTGCATGCGCAGCCACTTTTTTATCCCACATAGCTGCCTCCGCAACTAGTGCATTCATTTCTTCTTGTGAATATTGTGGTGCTCCAACCGACTCCTCTTCTGACAATACACCAGCTGTAGCGGTAAATTTGATTAAATCAGCTCCATATTTGATATTATAGCGTACTTGTTTACGAATCTCATCGATACCATCGGCAACACCTGAAATGGCTTTAAATGAAAGATAAGGAGAAAAACCGCTTATATCTGCATGTCCACCAGTTGCGCCAATAATAGGTCCAGAGACAAATAAGCGTGGACCAGCAATATGCCCAGCATTAATAGAACGTTTTAAAGCTACATCTATCAATTCTGGTGCGCCCACATCACGACAAGTAGTAAAACCTGCCTCTAAGGTCTTTTTCGCAAAAATATGTGCTTCAACCGCATAATCAATTGGCGATTTGCGAAACAAATCCTCCATATAATTGTCTGGTTGAGAGGTAATATGTGTATGACAATCGATAAATCCCGGTAATACTGTGGCTTTGGATAAGTCAATTATCTTAGCTTGAGCAGGATATTTAAGATTTGTCCCTACCGACTGAATGATATTCCCTTTAACTATGATCGTTTGATTTTCGAGAAAAGTACCTTTCTCACTATCAAACATACGTCCTGCTTTGATTACAATTAATGAATCCGATGTTTGAGCGAAAACAGCTCCATGTAATAAAAGACCAACTAGTAGTGTCCAGATTTTTTTCATAAAGAAATGTGTTGATGAAAAATTGATTTAAGCAAAGGTAAGTATTATTTGGCTATCGGCTATCAGCTACTAGAATTTGGCGAAACTCTTAAAAATAAAAAACTCCAATCCCGCAAAAGCAGCATTGGAGTTAACAACAGAGATTGTTTTTCTACCAAAATTTTAAACCTGACAAACGGCTCACTTCAAGTTTGGCCTGTGTCATCATGTATTGATATTGTAACTGTGTCAATTGAGCCTCACGCAAAGCAGTTTGTGCAGCCTCAATTTCAACATTGGTAATTACGCCATTTTTGTAACGACTCTCAGCCAATTTCAAGGCATATTGTGCTTGAAATACGTTCTTCTCTGAAAGATCTAGTTTGTTTTTGGCAATGTTATAATCGTTCTCAGCTGCATCCAAATCACGCTTCAAAGCTTGATTGGTTGCTTCAGAAGAATATTTCAACATTTCTTTACTCAATTTCGCCATTTCTGTCGAATAAGCTCCACGACCTCCTGCATAAATAGGAATAGTCATTTTTAAACCTAAAACTGTATTGAATTTAAAATCTTGATCGATTGGAGGTATTTCACCATTAATACGTGGCAAATAACCGTTTTTGATACCAAATTGACCTACTGCTGAAACGGTTGGAGCCATGCTCAATTGAGCAATTTTCACATCCTTATCTGCAATCAAATCCTTTTCTTTGATATTTTGTAAATCAACATTATTTGTTTGTGCTTGTTCAAACGCTGCGGCAACGGTCAAATCAGCCCAAGATGCCGAAAAATCTGCATCTGTCGGAACCATTACTCGTGCATCAGCTCCAATCAATGAACTCAAATAAATCAATTGGCGGTCTAATTGTCCTTGTAAGTCAGTCAATCTCGTTTCAGCATTTTTATAACGAACCTGAATCGATACTCGATCGTAATCCAAAGCATCGCCTTGTTTCAAACGATCAGAGATGAGTTTTTCGTTATTAGCAACTAATTTCAACTGCTCTTTTTGTACTTCAATTGCTTTTTGTAGATACACAATTCCATAGTACAAATTAGCGACTTGATAAGCATAATTTTGTTTCAAACCCTCTACATTGTTTTTAGAAAGGTTGGTTTCTAACTTTGCTTTTTCAATGGCTAACGCTTGTTTACCCCAATCGGCAATCGTATAATTGGCACCAACATTGGCATTGTAGTTCATATTCGGCTGAAAACGCAACTCTGTGGAAGTTGAACCAAAGGCAAAACTTGCCTTGGCAACTGGGTCAACACGCGTTACACTTAATTCAGATTGAACTTGTGGTTTTAATGCTGCTTCTTGAATTTTTGTTTTATAATCTCCAATCGAAACCAATTGTTGTTGTTCTTTGATTCTTGGAGAATAATCAATAGCAGCCTTCACCAACCGACCCAAAGCGTCCGTATTTTTATCTTGTGCAAAGGTCATCTGAGCACATAGGATAAGTCCGAAAACTGTTAATTTTTTCATTATCTTCTTTAAAATTATGTCTGTTAAAATAGAGGTTGAGGAATTGGGTCATAAGACATCCGTTGCAATTTTGTCAACAGATGCCTACTCCCCGTGACCTTATGCCTGTTAATGACTATCTGCTGCGGCTTTTGCAGCGGCTGCAATTTCCTCTTTGGTTTTCTTCTTAGTTCTTAACAATAAGAGTAAGGGAAAAATAGCGACGAAAAACAACGAAACCACCCTATAAGTATCTAAGTAAGCAAGGTAATATGCTTGTTTGGCAACCAACCCTTCTAATTGAGCATAAGCCATCTTGGTTGCACCGAAGTAATCACCTGTTTTAGAGGCAAAATTGGCAATACTACCGTTGAGGCGCTGTACAAACAAAGGATTATCCATTGTCATATTAGCCATCAAGTCCGAACGGTGTTGAGCTGCAGCATTTGTAACGTAGTTGTTTGCTAAAGCAATACCAAAAGCTCCTCCCAGTTGACGAATCATATTGGTTAGTGCGATACCCGCAGGATATTCTCTTTGTTGCAAACCAGCTACTGCTTGGTTGATCAATGGCATTTGAAGCATAGCTACCCCTAATACACGACATACTTGCATCGGAAAGAAATCCCATTTGCCCATTTCTGGTGTGGCAGTACCACTATAGAATCCGAAGAAAACAAATATGAGAATCCCGATGGCCATATATGGTAAAGGCGAATCTCCTGCTGCCATACGTCGTCCAATCACAGGGAATAGCACAACTCCAAGCATGGTTGGCGCAATTAATGACAAACCCGTTTCGAGTGGCGTAAACCCATTGATACGCTGTACCATTACTGGATACACAAATACTGAGGTAAACAAACCAAGACCTGCCACAAAGGTAAATATGGTAGAAAGCCCAAAAACTTTGTATCTAAATATCTTCAGGTCTACAACAGGATGTTCGGTGGTTAATTCTCGCCAAACAAATCCAACTAAGCCGACAGCTGCCGATAAGCTCAAGATTACGATAGTTCTTGATTCAAACCAGTCATCTGACTCTCCTTTTTCTAATACATATTGTAGTGAACCAATACCTAGCGTGAGTAAGAAAATCCCTGGATAATCAATTACAATTTGACTTTTCTTCTGTCCTTCTCCTTCTTTTCTTTCAATATAAAGAATCGTCAAAATCGTAGCAGCAATACATATTGGAATATTTACGAAAAATATATCTTGCCATGTAAAATGTTCAACGATATATCCACCCAATGCAGGACCCAAAGTTGGTCCAAGAATAATACCCATCCCGAAAATACCTGATGCAATAGGTCTATCTTTAGGTTCGAAGGCATCAAACAAAATTGCTTGTGAGGTCGATAGCAAGGCTCCTCCCCCTACACCTTGTATAAATCTCCAAAATACTAATTCCCAAAGTCCATGAGAAGCTCCACAGAAATAGGAAGAGACACCAAATAATAGAATAGAACCTAAGTAATATGTTTTTCGTCCGAAGTAATCTCCTAAAAATCCCGTCATTGGGATAATGATTACGTTAGCGATGGCGTAAGAAGTTACTACCCAAGCTACGTCCTCGATTGTAGCACCCAGCGAACCAGCCATCTGGTTGAGGGCTACGTTAACAATTGTGGTATCCAAAAGCTCCATCACCGCTGCCGAGATGGTGGTTATCACAATCATTGCTCTTGCTAATCCTTTAGCCGCCATAGTTAAAAATTATTTTAGTTTCGAAACTAAAGCTGAGCAATTCAAGAAGTGTTGGATATGTCTCCAATCAGTCCCTTATCATTGGTAGTCAATATCTACATGAGGCATTGTTACACTTGATATCAAATGGCTGAAGAATTACAATTATGAATTGTGAGTCTAATCTAGATTCAACAATTGACAACCGCGCAATCCCTTGCTTATTTCTTCACCTCAATTTGTCTTTAGATAAGCAAAACCCTAAATCGTGATTACTCACAAAACTTATCTAAGCCTCCACTTCTTATAACCAATTGCCCAGCTTTATCTCGAGTTATTTTACAGGAACAGAAACCTCTAAAGAAAGACCTGCACGTAAAATATCTTTGTTTTTAGCAATATCCTCAATTTCAATTTTCACAGGAACTCTTTGAGTTACTTTTACGAAGTTACCTGAAGCGTTATCTGGTGGCAACAAAGATGCTTTAGCACCAGTTGACTCTGCAATTGAAATGATTTTTCCTTTTAATGGACGGTTTGGATACGCATCCAATACCAATTCTGTTTCGTCTCCAACTTTCAAACGAGAAATTTGATTCTCTTTAAAGTTAGCTACTACCCAAAATTGTTGGTCTTGCACTACTGTCATCAACGTTTGACCAGCTTGAATAAACTGACCAGCCTCTACAGTTTTCTTACCGATACGTCCTTCAGATGGAGCGTACACTTTAGCATAAGAAAGTTTTAATTCTTGCTGTGCAATTTTTACTTTTTTAACTGCCAAAGTAGCTTCAGCTTTGTGCAAAGCCGCTGTCAAAATTCCCATTTTCGACTTGTTTGACGCGATGTCCTGTACAGCAGCATTATATTGAGCTACAAACACATCGTAGTTTGAACGAGAGTCTTCAGCTTGTTTTTTAGTAATGGCATTGTCTGCTACCAAGGCATTGTCACGGTCAGCATCACGTTTTGCTTTGTCACGACGAATAGCAGTTGCTTTCAAGTTAGCATCCATCGCTACAAGGCTCATTTTTAAGTTTTGAATGTTTGCTTTAGCATTCTCCACGTCAGTTTCTGCTTGTAACAAATCTGCTTTCAATTCCTCTAAAGCTAATTTTCCCTCTTCTGAATCAATTTCAATCAAGAGTTGGTCTTTTTTAACCACATCATAATCTTTTACAGAAATCGATTTTACATAACCTGATGTACGAGGCAATACTGGTACAAAATAAGACTCAATCTGAGCATTATCTGTATCCTCATGCGTCTGAGAATATTGATATTCTTTATAACCCAAAAATCCACCGACAGCCACTACTGTTAATAGAATTAACTTTGGCAATTGCTTTTTTATTGAACTCTGATTTTCCATAATTTTTATAAACTTAAATAATCATTGTATTTGGTCTACTCGCTGTTTGCTTATAGAATCAATTCGTACAGATGGCCCCTCGAACTAATCTTTTTTACTGCTTCTTCAAATGGTAAGAGATGAATATGTATAAGAAAAATTCAATTTGTGTGTGAATTGATGATGCAAAGGTAAACTAAGTTTACTAAATTAGTCAAGTAAGTTGACAAATATTTTTTCATTTATTAACTTTGTATCAGATTCAACGAAAAAACAGTCAAAATTTCCTTGGATTATTCATCTTTTTGGTAAAAGATACTTAAAACTACTACTGCAATTGTCTGTAACAATTCGTAATTTTGAGCTTCTAAGCCCCAAGATGATATAAAATGATTTGTACCACAGAATAACCTAGGTATTGTTTTTGTACAAAACAGTACTCTTAAACAGTTATGACAGAAGAGGATGTAATAAAACTCAAACAGTTCCGTGACAGCAAGAATCGCTTGATGGGACGTCTCCTAAATCGCTCATATAGATATATGTCCACATTGGCCGTAAAATTTTTGAATGAGCGTGGCTATAATAATTTCCGTGTTGGTCAAATAGTGGCCCTAGTCAATATTGATGTAGAAGGAACTAGTGTAAATAAAATTGCGCAAAAGGCAGGCATGACCAAACAAGGCATGAGCAAACTCATCAAGGAATTGGCTGATGAAGGTTTTGTATATACTGAAAAAGACCCAAGCGACGCTCGTGCTTTAATTGTTAAACTCACAGACCTAGGCGTCAGATGTATCTTAGACTGGAAAGCATGTACAGAGTATATCGACCAAAACTTTGAGGAGGTGATCGGTGCAGAACAATTGAATATACTCAAGGATATTTTGAGGAATCTGGTTGATAAATATGAAGAAATGATAGAAACAGGTGAAGTGACTTGTGAGCCCATTCCGTTAGCTTTTATCAAGAAATAAATATCAGTTTTTTAGCCAATTAATATCATTGAAGGAACTGAGCTGATTCCTGAAATTGCATACCAAATAATAGAATACAGCATAAAAATTAAAGCAATTATTCCAATCTGTGTACCCGATTTGGGATATTATCTTTATTTTTGCCCTGCTATTTTCCTCCAAGGCACTAAAAACAAAAAAATGGAAAACAAAATTTTCAAAACCCTACGTGTAGTAAACACCCTTTTAATTGTAGTTGTAGTTTGCTTTATTTTTACCTTATTGGCGTTTGCGATGATGCCTAGCCAAGCCGAAACTGCGGCAGCTGGTGCTACTTCAGGAGCAGTCGCTGTAGCTGCGGCTCCAGCAGCACTTTCAGCAGAAGCGACAAAAGGTAAAGAAATTTTCACAAACAACTGTGCAGCTTGCCATGCTTCAACCGACGAGGTTGTAGTAGGTCCAGGATTGAAAGGAATCGAATCACGTAGAGATGCGGCTTGGGTTGAGAAATGGGTACAAAATCCACAAAAAGTGTTGGCTGGCGGTGACAAATACGCAAACGACCTTTTCAAGAAATTTAATGGTACTCAAATGACAGCTTTCCCTAATTTAGGCACTGAGGACATCAAAAACATTTTGGCATTCTTAAAAGAAAGTAACCCTTAAGAGCAAAATTACTTTAAACAAGAAGGCGAACTAATTGACAAAATTGGTTCGCCTTTTTGTTTGTTTAAGGTAGTATATTAATAAATATCTTGTCAACTTTATAAATTTCAATTTCTTTAAATTATATTGCCTAACAATAGATTTTCGCCACTAAAACCTATCATTTAATGTTTAAAGCACCGTTCTCTTTCAAAGGTCGCATTCGTAGAACCGAATATTGCCTTTCGTTTATCATCTATATCCTAGGTCTTATGTCTTCCTTTATCACTTATGAAATCATTGATCTTGTTGGAATTAATATGGAAAAAATCATCCATACTTATATCCTTTTAGGATCTTTCTGGCTGAATTTGGCGCAGAGTGTAAAGCGTAGTCATGATAGAGGAAATAGTGGCTGGTTTATCATTATACCTTTTTACACGATTTGGTTGTTTTTTGCAAAAGGTAAGTCAGATACAAACAGGTATGGACCTAATCCTAAAAATAAATAACTATTACTACATAGAATCACTCAAAAGTGCCAATGCAAAATAAAATTGCATTAATACGCTTTAGGTTGTAAGCTGTAGGCATTAAACAAAAAGGTTTATCTATTTCGTGAGAAATACTTTTTGACGTTTAGACTTGAGCTTAAAGCGGGTAAAATTATTTTAATGATGCCCACCAACTTACTTCTCGATTCTCAAATAAAGTTTAATATATCATATTTCTCCACTTAAAAACTCTTCTTCAAATGTTTAAAGATTGCTTTGGTTTCGAAGGACGTATTCGCCGACTCGAATATGGTCTAACATATATCATCGTCGTTGTTGGTATCAACCTAATTTTTGTATTTGGCGGTTTTCTAGGCAAGTTTTCTAATCTTTTTTTTATCATCACATTTATTCCTCTGGCAGTTTTCAGAGTGGCTCAAGCAACCAAGAGATGCCATGATTTGGGTAATTCTGGCTGGTTTCAGCTTATTCCATTTTACACTTTCTGGTTAATTTTTGCGGATGGGCAACTCACTAGGAATGAATATGGCTCAAATCCGAAAGCTATTAAGCAAATAGATATTAGTCAATTAGGAAAACATTTGGAAGATGACAATCACTAAACATAAGTCATTCCTAATTTAGTGATTTAGTAAATGAGTGAGTATGCTAAAATTTCTATTCTAGTAGTAGAGACGCAATGATTGCGTCTTAAGCCAAGTTATATTTAGGATAGTAGCATCAAAAAAGCGGTTGGGAAATATTTCCTAACCGCTTTTTTGATGAAAACTTTGAGAATAACCCTAATCCTAAAATTCGAGATGATTCGTATTTGTTGAATTAACGTCTAGTTGGGAACGCCCAGTTAAAAAGTTTAAACAGCTTCATGCTTTAACCTAGAGAAGATTATCCTCTGCTAAATCATCAACATTCTCCAAATGGCAGATAAAAATACTGCTAAAATAGAAAATGGCGTTAGTACTTTCCACGTCAAATACATCAATTGGTCAACACGCAAGCGCGGGAATGTCCATCGAACCCACATTTGTACAAAAATGAGCATATAGGCTTTGGCTAACAGCCACACAAACCCCCAAATTGCTCCAGACCATGAACCTGGTTCCCCAGAAGTCCAATTCGCTAATTTGACAGAACCAATATTCGGAAAAGGCGAATTCCAGCCTCCTAAAAACAGGATAACAGCTAAAACGCTTACTAATAGCATCATGCCATATTCTGAAAGGAATATCAATGCCCATCGCATTCCTGAATATTCGGTGTGAAAACCACCAACTAATTCTGATTCAGCTTCGGGTAAATCAAAAGGTGCACGGTTACATTCTGCCAAAGAGGCGATAAAGAAAATGATAAATACGCCAAAGAAGAATGGAACTCTGAAAATATTCCATGTCAAAAACCCTCCTACTTCAGTTACATCAATTCCTAAAGACTTCAGACCAAAAAGATAATTATCATGACCTGAAAAAATACCTTGTTGAGTACTTATTTCTTGCAGGTTTAAGGTTTGAGAAACCATCACGACACACAAAACTGACAAGCCTAACGGAATTTCGTAAGACACAATTTGTGCAACTGAGCGCATAGCACCTAACAATGAATACTTATTGTTAGAAGACCAGCCAGCCATTAAAACCCCAATAATATCAATTGAGACAATTGCCAACAAATAAAATACGCCTATTTGTGCTTGTGAGCCTTGCAGATATTCGCCTGGACCAAGCGGTATTACCGCAAAACCCGCAAAAATCGCCACAAAAATCATACAAGGTGCTGCCAAGAACAGCCACTTATCTGCCAGTTTGGGTACAATATCTTCTTTTAACAAAAGTTTGACTAAGTCTGCAATCAATTGAAGTGAACCGTATTTTCCTACAACCATAGGTCCCAAACGGTCTTGCATAAAGGCAGAGACTTTGCGTTCGGTATATACGCCAATCACAACATTTGCTAATACCAAACTCAAACAAATTAGTAATGCAACGAACATATCTTATTCTTTTAATATTTCGTCGTTGAGCAAAAGAACATTTGAATTAAGAGCATGTTTAAAAATTTTATTTGGCATTTGTAGAAGAAACAAAATTTCCTTTCGCCACTCCTTACTTTTCTTCACTAGGCGTGCCCGTCTAACACAAGAAAAGTAACCGCAGCGGCGGCCGCAAAAGAAAGTCAAGAAATCCTAATCGGAGTGGCGAACCACCTCGCCTGCGGCTCAAACAACAGGATTTCAGAAAAGAAAATACATACTTTTAATTTCCAATGACTTATAAAATTTAAGCATACTTTAAGTTCAAATACTCTTTTGCTCAAAAACATTATTATTCAGCAATTGCTTTTTCTAACGCTTGTTGGAAATCTGCAATTAGATCTTCCACTGACTCCAAACCTACAGCAATACGTACCAATCCGTCGGTGATTCCCACCTCAGCACGTTGTTCTGCACTTAACTTAGAGTGTGTAGTCGATGCTGGGTGTGTGATAATCGTGCGAGTATCTCCCAAGTTTGGTGAAATAGAAGCAATTTTCAAGTGTTTCGACATTTTGTTTACCACTTCAAAACCACCTTTTACATCCATCGTCATAATAGCACCACCCATTTTCATTTGTTTCTTCGCTAATTCATATTGTGGGTGCGAAGTCAAGAATGGATATTTTACCGAATTTAGTGCATCGTTTCCTTCCAAAGCAGAAGCCAACTTATGAGCATTTTCTGAATGCTTCTCCATACGAAGGTGAATCAACTCTAAGCTTTTTGATAAAATCCAAGCATTGAATGGCGACATAGATGGACCTGTATGACGAGCAAAGAAACGAATTTCCTTAATCAAGTCAGCACGACCACATACTACCCCACCCAAAACACGACCTTGTCCGTCGATATATTTCGTAGCTGAGTGAATTACTAAATCTGCACCCCAATCAGCAGGAGTTTGAATAACTGGCGTAGCAAAACAGTTATCGACAGCCAAAATCAAGTTATGTTTTGCTTTCAACTGAGCGATTGCTTCAAGGTCGATCAAATCCAAACCAGGGTTTGAAGGACTTTCACAAAACAAAAACTTGGTATTAGGTTGAATAGCATTTTCCCACTCTTCAATATTATGTCCATCTACGTATGTACAAGTGATACCCCATTTTGTCGTGATTTTGCTCAAAATCTGAATCGCAGAACCAAACAGCGCTTTTGATGCTACCACGTGGTCGCCTTGCTGTAATAATGCTGCCATCGCTGCGAAGTTGGCAGCCATACCCGAAGCAAAAGCAAGTCCATCTTCTGTGTTTTCGAGCATACACATTTTCTCTACAAACTCGTCCACGTTGGGATTCATATATCGAGAATAAATATTTCCTTCCATTTCTTCTGCAAAAATGGCTCTTCCTTGCTCGACATCTTCAAAAGTAAAACTTGAAGTAAGGTACAATGGCACTGAATGTTCACGATTGTGTGAGCGTTCTGCCTGAATTCTGATGGCTTTAGTTTGTTTCTTCATCTTGGCCCTCCATTTTCTACCAAAATCATCGGTCAATTTTGGTGATTTGATTTCGTTTTTGATTAACAACGGTTTTTTCAAACCTACGCTTTACGTATAATTCGAAAGCGATTTTTATCTCTGTTTCTTCGACTTCCTCTTATAATACTCGATAAAATCAATATACTAAATTGGGTATTTCTTTAAAACAAAAGAATCTGACCCCTAAGTTACGCCCAAAAGCTCGAATGGCGAGGAAAAATCGTCTCTTTTTCAAAAAGAAGCGACATTTTTCGATTTTATAATTCTGAATTCTTATTTTTAGGAAGTGGTATATAAATGTTGATTTTGTGATTGAGTTATCAGCATCCCACTTTTCACCGCCATTTTGGCTAAACTACCTTTATTAACAAACATGAAAAAAACGCTACAGACCATCGCCGCTATTGCGATTTTCAGTACGGCTTCACTTGCCCAACGCACACTTCTTCACTGCGGTACATTTATCGATGTTACCAAGGGAAATACCCAAAGTCAGGTAACTGTTATAGTCGAAGGCAAAAGAGTCACAGGAGTGCAAACAGGCTATCTGGCTCCTAAAGGTACCGACAAAGTCATTGATTTAAAGTCCAAAACCGTTATGCCAGGTCTAACAGATATGCATGTGCATATTGAGGGTGAAACTAGTAAAGACCAGTTGGTAAAACGCTATCAATTTAATCAAGCAGATGTAGCTTTTGAAGCAGCTCGTAATGCCAAGACTACTTTAATGGCTGGATTTACCTCAGTACGCGACTTGGGCGGTTCGGGTGTGAATATCGCACTTCGCAATGCGATCAGTAAAGGTATTGCTGTAGGTCCTCGTATTTATACCGCTGGTAGAACTATTGCCACTACAGGAGGACATGGCGATCCAACCAATGCTTTGAGCGAAAACTACACACCAGATCCACACATGGTTACAGGTGTTATCAATGGTGCTGAGGAGGCACGTCAGGCAGTTCGTCAGCGTTACAAAGATGGTTCTGATTGTATCAAAATCACGGCAACTGGTGGTGTTTTGAGTATTGCTAAAAATGGGAAAGCTCCACAGTTTCAAGAAGACGAGTTGGAGGCAATCATCAAAACTGCCAAAGACTATGGATTTCATGTGGCAGCTCACGCACATGGTGCTGAAGGAATCAAGCGTGCGGCTAAAGCAGGCGTAACAACTATCGAGCATGGTACTTTTATGGATGACGAAGCCATTGACATTATGAAACAAAAAGGTACTTACTTAGTGGCTACAATCTTAGCTGGTAAAACTGTTGCCGATTCTGCTAAAGTCCCTGGCTATTATCATCCTCTGGTTGTTCCAAAAGCTTTGGAAACAGGACCACTTATTCAGAATATGTTCGGAAAAGCTTACAAAGCAGGCGTGAAAATTGCTTTTGGTACCGACTCAGGTGTTTCGTTACATGGATTAAATGCCTACGAATTTCAATATATGGTAGAGGCTGGTATGCCAGCAATCGAAGCCATTCAAGCAGCCACAGTAACGCCTGCTAAGATTTTAGGTGTTGAAAAAGATCTTGGTTCAATTGAAGCGGGTAAATTTGCTGATATTATTGCTACCGATGGTAATCCTTTACAAGACATTACTCAAATGCGTAAAGTGAGCTTCGTGATGAAAGACGGTGTTGTTTATAAGCAGTAGGGATTGCATTATTCGTTAGGCATAGAATCTGCTATTCAGCGGCTCTTTTTGAACAAAATTTCTAATCGGGTGCGACTTAAGTCGCGCCCGATTGGAAATTAAACGTTTTAGTGTACAAAATGACTCATGTTTTTCTCCTACCCCAATCGCTCCAACGCTTTTTGAATCAAGGCTAACCCTTTTTCGCTGTAAGACAATTGTAAGGCAAAACTATGCCCATGTGCATCCATCTTCAACAATGATTTTCTGATAATCTCAATCATTTTTTCATCATCATGTTTTTGAAAAAATGCTTCGTATTGAAACTCCAAGAAAACTAAACAAAGTGCATTTTCGATGGTTTGAACATCGGCATCCTGTTTAATTTTTTGTTTAGTAATGATTTGCTTTACTCTTTCTATTACAGATTCATTATATCCAACTTGCTCCAATATCTTAGCGGCTGTTTCGGCATGAAACTTTCCTAAATCCTTTCGCCAAGTCAAATATCCTACTTTCCCTTCAGGATAAGTATTGCGAGGAATACTCCAACGTCCAATATGTTGACTTCTCGATGCTAATTGTAGCTCTTCACTTGCTTGAGGATCTAGTTTCAGAACCCATTCCGAACATTTCAATGCCATAAAATATTCTTGTGGATAGATTTCCCCATTCCATTCAAATGAATTGGGGTCTTGTTTGTTATAATCATCGAACTTTTCGAAAGCCTGAGTAATTTTTTCCATATATTTAGAATAGTGTTTGATACCTGTTCATTTATTTTTGATTCTATCCAAAGCTACAGCACATCATCCACACTAGCAACCAATCATCCCGATTTTGCTTGTTAGTTCAAGATTAAACCTGTTAAATTTCGAACAAATAAACCAAAACATGATTTAAAATGTGGTCTGACTTACTACAAATCCTATTTAACCATGAAAAAAAGTCCTCCACCGACCCTAACCCTCAAGACCCAAACGTTTTGTTGGCGCTGGCCGAAAAAGAACTCATTAAAGCGATTGCTGATGCAGAACAAGTAAAACGTGTTGCCCAAAATAATTATCATAGTCTTCTCGCCAAAGCGGAGGAACTTCAAGGGCAAGCCAATCAAATGTATCAGGCTGCGCAAAAATCGTTACAAACTGGCAACGAGGAACAGGCTCAACAATGGTTACGCAAAAAATCACTCGTCGATGAACGTATTAGTGAGTATAAAACATTGTTGGCTCAAGCTCAACAATTACTTCATCAACTTGAAGCGCAGCATCAGGATTTACAATTTCGCCTAGAGTCTACTCGGCTAAAAGGTCAGATGCTGATTGCCAAAGTTGAAGCGGCCAAGACTCAAAAGCTAGTGGATAGAGTACAAAATTCCGAGAATTCATCTGCATTCGAGCAAATTTCAGTTTTGGAACAGCAGTTTCAAATCAAAGAAGATGAGCGAAGCATGCGAGAGGAATTACAGCAAAATGATACGATAATAAAAAAGGCATTTGAAGAAATTGCCTTTCAACAAAGTATTGAAAAAGATTGGGAAAAACTCAAATCGGAAAAAGATTTGAAATTAAATGATAAACAAGCTAAAAAAATAGAGGACTTTTTTAGCAAAACAAAAGAAAACCCAACTGAGAAACCTCAAAGCGATAAACAGAAAAAAATTGACGATTTCTTTAAATAGACAAGATTTTATACCATTTCAAAAATTAGGTAGCTCTAGTCTGAAACCTGTTTACTATTTTAAAACACTTAAACTCAAAACAAAATGGCAATCAATCTCAAAAAAGGCGGTTCAATCAACCTATCAAAATCAATGACGAAGCTCAACAAACTGATGATTGGGCTTGGCTGGGAATATGCATCTATCCCTGTAGACCTCGACGCCTCAGTGTTCATTCTGGGTGCTAATGGCAAACTCTTATCTGATGAGTATTTTATTTTTTACAACAATCTAAAAGCTCCTGACGGATCAGTGCAACATACGGGTGACAATCGTACAGGTAGCGATAATGATGACGATGAGGTTATTTTAGCAAACTTAGATAATATCCATCCCAACGCCACCGAAATCTGTATTTGTGTAACTATACACCAAGCACTACTCCGTAATCATACCTTCGGAATGTTGCGTGATGCCTACATACGTATAGTGGATATGGATACCAAAGCGGAGGTAGTAAATTATGATTTGGATAGCTCTCATAATGCCGAAAATTCCCTAGTTTTTGCAAGAATCAAAAAATCAGGCAATGAATGGTATTTCTATGCAGATTCTCAAGGTTCAACCTCCGAGTTGCAAGCACTAGTAGATATGTTTGTTTAATAGATAGACCTCTAAGTATATGATAAATCTTACCAAAAATAGCCGTATTTCCTTAGAGAAAAATGGCTCTCAGCTCAAAGAAATTAGCATCGGACTTGATTGGGGAAGTATTCAACATTCATTCTTGTTTGGGCTTTTGAAAGATTCTACTGCTGTTGATTTAGATGGGTCTGTTTCGCTTTTTGACAGTGACAAAAAAGAAATTGAAACCGTATATTTTCACAATCTAAAATCCAGAGATGGAGCTATCAAGCATAGCGGTGACGATAGAGTTGGTGATAGTAGCGCCGACAATAAGGATAATGAAATTATTTATATCAATCTTGAGCAAATAAATCCTAAAGTAACATCAATTTTCATTTATTTAAACTCCTACAAACAACAAGATTTTGCATCAATTCCTTATGCCAAAATCAAAATTGTAGAAGGGAAAAACCATAATCCACAACAGACTTTTGCTACCTATAACATTGCCTCAGACGATACTTATAGTGGATATGTCTCTATGATTATGGGTAAAATCGAAAAACTCAATCACAACTGGACTTTTACTGCCTTGGGAGATCCAATTAAAGCGAAGAATATTAAGGAAACAGTTATGTTAATTCAAGACAGATATATGTAGATTGTCAGAGTGCTATTAATTGCCATTGCTGGAGTTTTCTCCAGCAAATTAGCGTCAGCAACAAACCGACTTACTTATCTCCTCGATACCTGATTTGTTGCTGATTTTAGCCCTCATTGGAGATAACTCCAACGAGGGCTAAAATCAGTATTTGATCCTTACTGCCATTGCTGGAGTTTTCTCCAGCGAATTGGCGTCAGCAACATATCAAACTAGTTATGCTCCTAAAATTTGACGTAACTTATTATTCATTGGTTATTCTATGATAAAATCTGCAGGCAAAGACACAGAAAGTCCTTCATTAGCCCAAAAACCTGTAAGAATCATACCATTAGGTTTTATTAGCCAACCTCCTTTTGAAAAAGTCAGAGTATTATGGGGAAGAATTACCATCGCATTTTTATAAGGATAATCTGAAAAGATTGGATTTTCCTCCTCTCTATCCATCAAAAAAACTAATAACTGTTTATTGGTAAAAAGATTATGTTCATCTGTCCTTTTATCATGAAAATAAAAGTCCGAGAGCTTACACGGAATAATATTTTTCTTAATAATTTCCTCATACACAGAGGTATTAAAAGTATATGTCTTCTCTTTAAAATTAGTTTGAAATACCTCAAACTTATCTTTTTTAAGTCTATTGTTGGCAAGAGAAACCAAAAAATTCCGAAACGACCTCTTGAATGCGATTTTTCTATTTTTGTTCCAAATAAATTCTTGTTCAGCATCTTTAGGCACTAACTTCTCGAAAAATTGATCAATAATGGATTCTGATTCGTTACCATTACACTTAAAATAAGACATTTGTATTGTTATTTTATAACCCAGAGCATCATTTTGAACATAAAAAGGTTCAACAGCAGAAGCAAATAAATTCTTATTATCATCATATTGAAGCCTTATTACATCTGGGTTTAATATCTTGCATTCTCTAGCAAAATCTGATTGTCCCAACAATGCTGCCTGAAATAGCTGCCATTTTCTTTTGAAATCTTTAGGTTGTTTAGCTGTTATAGTGACTTCTGGGATGGCTATTGGCTTCAGTGAAAATGTAAAATTTTGCATTGTTCCTAATTGCTGAGTAATATTTTCTCTCAAGCCTTGAAAACCCACAAAGGAAACCACCAATTCTATATTGGGAATTGTATTTGGAATTTGTAGTTTGAAACCACCATTTGAATCAGTTGTAGTCCTAAAAGAAGTGTTGTTGGCAAAAACATTAGCAAATTCAACAGGCTTTTGTTTTTCGTCGATTACTTTACCAGTGATTTCCCAAAATAATTTTTGAGAAAAAGAACTCTGAATATTTAACAGATAGATGAAGAGTAGTAATTTTTTCATAAAAATAAGTTTGTTAATCTAACTATTAATGAGAACTAGACTATAGGAATCAAACATAACATTAAACTATTTATATTCAGATAATTACAGATTACAATTACATTATATTCTAGCACCACCGATAATTTTAGAAATAGAAATAGTTTTACTTTTTGCTGTTAATGCCATTGCTGGAGTTTTCTCCAGCAAATTGGAGTCACCAACCTATAAGCGTACTTATATCCTCTAAACTTGGTTAGTGACGCATTAAGCTCATTGGAGATAGATCTACCTAGGGTAAATATGGCATGTAATAGATTTATATTTCAAAAAAATCAATTATTCTTTTTGATACAATAAAGCAAATATTTACATTTACATCTATAAATAATCTAAAAACTATCCAATTATAATGAATACTAGAAGAGATTTTCTGAAAACTTCAGGTGGTGCTTTAGCCGCAAGCTTATTACCTTGGAATAATTTGTTTGCGCAGGCAGGTCTGGTTAACAAAGTCGGAATTCAACTTTTTTCTTTACCCAAAATGCTCGATAAAGACTTTGCAGGCACAATGCAATTCTTATCAAAAATGGGTTACAAAGAAATTGAGCTATTTGGACCTTACCCATTTAGTGCCGAAGCTGCCCGTGAAAGTTGGAGCAAAGTAACACCGATGCTTGGGTTTAGCGGAAGTGGTTATTTCGGAAAATCAGCTAAAGAAGTAAAGCAAATTCTTCAAGATAACGGTTTAAAAACTCCTTCAGCGCATACCGATTTGGCAACCCTTCTCAACAATATGCCACAACTCGGAGAAGCAGGACGCACTTTGGGTTTTGAATACGTGGTATTGCCTGCCATTCCTGAAGACCGTCGTAAAAACTTGGATGACTACAAAAGAATTATCGACGATTTTAATAAAATTGGTGAAAATGCAAAGAAAGAAGGCTTAAAGTTTGGTTACCATAACCATGGATACGGGTTGAGTAAAATGGATGGTATTGTTCCATTAGAGCTGATCATGGAAAAAACGGATCCAAATTTGGTTTTCTTTGAAATGGATATTTATTGGACAACCGCTGGTGGACTTGACCCAATTGCATTATTGGATAAGTACAAAAATCGCTATCACATGCTCCATTTGAAGGATATGAAGGAGAAAAAACGCTTCTCAGGTGATGGTAATAGCTCTAACCAATGGTTTGAATTATTCCCATATATGACATCCGCTGGTGATGGTGTTTTGGGTGTGAAAGAGATTGTTGAAAAAGCTAAGCAAGTGGGTGTAAAACACTATTTTGTAGAGCAAGATTTAGTAGCTAATCCAGATGTGGCTTTAAAGAAAAGTATCGATTTTATTAAGTCGGTTTAAAAATATTGACCTGAACATTACTATCCACTATTAATTCGTATAAAGGGAGACTACAACGGTCTCCCTTTTTTGTTTCCAAAGGTGACTATTCCAAGCAATTACGTCCGAAAGTCAAATTATTCACTTAAACCTCACTTATTACCATGGACGTTAGTTTCTCAAATCTCAAAGACCAAATCTTTCTTGCTATTACACAGTATGGTGGAAAAATTTTATTAGCACTTATCGTTTTTATGATTGGTCGTAAAATTATCACAAAAGCCTCTCAGCTTCTAGGCTCCAAAATGACCAAAAGTAATTTTGACAAAGATGTCCAGCCATTTCTAATCTCTCTCGTTTCGGTTGGTTTAAACATCATGCTATTGCTAAGTTGTGCAGGTATTTTGGGTATTCAAACCACTTCTTTTGTCGCTGTACTAGGAGCAGCTGGCTTGGCTGTTGGATTAGCATTACAGGGGAGTTTATCAAACTTTGCTGGTGGTGTATTAATCCTCATTTTCAAACCTTACAAAGTTGGTGACTTGATTAGTGCATAGGGATTCACTGGAACAGTAGAATCGGTGCAAATATTCAATACCATTTTGGTAACGCCTGACAATAAAACATTGATTTTACCCAACGGAGCATTAGCCACATCTGCAATCACCAATATTAGTGGCAAAGGAACAATACGAGTAGATATGGTTTTTGCTGTGGGAAATCAAAATTCGTTAGAATCAGTCAAAAAAGCATTTACATATGCGGTGAAACTATGTCCTACTGCTTTACAAAACATTGAACACGATATTTTGCTCAACTCTATGACCGAAAATGCTTTAAAATTTGATGTGAGAGTTTGGACGAACTCTGAAAATTACTGGGCAACTTATTATGGTATTACAGAATTGGTATATGAACACTTGAAAAAAGAAGGTATTGAAGCGCCTAAAATTCATCTAAACTTGCATCAATTATCATAATGGCGAATCATTCGGAATTTACGCTCTAATTAGTCATCCCTAATTTAGTGTTTGAACGAATGAGTGATTAATTTAAATTTGTATTCTGGCAGTAGAGACGCAATGTTTGCGTCTCTAGATGAATTAAATCTGGTATAGTAGTATCAAAAAAGGGGTTCGAAATTAGTTTTTCGAACCCCTTTTTTGATGAAAATTTAAAGAATAACCCCAACCTTAAAATTCGGGATGACTCATATTTTGATATGATATACCTTTATACGCTAAGTCTTTCCTTTCTATTATGGATACTTATTGTTTACTCAATACATGAAAGTATAATTTCACAAGCAGTTCTAATTTGTTCCTCTGTGATGATTAAAGGTGGAGCAATTCGCATCGAATTATCACAAAACAAAAACCAATCTGTCAATAAACCTTTTTCTATAGCTCGGTCGATAATCCCCTTTAGTTCATCAAAATCAGCAAATTCTACTGCCATCATCAAGCCTTGATTACGAACTTCTTTGATTTTAGGATGAACCAGCAATGAACGAAATAGAGCTGCTTTTTCAGGAACTGACTCATACAGTTTCTCTCCTCTAATCAAATTAATTGTTGCCAGTGATGCCGCAGCCGAAACAGGATGTCCACCGAAAGTAGTAATATGTCCCAAAATCGGATTATCCTTAAATACACTCATCACTTTCTGATTCGCAATAAATGCTCCGATAGGCATACCTCCGCCCATCCCTTTGGCGCTGGTAATAACATCTGGATAGATACCAAATTGCTCAAAAGCCCAAAAGCTTCCTGTGCGACCAAAACCAGTTTGTATTTCGTCAATAATTAAAAGTGCTCCTACCTCATCGCATTTTTTGCGTAATGCCTGAAAATACGCTATGGTTGGCACTCTTACCCCTGCTTCTCCACCAATGATTTCGATAATAACGGCGGCGGTTTGCTCGGTGACTTGCTCAATATCAGCCATATTCCCATGCGTGATATTTTTAGTCATTGGCAACAGAGGTCTGAAATTTCTTTTGAAATTTTCACTGCCTGATAGCGACAATGCTCCCTGTGTAGCGCCATGGTAAGCGTTATAGCAAGATACGAACTCTGTTCTTTGTGTGTATCGTTTCGCCAACTTCATTGCTCCTTCGATGGCTTCAGTGCCAGAGTTGGTAAAATATACATTGTCCAACACAGGTCTATCTCCTGCGCTTGGGGTTAGCGAATCCACCAAAGCTTTGGCTAATTGCACCTGTGGACTTTGTACAAATTCTCCATAAACCATCAAGTGCATATATTTGTCGACTTGGTCTTTTATCGCCTCAACGACTTTGGGGTGACGATGCCCCACATTGGATACCCCAATACCCGAAATCAAATCTAGATAAGACTTTCCTTCTGTGTCATATAAATAAACCCCTTCGGCACGCTCGATCTCCAAGGCTAATGGAAAATCTGAGGTTTGGGCTACGTTTTTCAAAAATAACTCACGCTGCGTAATCAAAACCGTAATGTTTAATATGTGATGAAGCCACAAAATTACGAGATTTTGTGGCTTCATTTCTTATTTTTCCATAAAACAAACTGTTCCCCCCACCCAATCAAAGTCTTTATTGAACCTCACCCCTATCATTTCACCTCTGGACAAACGAGCAAGATTGGTCAATAAGGTTGGTTTGGGAGCTCCTTGTTCCCAGCCATACAATAGACGAATTTCAGCTTTTACTTTGCTTCCGTCCGTGGTTTCGATGACTGGTAAATAATTGACTTTCCTTTGTAAAATATACTCGGCAGGATTTTCAACTTCCTGTAAGTCGTATTCGGTAATATTGATTTTCACGCCACTTCCTGCAAAAGAAAATAATGGCTTTAACACATAATTTTCTAAATCTTTCGGAAAATCTTCTTGAAAATCAGACAGATAATGGCTTTCGGGGATATATTGATGATTGAATAATGGCAAAATGTATTTACTAATCCTGAAAAACCAATTGGGATGACCAACCCATTCTACGTCTACATCGTCTGTAAAATTAAATGCCGTTTGAAGCCCAGGATAATTAGCCAAATCATCAAATATCAATCGATTATAAATACGTTTGATTGGAACAAGCTCTCCTGAATCTTCATAAAAGAGTAATTTTCCTTTCTTAATAATCTTGGTAATGCATATTGCCTTTACCCCCAATAATTCCTCAGTGACTTTAAAATCAATTCTCGTTTTTTGTGTTTCGGGATAAATTTCCAGCAAAATAACATTTTCAGGTTTTTCTTCTCCGACGATTAAATTTCTTAAAAACTCAACATATTTTGGTCGAGTCAAATCATTAAACAGAAAATCAAAGTTGTCAGGAATAGGATATTGATTTTGAAACTGTTTTGAAAGAAAATATTGAAAAGCAAACAACGAAGGAAATCCCTGCAATTCAATCAATTGAGGCTCTATTTCACCCTTCTCATTTTCACAAATGGCAAAATCTATCGCCAAAAAGGAAGAATTCAAGTTTTCACGAGGCACATTTTGCCCGTACGGAATAGCCTTATTTGTTTTTTCCTTAAAATCTGTTGAAGTTAATACAGAAATGATATGCTCACAGGCATCCAGCAATTGATTTTTAAAAGATTCTGGCACAAAAACAGGAGTCTCCGCCACTCGAAAATCTAATTGTTGAGGATATTCACGATGAATCGATGCAAGGAATTGCTGATAGGTATCAGAAGAAAATTGAGCATTAAAGTTTTTTCGAGAAGCTTTATGCATATTTTTCAATCGGACGGCCCTATCCGAGGGTATTTATCGTGAACAGATAGGGCCATCCGTTGTTAATTCTGTGAAGTAGTTTTGAAAATTGCTGAAGTAGCAGTTTTCAAAAAATTAGGTAAAATTACCGACTCGGTCAACAAAATCTTGTCTGGGTCGGCCAATTGCTCTACCATACTATTATATTTTGCCAAACCATGCGATTTGACCACGGCCTGTCGTTTATCTTCTTTTTGTAAATAACGCAACATCCCTTCGCCATCGGCTTCTGGGTGAAACTGCGTCCCGAAAACTTCTTTAGAAAAACGAATGGCCATAATAGCACGTTCCAAATTTACATGCGGACGTTCCTTTTCTAATCTTAAAATCGTTACGCCCAAATCCTTAATGCGCTTTTTGTTGGGACGAACCAATTGATAATCTCTAGAGTCGACCACATAAAAAGGTTCTGGCAATCCATCAAAAAATGGTTCTGAACCAGCCTCAGTCGTACGATGTACAGGAAAAACGCCAAAGGAAGTACTTCTACGTTTAGAAACCATTCCTATACCCAAATGACGAGAGACCAATTGAAAAGAATGGCAAATCAAAAACATATATTTAGGTTTTTGAATACCTGCGATGACTTCTTCGCCACGATTGTAGGCAAAAATGGAATCTATAAAAGTAAAATACGGTGCTTCCCATGACTCTCCAGATTCTAGCGGACTACCTGGACCGCCTGTAGAGATATAAATATCATAACTTAGGTCTGGCAATGCCATTTCGGCACGAACGTTATAAATATTGTATTGTAAAGGAATATGAGATTCCTCCTCAAAGTTTTTGATCAAATTTAGGATACAACGCATACCTTCATTGGCTACGTTGTCGTACATATCGAGAATGGCTATTCGGAGACTATTATGATTCATCTGAAACAAAGTTGATGGAAATGCTTAGGAATTATTAGTGGAAGCACTTGTCTTTAGAAACTAGCTTTTATTACCTAAAGTGCTTAATTACTTAATATTAGAATGTAAAATTAGCCATTTTAAGTCATTTTTCGGGCTAAAATTTTACATTTCCCTAATCTTTATTTCTCAAAAACTTTATTTAATTTTTTTTCAAATAGTCAGAATATTCAGCCAAGAAATATTATTTTGTATTTCTTAAATCTTAAAAAACACCTAACTTGGTTTCTTCAACGATATAGTCCACTACCTTTTTCAAATCTCCTCCTGATTGTTCAAAAACTGCCAATTGGCGATCGGCACCTGTCCCATTATCTAGAATTGTACGAATATATTCTACTTCATGACGACTTCCTAGTTCGTCTAACACATCGTCTACAAAATCGAGTAGTTCATCACAAAGATTGCGATATGGAACTTCCTCTTGCTTGCCGAAATCAATCAATTTCCCCTGAATACCATAACGTGCAGCACGCCATTTGTTTTCGTTGATCAATACTTTTCGGTAGCTTCTAAAATTGAGATTTTGTTTCAACAATTTATAAATTTTGACTACCAAAGCCTGCATCAATGCTGCTAAGCATATCGTTTCGTCAGCACGCATAGGAATATCACAAATACGAAACTCGATGGTATTGAAGTAAGGATGTAAGCGAATATCCCACCAGATTTTTTTACCATCATCAATACAATTTGTTTTTACTAACAAATTGACATAATCATCATATTCACTTGCAGAGGCAAAAAACTCAGGGATACCAGTACGAGGGAATTTGTCAAAAACCTTTGAACGATAGGATTTGAATCCAGTGTTCCGACCACACCAAAAAGGAGAATTGGTAGACAAGGCATAAATATGGGGCAAGAAATAACGAACAGCATTCAGTATTTCTAGACCTTGATTTCGGTTTTCGATACCAACATGGACATGTAGACCGAAAATTAAATTTCCTCTTGCTACGTCACGCATTTCGTCAATGAGGGCATCATAACGTGGATTGTCCGTAATAAGTTGGTCTTGCCAGTCAGCAAATGGGTGAGTTCCTGCGGCTGCTACTTTTAGATTTTGGGCATCAGCCAGCTCAATGATATGTTTGCGAAGATAAATTACCTCATCACGAGCTTGTTGGATATTGTAACAGATATTGGTACCAACCTCCACTACTGCCTGATGCATTTCGGCTTTTACTCTTTCTTGTAAACTAATTTTTCCCCCTTCTACAATTTTGGACATGTGCGAACGCAAATCTCTTGTTTCAGGGTCTATTGTTTGAAATTCTTCTTCAATTCCTAGGGTAAATAATGACATAGTTATTTGCGGTTGGGTGGTTTGATTGAGAACTATGTTGTTTCCAAACACAGTTCTCAATAAGGTCTATTTTTCCATCATTTTATCGCGAGCTACGCCTGCTACAGAGCTACGAACAAATGTTCCCCAAGTAAGATTATCTTTTCCTGGCTTATGCTTTTTGGCACGGTCAATAGCAAACTTCGCAGAGGTTTCGACCACCCATTCAAAGTTTTCTTGACCGACTGAATTAACGTCTGCATCAGGTGCAGGGTTGCAGAAGTCAATCGCATAAGGAATACCATCGCGCACAGCAAACTCAACTGTGTTGAAATCATAGCCGAGAGCATGGTTTAGCGCCAACACATAGTCTTTGACGGTAGCTAAAAGTTTCTTGGCTGCTGGTCCTGTCGGTAACTGAGCATCGTAGCGTAAATGATGTGGATTTCTTGGTTCGTAAGGCATGATACGTACATCTTTGCCACCGATACAGTAACAACGGAAATAATCCGTAAAGAGAATTTCCTCTTGCAATAGCATCACCAATTGCCCTGTTTCGTCATAAGCATTAAATAGCTCATCGGCGTCGCGTACTTTGTACACGTTTTTCCAACCACCGCCAGAGTGAGGTTTCATATAAGCCGGGAAACCAATATAGTCGAAGATATCGCCCCAAGGCATAGGAAATTTCAAGTTTCTAAAAGAGGTATCCGAAGTATCGTCTGGGCGAACTTTTGAGGGTAAAATCACAGTTTTAGGTACAGGTACACCAATATTTACTGCCAACGCATTATTAAAAAACTTTTCATCAGCACTCCACCAAAAAGGATTATTGATTACGGCTGTTCCTGCCATAGCGGTATTTTTCAACATCGCTCTGTAATAGGGTACGTCTTGTGAAATACGGTCGATAATTACATCATATCCAGAAGATTCTCCTTGAACTACTTTATCAATCAAGGCTCTTTCAGCGACAATTCCCTTTGGCGCAATCTGATTCACGCGCTCTACAAATGCTTCAGGAAAAGTATTCTCCATTCCATGTAAAATACCGATTTTCTTCATAGTTTTATTCGTAAGTTTTTTGTTGAGTGAACTTTATAAAATTCCTTTTAAGTTTATTTTTCGTTAAATTCTTGAGAGATATTCTGGAAACATTTCTCTCCAAATTGGCCAATCGTGCGTTCCATGCCAGCGCACATCTAACCAATGATCAATATGTTTGCTTTTCAGTATTCCTGAAAGCCTCTCCGTTTCTGGTCTACAAAAATCAGCGTTACAGGTCCCTAGTACAATATTCATTTGCCACAAATTCGCATCGTTCAGATTAGGTAAATAATCAGGTGGGTTATTAAAATATACCTGATCATTATAAAAACCATTGAGAAAAGAGCGAATATCAAAGGCCGCACCCATCGTGAAAAGATGAGAAACCTTGTCGGGATGCCTAAAGGCAAAATTTGCCGCATGGTACCCTCCAAAACTACACCCTGCAACAGCCACCTTTTCTACGCCACATTCTCGCTGGATAGCAGGAATTAGTTCTTCGTTTAGGTATTGGTCGTAATAGATATGATTTTGAATACGCTCTGAAGGATGAAGATGTTTGGCATACCAAGAGTATTTATCGATACTATCTGGGCAGTAGATTTTTACTTTTCCGTCGTTGATTAAACCTTTGGCAGCATCAATTAACTTAAAATCTTTGGCTTCATAATAACGCCCCATGGTAGTCGGAAACACAATAACTGGATAGCCCCAGTGTCCGTAGATTAAGATTTCGTTGTCGGCCCCCAAATGATGCGAGTAGTATTTGATGTATCTTTCCTGCATAAGGTTAATGGTTTTTGAAGTGTTTGGGCTATTCGAGGTAAAGGTCAAAAATTGTATTTCAAAGGAAAAACGGTGCTTTTGACTCTCTCAAACAGGCATTCCTTGGAGGATTTTCTCTTAAAAATAGGCATTGTTTTTTATTTTCAAAATTTTTCAAAATAATTAACTCATTAATTTATTGTTTATCCGAAGAATCCTCCAAGGATTCTGTATTTTTCAGGAAAATCGTAAAATTCATGCCTCAACATGGATTATTGACAAAATTTGTACTTTACCAATGTTTAGGTTAAATCATTCCTGAGTTATGCAAATTCAGGCGAACATTCTCGAAGAAAAGCTTCTATTTTCAAACAACAAACTTTATTTTTATGAAACTGACTTTAACCTTGTTAGGACAATTACTCTTTTTCTCATTGAGCTACTCACAAAAAAATATTAAACCAGTGCAGCAAACCACATATAAAAACGATAGTATTTATTCGCAATATCTTCAGAGAACTGTCACCTTATCTATCATTATTCCTACGCAACACCAGCAAAAATTATCATTGCTTTTGGTCAACGATGGGCAAGACTTTCCAGCGCTTGGTATGCAGGCTAGTGTAGAGTCTATTTTAGGCAATAATCATATCCTTCCTTTTCTGACAGTGGGTATTCATTGTAATCATGAAAGAATTTTAGAATATGGTACAGCAGCGCAAGCAGACTACAAAAATCGAGGAACAAAAGCTGGACTTTACACGCTTTTTGTAATTAACGAACTCATCCCTTATTTGGAGCACCATTATTCCTTAAAAAGAGAACCTGAAGCACGCGTGCTTGCAGGATTTTCGTTGGGAGGTTTGTCAGCATTTGATATTGTGTGGCATCATGCCAGTGTATTCTCAAAAGTCGGAGTGTTTTCTGGTGCCTTGTGGTGGAGACAGAGAGAGGAAGGATATACTGACGAGCACGATCGAATTATTCATAAATTGGTGCGTGCTGGATTGTATAAGGCTGGATTGAAATTCTGGTTTGAAGCAGGAACCAATGACGAAAAAGACGACAGAAATAATAATGGCATCATCGACGCCATCGATGACACCTTAGATTTGATGAAAGAGCTTCATCAAAAGGGATATAATGCAAATGCTGACACCCATTATCACCAAGTTGAAGGTGGCGAACATAACCCTCAAACCTGGGGAAAGGTTATGCCAGTGTTCTTAAAATGGGCATTTGAGAAGCCATAGATACTTTTTCTTAATTTTTGTTAACAATAAAACACTATATCCTATAACTGACTATCTTGCCAACGAGTCCAGAGTTCCCTATTTTTCTCTATAAACTCAACCTCAATCCTACTCTTCTCAATCGCCTGATAGAGAAGATACAAACCCCATTTCTCACTATATGAAATTACTACAGTCCGTAATTGCTTTTATTCTATGCTGTTTATTTTCTAATGATTCGTTCGCTGAAGGCGGAATTAAAGGCAGTATTAAAAACCTCAAAGGCGAGTCGCTCTCATTTGCATCTATCATTATCAAAGGACAAAATAAAGGTACAATGGCCAACGAAGATGGCTTGTACGAATTGTCCCTACCAAGTGGGACATACACGGTGGTTTTCCAATATTTAAGTCATAAATCATTAGAGAAAACGGTAAATGTTCAAAATGATTATGTTACGCTCAACGTAAGCCTAGAGGAACAATCGATTAGTCTCAATGAAGTAAAATTTTCCGCTAAAACAGAAAATCCTGCCTACACTATTATGCGTAAAGCCATTTCAATGGCAAGATTTCATATTTTAGAAGTAAGCAACTACAATGCTCGAACGTATGTAAAAGGAACGGGAAAAGTCAACTCCGTTTCGAAACTCCTCAAGGCTGTAGCTGGCAACAAAATGGAAAAAGAATTAGGATTAAAAATTGGACAAACCTACATTCTTGAATCAATCAACGACATCAATTTCTCACAACCCAATACAGTAAAAGAGAAAATTGTTTCAAGCAGAAGTAATTTCCCTAAACAAATCCAGTCAAGTAGTGGTAATATTATCACTTTTGCCAGAACCAACTTTTATGTTTCCAACGTTGGAGGCGTTGTATCACCTCTATCTCCGTCGGCATTGGCGTATTACAAGTTTAGTTTTGAAGGTATGTTTGAAGACCGTGGGGTGCAAGTCAACAAAATTAAAGTTACTCCCAAATCATGGGGACCAGATGTTTTTTCAGGAACCATCAATATCATCGAAGATTCGTGGGCCATTCATAGCCTAGACTTAAAGTTTAACGACGAAAATGGCAATTACACCTTAAAACAACTTTATGCACCATTCAAAGACGTTTGGATGCCTGTTTATATGGACTCTGGATTCAATTTCGATGCTTTTGGAATTGTTGCTGAAGGTCGTTACGTGACCAACGTTCGCAATTACAATGTAACTATCAACCCTAAGTATCATCAACAGCCCGTAGTAATTGACGAGAAAATCGATAAAGCTGAAGCAAAAGAATTGAAAGGGCAAAAAGTAGATAAGAACTTAGCGTTAAAACAGCAGTCGATGACACGCAAGCAGCTGAAAAAAGTGTTGAAGGATTTAGAAAAAGAAGACAAAGCTGAGAAAAAAGCCCAAAATCAAAACGTAGATGTCGTGCGAGATTATAGTCTGGATGTAGACTCCCTGTCTACCAAGCGCAACAATGATTTCTGGAATACTGAGCGCCAAGTTCCTCTTACAGAATATGAAGTAATAGGCTACAAACAAGCAGATAGTTTGAATAAAGTCAACGAAGGACAAATTAAAAAGGACTCTCTTAAAAACCTTCCAAAATTCAAATTAAGCCATATTTTTGCTGGTCATACTTATAACTATGGTCCACGTACTCCTTTGTATGGCTATCAAAAAAGTTTGATTTACTCCTCACCATTGATGCCGAACTCCAATGTTGATGGTTTTTACTACAATACAGTAGAAGGCTTTTATTTGGAATCGGGATTGAAATATATCAAGCGTAACAAGCTCTTGAGTAGAATGGAAATTGGCACAGACTTACGCTATTCATTTGGAAGAGAAAAATTAACAGGATTGTTGTATGGCACATACGTGCATAATTATACCCAAATTTCGGTTAAAGGTGGACAGTTTGTTTATCAATACAACCAAAATCAACCCATTACCTCTTTGGTGAATACCTTCTATACTTTGTTGTTTGAACAAAACTATATGAAGTTGTACGAAAAAACTTTTGCTCAGATAGATTTTCGTCATCAATTTTCTCCAAAAATTACAGGGACTATAGGTTTAGAAACTGCTGAGCGTCATATTTTGGAAAACGCAGCTAATGCAAAGCCTATTTTTGATAACAAGAACAGAGAGTTTTCGAGTAACTTACCAATAAGCAGCGAGTTAGCCAACGTCTCTTGGAGTAATCATTCTATACAGTTTCTCAACGCAGGATTAACGATTCGTCCTTTTGCTAAAACAAGTAAATTTAACGGACGTGAATTTATTTCAAACTACCGTAACCCTAATTTCAGAATCAGAAGCAAATGGGGCTTCAGCAAGGCTGGAGACTTTAACAATACTGAAATAGAATACGAACAGGTATTCAATCTCAATCGACTAGGCGACCTTCGCTTGATGGTAACTGCTGGTGATTTCTTGAAAAAACCAAGCTATTTCCTCGACTACAAACACTTCAATGGCAATCAGGTTTTGTTCAGAAGAGAAGGATTGTTTAATTCATTCAGAAATCTAGATTACTACAATTACAGCACAAACGGCTCGTATATTGAGGCACATGCACAACAAGATTTTAGATCGTTGCTGTTAACAAAAATCAACCTATTAAGATTGTACGGTTTGAAAGAATCAGTATTTGCCAACTATTTATACACAGGCAACAAAAACTTCAACTACCTAGAAGTAGGCTACGGAGTTTCAGGTATAGGAAAAATATTTGGCTTGGAAATCGTAAGCAATTTTATCAATGGCAAATACGATGCAACAGCTTTGAGAGTGAAGTTTAGTAGATAGCGTTTGAGGGAACAGTTGATTAGGCACAAAGTGAACTAGTATAATAAGCTCAACATGAGTCCTCACTGACTTTAACATTTGAATTATTTTCCATGCGCATATCAAAAAAGGGGTTCGAAATTAGTTTTTCGAACCCCTTTTTTGATACTACTTTACCAGATTTAACTCGTCTTGAGACGCAATCATTGCGTCTCTACTGGTAAAATTCATATTAAAAATAATCACTCAATTAGAGATGATTCACTTTGTGCCTTTGCACCTTAATCACTTTGCCACTCACCCACTAAATCAACCTACTTCCCTACCGAAATCAAGTTAGCAAATAGTCTATATGCGCCCGAAACACCCGCAGGAAGTTGGCGGAAGAAAGCATACCCTGTAAAGATGTAATTACCTTTTCCATATTTGGCATATAATAAACCTCCATCTGCTGGTTTTTCGTTAGGGTCGTTAGATGAAATAATGGTTTCATATTTGTCATCCCATTCGTTTGAGAAATACAAACCTCTTTCTTGAATCCACCCATCAAAATCCTTTGCTGTAATTTTGTTTGGAACATTCAAAATCGGGTGTTCTGGTTTTAAGAATCTCATCTCTGCCTCCTCTACTGTTACACGGTCACGCGAAAGTTTGAAATCATAAGGACCTAAACCACCATCAACTTTTTGTAGGTTATTATTTACCTGATATTGTACAACCATATTACCTCCATTTTGAACATATTCCATCAATTTCTTTTGATAGAATTTCAGGCGTGGCTCCGTATTATAAGCACGTACACCAACCACAATAGCATCGTATTTGCTCAAATCTTCATCCAATTCTTTCTCCCCTAACATGGTTACTTTATACCCAATCTGACGCAATGCCGAAGCCACTTCGTCACCCGCACCCATGATATAGCCAATATTATTGCCCTTTTTCTTGATATCTAATTTTACAATTTTGGCCTCTGCCACAGGAAATAGTGTTTGAGGAGGAATATGGTCATAGGCAACTGTCAATAAACCTTTGTCTGATGTTCCACTTGGCGTTGTTACCACTGCACGGAAGGTTGCTTCGCTTGCTCCTGCATGGGTAATATCTGCTGGAGATACCTTAAACACCACCTTTTGTTCTTGGTATTTATTCGAAAACTGAAAAATAGTTGTCGTCGGGTCAACCTTCCATCCTTTTGGTACTTCAAGCGCTACACTACCACGTGCATCTGCTTTATTTGCCTTCAGCGTTACTTCCACTTCCTTGGGTTGATTATCAGCAAAGACATATACTTTGTCAGCAATGTTGGCAGTTACTTCAGGACGAATTTCGTAGGTACGATACAACTCGCCTCTAACTTCGTCGGTGTATTTGTAGATAACTGGCGTTTTGAAAGTAAAATCTTTGCCCTCAATCGTAAAAGTCAACTCAGCTTGTAAATCGGCAGGTTTTTCGGGTAAACCAATGATAGAAGCATCATCTACACGGTACATGCCTTTGCCCATTTTCTTTTCGGCTAACCAATATGGTTGTGTCAAAGGTTGGTTGGCAGGAATAGTTACAGGAAAAGTAATACGATTCAACTCATTATTGCCAAGGGATTGCGTCAAAGTCGTATCTTTTTCAAAACCTGTCAAGTGCACTTTTTTCAGAGAAACATTTGCATCAGAACGTTTGATATAGCTTAATGCAACATTGACTTTTTCGCCACGAACTGCCGAAAACTCATTTGGATTGGCTTCAAAATAAAGCCCAGAACAAGCTACAATTAGGCTTTCTAGTTCTTTTTTCTTCTGAGTTTTCCAATACTCATCCTGAATACCTTCTACCTTTTGGTAAGCCTTTACCAAAATAGGCACAATAGTTTCAGGTTTTTCTGGATTAAACTTTGAAACAGCTTCATTGATTAAATCCTGAATTCCTTCACTCCCTTTTACACGACTCCAAGTGATATCTACACCATCAAAAGCATCTTTTGTTGCCTTCTCTCCTGCTTTGTGAACCAAATATTCAGGGCGAGCGCCACGACCACGAGGCACACCAAAGCCTTGAGATTTATGCTGTGAACGGCTTTCAGCAGCAATTTCGTTATAAGATTTACCCAAAAGAGGATTATACACCCCAATATCAACTTGGATAAAATCTTTCTCCGCAGGCTTTTGGGTTTGTGCTACTGTTCCAAAATTGAAAGTATTCCAAACGATACGCTTTGTTTGCCAAGGTTTTACAAATTTTAATTGTTCCGTAAACTTTGTCGGGTCGGCTGCTGCGGCAAATGCTTCTTCTGCCAATGCCGCTGAAGCAGAGTGATTACCATGTCCTGCTCGTGCATCAGGCGGAAAACGACAAATAATCACATCAGGACGCAAATTGCGAATACGCCAAACGACATCACCCAATACAGCGTCTTTTCCCCAGATTTGAAGCGTTTCTTCCGTAGTTTTTGAAAAACCAAAATCATTGGCTCTAGTAAAATACTGCTCAGGACCATCTATTGAACGTGCTGCCAAAAGCTCTTGAGTACGAATCAAGCCCATGAGTTCGGCTTGTTCTGGACCAATCAGGTTTTGACCGCCATCGCCACGTGTAATCGACAAATAAGAGGTACGGACTTTTCGCTCTTTGGCCAACCAAGACAACATAATGGTATTTTCATCGTCTGGGTGAGCAGCGATATACATTGCCGAACCTAATACATTTAATTTTTTTAGATTGAGAATCATTTCGCCAGTAGGCATAGGCTTGATAGCTTGGGCAGTTGCGCCAAAGCTTAAAGCCGAAGCCGCCAACACTTGGCAAATCAGACGGTTTAACGGGTGGTTTCTTCGCATGAGAATAAAATCAATTTTTATGAAGTCTTTTAAAGGCAGTATTCCTCTCTACAATAACTACAAATCTAAACTTTTCCTTTGGCTGTTTGTCGCAATTCAGACCAATCGTAAGGTAAACTCGACCAATTGGAGGTACTAACAGATTTATGTAGTCTATCTACAGAGTCGAGAATTGATAATTATCAGTACTGTCTTGTCATTTTTCTTCTCTTTTTCTGGTCAAAAAACATACAATTTGCCCATCGGTAGGTATCAAAGTGCTCCGAAAACAATCATATAAATTAAATACAATAAAATCTTGGAATAATTTTTTTATACCAAAGCAAAAATTATATTTGCATAGTAGGGCATTTTGCCCAAACACAAACGTAAGTGTTCTTATAAATCTCATTTACTCAACATTTTAACCAACCAAACTATTTAACTCTTATGAATGACATTATTTATTTAGTTCCTGCTCTGGGTCTCGTTGGCTTGTTGTACACATTTTGGCGTTTTAATTGGGTTTCGAATCAACCAACTGGTGACGAAAACATGCAAAAACTCTCAGGATATATTGCCGATGGAGCCATTGCTTTTCTTAAAGCCGAATGGAAAATTCTAGCCTACTTTGCAATTCCAACCGCTATCCTACTTTTTTGGTTAGGCTCTGACGAAGGAACGCCAGACCATCCTATTCATTCTTCACCAGTAATTGCCTTAGCCTTTTTGATTGGGGCTGTATTTTCAGCCACTGCGGGTTATATCGGAATGAGAGTAGCAACCAAGGCCAATGTGAGAACAGCTCAAGCTGCTCGTACTTCCCTAGCAAAAGCTTTAGAGGTGTCATTCACTGGTGGTTCAGTAATGGGTATGGGTGTTGCAGGCTTAGCGATTCTTGGTCTAGGCGGTTTATTTATTGTATTTTATCAAATGTTCGCCGCAGGTCATGAGCTTACTTCTGTAGAAATGAAAAAAGCTATTGAAGTACTAGCAGGCTTTTCACTTGGTGCTGAATCTATTGCATTATTTGCTCGTGTGGGTGGTGGGATCTACACAAAAGCAGCCGATGTAGGCGCTGACTTAGTGGGTAAAGTAGAGGCTGGTATTCCTGAAGATGACGTACGTAACCCCGCTACGATTGCCGATAACGTGGGTGACAACGTAGGTGACGTGGCTGGTATGGGTGCTGACTTATTCGGCTCGTATGTAGCAACTATTCTAGCAACCATGGTGTTGGGTCAAGAAATCCAAGTGACTGATAATGTAGGTGGTTTTTCTCCTGTCATTTTGCCAATGTTGATTGCAGGTGTTGGACTTTTGGCATCTTTAGTATCTACCTTTTTTGTAAGAATTTCTAGCGAAACTGCTTCTGTTCAAAATGCGTTAAACTTGGGTAACTGGCTATCTATTGCGATTACTTTTGTATCTTCTTATTTCTTAGTACATCATTTATTACCAGACACCCTCAATTTACGTGGATTTGAGTTTACATCAAATGGCGTATTCCTTGCTATTATTGTTGGTTTGGTGGTAGGAGCCTTGATGTCTGCTATTACCGAATATTATACTGCGATGGGCAAACGTCCTGTATTATCAATCATTGAAAAATCAGGAACTGGACACGCTACGAATATCATCGGGGGCTTAGCTGTGGGTATGGAATCTACAGTATTACCAATTCTAGTATTAGCGGCAGGGATTATCTTTTCTTATAAGTTTGCAGGTTTATACGGCGTATCTATTGCAGCCGCAGGTATGATGGCAACAACAGCCATGCAGTTGGCGATCGATGCTTTTGGACCTATTGCAGATAATGCTGGTGGTATTGCTGAAATGTCTCAATTACCTTCAGAAGTACGTGGTCGTACCGATAACTTGGATGCTGTAGGTAACACTACTGCTGCGACTGGTAAAGGTTTTGCTATTGCTTCTGCGGCATTAACTTCGTTAGCATTATTTGCAGCATTTGTTGGTATTGCAGGTATTAAGGCGATTGATATTTATAAAGCAGATGTTTTGGCTGGCTTATTTGTCGGCGGGATGATTCCATTTATTTTTAGTGCATTGTGTATCTCTGCCGTAGGTAAAGCTGCGATGGAAATGGTAAACGAAGTACGTCGTCAGTTCCGTGAAATTCCAGGTATTATGGAATACAAAGCTGAACCAGAATACGAAAAATGTGTGGCTATTTCTACGCAAGCTTCTATTAGACAAATGATATTGCCTGGTGCAATTGCATTAATTTCGCCAGTACTAGTTGGGTTCACTTTTGGTCCAGAAGTATTAGGTGGTATGTTGGCAGGCGTGACGGTTTCAGGTGTATTGATGGGAATGTTCCAGTCAAATGCTGGTGGCGCTTGGGACAATGCCAAAAAATCATTTGAAAAAGGGGTTCAAATCGATGGTGTAACCTATTACAAAAAATCAGAACCACACAAAGCTTCAGTAACTGGTGATACCGTTGGTGACCCATTCAAAGATACTTCTGGTCCATCGATGAACATTTTGATTAAATTGATGTCGATTGTTTCTTTGGTAATTGCACCTTATATCGCGGTAAAATCTGATGCCTCTGTAGGGCAAAAAGAATTACAAAAAATTGAAAAAACTGCGGTAAAAGTTGTCAAGATTTCAACTTCGAACAAGAGTTAAAACTTTCTAATTAATTCAATAAAAAAGGACTTGAGAAATATTCTCAAGTCTTTTTTTATTGAATTGCAACCTATATACCCTTTCTAATTCATCCTTTTGGAATACTCCTCCAATGCAGCCTTTTCGCTGGTGCTTAAGCTGTCAATTCCTTTGGATGCGATTTTGTCCAAAATTTCATCTATTTCATGCTGTTTTTTAGCCTTATTGGCATTGTATCTTTCATCAATGGTATCATGTTGTTGATTGTTTTTGAAATAGAAATTGTCAATCAATAACAAATAAGGACGAGTCACAATGATATAGATAAATACCAAAGATGGAATTAAGAGTAGTAAAATAACCCAAAGATTTTCCTGTAAAATTTCAGGAATGAACAGAATTGCGAACAACATTCCAACGATAGCTCCGCCTAAATGAGCATCGTGTCCAATATTGTCTTTATTGGATTTGATTCCATAAATAGATACGCCTAAATATAGCAGACCAAAAACCCAAGCAGGTAAAGCTAAAGGAATAAAAATAATCCTTAAATCCATCTCTGGAAATACTGCTATGGAAGCGAACATAATCCCAAATACCCCACCAGAAGCACCCACTGATGTATATCCATCGTCTTTTCTGTGAATTAATACCGAAATAAGGTTGCCTCCCACTATACTTCCCAAATAGAGAATTAAGAACTTGGCTTCTCCAAAAATATTAATCGTAAGTCCTGAAAATACGTACAAACTGTACATATTGAAAAAGAAATGTAGCCAGTCGACATGCAAAAAACCTGAGGTTAACAGACGCTTATAGTCCTTTTGTAAGAGTACTGGAAAAACGTGAAATTTATATTTATCGAAAAATAGAAAGTCACGAAAACCCTGATAGGTGAATACTAAGGTGATTATGATAATGAATAATGCAATCATGGCTAAGAGTTATAAAATGAATTAAGACTACTAAAGTACATTTTTTCACATAACAAACTAAATCCTTCTTTAGGTCTTTATCAAAAACACAAAAGCCCCAAATGTGAATATTGGGGCTTCTGTGTACAAAACTTTAACTTTTTTTAAGAAATCTTATCTCGATTAATTTGTCCTACCAGCCACTGATGAGGGAACGTAGTACACATTACCAACAAATACATCATCGGGATTGGATTCATACTTTTTGCAAAAGCTGCCCAGAAATAAGCATACCCCAATGTCATCACTACCGCAATTAAGGTAATCGGCATGGCGTGTAGCCACAACTGAAAAGCTGAGTTTGTACTACGACCTTCGGGCAAAAAGTAACGATGAGCATCTGAAAATGCATTCACGGCATGCCAGCCACCAAAATACAATGCCATTGCAGGTAATAAAGGTAGATATTCACACAGTACCAAGATAATCACTAGAGATATAACTTTTCTTGCTGTGAATTCAGAAGGGTTTCGATATTGAGCAAGAAACAATAATAGTAGCGTGATCATGCAAATTACTCCAATAATCAACTCTTTTGATGCCGTTAACATCAACCAAATTTGCATCATCAGCATATCTTGGCGCGTAATACTTGCCCAAAGAATACTGGCTTGACTGCCATGTCCTAGAAAAATCCACAATACAATCATCATTCCATAACTATAGCGTGTCCAAGTCCAAAGAAAATTGTTAGCTTGTGGTGATTTCAAATCTGACTCACCAATATGCCATGCGGTAATTAATAAGAACAAGAAAACGCTCCCAGTTGGCCAATACCACCATAGCGCTCCAAATAACACAATAGCGAGAAGATAACGGACATAAAAAGTCCATTTTTTATACACTTTCCCTGCTCTTTTAAATAACTCTTGCTCCAACCAAATATCTAAGGTTCGGTGAGGAATCCCTATAAAAAATACAAAACCAAAGGCAAAAAAGATTTGTACCCAAATAGACAAACTTCCCTGTAGCTCTTGCCATAGTAGCAATAATGCGCCCAAAATAATCGTCAAACTTGTCGGATTGTAGGCAATTTTCTTCAAATACTTTACCACGTGCGATTGAATTTTTACTTGAATGGCAAAGGTAATCAATTGTTGTTGCTTATTTATAATGTGCTATTGTGTTGAAAAAATTTCCAAGATTTATTCCTTAAAATCTTGACTTTGTCAAAGAGATTTTTTTCCTTTGAGCCATATTTAACCAAATGGTTAAACCTTTTGATAAAATGGAAGTAGAGATAACAACAGAGGAAAAGATTTTAATTGCAGCAAGAAAGGTTTTTATCGAAAAAGGCTGGGATGGTGCCCGTATGCAAGAAATTGCAGACAATGCTGGTATCAATAAAGCGCTATTACACTATTATTTTCGTAACAAAGAACAATTGTTTAAAAGAGTATTTGCAGGAATTGTAGGAAAACTGATTCCTAATCTCAACACAATTATTCAATCTGAGCAACCCATTTTTGAAAAGATTCAGGCATTTATTGATGCCTATCTCGATTTCCTGTTGGCAAATCAAGAATTACCACTTTTTGTCGCTAATGAGTTATCACGAAATGCCAATCTTATTGTAGGTGCTTTTGAAGAAAATGGACTCAAACCAATGGTTGGTCAGATGGTCATGGAAATTTTCCAAGCTATTGAAAACAAACAAATTAGACCCATTAATCCTGCACATCTTTTGATGAACATCGTTTCAATGTGTGTTTTTCCTTTCATGGGAAGGTCAATTTTTCAAAAAGTCTTGATGCAAGTTCCTGAAGAAATGTATCAAGAATTATTAAAACAACGTAAAAAAGAAATTTACGAAATGGTTTATCACTCTATCGTTTTGTAAAATTTCCTTATTAAAGTAAGAGTAACAAATCAGTAGTCCGCCCAATGTATTACCTACTTATTTGTTGCTTTTTTAAAGGTATATTTTTAACCAAATAGTTAAACATTTTAGTTAAAACCATGAAAAAAACCATTTATATTCTCCTCATTAGTTTGATTGTCAATCATACACGTGCTCAGGAAGTGCTTCCTTTGAGTCAGTGCTATACCTTGGCAAAACAAAACTACCCCATTGCCAAACAAAAGGGCTATATTAATGAGAATTTGGAACATCAAATTGCACAACTCAAAAGCAATTTCAAACCACAAATTGACATTATTGGTCAGGCAACCTATCAGTCAGATGTAACTTCTGTGCCCATCAAAATTCCTAATATAGACATTCCGCAGATTTCTAAAGACCAGTATAAATTGTATGCTGAGGTAAAGCAAAATCTGTATGATGGTGGTATAACCAATTCTCAAATTTTGGTACAAAAGGCTGCTGCTCAGACCGAACAGCAAAAACTTGCAGTTGAGCTCGACAAACTAAAAGAGCGTGTCAATCAGAGTTATTTTAGTGTATTGTTGAGTCAAAATCAGCTCAAATTGATTGACATTATTAAAAACGAATTACAGTCAAAAATCAATAAAATCAAGGCTGGTATCCAAAATGGCGTTAGTACACAAGCCAATTTGAATCAACTAGAAGTTGAAATTTTGAAACTTGATCAACGTATTGGTGAAGTAAAATCTCAGGAATTGTTGGGGAAGAAAATCCTAGGAATGCTTATTAACCAAGATTTATCCTCAGCCCAATTGGTTTCACCTTTGCTAACCAATAGCCAAGAAACCAAAATTCAACGTTCTGAACTTTCTCTTTTTCAAGAACAACAAAACCTTTTGAGTACACAGGAGCAACTTATTACTGCCAAAAATATGCCTAAAGTAGGGCTATTCTTGCAAACAGGCTATGGGCGTCCTGCTTTGAATATGTTAGAAAATGATTTTAAAGGATATTATATCGGTGGGTTACGATTCAATTGGTCTTTAGGAGGATTATACACGAAAAAGCATGAAAAAAGCCAGTTGCTAATTTCTTCCAAAAATGTAGATGCGCAACAAGAAGCTTTTTTACTTAATACCAATATTGCTTTGCAACAATTGGATGCTGAAATCAAAAAGCTGGATAATATGATTGAGCTGGACCAAAAAATCATTGTCCTACGAGAAAAAATCACTAAAACCTCCAGTGCACAACTCGACAATGGTATTATCACTGCAAGTGACTATGTAACTGACCTTTCTGCCGAATTACAAGCCAAAGAAAATCAGTTGATTCATACGTTGCAACAGGCACTTACCAAGGCCAATTATCAAAGCACATTAGGGCTTTAATCTTCTTTTCTTAGTATCAAACCGCGAAATTCGCACAATCCAATATTTGAAATGAAAAAGCAATTTATATTCATATCTCTTGTAAGCACGCTTATTTTTTCTTGTAAAAAAAATGAACAAACTTCGGATGCTACGGGCACTTTTGAAGCTACAGAAACTATTATTTCGTCAGAAGTTGCAGGTAAAATCCTCCAACTCGACCTTGAAGAAGGCGACACTTTAGCCTTAGCTCAAAAAGTTGGAAATATCGATGTAGCAAACTTACAACTTCAAGAAGCACAGATTGAAGCAAGTATCAAAAGTTTACCACAAAAATTCAATGATGCTTCAGCTCAAATCAAAGTTTTGGAAAATCAAATTGCTGTTCAGAAAGAGCAGTTGCGTATCCAACAAAGAGAATTCCAACGCTTAACGAATTTAGTAAAATCAGAAGCCGTTCCGAGCAAACAGCTTGACGATATGGAAGGAGCTATTGCCCTGACCAAAAAACAAATCAGTGTATTAGAAAGTCAAATCAGCGCTCAAAAAACACAAGTAACTATCCAAAATCGTAGTATTAACAGTGAACTTTCACCACTCGAAAAACGTGCCGATCAGGTGACCGATCAAATCAAACGTGGCGAGATTATCAACCCTATTCGTGGTACAGTATTGACCAAATATGCAGAACAATACGAAATGACGGCTCCTGGAAAAGCGCTTTACAAAGTTGCTGATTTATCGGAAATGACCTTGAAAGTATATGTTTCTGGAAATCAATTAACAAAAGTTCAACTCAATCAACCCGTAAAAGTGCTTATCGACAAAGCAGAAGGACAGTCGGACACCTTACAGGGCAAGGTTTATTGGATAGCCTCAAAGGCAGAATTTACCCCAAAAACCATTCAGACCAAGGAAGAACGAGCCAACTTAGTATATGCGGTAAAAATCCATGTAAAAAACACTGGTGCATTGAAAATTGGTATGTATGGAGAAGTGATATTTTAACCCCAAAAGCTATGAATGCAATCATTGCAAATCACCTTTTTAAGTCATTTGAAAAAGGCAAAATCAAGGCATTGGAAGACATTTCTTTTGAGGTCAAACAATCAGAATTATTTGGACTAATCGGACCAGATGGTGCTGGAAAAACTACGCTATTTAGGATTCTTGCTACGCTTTTATTAGCCGAATCTGGAGATGCTAGTGTTGATGGCTTGGATGTAAAGAAAGACTATAAAGCAATCCGAAAAAGAGTAGGTTATATGCCAGGGAAATTTTCCCTGTATCAAGATTTGAGCGTAGAGGAAAATCTCAACTTTTTTGCGCATGTTTTTGGTACTACGATAGAACAAAACTACCATCTTATCAAGGATATTTACCAACAGCTCGAACCTTTCAAAACTCGTAAAGCAGGGAAATTATCGGGTGGAATGAAGCAAAAGTTAGCCTTGTGCTGCGCTCTGATTCACGAGCCAAGCGTATTGTTTTTGGATGAACCCACTACTGGAGTTGACCCCGTTTCGAGAAAAGAGTTTTGGGAAATGCTGAAATATCTTAAGTCGGAAGGTATCACGATATTGGTTTCGACACCCTATATGGACGAAGCCAGTTTATGCGATAGAGTTGCTTTGATGCAAAAAGGAAAGATATTAGATATTGATACACCAGTGGGGATTATTGAGAAATATCCGAAAAAAATCTGGTCTATTCATGCCTCCAATATGTATGCCTTATTGCAGGTAGCAAGAGCATTTCCTAATACGCATACCTGTTTTGGTTTTGGTGAAAGTCATCACCTGACGCTTAAAAACGATGATGAGGATTATCAAGCTTTTTGTCAGTATGTTCAAGAGCATTACAAAGAGTCTTTCCAAATCCAAGAAATTACAGCTACCATTGAGGATTGCTTTATGGCATTGTCCTGATGCTTTCAAGAAATAAAATGTGCCAAACATGGAAAATAAAGAAATAGTCATTCAGGCTCAAGGACTAACCAAACGTTTTGGGGATTTTATCGCCACCAACGCCATCACCTTTGAGGTTTACAAGGGTGAAATATTTGGTTTTTTGGGAGCCAATGGTGCTGGAAAAACAACAGCCATGAAAATTCTCATTGGCATATCCAAACCCAGCGGAGGCGAAGCAAAAGTCGCAGGTTTTGATGTGTATACTGAAACCGAAGATATTAAAAAGAATATCGGATACATGAGTCAAAAATTTTCACTTTATGAAGATTTAACCATCCGAGAAAATATTCGATTCTTTGGCGGAATTTATGGTTTAGATCGTAAAACTATCAAAGAAAAAACGGATGTATTGCTCAAAACACTAGGTTTTGAGGCTGAGGCAGACAAACTAGTATCTTCACTCCCTTTGGGCTGGCGACAAAAACTGTCATTTTCGATTGCAATTTTACATAATCCTAAAATTGTATTTTTAGACGAACCAACAGGCGGAGTTGACCCTGTAACTCGTCGTCAGTTTTGGGATTTAATCTATGAAGCCTCCAATCGTGGCGTGACTATTTTTGTCACCACACATTACATGGACGAAGCCGAATATTGCAATAGAGTGTCAATCATGGTAGACGGAAAAATCGAAGCACTCGATACCCCTCAAAATCTCAAAAAGCAATTTCACGCTGACTCAATGGATGAGGTATTTCACCAGTTGGCTCGCAAGGCAAAAAGAAGTGAGTGATTTTGAACAAAAGACTATTAAATCTTTCAAACATGAAATTATTCTTAGCATTCATCACCAAGGAATTCAAGCATATTCTGAGAGATACTCGAACTTTAATCATTCTGTTTGGGATGCCCATTGTTCAGATTATCCTCTTCGGCTTTGCCCTAACCAACGAAGTAAAAGACTCTCGCATAGGTATTTTAGATTACTCAAAAGACGAAGCAAGTCGACAGATTATTCAAGAACTTGATGCCAGTAGATACTTTGATGTAGAGGCCAATTTTAGCAGTCCTCAGCAAATAGACCAAGCTTTTAAAGAAGGTAGAATTAGATTAGCAGTGGTATTTCCTGCTCATTTCAGACATTCTCTTTTTCAACAAAATACGGCTTCTATTCAACTAATAGCAGACGCTTCAGACCCGAATACTGCTACTACAGTAGTCAATTATGCCAGTTCCATTCTGAAATCATACCAAGACGAAGTGCTAGGCGAACAGACCTTGCCTTACACGATTCAACCAGAAATTCGTATGTTATACAACCCACAACTCAAAGGGGCATATAACTTCGTACCTGGGGTAATGGCAATGATATTGTTACTTATTTCAGCTATGATGACCTCGATTGCGATTGTTCGGGAGAAAGAACTAGGAACTATGGAAGTGCTTTTGGTATCGCCTGTCCCTCCTATTTTGGTCATTGTTACTAAGGCAATTCCTTACGTTTTGCTCTCATTTATCAATGTAAGCACCATCCTCATTTTGAGCGTAAACCTCCTCGATGTACCTATCCAAGGCAGTTTATTACTTCTTTTAGGCGAAAGTATGCTCTTTATTTTTGCGGCTTTGGCATTAGGTCTATTTATTTCGACTATCACCAACTCGCAACAAGTGGCTATGTTGGCATCTTTAATGGTGTTATTATTACCAACATTGATTTTTAGTGGCTTTATGTTTCCTATCGAAAATATGCCCAAACCGATGCAATTTATCTCTAATTTGATTCCGTCAAAATGGTATTTCTTCATCGTTAGAGACGTAATGATAAAAGGATTAGGCTTCAAAAGTGTCCTAAAAGAAAGCCTGATTTTGGTAGCTATGACAATAGGCTTTGTGCTAATAGCTTTAAAAAATTACAAAACGAGGTTGGAGTAATGAGAAGTGACAAAGTGGTAAAGGCACAAAGTAGCAAAGTGTTTTGATGATTGTGGCACAGTCACTAAAACATCTAAAAAAATCACTTTGTGCCTTTGTGCCTATGTCACTTTGCCCCTCCTCCTTGGCAATCACTCCCAAACAATCATGAAAACACTACTTTTTTTACTAGAAAAAGAGTTTCGGCAGATATTTCGTAACTCATCGATCATTCGTATCATTTTTGTGATGCCTATTATCCAGCTGATTGTTTTGCCCATAGCAGCCGATTATGAGGTAAAAAACGTGAATATTGCCGTGGTCGACCACGACCATTCGAGTTATTCAAGACAGCTGGTTCAAAAAATTATTGGTTCAGGATATTTCAGATTAGTTGAAAATACAGATTCTTACAAAAAAGCACTCAAAAGTGTTGAGCAAAACGATTCTGATGTAATCATAGAAATTCCTGCGCATTTTGAAAGAACCTTAATCAAAGAAAATGAGGCTAAATTATTACTTGCGATTAATGCCGTAAATGGCACAAAAGGCAACATGGGTGGGGCGTACCTCAACTCCATTATCAAAGATTTTAATCAGGATGTGCGAACGGATTGGGTTACTTTTCCAAGAATGAACCCTATGCCATTATTAGATATTGTTCCTCGTTTTTGGTACAACACCCGTATGAATTACCAGCTATTTATGGTTCCTGGTATCTTGGTTATTTTGGTGACAATGGTCGGAAGTTTCTTAACAGCATTGAATATTGTCAAGGAAAAAGAAGTAGGAACTATTGAGCAAATCAATGTTACGCCTATCAAAAAACACCATTTTATTTTGGGTAAATTGATTCCTTTCTGGGTATTGGGTTTGGTCGTAACTGCTATTGGTCTGACCGTCAGTAGAGTCGTATTTGGTATTGTTCCGGTAGGGAGTTTGCTTGTGATTTTTGGCTTTACAGCTATTTTTCTGTTAGCCGTTTTGGGACTTGGACTACTCATGTCTAACTTTTCAGATACACAGCAGCAAGCCATGTTTTTCGCCTTTTTTATGATAATGGTCTTTGTCCTAATGGGTGGTTTGTACACCTCCATAGATGGTATGCCTGAATGGGCGAAGATTATGACAAAGTTTAACCCTGTCGCCTATTTTATCGACGTCATGAGATTGGTTGTGATAAAAGGTTCAGGTATTTACGAAATCAGAAATCATATTTTTGCCATATTGAGTTTCGCCATCGTATTCAATGGATTAGCCATTTGGACCTATAAAAAGCAAGTGTAATCTGAGTGATGAGTTTTGAGTGTGGAATTGTCCTTTGTCCTTGCCTAAAATAGATTTCTTACATTTTTTTCCTCTGTAGAAGCTCCGTAGGAACTACGGTTTGGTAGTAATAATCCTTTGGAAGAGCCTTTTAGTGCATAATTGAAATGATTAGATTTTGAAAAACTTAAAGTATTCTCACAAAAAAAACCGCTCTGTAAATTACAGAGCGGTCATCTATCAGTAATGGATTTGTGAAAATTAAGAGTTTATTTTTCCTCTCAATGCACGTGGGATATCGATTGTAGCAACTGGGTTAGTTGGGTTGTTCAAGATAGAAACACCTTCAACTTTCAATTTGCTAACTTTGATAGTTTGTCCCAAGTCCAAACCTGTAATATCTGCTTCAACAAAATCAGGAATGTTTTCAGCTAAACCTTTCAAAGTAACTTTGCGAAGTTTCTGAACCATTTTACCCCCTTTTTGTACACCTGGAGCGTTACCAACGATTTTCACTGGAACGTCAATTTTGATAGCTTTACCATCAACGATTTCCAAGAAGTCAACGTTCAAAATAGTTTCGTTAACTGGGTGGAATTGTGAATCTTGTAAGATTGCACGACGGATTTCGCCTTCAATGTTCAATTCAACTTCAGCAACTTCTGGAGTATAAATTAATTCACGGAACAAAATCATTGGAACTGCAAAGTGAACTACATCTTGTCCACCGTACAATACACATGGAACTAATGATGCATTGCGTAAATCTTTCGCTGATTTTGTACCTAAAGTTTCTCTTTTGAAACCTACAACTTCAATCTTTCTCATTTGAGTGATTTTTGTGTTACTAGCCTTTCGCGAACTGCTATCTTCTAGTAACTGTTTAAGTAATTATTGTTTTATGAAAAGTGAACTGATAGACTCGTGGTCACGGATTCTTCCGATAGCTTTAGCAAACAATTGTGCTACTGAAAGAACTTTAATTTTATCACACTCTTGTTTGCTTGGAATGGTGTTTGTCACAACCAATTCTGTCAATACAGAGTTACTGATATTTTCGTAAGCATTACCAGATAATACTGCGTGGGTAACGATAGCTCTTACTGATTTGGCACCTTTGTCCATAATCAACTGTGCAGCTTTACACATCGTTCCACCTGTATCAATCAAGTCATCGACTAACACCACGTCTGCGCCTGTAACATCTCCAATCAATTGCATCGAAGCAACTTCATTGGCACGTTTACGGTGTTTGTCACAGATAACCATTTCAGCGTTGAAGAACTTCGCAATGTTACGAGTACGAACTACACCACCTACGTCTGGAGAAGCAAACAAAATGTTATCTAAGCCTAATGATTTCAAATAAGGTACAAAGATAGCTGTTCCTTCCAAATGATCTACAGGAAAATCGAAAAATCCTTGAATTTGTCCAGCATGTAGGTCAACTGTCATCAAGCGGTCAGCACCAGCGGCAGTCAAAAGGTTAGCAATTAACTTTGCACCAATACCTACTCTTGGTTTGTCTTTACGGTCTTGGCGTGAGTAACCGAAGTATGGAATTACAACTGTTACATAGTGCGCCGAAGCACGACGAGCTGCATCAATCATCAATAACAATTCCAACAAATTATCAGCTGGTGGAAATGTTGATTGAATCAAGAAAACATCACAACCTCTGATTGATTCATCAAAACTTGGAGAAATCTCACCGTCTGAAAATCTCTGAATTGTAGTTGAGCCTAATTCTTTACCGAAATACTGAGCGATTTCTTTTGCTAAATATTCAGAAGAAGTCCCTGCGAAAATTTTAACTTGATTTATGGAAGCCATTTTTTGTGGGGGTACAACGCCTTGCGTTTGCGAAGTACTAATTATTGTTGGATCTGTTTGCAATCGTTAATACCCAATTTTAAAATTTTCCGCAAAAGTACAAAATCCAGCGGATAAATGCTAGCAATCAAGACCTGTATTTTTGATTTTTCAATGCTTTTTTTTCTATACACTTCGCTAAATGGTTATATCTTACCGAAATGCCTCTCTTTCGAGCTAAACAATGAATTTCAAACTTAAATAGCGTCAATCAGACACATTTGCTATGTTCTAATTAACGCCAAATTTATACTACTTTTTTTTCTAGAAATAATTCAGCATTTCCTCAAAAAATACAATTCGCTATTCTCTATTAGAACTGAATGAAGGATCTCAAACTATTGCAGATTTAGGATTTCTGATTTCGGAAATAAAGTAAAATCCCTCTGTTTTTTTACAAAAAATAGTAGATTACAATTCCCAAATCCAACCTCCGATATCTGAAATGGATGGGTATTACATTCCTTCGTACACTACCAATTCTCTATCCATAATACTTATCAAAGCTAAAACCACTATTCAAAAGTTTCTGTGTACGGTCTTTTTTCCACTGTTCCACATCGTTGTTGATGACGGCCTGCACAACACTTCTTTCATCGATTGAACCTAATCCCGAAGCCGAATAAATACCCTGCGAGCTGGCCGCTTGAGTAACCGCTTTTTGGAGTACCGCCAACGAACCAGATAGTCCTCTGTTGACGGCTAAATCTACTCGTAACGCTATGCCTCCTTCTGAAAATAAAATGCGATTTAAAGGCACTTGCTGACCAAAGATTCCAATGCCCGTTGTATCGGACAGTGCTTTATTCATGTACTCCTCCTGAGCGATTTGAATCTGAGCTCGTATCATTTCTCTTTCAAAACCTGAAGCGATGAATACACCCGTCAATTGCAAATCGTTTGCCACAGCCGTAAATGCTGCATCGCCCGAAGCCCCTCTGACACTTACCACCGGAGCGCCATAACCTGAAACATCTATTCCGAACTTGCTAAAAGAATTGTAAAAAGCATCGCTATTGTTCTGCTTCATTCTTTGTAACACCTTACTCAAAATCGAACCACTTGCCGAAGCTCCTGTAAACTGAATAAAACCAAATGAAAAAATAGCTTTGTCATAACTATTCACAGCATCAAAACAGCCTTCATTTTTACCAATAAAATGTAAAACGTCTGCGTAAAAAGGCTTAGGTAACAAATCTTCAAATTGGTAACGTTGTGAATCAAATGTCGATTTACCAAAATATGAAACCCCTCTTGGGTTTGCCAAATTAGGTGAAGGATAGTTGTCTCTCATTGTACCAGTCGAGTCTGTTCCATAACTTGAGGGATACGAAATCACAATGCTGTTATAGCTACCTTTATTGTCTTTTCTTACCACAAAAGAGGAAATACTTGAGGCTGTACTGCCTCCACTTCCTGAACCTGAATAGCTACTTCCTCCTCCTGACGAAGAGCTACCATAATTTGAGTTGGAGTTATTCGGATAAACAGGATCCGTATTGGGGTAAACAGGACTATTACTAGGATAAACAGGGTCACTGTAAGAAGGTGTATAGCCTCCTCCTGAGGAAACATTGAGTGTCTGACCAATCGAAATGTTATTGTCATACAGATTATTAAATTGCTTCAACTGGTCTACGCTAATGTTGAATTTTTTCGCAATACTATAAAGAGTGTCTTTGGGTTGTACGGTATAAGTTGCCATAGTTTTGTGTGCAATACATTAAAAGGTTCGGTTGATTATCGAAATTAAACAAATACTATGCAGAAAATAAAGTATAGGTTCATAACTGAGTAAAAGGCACTGCTGGCATGGGGAATAGCGTTGAATTATCAAACCATTTCGGATTGGAAATTGCGGATTTCGGAAATATTTAATCAACCATTAGAACTGTACGAAGAATTCTAAAACTGTCTATTTCGGATATCGGATGTTGGATTTCGGAAGTATAAGCTTCTATGTTTTGTAAAAATAGAGGTATTTTACTTTATTTCCGAAATCAGAAATCCCAAATCCGCAATTACTAGAAATCCTTCGTTCAACCCTAATCCGAAATTTTTATAATGGTTTATTTCCAGAAACTAAAAGACCCATCCAGTAATTTTAGAATTCTTTGCTTTTTCAGCGCGTCTGGCTCATTTTGTGCCAATACCTCCACTACCCTACGCTCGTTGATTTTGGCTAATTGCATACTGGTAGAAAGCTTAGACTCTTTCGCCACCTGAGTGATTGCCGCCTGAATGGGAGCTAATGACCCCGTAAGACCACGATTAACTGCCAAATCGATGCGAATTGCAAAACCTCCTTCTGTTTTGAGAATTTCATTAAGCGCTATCAACACGCCAATTACATTGACTTTTACTGTAGGCGCTACCGCCTTCATGACGTATTCCTCCAAAGCTAATTCTACCTGTGCTCTCACCATACTGCGTCTATAACTACTAGCAATAAAGGCTCCTGTCAACGATAGATTATTCGCTACCTCCATGTAGGCAGCATCGTTTTCCAAGATACCTTTAGTAGTTTCAACTCTAAAAACGGGCTTGGCTCCTGCTATTATATCCATGCCATACTGACCAAAACAGTCATTAAAGGCGTATTCATCTCTTTGCTTAAAACGATACAAGACTTGAGATAAAATTGAGCCTGAGGCCTGAGCTCCTGTAAATTGCAAAAAACCAAATGAAAAAATGGCTTTGTCATAGCTGTTTACCGCATCAAAACAGCCTTCGTTTTTGGCGATATGATGTAATACCTCCAAATAAAATGGCTGAGGACACAAATCTTGAAAATAGCTAGTATTCGTCTCAAAGGCATTTTTTCCTGCATAACTTACGCCGTTGGAGTTTACCCTGTTGGGCGAAGGGTAATTATCTCTGAATATCCCCGTTTTTTGGACTCCTGCTGGGGTTGGATATGAAATCGTAAAGGTATTATAACCAACTTTGGGGAGTTTCTCCACTAGAAATGTATTGCGCTTCTCGTAAATTGACTTAACTGTTGTAACAGGTTTGTTAGGTGTTATAGGCGATGGCAACGAAACAATTAGATTCTGACCGATATTGAGATTCGTAGAAACGAGGTTATTGAGTGAAATAATCTGCTCAACGGTCAAGCCATATTTTTTAGCAATGCTGTAGAGGGTTTCTTTGCTCTGAACGGTATGCGTCATAGGTTATCGTGGGTTCTAATAAATGATTTTGTAAGAAGGTACGAATGTACGGAATTCGCTTCAATTCATGACGAAGCTGAATAAATAGTTGAGTGATAAAATCAAGGGAGACTTCTGGAACCTTTCGAGAAAGGTGTCGTGGAGAAAACCAATAAATAACTAAATAAGCGGATTAGCGTAAAGGCTCTTTGCTATGCTGGGCTAACTACCTTTGTTGGGGACGGCGTAATGGTTGGAAAGATTTTAAAACTGGCTTTTTTAGGTTAATAATCATAAGCTTAAAAATGGTTTTGTGTCAAAGTAGTTACGTTTGAAATGACTTAAAAGAAGAAAGAATATGTCCATCAATGATAGATTTATTGCTGTTGAATTATGAGAAAATGACAAATACCATTTTTCCCGATAATCACCTTTATACGTCAATTATAACTATACAAATAAAACAAAGAAAGGATACTAATCCAAAGATTAATATCCTTATTATTCAAAATATTGATAATTGTTAAGCAAAACTCATATCATCGGCACTAGGGCCATAACTTCCAGGGATTGGAATGTTTAGTAATCTTAAAAATACCCCTAATTGTGCTCTATGATGAATAATTTGAGAAAATGTCATTCGAATCACATCTACCTTAGGATCTGAGCTGTAAATAGTTTCTCCTGCACGTAAAGTCCATGGTTTGTCAAAAGTACTTACATCGGCTGTAGCAAGTGCATCACGGCAATCTAACAAGTTTTTTTCAAAGAAATCTACTAATTCTTCTGAGGTGTTGATTTTAGGTAAAGAGTAAGGATTTTTTTCAAAATCTAATTCATCGGTCTCCAATACCATACGAACCCAAGAAGGTAATTCTGCCACGTGAATCGACAGGCTTCTTAATGTCATACTCTTAGGATGTGGTTGCCAATCCAGTTGGTCGGCAGGTACAATGCTCAACATCTTACGAGTTGTTTTGGCTTCATTTTCAAGCTCTTGCTGGAGTGCTGATAATACGGTCATGGTTTTAAGGTTTAATTATTTTGTTTTTGATTGAGAACACTACAAAATAACAAGCCCATAGTGACAGCCCTATGTCAGTAGGGTTGTCATTTTTTTACCATTTCTATAATTTTTCCAAAATTTTCAAAACAATACCTTTCACCATACCTTTAAGTTCAAGTGGCTCTAGGATTTCGGCATATTCGCCAAAGTTCAAAAACCAATGCGCAAAGCCTCTGATAGAAGCCGTCAGAAAAGTCATTTCTACTTTATCGCCCCTATCTTTTTGGTCGACAAAACCATTGTAATATTTCTGGTCACCAAAGTAACGTAGTACATTTTTTTGTACCAAAATCTTCACTAAAGTCAGATTTTCTCGCTGACTAAATTTGGGCAAATAGGTCTGCAAGGAAGGATGCTCGCCTGCAAAGGCTTGATGTGTATTTCTCAGTTCCTTAATTCTATCAATCCTAAAATGTCGGTAGTCTTTTCTTAAATGACAATAGGCAATCAAGTACCAAGCGGTAGCCTGTAAGAATATCCCCACTGGTTCAATAATTCGCTGACTATCGACTTGACTGTGATTGGCAAAATAAAGCATTTCCACACATCGTTTTTCGGCAATACTTTGTAGTAAAGTTTGGATATGACTGCTTTCATCATGATGCTTAGGTAGATAGGGGTTATCCAACACCTCAATATGATTTGAGATGGTATCCAGATAATCTTTTTCAGTCATTTTCAAAACTGCTTTTACCTTAAAAAGCGCCGACTGATAGGTATTTCGAGTTTGTTCATCGGTAAGTTTTTCCACCAATTTTTCGGCCGTCAAAAAGGCTGTTGCCTCCTCTTTGGTAAACATGACAGGAGGCAACCTATAACCTTCCATCAAACTATACCCGATGCCAGCTTCGCCAATAATGGGGACACCCGCCTCCTCAAGTGTACGAATATCGCGGTAAACGGTGCGAAGACTAATCTCAAATCTATCGGCAAGCTCTTGAGCTTTTACCACTTTTTTGGATTGAAGCTGTATCAAAATGGCAGTTACTCTATCAATGCGATTCATGAAAATATAGTTGTTATAGGTTTGGGAGAAAATAATTCAAGACGCAAATTTCGTATTTCTTAGGCTGATATAAAATTCCTTTTAGTATATTTAAACTACACTTCGAATGAATTATGAAAACTAAAACGCTCTTCTGCTGCTACGCTATTATTTTAAGTATCTCTGTCCAACTCTCACTGGCACAGAATAGAACCATTGAACTTTGGAAAAATCGTTTGCAAACTGAAACCAGAGAAATCCCCAAAACTGATATCCTTTTGAATCTTTCGAAAGAATATGAGCTCGAAAATAATCTCAATGAATCATTGATTTACGCCAATCAAGCCCTGAGTCTGGGAGAAAAAGCCAACTACAAAAAAGGAATGGCATTTGCTTATCTGCAACTTTCGTTGGTCAACGGGAAGTTGGGCAATAAGTCTACTGCTCGCAAACAGCGCAATAAGGCTAACGACCTGCTCGAAGAAATCAACCAACATATTGGTAATGACATTGTTCAGCTACAAAAACAGCAACTTTTAGCCGCAGAAGAACTCAAAAAAGACCAAGAGGAATTGGCTTTACAAAAAGAAGAAGCTGAAAAAAAACGCTTAGAACTGGAACAAAAAAACGCTGAAGTCGAGCAGTCAAAAGGCGAAATAGCTCTTTCCTTACAAACCATTAATGAACTAAGTGGGGACATTTCGGAGAAGGAATCTATGCTTCTCAAAAAACAAAGACAACTAGATAAGCAAGCCGATAAAATCAAAATTCTTCGACAAGAAAAAGCCATTCAAGACCTAGCACTCGAAAAACAGAAAGTTGTTCAAAAACTGATGATAGCGATTGTTGCTGGGATTCTGTTACTGGTACTTTTTCTATTGATTTTGTATTTTAACAAAAAGCGAAGTAATCAAAAATTGGAAGAAAAAAACGAAATCATTGAGGTTGAAAAACAACGTTCTGATGAATTATTACTCAACATTTTGCCTTCCGAACTCGTTGATGAATTAAAGGAAAAAGGTACGGCAACCACTCAGTATTACGAATTGGCAACGGTCATGTTTACCGACTTTAAAGGTTTTACTCAAATCAGCGAACAGCTTTCTCCACAGGAATTGATTGAAGAAATAGACTACTGCTTTAGAGGCTTTGACTTGATTCTTGAAAAATATCCGTCCATCGAAAAAATCAAAACCATTGGAGATGCCTATCTCTGTGCTGGCGGTATACCGATTCCCAACGCCCAACATCCTGTAGAGGTTGTCCAAGCAGCATGGGAGATTTTGGCATTTATGAAAAAACGAGAATTACAGCGAAAAGACCAAGGAAAACCCTATTTTGAAGTTAGAATTGGCGTGCATTCGGGTCCATTGGTAGCAGGTGTAGTGGGTGTCAAAAAGTTTGCCTACGATATTTGGGGCGATACCGTTAACACCGCCTCTCGTATGGAAAGCAAAAGCGAAGTTGGCAAAATCAATATCTCTGGTAATACTTATCAGTTGATTCAAAATCACTTTGCTTGTCATTATCGCGGGAAAATTCAAGCAAAAAACAAAGGGGAAATCGATATGTATTTTATTGAAAAACCACTCAGTAATAATGCTGAATAGAGAGTAGTGAATGTAAATTTTTAAATATCATTACTATGTCTCTGATAAAATGATAAAAACATTTTGCTAACCACCCATCGCTGATTGCCGAAAACCCAATTATATTATTTATCACATTTGGATTACAATACGATGAACCTCGCATTAGCTCGAACATATATTTTAGAACGATTGACGAAGGAACTCTCTCCTGCTTTTAGCTATCATCATGTCAATCACACACGCTCTGTCGCAAAACGAGCGCAAGAAGTCGCTTCTTCTGAAGGTATTTCCGACGAAGAAAGCCTTATCTTATTGGCTACAGCATGCTATTTCCATGATGCAGGATTTCTCATTTCGTACGACAATCATGAAGATGTTAGCTGTCAAATTGCAGAAGAAATTTTGCCCAACTATGGATATAACGCTGCGCAGATTTCAATCATTAAAAATTTGATAAAAGCAACCAAAATCCCCCAATCGCCTGACAATTTACTCGCAAAAATCTTGTGTGATGCTGACCTAGATTATTTGGGTGGAGCTAATTATTACGCCATTGTCGAGACTTTACATCAGGAGCTCTTGCATTTTGAGCGTCTTGACTCAAAGCAAAATTGGACGCAAATCCAGATAGATTTTCTAGAGAAACATTCTTATTTTACCTCAACAAACCAAAAAGAACGAACAGAAGAAAAGAATAGAAGAATAGAAGAGTTACGCTTAAGCCAAGATACCTCAAAAGGCTAAGCTCAAAGTCTACTTTCAAACAAATCTCAAATCGAACAACTTAAATTATGCAACATAATTATCCAATAAAAGACTATCAACATGATTTATTGGTAAATAGTCTATCCAGTGTTTTCGGCAAATTTGATACCCAGATGCTTGGACTCATCGAGCCGCAATTGGAGTGGATAGAATTGGCTGGAGGCGAAATCTTATTTCGACAAGATGAGGTGGACGATTCTTTGTATTTTGTAATTAGCGGTCGTCTTCGAGCATATATCACAACAGCTGAAGGTGAAAATTTGACCGTAGGAGAAATTATCAGAGGTGAAACGGTAGGAGAAATGGCTCTGTTTACTGGCGAACCACGAGGCGCCAGCATTGTGGCTACCCGCGATAGCGTATTAGTAAAACTAACAAAAGCGCTTTTTGAAGAAATTTTGAAGGCATACCCGCTGATTTCGATGAGTGTTTCCAAAATCATCATCAACCGTCTTCGCAATTCTCAATCGCTCAAAAAAAACGTCAAAAAACCTGTTAATATTTGTTTTGTTGGAGTTTCTCCTACCCTGAATCACCGAGATTTCATAGATAAACTTTTTCCCTATCTCGAACGAAAAGGCAGAACATTAATACTTTCGTCTGATCTCATTAATCATACCCACGAAACAGAAAATTTGGCTCAAGCCGCCAAAAGTGATACCACACATTATCGAAAACTCAGCCAGTGGCTCGACGAACAAGAGTCTAAATATGACTTGATGTTGTACCTCTGTGATAGTGCTAACACCGAATGGACCAAACGTTGTATCCGTAATGCCGACGAAATTTATCTACTTGCCTCGGCCGAAGATTCACCAGCGTTGACAGCTTTTGAAAAAGAGATATTTATCAAAACACAGGCCAAACCAGCTGTCAAAAACCTAATCTTGTTACACGATGAAAGAACCAGAATTCCTCACTTTACAGACCAATGGTTAAAACCTCGCAATGTACAAAGGCATTTCCATATCCGACCACACCTAATTGCTGATTTACAGCGACTTGCAAGGGTTATTTCTGGCAATGCCATTGGTTTAGTACTAGCAGGTGGAGGCGCCAAAGGCTTTGCACATTTGGGTGTATACCAGGCACTGAAAGAATTCAACATTCCTATCGATTTTGTTGGAGGCACAAGTGTTGGCGCAATGATGTCTTCACTGGTTGCCTTTGATATTTCCCCTGAGATGGCAAGACAAAATGCCAGAAAAGGAGCCTTTTTCAACCCAACCAAAGATTATACCCTATTGCCATTCGTGTCTTTGATTAAAGGACATAGAATCGAAAAAATGATTTCTGATAGTATTGTCAGTAGTGTTGGAAAAGAGGTAAATATCGAAGATACTTGGATTCCCTGTTATTTTGTCTCTAGTAATTTTACCGAGGCTCGAGAAGTATTACATACCAAAGGCTCTATTACCAAGTATTTGCGTGCCAGTAGCTCTATTCCAGGGGTTTTTCCTCCTGTGATAGACAATCAAGATTTTCTAGTAGATGGGGGAACATTCAATAACTTCCCGACGGATATTATGAATAAAATGGGCGTTGCCAAAATCATTGGAGTAGACTTTTTTATTGATAAACCCAACAAGCTCTCGATTACCAAAATGCCTTCTGGTTGGGAGATTTTAAAAGATAGATTTCGCAGTAAAAAAGACCAAAAATACCGAATGCCCCTCCTCATGTCTATCATTTTGAATAGCACAGTGTTATACAGTGATGCCAGACAAAGCGAGACTAAAAAATACACAGACCTCTATATCAATCCAGATTTACGCAAATACAGTATTCTCAATTGGCAAGCTTTTGATGAAATCTACGAAATCGGCTATCAGCATGCCAAAAAGATGTTTGAAAATATGTCAGAAGAAGAATTAAGGTTTTATAGAGAATAGTTTTATCAATCAAAGTTGCCAAGGAAGCTGTTTAAACTTACTTATTTTGAGAAAAATAAGATGTTTGGGTTTAATGACGAGTTCTTGAATAGCAATTCCAATTAGCGGGTGAATTCATTCACCCGTGACAAAAAGGTTCAAACAATTTAAAATTTATTTTATTCAATTTTTCAACAAAATAATATCATTTTTAACTAGGTTTTGCAACGAAAAAAGCCCATATTTCGTTTAATAAATAGAGGATTGAAACCACATATTCCATGATGAAAGTTAATACAAAACCTGCTTTTCAAGAGTGTTTTGTTCTTTTATTCAACATAACTTGCTTTCCATAAATGAGTGGAAAGCTTAAAACATCAAGGCTATGAAAAAGGTGATTGTTGCAACGAATTTTTCGGAAGAAGCTGAAAATGCTACTATATATGCGGCACAAGCTGCGGCTGCATTAAACTTGGAGTTGGTATTGTTCAACCTACATAATGTGTCTATACACGCCCTGAACGCCCGTACTTCAAGTAATTCAATGAATCATGGATTAGCCTTAGCGAAATTAGAGTTGGCTGAAGCTGCCCAAAAACTCGAAAAAGAATACCAAATCAAAGTAACACCTCATATTGCTTCTGGAGATATAACTGACGAACTAAATCGTTGTTTTGTAACGCATGAAGCCGATATGCTGGTTTTGGGAATGCCCGAAAAGTCGGTTGAACAAGATTTATTAGGGAATACCACTACTCTGGTTATCAACAAAATCAAATATCCTATTATGGCGATTCCTAAAAGTGTAAAGTTTGAAGGAATCAAAAAAATTCTATTTGCCTGTGATGTCACCAAAGGCGTTCATGGTATCATTTTGGAAAGAGTAAAATCTGTTGCCAGAAGTTTTGGGGCTAAAGTGGAGGTGTTTTATGTTTGTCGCAAACAGCATGAGCTCAGTGCGGTAGATACCGAGCATTTGGACAGTATCTATGCAGGGTTGGATGGTATCGACTATTCTTACAACAACGTAACTTCTGATAGTGTAGTCGAATCTATTAAGGATGAAATAAAAGAAACTAGTTCTGATTTATTGGTGATGGTACCATATAAATATGGCTTTTTGAGCTCTATGGTTCATAGAAGTAAAACCCGTATGATGGCATCTGAAAGTAATGTTCCTTTACTCTCATTGAACCTTTAGATTATTGAGTGATTTGAGATTGAGTGAATGAGTGATTATTATCATTGATTACAACATAAATTGAAATAACTGATTCGAGACAAAGTCAAAACTATTGAATCACTTTTATCCGTTTTGTCCAGTATTAATAATCACTCATTCACTCAATCTTAATTCACTAAATTAACGAAGACTCTAGAAAAGCTTTTCCTGTGGTGGCTTCGCTCCTGCCAAACGAATATAAACCGTTGTTTGACCTCTGTGGTGTGTTTGATGCTCAAAACATTTAGCAAAAGCTGTACCTCTAGTCATTTCAAAACGATTAAATAATTTGATCGTTTCTCCCATTTTATCTGCTGGTACTTTTTTCAAACTATTAATCACAAAATCATATCCATCCAATACAATTTTAGAGACATTTGCCTTAGACTTATCCGTTGTTTTTTCCAATTCTCCTGGGGCAAAAGCACTTTTTTCGCCAGAAGCTGCTGCCGCAAAACCGTAGTTACCATCTGTCAAGTGTAACATTTGTTCAGCAAATGAGCGCATTTCTGGTGTGGGCTTCAAGGCATAACCAGACTCTGGCATTGCATCGAGATATTCCTTTGTATAGGTCTTGGCTCTTTCCCACTCTTTTATCATTTCATCCTTAGATGTTTGTGCGTTTGCAAGGCTAGAAATAGCCAAAAACAAACAAATCATTGAGAGTAATTTTTGAAGTTTCATGAATTGGATTGTTTAGAAATAAATATTCTTCGAAAGATAAAACACTCAGTCCAGTCATTTTCATAAATCAATTCAAAAATTATCCATTCTTAGCAAATTTTAACCCAAACGTATATTGCATCGAATAATTAAGTAAATTGTTTTCTTTACCTTCATTAACCTTTTAATTGCACAATTTCGATGAATAACTATTTCAAAAAGAGTTTTAAGCTACTAGTGATTGGATTATTTGTAGTTTTTCAAAACGCAACAGCCCAATCTTCTAAAAAAGCACTATTTAATTATACCATTGATTTCAGTAAGCCTCAAAATCAAACTTTTACCGTTGAGTTACATAGTAGTGGATTTCCGAAAGACACCTTGGATTTTACGATGCCACAATGGATGCCAGGGTATTATCAAATCATGTCTTATGCCAAACAAATCAATTCAATTGAGGCAAAAGATGCTAAAGGAAAGTTGTTGACGCTTAACAAAAAAGGGGATAATGTTTGGCAACTAGTTTTACCCAAAAATACACCCTTTACCATCAACTATTCGGTAACTGCCAAACGCAATTTTGTTGCAGCAGCCGTAGTAGATACCACTCATGCCTACGTTGTTACTACAGCAGCTTTTTTATATGTGCCCGAATTTCTTCAGAGCCCAGTGCATGTTAAAGTAAAAACGCCTTGGAAAGATGTGGCTACTGGTTTGACACCAGTTTCAGGGAAAAAACATGAATTTACTGCACCAGATTTTGACATTTTATACGACTGCCCTATCCTTTCGGGAAGTCTTGAAGAGTTACCATCGTTTGTAGTTGGTGGCAAAAAACACCGCTTTGTGGGTTATAAAATGGGCGAATTCGACAAAGTTCGTCTTATGAACCAGCTTCAAAAAATTATCGAGCAAGCTACAACGCTTATTGGCGATATTCCTTATAATGAATACACTTTTATTGGAATCGGTCCAGGAAATGGCGGTATTGAGCACTTGAACAATACAACTGTTAGTTTTACAGGCGAAAAACTAAGCAATAGAGATGTTGAAATAAAGATGTTGAACTTTTTGACACATGAATATTTTCACCATTATAATGTAAAAAGAATTCGTCCTTTTGAGTTAGGTCCATTTGATTACAGTCAAATGAATCATACCAATCAGCTTTGGATCAGCGAAGGTTTGACCGTATATTATGAGTATTTATTAGTCAAAAGAGCGGGGCTAATCTCCGAGGAAGAAGTGTTAACTAATCTTTCAAGAAACATCACGAATATTCAAAACAATCCTGGCAGATTACATCAATCCCTTGCTCAGGCTAGTTATGATACTTGGAAAGACGGACCTTTCGGAACATCTGGAAAAGATGCTTCAAAATCAATTTCTTATTACGAAAAAGGCCCCCTAGTAGGCTGGATTGTTGATTTGGCGATTAGAAATGCAACTGATAACCAAAAATCATTAGACAATGTCATGAGCTATTTGTATCACTATTATTACAAAAAACTCAAAAGAGGCTTCACGGACGCCGAATTCCGTCAGGCTTGTGAAACAATTGCAGGACAATCACTGAGTGCAGAATTTGACTATATCTATAGCACCAAAGAGTTGGATTATGCCACTTATTTGGGATACGCTGGTTTGGAAGTAAAAGCCGACGACGCAACTCACAAATGGACTGTTTCAAGAAAAGCTACTGTTACACCAAAGCAAGAGGCTATTTTAAAAAGTTGGTTAGGAGAAAAATAACAATTCCTAATAGGTTGCGACTGAAGTCGCAACCTATTAGGAATTTGTAAAATACCTCTAGTAAGTAAGAAGACGTTATTAGTTAATAGTATATTCGTTATTTGAAGGCACTCATATTCAAAAAGTTATAGCAAACTTTCACCTCAGATATACTATTAAATTAATATTTCCTACTACTTATATTCAAATAACAGATTAGAATATGTTTAAAATTCATAAGTCATTAAAATGGAAGAGTTTGTGTTTTTTTATGAAATCCTAAACTCGCCTACGGCTCAAACAACAGGATTTCATGACTTTCTTTTGTTACTTTTCTTGTGTCAAGACAAGAAAAGTAAAGAGTGGCGAAAGGAAATTTCGTTTTTCTAATGAAAGGCAAATTAAAAATTCAAACATACTCTTACCTACAACATCACAGGCAATCCAGTTTTAACAGATTCGTCACAAGCAAACGCAATTCTTAAACTATTGACTGCATCTTCCACGTGGTCTTCTAAGTTCAGGTCTTCTTGGATTGCTTTCAAGAAATAGGCTTGTTCTCGATTACAAAGCTCTTGATGATCTGGCTCGTCGGTGAGGTTAATCCATTCATCAGGTTTGGTAAACGCATTATTTCCATCAATATCCGCATAGTGTACACGCAAAGATTCCGTTTTAGTATGGGCATCCACATTATCAGATTTGCCTACGCCACCTGCTTCTTTGGCAACAATCGATACACAACCTTTTGGTCCAATTACATCTTTGACAAAAAAGGCCGTTTCACTCATCATTGGTCCCCAACCAGCCTCGTACCAGCCCACTGAACCATCTTCAAAGCGAATTTGTAATTGACCATAATTATAATTTCCTTCGGGAATATCATTGGTCAATCTTGCACCAATAGCATTGACTTGCAATGGTTTCGAACGAGTCATTTGACACATCACATCAATATAATGAACGCCACAATCTACAATCGGACTAAGGCTTTTCATCAAATTTCTGTGCACATCCCACATATAGCCATGACTTTGTTGGTTGAGATTCATGCGCATAACCAACGGACGTCCTAATCCAGAAGCAACTTCTACAAATTTTTCCCAAGATGGGTGATGTCTCAATATATATCCAACAACAACTTTCTTATTTTTCTCTTTTGCTTTAGCAGCTACTCTTTCAGCTCCAGCTACGGTGGCAGCCAATGGTTTTTCGATAAACACATGACAATCAGCTTCTAATGCCTGAATGGCAAAGGCTTCATGGGTATCAGGATAAGTTGAGATACAAACCGCATCGGGTTTAGTAGCTTCTAAGGCTTCTGTATAGTCATTAAAAAGAGCATAGCCTCCTCCTAATTTGTCATTGAGCACTTCCTTACTTTTTCCCGTAGAAACAATTCCGCAAATCTCGAAATTTTCTGAATTGTGATAGGCTGTGGCGTGCGAGGCACCCATATTTCCACAACCGACAACCAATACTTTGATTTTTTGAACTGACATGTTTTTGGTAGTTAAATCAATTTAGATATGTGTATGCAATCTGTTTGTTAAAACAATCAACTACATCCAATATCCTTTCTTTTTTATGAAAATTGGATATGATGTGATTTCTCACTGTTTAGCTCAAATCTATGAATTTATGCTGAATATATTGTCCTGCCGAGTGAAGTTCCTGAGAGAAAAGAGCATAGCAACAAAGCCACAAAGAGAAGTAATAGTTTTTGCATTTCAACTCAAAATATCTCTATGTCTTATTTTTATTGTATGCACTAAGTAATCGTGAAGACTAACTAGTTCAAGACTTAGTCTTGGGCTCATTTTTTTATACAGTTTTAAACTGTATAAAACGATAGTTTGAGACCAAGCCTCAAACTATCGTAGCATATAATCTTATTTTAGAGACTATAAGCGCTTTCACAAATAACTGATATACAACCAACTAATAACATCTTATACTTATGATATTTTGAAAGAAGTCATCGATATTGCACCTAAAACAGTCTTATCGTTGAATACGCTCACTTGTTCTTGGGCTTGTTGTGTTCCAAGCGTATAAAGCAAAGGTAAATAATGATCTGGTGAAGGCGCAGCCAATTGTACAGCCGAGCCTAAACTTTGGTAATTAATCAGAGATTTATGGTCTTGATTTACTGCCATTTTTTTCAACATTTCATTAGCTTCCAATGCCCAATCATACCCGTATTCTGGCAAACGAGCTTTGTCCCAAGCCAAGCGACGAAGATTATGAACGATATTCCCACTACCCACAATCAATACGCCTTTATCCCGTAATTTGGCAATTTCTTTTGCCAAGTCATAGTGATATTGTGGTGCTTTGGTATAATCTAAGCTTAACTGCAAAACAGGAACATCGGCCTTTGGATAAATATGTTTGATAACACTCCACGCACCATGATCTAAGCCCCATTGTTCGTCGAGACCAACCTCTGTGGTATGAATTGCCTGCTTAGTTTCCAAGGCAATCGAAGGGCTTCCCGGTGCAGGATATTGCACATCAAATAAAGCTTGAGGAAAGCCTCCAAAATCATGAATGGTTTTCGGTTTGGGCATGGCAGTAACAAAAGTACCTCTCGTTTCCCAGTGCGCCGAAACACAAAGAATGGCACGTGGTTTAGGTAAATCCTGTCCTATTTTCTTCCACCCTCTCGAAAACTCATTATCCTCAATTGCGTTCATCGGACTGCCGTGTCCTAAGAAAAATGCAGGCATTCTCTCCGTCTTTGGAGCGTTTGCTAATTCGTTTAAAGCCTTGATATCCATATTCATAGTGGCTGGCAATATTGCCATAGCCTTTAAAAACTCTTTGCGATTCATGTATATACATTAAATTTCCATAAAGGTAACAATAATTATTATCTATTCATTTCATGAACAGTAAAATTTAATGTATATACACGAAATTTGGTGTGTAAGTTTGGTATTGAGTGATTTAGAGATTCACACAAGTAGAGACGTAATATTTTACGTCTTTCATTCCTACACAAGGATAATTGAGCTTACAAAAGGATTTTTGAAGGGAAAATTTACAAGAACTTTACCTTAAAGAAGCCATATTGATATTGTATTTTGATTACTGCACCATAATCAATATCGACTGCGAAGACTTTTTGAGCGGGAATTTCTAAAATTAAATGTAAAATCGTTCGTAATAAGCCACCATGGCAAACGATGACTTTATGGTTTGTTGTTTGTTCTAAAGTCGTTTCCCAAACAGTTTTTACTCTTGCTATCATTTGTGAAAAACTTTCACCATTGGGAGTCGGAACATTGACAAAGTCTTGCATCCACGGCTGACTTTCTTCTTCAGGAATATCGTTCCAAAGCTTCATTTCCCAATCGCCAAAATTCATCTCCATCCACCTTTTATCTGTTTGGAATGCTTTTTCTGGAAACAAAAATTCCATCAAATGAGTACAACGACTTAGTGGGCTTGAATGTAAATCAAAATCCACTTGGGTCGATGGAAGTTTCTTTTGTATAACTTTTGCTTCCTCCTCAAAGGTCTTTGCCAAAGAAACATCACTTTGCCCATAACACAGTCCCTTAGGAACATCCACAGAAGTATGTCGAATCAGATATATATCCATTATGAAAATCTTATTTTACTGTCCAAATTCCCACTAAATACAAATAGGCGATAACCTCTGTCAATTGTTGAATGCTACCTAAACAATCGCCTGTGTAGCCACCAAGCCATTTGGTAAAATACCTAGCCAGATAGGCACGCATTAAGAATATAGGAATCAATACTCCAATAATTCTCCAATCTTGTGTTAGATAAACCACTATACACAGCGGTATTAAAGCAAAGATAGAAGCTACAAAAAAAGCACTTATTCCTATTTTCTTGCCAATAGGTTTTGCCTTGCTTAGGGCATCTTCGCGCACATATTCATGAGTAAAAATCATCGACAGCGCCGCATATCTACTGAGTGGATGTACCAACATGAGAGCATAAATTTGATAATCTTTACCAATGTAAAAGAGGCTACTTACCTTTAAAACAAGCGCTAACCCAAGACCCAACAACCCGAATGTTCCCAAGCGAGAGTCTTTCATAATATCCAATATTTTCTGTTTGGTCCAGCCTCCACCGAATCCATCGCAAACATCAGCTAATCCATCTTCATGAAAACCTCCTGTTGTTAGGATACTTGCAACCAAACTCAAAAGAATAGCAATTGGGAAAGGTAACACCAACGAAAAAAGCAAGAAAACAAGGCTCGAAATAGCGCCCATTATCCAACCTATCACTGGGAAATAAACAGTTGCTTGGTTAAGCATATCCTCGTCATGTTTCATCCATTTGGGCACAGGAATACGAGTATAAAACATGAGAGCGTTAAGAAAAATATGAAACTGTCGAGTTAGCATGATAAGATAATTTAATTTTCTGATTTAGGCACTAGGCAACAGGCACGAGGCACAGAGTGTTAAAATGTTTTTTAATAACCACCGACATGCTTTTTTACAAAGCCCACCGCCGAAAGCCGTTACCTGAAAACACAAGGCACAATCTTAAATTTTATTTTGCCCATTAAGCAAAAAATGTAATCATGATTTCATTAGAAACACTTTTATACTTTCAGCATACTTCATATAGCCTAATGCCTACAACTTACAGCCCAAAGCTAAACATTAGATACCCCAGCAGACTCAAAACTAGCCATTTCGTTCATAAAGTTTACGGCAGATTGGATAATTGGATATGCCAATGCACAGCCTGAGCCCTCCCCTAAGCGTAAGTCTAGTTTGAGTAAAGCATTGGCTCCTAGGAAATCCAACATAGCCTTGTGACCGCTCTCGTCTGATTGATGACAAAAAACGGCATAATGCGAAATATTAGGTTCAATTTGATGCGCTATCAAATAGGCAGATGTTGCGATAAATCCATCTATCAACACAATCATGCCTAGTTCGGCAGCTTGTAGCATAGCTCCTACCATTTGAGCAATTTCAAAACCACCAAATGCCGTCAATACTTTTAGTGGGGTATCTAATCTGCGATGTAAATCTTGGGCTTTTTGTAGAAGTTGTAATTTAGTTTTTAGCGCTTGATCATCTAGTCCCGTTCCGCGACCCACGCATTCTGATAATGGCAATTTGCAAATTTTACTCATAATCAAGCTTGCTGACGAGGTGTTGCCAATTCCCATTTCACCAAAACCAATGATATTACAACCATTTTCAAAAATCTTTTGAATGAGTGCAGCTCCTCTATCAATGGATTTTTGTCCTTCCTTAATACTCATGGCAGGTTCTTTCAAATAATTGTTCGTGCCAAAAGTATTTGGAATTTTATTATGAATGATAGGAAGGCTTTTCTCAAAAGTACCGTTAACACCTGCATCTACCACCTCTAAGGTAATGTTATGTTGACGACAAAAGACATTTATTGCTGCCCCACCTTGCACAAAATTCATAACCATCTGATAGGTCACTTCGGGAGGATATTTACTGATGCCTTCTTGTGCAGCACCGTGGTCACCTGCAAATACGACTAAATGAGGTTTTTGTAAGGAAGGATTTAAAGTTTGTTGAATCAGCGAAATTCGCAAAGCAAGTTTTTCTAATTGCCCCAGTGCGCCTAGTGGTTTGGTTTTGAAATCTATTTTATGCTGAATAGCTTCTAAAATAGATGAGTCTGGCACGGGAATATGGAACGTTTTCATAAAGGAATCAAATCTGTAAAGTAATATGTTGTGCGGTGCATGTTGAGGGCTGCATCCTTGTATTCGTAAGTTTTGTCAACGGTCTCTCCTATCTCAAACTGAATTTCTTGGCTAAAATATGGTGCTTTAAAAACGAATGTATGAAACTCACCATTTTCTCCGCAGGGGTCGATATTGGGTGGAAGGTCGTTGACAAAGTCTTTGTCGAGGATTCTGCCGCAAAAACTTTTATCTAATAAGTTTCCATTCACACTAACCACAATGGTTTGAAATCCTAGAGACCAAAACTCTTCTAGCAATTCCATCGAATCTCTTTTCCAAATAGGGAAAACACCTGTAATACCTTGTTGAGCCAAACGTTCTTCTCTATGTTTTCGAAGATCTTCTAAAAAAATATCCCCAAAAATGGAGTGCGTAATCCCCTGTTCCAGTAATGGATTGAGTGTCTCAGCCATTCGTTGCTGATATTCCTCCATGGAAACTGTTTCTGGTAAACGAAGCGTTACAAGAGGTTTGCCAATATTCTGAGCTTGCTGTTGGAGCAATTCTTCACGTACTCCGTGCATAGAAATACGTTTGAAGGAGTCATTAACCGAGGTAAGAAGCGTCTCGACACTCAAATTAGGGTCTTTTAGCGCATGATAAAGACTCAATGCCGAATCTTTACCTCCTGACCAGTTCATGAGGGCTTTGTGTGTCATGTTGAAATAATAGTTTAGGAGCAAAATTCAGTTAAAATTACTTAATCTGCACAGGAATCCCGCTTACCATTAAGGTTGCTTTTGTTGATTTTTGGGCAAGATATTGGTTGACCCATCCTTGCAAATCTACAAACTTTCGTCCCATTTCAGTTTCAGCGTGCACGCCCATTCCTAATTCGTTGGTAATAAAAATAATCGTAGCATTGAGCTTTGCCAATTCGTCAATTTCTTGTTTCGCTTTGCTTAAACAAACCTCAATATCATTTTTTTCATCAATAAAAAAATTCGTCAACCAAAGTGTTACACAATCAATCATATACACTTTTTCGGCTTCGATTACTTTACTGATATTTTTTTCTTCTTCTATCAAAGTCCAACGCTCGTTGCGATCGCCACGATGACGTTCGATTCGTTTTTCAAAATCTCCATCCCAATGCCTTGCCGTGGCAAGATACGTTGGGGATTGCGAAAAACTGAGGGCAAGATTTTGTCCGTAGCTACTTTTCCCACTTCTGGCACCGCCAGTAATCATCCAAATCATGGTATTATATTTATAGCTGTTGGCTTTAGGCTTTCAGCATTCGGAATTTCATTTACTTTAGGTAAGGACATTTTTACAATCGAAACTCAGCACTAATACCTACACCAAAACTGATTCGTAGATATTTACGGCTTTGTGTTTTAAATGTGCTGGAATTTCAAAAATTTCAGGATGAAATAAGGCAGCCAATACCTCTATTCCATTGACCAAAGTTGAAGCACTCGGTTGAGTAAACATGTCGAAATCAGCCAAATACACTTGTTTGTTCTGCACAGCTTGAAGTTCATCCCAGCCTTGTTGTTTTTCGAGCAGAAATAACTCTTCTCTAGCACGTTCGGTTTCGAATCCACAAGGGGCAATCACCAACACTTCTGGATTATAACGTTTTATTTTATCAAAATCAGTCACAATACTGTAGCCCGCAGGATTACTCAGCATATCTATTCCTCCCGCAAAAGCAATCTGATAAGGTATCCAGTGCCCACAATTATATACGGGCTGAATCCATTCCAATAAGCTCACTCGTCTAACGGGTGCTTTGTGTTTACGTAGGGTGTCTATTACCGCGTCTATTCTAGCATTGAGTTTTGACAAATATTCATAAGCTGCCTCCTCTTTTCCTAAAGCTGTTGCTATTTGAATGGCACAATCAAACACCTCTTTAAGATTTTTGGGTGTAAGTGCTACCAATTCAGGAACTTTTGGAAGTTGAGATACTGCGCTTGCGGTACAAACGGTATCTATTTGACAAACCTCACAAACATCCTGTGTAAAAACCACATCTGGAGCGGCTTTTTCGAGACGCTCTTGCTCCACGTAATACAGGCTTTTTCCTTGGGCTTTGTAAGAAGAGAAGATTTTATCAATCTCATCGCTCGTGTAGTTATTATCCTCCAATACACAACGCACCACAATTGCTTTTTCCTTTCGGGATTCCGTACTACATTCAAATGTCACACCATAAAGGTCTCCCTGAAGATTCATATCATAAATCATCTGGGTAGCAGCTGGTAAAAAAGAACAGGCTCTCATATTAAATAAATGGCTATGGGGTTTGGACGGTAATTGGCTGTGAGATTTGGGCTATCAGCTTTCGGCCAATGTTTCTATAGTTGCCGAAGAAACATTTTTAAACTTTTACCTCAAGACCTATTGAATTTTATTCAAAACAAACTGCTGATTATCAATAATTTATAATTCATTATTAAAAAAAAGGTGAGAACTACTATAGTTGATCCGAGTATATATTAAACAATAGGTTATAGGTATGATTGAGAAATTAAAGAGTGTTACTTTGAAAAATTAACCAGATTTTTCAGAACTAAATACTAAGCTTGTTCAAAGGCAATATTCGGTAATTTTATTTTTGCAAATTCAATAGCGCCAAACATTACGGCACCATAACCCAAAGTTCCTGCTAAGAAATTGAGCATATATGGGTATCCTTGGATATAGCATTGGATTAGTCCGTTCAAATCTCTTGAAAGTGGTCCGCCTGTGCGAATATCCATACCTCCACCAAACCAAACACCAAAGTCAACTAACAACCAAAATCCTATCGATGCAGCTACACCACTCAATAAGAAATTTTGAAGATTTACTTTTTTCATCAAGACTTTTCCTAGTAGTACTATTCCCGCAAAAATGGCATAGTTATACATCCAGCCGCTATACATGATACCGTATTTTCCTCCATAAATCATCCCATTGATGATTAAGTCAGAAAATAAAAGTGTCAATAAAGGAAATGCGAAGGCTTTCCAGCGTTGAGAAAAATAAGTACCTCCAAATAAGCCCATAGCGCCAATTGGCGTAAAATTACTCAAAGGATTGAGACATGAGGCGTTGATGAGGCGTGCTGTTCCTACCAAAATTACAATTGATAGTAGCAGACTTACACGTGGATTTAGTTGTGTTTTTGTCATGTTTGTAATCGTTTTTACTGTTAGCAAGGCAGAAAAACAGTGTTTTCTACCTTGCCTCGCTTTTTAGTGAATACTAAATACCGCTCCAGCCATGAAGTTACGACGACGACTATTGTAGCCTGGCACGTCCGAAAACTCCTTGTCTGTAAGGTTTTTCAAATCAAAGAATAATTTGATGGTCGAATTGATTTGATACTCTGTATAAAAATCTAATGTTGTGTAATTTCCGAGAACAACTTTTGCATCGTCGTAAGGACCACTACTTGCTTTGCTTACCGAACGAAGTGCTAATTGAGCTGACCAATTTCTCAAGATTTGATAAGCCACATTTACGTTAACTGTATGCTTTGGGCGACGGAAAAGATTGGCATAGGTGGTGTCTTTACCAGCTACTTGTGTAGTTACTTCGCCATCTACAAAGGTATAATTGGCTTTTACTTGTGCTTTGCCAATACCCCATTGAGCATCTACTTCAAACCCATGGTCTTTCTGTTGACTCAAGTTTACATAACGTCCCCAAGGGTCTTGGTTGATACTGATATAAGCAATCACATCTTTGATATTGCGATTGAAGTACACCCCACGAATATATGATTGGTGATTCTTGCTAAAAAATTGGGCACCGATTTCACCTGTTTTACCTACCTCTGGCTTCAAAGCTTCGTTGCCATAAGGTGAGAATAATTGGTATAAGGATGGCGCTTTGTAGCTTGAAGAATAGGTAGCTAATACTTTTAATCTTGACCCAACCCAATAGAACGGATTAACGTTATACGTAAAGTTGTTACCATAAATAGAATGATTGTTGTAACGTCCACCAAGCTCTAAACCAAATCCATTGAAGTCTTGTAAATTCAAAGAAGTATAGCCACTAAACAAACTTGTATTGGCTGTTGAAGCTTTAATAGCTGGACTTTCATATGGGCCATAGCTACTGATAGACAAATACGTTTGGTCGGTATTTTGCCAACGGTTTTCTACGCCTAATACCCATTTGATTTTATCAGAAAATGTATGAGCATAGTAAGCCTCCGCAAATCTTGCTACGCCACGGTAGTATCCATAAGAATATTTGGCAAAAGCACCAGCCTCCACATGAGCCGAATCATCAACATAAACTCTTTGACCGTTAGTTTGCTGAAAATTGACCGTTAATTTTCCATTTTTCAATTGGTAAGCACCGCCAACAGACCAAAGCAAGTTCTTATTTTCAAAAGTATAGTCTTTTTCATCTTTGAAAGACCCTGCATCCAAGTCAGTTTTGTAATAATTACTCATCAAATCAGCTCTCAACGTTAAGTTTTCACCTACTTGTTGACCCAATTTTACCTGAAAATTATTTTGCTTAAAACCGTCATTATCAAAAGCAGTTTTAGCTGTTTCTGGCTGTTTAGCTGCAGAGATACCATTTGATTTAGTACCATTCCACGACAAGCCATAAGTCGTTTTTTTGTACTGACCGCCTGCATTTACACTAGCACGGTAGGTATCATAGCTACCACCTGCCAAGCTTCCACTAAGACCTAATTTTTTACCACTATTTTTTGTCGTGATAATATTAATGACACCTGCTACAGCATCGGAACCATACAAACTAGACTGTCCACCTTTCAAAATCTCGATACGCTCGATTTGGTCGATAGCAATCAAGTTGATGTCAAACGAAGTAGAAGCACCAGAAGGGTCATATACAGGCAGGCCATCGACCAAAATCAAAGTATAACCAGCGCCTGCGCCACGCAAATACAAATCTTGGTTAGTACCAAGTGTATTCTGAGAACCAATTACCGTAAGGCCAACTTGTTGATTCAACAACTCGCCTATGGTTTTACCTTTGCTACGCTGGATTGTAGCTGCATCAATTACTGTAACTACTTTTCCTGACTGAGACTGCTTTTGAGGATATTTGTTTGTACTAACAACTACCTCATCAAGCACCTGAGTCTTTTCTGAATTTTGAGCAATACTTTCTACACTTGCACATAAGGCAAGCATTACTACTGATGGAATAAACTTTGAAGAATAAAACATTTAGAATTTGAACTTCCATTTTTTTATTAACCCATTTCAAAACATTCATTCTAATACCGCAAAAGACAGCACAGAGAACTGTTTAAAAATGTTGATAATGGTCAATAAAAAAAGTGAAAATACTATGCGAACGCTCGATTTTTGCTCATCCTCCGTAAGCGCCTATCAAGAATAATCTATGGCAGGTCTCCTGACTTCACTCGTCAAACTCGAACCTTCCCGAATTGCTTCAGTGGTTATGAGGATTGAGTTGACACGATTGAGTGTTACAGTTGCGGGGACAGTTCAGGTATCACACCTGATTCCCTATTAAGCTTTGAGGTTTTTACTGGGAAAAACTAAAGCACCATAAACTGTTGGCAAAGTTAGGCAAAAAATTAGGACAAAAAAAATAGCGTATCAACTAAATCGATACGCTATTCCAAACTACACCAAATATTATTATGATAACCACAATTGTGGCTCTCGAAAGTCTTGTTTCATTGTAAAAGCACTTTGATGTTACAAATTTGAGTATTTATTATTAATAATAAAATAAGTAATTATACTTAATTGTTAGCAAAATTTATAGATTTAAAATAAGTGCTTTCTTAAATTACTCAAAAAAAACCAGAAAGTCACAAACTTTTATTTTTCGGACTCTCATGCAAATGCGTATAATCATTTCAAACAAATCTGTTAACTTCAAAGCCAATCTCAATTTTTTACATTAATTCTATAATCAAACATTTTTTTACTCCCTGAAATTTTAAAAAAATGACCCATTTTCTAAAAAACTCAAAAATCTTAACACTTTTATTCGGCAGTTTGACGCTTGGTACACAAGCCCAAACCGTTGATAAAGTAAATGACCCCGTAGAATGGATTAATCCGTTGATGGGTACAGCTTCAAAGCCTAGTCTTTCTACAGGAAACACTTATCCAGCCATTGCTTTGCCTTGGGGGATGAATTTCTGGATGCCACAAACTGGAAAAATGGGCGATGGTTGGGCTTACACTTACGATGCCGACAAAATTCGTGGCTTCAAACAAACTCACCAACCAAGTCCTTGGATCAACGACTATGGTCAGTTTGCGATTATGCCTATCACTGGCAAAATTCGCTTTCAGGAAGACCAACGTGCTAGCTGGTTTTCACACAAATCCGAAATTGCTAAGCCCTATTACTACAGTGTGTATTTGGCAGATCATGACGTTACTACCGAAATCACACCTACGGAACGTGCGGCTATGATGCGGTTTACCTTTCCGAAAACTGACAGCGCTTTTGTAGTAATTGATGCTTTGGATAAAGGTTCTTTTGTGAAAATTATTCCTGAAAAAAATCAAATCATTGGTTATACTACCAAAAACAGTGGTGGCGTTCCCGAAAATTTCAAGAACTATTTTATCATTCAGTTTGACAAGCCTATTACTTACAAATCGGTTTGGAAAGCTAAAGAATTACTTGCGAACGAATTATCAGTAACAGATAATCATGTTGGGGCGGTTGTAGGATTCAAAATTTCCAAACGTGGCGAGCAAGTAACAGCTAAAATTGCTTCTTCTTTTATCAGTTTTGAACAAGCTGAAATTAACCTAAAAGAAGTAGGAAATCAATCCTTCGAGGAGGTCAAAAACTTAGGAAAAGGTATTTGGAATACCGCTCTTTCAAGAATTGCAGTAGAAGGCGGCAGCGTAGACCAAACTCGTACTTTTTACTCGTGTTTGTATCGTACCATGCTTTTTCCAAGAAAATTCTATGAACTAGATGCCAAAGGAAAAGTTGTTCACTACAGCCCTTATAATGGTCAAGTATTGCCAGGCTATATGTTTACAGATAATGGTTTTTGGGACACCTTCCGTGCGGTATTTCCATTCTTTAACCTAATGCACCGTAATTTGAACTCACAAATTATGGAAGGGTTGGTCAATGCCTATAAAGAAAGCGGGTTTCTTCCAGAATGGGCAAGTCCCGGGCACCGTGACTGTATGATTGGTTCAAACTCAGCTTCCTTAATAGCCGATGCTTATATCAAAGGCGTTAGAGGTTTTGATGTTGAAACACTCTATCAAGCAATGTTGAAAAACAGTGAAAATGAAGGGCCATTAACATCGGTAGGTCGTAAAGGCGTAAAATACTACAACGATTTAGGATATGTACCTTATGATGTAAAAATCAACGAAAATGCTGCTCGTACACTTGAATATGCTTACGATGATTTCTGTATTTATCAGTTAGGAAAAGCATTAAATAAGCCAGCTTCAGAATTAGAGAGATTTGCCAAACGTTCACAAAATTACAAAAATCTCTATGACCCAAGTCACAAATTGATGCGTGGCAAAAATGCAGATGGTAACTTCCAATCACCTTTCAATCCGTTCAAATGGGGCGATGCGTTTACAGAAGGTAACTCTTGGCATTACACTTGGAGTGTATTCCATGACATTAAAGGATTATCAAATTTGATGGGCGGTAAAAAGGAATTTGCCAATATGTTGGATTCTGTTTTTGTGGTTCCGCCCGTTTTCGATGACTCGTATTATGGCTTTGTGATTCATGAAATTCGTGAAATGCAAATTATGAATATGGGTAATTATGCACACGGCAATCAGCCTATTCAGCACATGCCTTACTTGTATAATTACGCAGGACAACCTTGGAAATCACAATATTGGGTGCGCGAGGTGATGAACAAACTCTATCAGCCAACGCCAGATGGTTATTGTGGTGATGAAGATAACGGACAGACTTCTGCTTGGTATGTTTTCTCGGCAATGGGCTTCTACCCTGTTTGTCCGGGTACAGACCAATATGTATTAGGTGCTCCATTATTCAAAAAAGTAACCTTGTCACTTGAAAATGGTAAACAAGTTGTGATTAAAGCGCCAAACAATAGTGCTGATAACAAGTATATTGGCAATTTGAAATGGAATGGCAAAGATTATTCTAAAAACTGGTTAAGCCACAATGATTTGCAAAAAGGAGCCACTTTGGATTTCTTGATGCAGTCAAGCCCAGCGACGAACAGAGGTGTATCGGAGACAGACATTCCTTATTCGTTTGTGAAGTAAAATTGTGATTATGGTTGTGGTACTTTTTTTAGAGCTCTCACAACCTTCTTCTATCTAATAAAGTCGACCACTTCTTTTCTAAAGCGCTTTTTGACATTTGATCAGAAAGCGCTTTTTTAGTTTAAGGTGGGCAAGACGCTTAGGGTAACAATTTGATAGTCAAGTTCCCTTGCAAAAATTCTTAACAGATACTAGATTTAATAAATCTACTAAAAGCCTGAGTGTTTTGGGTATAGTATAGTAATCATAAAACAGTACATAGATGAATCGTTTAATAAGTTAAAGTGACAAAACTTGCCTTGTTTTCGTTTAAACATAAAATTTGTACTTTATTAATAAATTCACTTAAATCTTAGGACATTCTCGCCTATGAAATCTCAACAACTATTCCTTGCTATAGGATTTGCTATTATTACTACTTCAATTTATCAAGTAATTTCAGTCTGGAACACGCCGATTACCTCCAATATTCCAGTGCTGTTTTTCAATGTTTTTTTACTGGCACATTTCGCCCTAGCTCTCAAACATGTTTTGGCATCAGAGAAACTTTCTTATTTCTATGTAGGAGGGTTATTTGTAGCGATGAGCATCAATGGATTTATGCTAAAAATGGAAGAAGCATCCTTGATTTCACAAGTTTTGCTTACTGTTACAACCGTTTCATTGAATTACGTGAAAGCTAGTATTGACGAGCAAAATTGGGAAGAAGATAATTATGTTTTACTCGATAAGAGAGAATTAGTGGAATTGTAGATAATCGTTTGAAGCAAGCAATTCAGCTTTACCAAAATCCTTGATAATTTTTCGTGTAGTAATATTTACGCCGAAACATTATCAGGGATTTTTTATTAAATCGTAAAATATTAAGTCAAAATCTATTGGTTTTTAATCACAACTTATTAATTTAGAACTAGTTCACCTTTCATTCTTTTTAAAAGCAGTTATATGAAAAAGTTCTTAATCCCTCTCCTGATTTTATCAATAGTGAGTTTGATACTTTTTTGTCATTTCTTCGTTGGTATTTACCCAACACTCGACCAATTCCACCTATTTTTCGGAAGTACGATTACGGTCACAGGTATTTATCATCTGTATAACCTCCGAACAATTCTCAAGTCAATAAACTCCTTTAGTGATTTTAATTGGGATTATTTTTCATACAGCTTATCTATAAGCATTTTTCAAATCGTCTGTAGCTATTCCGTATCAACCTGGTCTTTATTGGGGTTATTTTCTTTAAGTGCTGCCTACCGACTATGGAAAGTAGGCAAAAAAACACTATCATAACATTTTATTCCACTCAAATTATTTCACCTAAACTATCACTCATCATGAACCTTCACAAATGGTTACTAGTAACTGGCATACCTATTATTGTCAACGTTTGTTTTGCTCAATACAAAACACTTCATTTTCCTTTTGACCAAAGCTCTATTTTATCCCTTTTCTTGATACTTATCAACCTTGTACTTTTTTATTTTTTGAGTAAATACCTTAGAAATCCCGAAAGTAAAAACTCCTTTTTCCCCATAGAATATCTCTATGCTGGTTTATTGATCAATATAGGAATATTGTTCGATAATATGTCTTTAGTATTTGCCTTCATTACACTCGTCATCATCAATCTTAGAATGATAAGTTTAAAATTGGGAAAAGTATAAATGTAAAACCCTTGGAACTGCTCAAGGCTTTTCCAAGGGTTTTCTTCAAGTACACCAATTTATTAAACTGGAATAACGGTCATTCTACAAATTAATTTTTTCCGTGTACTCATTCCCAAATCTATCAGTGGCTTTCACAACAATCGTTTTGGCTTGTGATGAAGGTTGAGCAAAAAATAAATGATCTGTTAGCGTTGGATCAACGAATTTATGTTTTTTGGGTAAATCAGCGCCTGCAAAAAGCTCAATGGCTAAGGGGTCGAGTCCAATTTTTTGTTCCATTGCTCCTTTTGCTATTCCATCTTCCCACCATTCAACTTTCCACTTTTTGTCCCAGTTCCAAACATTGGCAATAATACTTTCTGGAAAATCCTTATTTACTCCTTTCGGATACACTTTCAATTGATACGTGGCAGGTTTGCCTGTTCCTTTGTAATACCAAGAGATATTTCCACCATCAACCTGATACACGCCATATCCACTTGGTGAGCCATCCGTGCAAATGGGACCTGTCCACCATGCACCGCAAACCGTTCCGTGGACGTGCTCGATGATATTGCCTTCCTCCCATTTTTCATTCACGTGGGTATGTCCCGACATAATATGTGCTTGGAATGGTTCTAGCATTTTGTACAATTGACGTCTATTGGCAACAGTTCCACCTAATTCCTCCTCTTTTAGTTTATTACGACGAGCATGACCCGTGTTAGTCGGAATATGCAGGCTCACTACAACAGTTGAACCTTTGGGCACAGAAGCCAAATCTTGTTCCAGCCAATGCAATTGATTTTCTGTTAGATACCCAACGTATTTCTTGGCAGTACCCATAAAAAACACATCGTCCAGAACCACATAGTGAACTTTGCCACGATTGAATGAATAGTAGGTTGGACCAAAAGTATTTTTAAAGGTTTTTGAAGAAAAATCGTCAGTTCTAGCATCCAAATCCATGTCATGGTTACCAATCACACTAAAAAATGGAATCTGAGCTTTTCCAAAAGCTGAAATATAATCATCCAACAATTCAAAATGATCCCAAACTAGATCTCCACAACCGATACCATGAAAAAGAGTATCCTTAGGAGCGACTTTTACCAATTCAGCCAAATCTTCGCCAGACTTTTGAAGTTCTTCAGCATCTTTTTTAGAAATAATCTGAGGGTCAGCCCATACCACAAATTGGTGTTTGGTATCGTCAACAGATAAAGGGTTTATGGTAAAGTTTGCTTGAAAAGAACTTTTAGTCGTATCTATTTTTTGATAAAAACGAGCAACTCCCTTTTCATTGGGAAATTCATATCCTGATGGCACACTGATATATACAAACTCAGCTTGCGAATGCACCTTGATTTGGTATTTACCATTATTATCGGTTCTAACCACTGTGTAACCATCTGTCACTGATACCTGAGGAATACCTTTGCCGTTGGCAGAAACAGTACCTTTTATTGTGACAAATTCAGTGTTGGTAGACTGGTCATTTTCTAGCACAGAGGGTGAACTTAGCACAGCCCCTCCTATTCCAAAATTCTTAAGAAAATTTCTTCTACTAAACATATATTTTGGTTGTTTTTATAGCTAAATATTAATGCTGAATTGTGAATTAGTGGTGTAAGAAGGTTGAGTTTTATCATTAAAATAAAATTGATGTAGCTGCAACTCTTGCGGTTGCAGCACTCAAAATGGCAACCGCAAGAGTTGCAGCTACACCCAAAAAACGATAAATAAGAACTTTATTGAACAAAATAAAAAACTTCATACAACACTAATTCCAAATGGCAATTTTCAAATACAAAACACTGATTATTAAAATTTTACACCCACAATTCATCACTCACAACTCAGCACTCACAATTACTTCCTTACTTCGTCCACCATGTTTTGGTATTGATATCGTCTCCTCCCATTTGTGCTACTGCCTTGTCGTAATTGGCACGATTAAGTGATTGCGTCGATAAGGGATATTTTAATCTCATCGGCATTTTGCCATTGTTTTCAACACCTTTCCCAACTGGCAAAATAGGATATCCTGTACGCTTATATTCAAACCATTGTTGCATATCATTGAAAAATAGAGCAATGTATTTTTGCGTCATAATTTGTTGGAGAGTTCCGTTGTAGGCAACGCCCGAACGAGTCAAAAAATCCGTTGGTTGCGTTGCACCCCAATATTTCATCGAAGCAGAAATACCTTTCTCATAATGGTCTTTGGGACTATCGGTGGTATATCCTTTGAACGCTGCCTCAGCCAACAAAAACTCTACCTCCGCATATTGCAAGATAGTACCTAAAATTAAAGAAGTTTTAAGATTTTTGTTAAGTTTTGAAGAACTTATCGCATTCATCGCTGGACCGTCGGCTATGGTATAACCGCTTGGAATACCTGTGTATTTACCGCTGGCTTTGGTAGCCCAAATATCCAATCTTGGGTCAGACCAAGTGCTTAGGGTTTTGATAAAAAACTCAGAAACGGCATTTGCTCCGTTAAAATCATAATCACGGGCACTGGTAAAGGGATTTAGTAATGGCGTGACTTGGGTAAATTTCAAAGCAGCACTTTCGTCAGAACTAGCCATTAATGGGTATTTGTCGGGGTTTGCCAACATGGCTTTCAATTGTGCTTGTAAAGCTGGAGATTTGGCTTCACCACGCATTAATAGGCGTAAACGAAGCGAATTAGTAAATTTTTTCCAGCGCAAAGTTCCTACTGTACTCTTATCTGCTCCAAACAAGGCATCTTGTCCTAAAGTTAAGGTTTTACTTACGTCATAAAGCGTATTGGCAGTATCCAGCTTTGCTATCAAATCGGTATAAATGTCTTCTTGTTTATCAAAAGCGGGATTTACTACATAATTTGGATACCCTTTCAATGCTTGTGAATAGGGAATATCGCCATAAATATCGGTCAGATTCGCAAACAACCAAGCCTTTAAGGTAAGTCCGATGGCTAGGTAATTGGGCTGTGACATGGCTTTTGCCTTTTGAATCATATCTTCAATATTGGTCAATGACAAATAATAATTGCTCCACATATAATCTGACTCACTCGGAAAAAGCACATATCGATGAAACACCGTATTGCCTTCGGTCAAAGAAACTGTTACTTGCATCAACTCATTATTGAGACGATGGCTTCGACTCAAACCAGTGTTAACTCCTTCCAAAATGGCAGTATTCATAAAGCTACCAGCTGTGGCGGACGATACCCCTTCTGGGTCGTGATTGAGTTCCTCCATGCCTTCTGTACAAGACGTCAGAGCTACGATAAGAAAAAGATATAAAAAGATAAGTTTTTTCATGTTATAAAAATTAGAAAGATATAGTAAGGTTTGCTCCCATAGTACGCGTAGATGGGAATTGTCCAACTTCTAAACCTGGGGTGATCGTAGCATTATCGAGCGTAGATGTTTCGGGGTCAAAAGCAGGGAAAGTTGACCATACAAATAAATCACGACCGTAAATTCCGATACTTGCAGTTCTTAAGAAAGTCTTACGAAGCACTTTTGCAGGAATGGTGTAAGCCAAACGAGCCTCTCGAAGTTTGACAAATGAAGCGTCAAATGTATTAGCCTCCACATTGTCACGACCATACCATTTGTTGTAATACGTTACGATATTAGTCGCTTTGGTGGTATTAGGCACATATTGTCCGTCGGCATTGAGCGTTACACCTTGTCCAATGATACCGTCATATCTACCTGCTAAGGTGGCTGTATTTTTACCTTGTTCACCCAAAATAGAATTCGTCAAAGAGAAAATTCTACCACCTTGTCGAATATCAAATAGTACAGATAAACTCCAGTTTTTGTATTTAAAATTATTAGAAATACTTCCCCTCCAATCAGGATTTGTATTGCCAAGGTTAACGAACTGATCGGTAAGCACAGGGTATCCATCTTTGTCAAATACAATTTGTCCTTCTGGCGAACGCTTAAAGCCTAGTCCGTAAATTGTTCCTAAAGGTTGTCCTTCTCTGGCTTCGACTGTCACACGGCTACCAACATATTTTGCCAGTATTACACTTCCTGTTTCGTTGTTTAACTCCAATACTTTATTCCTATTCATCGACCAATTGACTGTTACATCCCACGAAAAGCCAGCGTAATTTTTCACAGGATTGCCATTTAAGGTTAATTCGACACCTTTGTTTACGACTTTACCCATGTTGATCAATGAAGAGCTATATCCTGAAGCATATTCCACTGGTGCATACAAGATTTGGTCAATGGTAGTTTGTTCATAAACGGTAGCGTCCAAACTCAAACGATTTTTGAAAAAACGCCATTCCGTTCCTGCCTCAAAGGAGTTATTTCTTTGTGGCTTTAGATTCGGATTGGCAATCACATTAGGACTTTCGAGTTCACCCGGGAAAGTACCTGAGTTATAGATTTTTTCTAGATTATAGGTTCCTAAGCGAGCGTCATAGCCTACACTGGCGTAAGCACCACGGATTTTACCATAGCTTATCCAATTAGGCATATTAGTCATTTGAGATAAAACCAAACTCAAAGTAGCTGAAGGATAAAAGAAAGAATTATTTTGTTTTGGTAAAGTACTACTCCAGTCATTACGACCTGTAACATCCAAAAAGGCAAAATCTTTGTAACCAAGGTTAACAAAACCATACAAACTGTTAATACGCTTTTCGGCACGGTCACTTTGGGTGAGAGGTAATTGTTCAGAATTTGCCAAATTATACACCCCTGGAATCACCAAGCGGTCAGCTAATTGATTGGTAAATTTTTGACTTTGTTTCAAAATATTTCCTCCAAAACTGGTTGTCACTTGCCAAGTTTTTTCAAGTGGCAATTTGTATTTCAACAAAAAATCAGAGTTAGATTCGAGGTTAAATACATTTTGCTGACGGTACATACCCGCTTGAAATTTTTGGGTATTCTTAGGACGTTGTTGCGAACGAAATTCATAACCCATATCCAAACCAGTACGCACCGTTAAATCCAAGCCTTTCAAAATATTGTAGGTAGCCGACATAGTACCCGTTACATTATGACGACTCGATTTGTTCAGCATTTCATATACAATCAAATAAGGATTATCAATCAAAGAACTAAAAGGGTGATTTTGTTCCAAACCTTCTTTTCCTGGCAACCAGTAAGGCTGATACCAATCCAAATTAACATTCGGATTTTGGAACGCAATAAAGTACATAATCGACTGGTTGTTGTAGCCCGTCGACGGAAGGTTATCGCTAAATTTATTGTAATAATTGACCTTCGCAGCAGTACTCAACTTTGCCGAAATCTGTGAATTATTTGAGAAACCTAAACTAATACGTTCATAGCCTGTATTAGGCAAAATCCAGTTATTTTTCATTTGGGAAAGACTCAAACGAGTATTGCTTTTGTCTTTCACATTGGTAATCGAAATATTGTTTGACAGGGTTACTCCTTGCTCAAAAAAGTTTTTGCGATTGTCTGTATAGGGTTTCCATGGTGTTCTTTCGGTAAAAGCACCATTGGCATCACGCGGTGAGTCATATTGATAAAATGATTGACCATCAAATTTAGGTCCCCAAGCCGAACTTGTACTTTGCGTTCCTGCACCATCTGCCGTTGTACCATAAGAGTAATAATTCTGCCCTGCCGTTCCTTGCCCGTATTGGTATTGATAGTCTGGCCAACGATTTACTTGGTCAACACTTACATAAGAGTTAAAAGACACCCCAAGACCTTTTTTGTCTTTACTTGCGCTCTTGGTCGTGATAATAATCGCCCCATTGCCTGCACGAGAGCCGTACAAGGCTGATGCCGCAGGACCTTTTAGTACGTTGATAGACTCGATATTATTAGGGTCAATATCTGTTAGCGCACTTCCAAAATCGATAGGAGAATCGCCACCTAAATAGGCTCCATGTCCTACACCCTGAAAAGAAGTGTTAATCGGTTCGCCATCGACTACGATTAAAGCACCAGGGGAATTGAAATCCAAAATACTTTCGCCACGCAGTGTCACACGGCTACTTCCCATAGGACCATCGGTTTTGGTTAGGTTCAAGCCTGCAACTTTACCTGATAGTGCATTCATAAAGTTGTTGGATGGTGCATCCGTCACTGCTGAACCATCTAGTTTTTGGGTAGAATATCCTAAGGCTTTTTCCTCTCTTTTGATACCTAAGGCTGTTACTACTACCTCATTGAGATATTTGTTATCCTCTGATAACTGAACATTGAGACGGTTTCTTCCTTTTATTGGAACCTCTTGTGAAGTAAATCCCACAAAGGAAAATAATAATACTGCGTCTTTTTCTGATATGCTGATTTTGAAATTTCCATTCGCATCAGAAGTGGCACCTTTGCTGGTACCTTTTACCGATACGTTTACCCCTGGCAAAGCATCGCCTGTTTGAGCATCGGTGATTTTTCCACTTACCGAAGTATGGTCTTGCGACTTTGGGCTTGCTTTTAGGACGATTTGATTATTTCCAGAAAAACTAAAATCGATATTTCGGTTTGAAAAAATACTATTCAGTACTTGTTTCAAGTTTTGATTTTGGACCGAAAAAGTGAGTTTATCTTTTTCCGAAATCAAACTTCCTGCATACACGAAACGCACGCCTGTTTGTTTTTCTATTTGTGTTAAAACACTTTCTAGGCTCTGGTTTTGAGCCTGAACCGAAACTTTGTTATTCAATACTTCCTGTGCTTGGGATACTTGTGCATGACACATACCAAAGCCTAATGCCAACGACAGTGTGGGCACCGAGATGATTCGCCTTATCATTAGCGAGAATCGATTTTTTTGCATAAGTTTGCTTAAGATAATAACCTATAAGGGCACCTTGTAAAAGGCGCTACGACGTGGGAATTGTTTGCAAGGTTAATGAAGCTCGACCCTTCATTGACCTTTTTTTATTTGTAAAATAGTCTAAAACTATATTTTGGACTCGTATTTATTGGCAAATTCCTGTGATAATAACCTCCTTTCCTTTGATTTGATATTGGATACCTAATGAAGATTGCATCAATTGTAGAACTTCTTCCAAGCTAGCATTTTCGAAAGAAGCAATCCATGTACAATCTAATAACTGAGGGTTTTTGATTCGAAATGACACCGCATACATTCGTTCTAATTTTCTAAAAACCAAACCCATACGCTCACGTTTGAAGTAAATTTTTCGTTCCCTCCAACTGATTGACTCTCTGGCATCTTCCACATTTGACTGTTCCAAAACAGCTTTTCCTTTTTGATAAATACATGTTTGATTTGGAAGAATTAAGCAATTACTAGTTCTATTATTTGCCATTTCTACAGCAACTTTCCCTGTCAATACTGTCACATTTGCTTGTATGTCTTGAGCGTAATCATGCACATCGAAAGTGGTACCTTTCACCGTAGTGTTCAGGTGTTTTGAGCTCACTACAAAAGGTTGTTGAGGGTTGTGCGTTACCTCAAAATAAGCTTCCCCTTCTAAATATACGTGACGAGTTTGTCCAAGTAGTTTTGTTGGAAAACGCAAGCTCGAGGCACCATTCAGAAATACCTGTGTACCATCTTCCAAAGTGACGGTAGCGTGTTCACCAGCTTTTGTTTTGATGGTCTGATAACTTAATTCATATTCGGGGACTGGTTGGTTGTATCTGTCAATCCATTTCCAAGCCAAGAGAGAAATCAACAACAAACTCGCTGCCATTCCAGCACGAAGCCCCCATGAAGATGCCAAACGAATAATTGAAGAAACTTTTTTAGCAGAAACCTTCAGCCAAATTTCTTGTTGAACTTTTGCTAAAGCCTCCTCGGTGTCGGAAGGTTGCAATGAACTATCCTCATAGAGCGATTGTGCCCATTGATCAAAAAGGGCTTTTCCTTCGGGGCTTTCTTGACCACTGAGGTATTCTCGTAAAATTCGCTCCTGCTCTTTGGAAATCATTCATGTAAAGGAAATGGGGATGTTTTCCTTTCCTTTCATGTATGTATTCGTGCAAGGTAAGTTTTGGTACTATGCTGAAATATGATTTTTTAAAAAAAAGTAGATAATAAAAGCCCAAGAGTTGCAAACTCTCTTAATCGAAAACGAACTAATTGTAGCGCTTTGGATAATTGATTTTTGACGGTTTGAGGGGAAATTTGAAGCTTTTGGGCAATCTGATCAACTGAGAGTTGCTCGAAACGACTAAGTTGAAAAACTTCTCTGCATTTTTCTGGCAAAACATCCACCGCTTGATGAATATGATTGTTCAAATCATTGGTCAGGATGGTTTGCTGAGTTGAGAAATCAGACTCGGAGGAAGATTGAAGAATTTTCTGGACATATTCTTCCCGCACATATTGTTTTCGAATTTTATCCAATAGTTTATTTCTCACAATAGCAAACAAATAGGATTCCGAAAATACAGCAGCATCGATTTGTTCTTTTTGCATCCATAATTGCGCAAAAACATCTTGAATCAAATCTTGGGCATCCTCGGTATTGGGCGTGGTACGGCGTGCAAAGACATAGAGCTTTCGCCAGTACTTTTGATAAAGTACCTCAAATGCGTCGGAATCGCCCGCTTGCCATGCTTCAATTATAGCAATATCATTTTGAAATTTAGTGTTTGTCATAACGCAAAACCAATTTTGCCACAAAGGTAAATCTTGATTTTTGCTAAGTCTCGACTAGTACATTATGCTTTTATTATGGTATTGTTAGGTATATTTTATTGTAAAGCCTTTTACTAGGTTAACGACAATAATTAAACCTTTTCAATCATTGAAAATCTAAAAGGTCCAACTCTAAGCACAACATACTATGACTTTTTCAAGTAAACAAATTAAAGGAGGATTGGAGGAATATAAAGGTGAATGGAGTACGCCACAGATTACTCACTTGCTCAAGCGGGTAATGTTTGGCGCCAAACCAGCCGATGTAAACTATTTCAAAACCAAAACTTTAAGTCAGTCCGTCGATGAATTATTAAAACCTCAATCGTTTCCTGAGCCTCCCCTCAACTATTACAATACGAGCGATTATACCGATCCAACAGGCATTGCACTTGGCGCCACTTGGGCATTTGCCGCTTACGGAGATGGCACGCTCAATAGTAAGAGGAGAAATAGCTACAAAGCTTGGTGGTTGCAACAGATGTTTTATCAGGGAAGAAGTCTCCACGAGAAAATGATTCTATTTTGGCACAATCATTTTTCTACCGAAGCAGATACCGTAAGTGACGCACGCTATTTGTACAAACATCACTCATTACTACGAAAATTTGCTTTGGGTAATTTCAAAACTTTCGTTCGAGAAATGTCCATTGACCCTGCTATGCTGGTGTATTTGAATGGAAATAAAAATACCAAAACAGCGCCAGACGAAAACTACGGACGAGAGCTACAAGAGCTCTTTACAATGGGAAAAGGCTCCGACTCAAAGTACACAGAAGACGACGTAAAAGCCGCAGCTAGAGTATTGACAGGCTATGTCGTAAGTGCTCTGACTATCGATTATAGCTTTACTCCAAGCAGGCATGATACCAGTGATAAAACCTTTTCGTCGTATTACAATAACACGGTCATAAAAGGGAAATCAGGTACAGATGGTATGTTAGAACTGGATGAATTAGTCAATATGCTATTTCAAAAAGAAGAATTAAGCAAGTTTATTTGTCGGAAAATTTATCAGTTCTTTGTGCATTATGATTTGAATGAAAGTGTCGAAAAAAACGTCATTACGCCGCTCGCCGAAATTTTCAGAAAAAATAATTTTGAGATTACTCCAGTCCTTTCTACCCTCTTTAAAAGTCATTTTTTTTATGATGCACAGCTTTATGGAGCTGTTATCAAATCTCCCCTAGATTTAGTTATTGGAAACCTTCGTGAATTTGATGTGATATTCCCAAATCCGAAAACGGAATTTGTGGATGTCTACACGTTTTTTGTAGAAGTCGTTCGACAAGGTACGATTATGCAACAAAGTATTGGAGACCCTCCCAACGTAGCTGGTTGGGCGGCTTATTATCAGCAACCGATATTTTACGAAGCATGGATTACGGCAGATACTTATCCCAAAAGAGTGCAATATACCGACACCATAGTTGCTAATGGAATCACCCGTAATGGGAAAAGAATACAGATTGATGTCATTGCTTTTGCCAAGAATTTACCCAAACCCAACGATCCCAATTTGTTGATTACCGATTCCATTGCCTTGTTATACAAAGTGCCCGTTTCAGCAGAAAGAATTGAACAACTCAAAAGAGACATACTGCTTTCGGGGCAGTCGAGCGACTACTATTGGACCGAAATCTGGGATACCATGCTGGTAAGACCGCAAGATACCATGACACTTGTCAAGAGCAAATTACAATCACTTTACCAGTACTTATTGTCATTGCCAGAGTACCAATTAACCTAGTTATGAGTGATGAATTGTGAGTTGTGAATTAGTAGTGTTCTAAGGATTTCTAACTATTTCAGATTTGGGATTTCTGATTTCGGAAATATAGAAGCTTATACTTCCGAAATCCAACATCCGAAATAAACAGTTTTATAATCCTTAGGACACTAGGTGAATTGTAAGTGAAATATTTTACTCTAATTCATTTTGCACAATAAGTTGATTTCGGTATTTCTTCTATCTAAAATCTCTTTTTATGAAACGTAGAGAGTTTGTCCAGCAGTCTATATCAGGATTCTTAATGCCTGCATTACTCAGTGGTTTTTCGGTGAAAGCCTTGGGAAATGTTGCCAAAAATCAAAGTGGTGACGACAACACGCTTGTGGTTATCCAGCTCAATGGAGGTAACGACGGTTTAAATACCGTTATCCCTATCGATAAATATGGGCTGTACAAAAATGCTCGCCCAAACATCGCCATTCCAGAGACATCCCTATTGAAGATTTCTCAAAATGATAATATTGGTCTGCACCCCTCTATGGCAGGAGGCTTGCATAACCTATTTATGGAGGGCAAAGCCAACGTAATACAAAGCGTAGGGTACCCCAATCCCAACTTTTCCCATTTCAGGGCAACTGATATTTGGAATTCGGCCTCAGATGCCAATCAGTATGTGTATAATGGCTGGCTTGGAAGATATTTGGCTTTACAACACCCTGCCTATCCCAACAACTATCCTAATGCTCAATTCCCAGACCCTTTGGCCATACAAATTGGCTCTACGGTGAGTACTGCTTTGCAAGGTCCTGTTTCCTCTATGGGAATGGCTATTACCAACCCTAGCAGTTTCTATAATTTGGTACAAAATAAGGTAGAAGATGCCCCAGATACTTTAGCAGGGAAAGAATTGAAGTTTTTGAGAGAAGTAGCCAATCAGACAAATTTATATGCCAGTTCTATTAGAGGAGCAGCGGGCAAAGCTAAAAATTTGGTTACCTACCCAAATACCAATTTGGCAGGACAATTAAAAATCGTGGCAAGCCTTATTGGAGGAGGACTCAAAACGAAGGTGTATTTTGTCAATCTGGGAGGCTTTGATACGCACAGTAATCAGGTAAATACGACTGCTACCACCACAGGAACGCATGCCAATCTTTGGAAACAAATCTCGGATGCCATCAAAGCCTTTACCGATGATTTGAAAGCAATGGGCGTATCCAAAAGAGTCGTAGGAATGACCTATTCAGAATTTGGACGTAGGATCAAATCGAATGCCAGTGGCGGAACCGACCACGGAGCAGCCGCCCCTTTGTTTATGTTTGGGGATATGGTCAATCCCATTGTGTTGGGTACAACGCCAGATATTGCAGCTTCAGTTCAAACAGGCGACAATGTACTCATGCAATATGATTTTCGTTCGGTATATAGTTCTATTCTTGAACAGTTTTTATGTATGAATGCCAGTTGGAAGGACGATGTGTTGTTTAAAGATACCTTTCAATCTTTACCACTCATTCGGCCGCAAGCTTGTGGACTTACTCCTGTTGTGGATTTAGATTCTACGGGGGAATACATCTACAATTACCCCAATCCTTTCCAACAAAGTACGATTTTGGTATATACTTCAAGAGGCGGCCATAACCTGATTCAAATTTTTGATAACGTAGGAAGACTAATGGACACCCCAGTGGATGGGCTATATCCTGAAGGTACTTATGATATGCCTGTAGATACTTCAAAATGGAAAAATGACGTCTATTACGCTCGTTTTCAAAATGACTCGTACCAGCAGATTCGAAAAGTGATGAAGCATGGGTAAATGGAATGAATAGTTAAAATAAGCAGGAGTTGAGATACTTTGATATAAAAAGCTACCTTTTGTTTGTTGATAGATTTTTGAGCTTTAGCTAGTGCTAAAATTAGCTCGGATAACAGGGATATTGTGATGGTTTATCAAAAAGGCATTCGAAATGAGTTTTTCGAATGCCTTTTTGATATTACATTCCAAAATGACACATTTTTAGACGCAAAGCATTGCATCTCTACTGATGAATTTGCTATCAACTTGATTTTTTTATCAAATAATAATGGACAATATTGAGCATTGTTTAGTAAAATAACATCCTAATGTCGTTTATTTTGCCTCGCATATACTTCGCCTAGATAGTAACAAATGAGGAAAATATTTATTGGTAAAGAAATAATTAACAATACTTACAACTAATACCTTCCAAAATAATGAAACACCTTCTACCATTAGTCTCAATGATTTTCATCGCCTTGGTTGTGCCGATAAATTTCCCTCCACTTCAACAATTATTACGGGCAAAGCACTTTTCGAGTATGGTACTCCTGTTGACGGTATGACGATTTATTACCCAGGTATAAAAGGCTCATTTAACAAAATAAATTTTACATTTTTCGTAACAGATGATTTTAATGAAAAAGGCGAGTATTCAATTAATCGTCTGCTTTAAGAGGTTTAAAACTCTATCCCAACTAATTAGATGATTGCGGATAATATTAGCGAGGGTAGAGTATATTTGCAAAAAAATCCCGACTACTTATCGTAATCGGGATGTAATAATTAGAATTTCATCACTTTAAAAGTTCCTGATTTATTTCCTTTAGAAACTTTGAGGTGATAAACTCCATTTGCAAAACTTTGAAGACTGATTTGGTTTTTACCAGCAAGGAGTTCTGTATCAAATACCGACTGTCCCATCATATCAAAAATTTCAGCTTTGATATTTGGCTCGTCACTCGTGATGGTGATATAGTCGCTGGCGGGGTTTGGTCCCACCAAAACACCTAGTGATTGTAGGTCGTCGATACCTGTGATTAATTCAAGAGTTGCTATAGATTTTGTGCCAACCAATCCTAGTCCACAAGATGTGCTACCTACAGCAAATATTTTATACTGTGCAGATGGCATAGCCTCTACTGGGTATTCAAATAGGAGCTTGTCTATCGTTACATTTTTTGCAGAGCTTTCATTTTTCCCAATTGAAGCTATAACAGGCAAAGTACCATCCACTTTAATTCTTAGACTTACAAGTGCAGTCGAGTTTGCTGTATAAGAATACTTTGTCGTATCAAACTCGGCCACTAAAGGTGCTCCTATTGTTAAAGGGAAAATATTGGTAGTAGATATACTATTCGCATCGTTACTGATTACTCTGAAACGGTATCCAGTTCCTAATTTTAAATCACTGGGAATCTGAAAATTCAGTGAATTTTGAACACTCGGTGTTGGAGTTGATGGAAGTGTTCGAAAATTTTCGCCATTTATATCTGATAATTGTACTAAAAAAGCAGTATTTGTATCAAAATTTCCTTGAGTAGAAAAGGTAATAGTAGACTTGCTACCTGCACACAATCGAAGATTCGATGTAGTTGTAGAGGGGGCATTCGTCATAACAACTTTGTCACTTTTAGTATTGACGATTATATTAGCATTACCTGTTGCGATTCCGACTCCACATTCATTATAAACACTTTGTAAACTAATAACTTGAGATAGACTAACATTGACAGGAATATATGCAGGATTAGTCTCAGAATAATATACTATTCCTTTTTGAGCATTGGTAAGGGTGTATCCCAGCATCTGTGGTGAAGAAGATGCAAAAAGTTCGCTTACGGGTTTGGCACTTATATAAGTAGATTGATTAGCATTTACTATACTAGACCCAGATACTACTACATTTGGAGTTGTTTCAACTCGGTAAGTTAGCGTTTGTCCTATTTTATTTCCTGCTACATCACGGAGTACTAAATTGTAACTCCCCAATTTAATAGTAGATGGTAACTTCACGATATAGTCTCCAGAGTTTGAAACTTCTACTATTGTAGCAAGAGAGGTCTCTGATGAGTTTTCTAGCAAAAGCTTAAATTTGGCAGAAGTCGGCAAATCTCCTTTTACTCCTAAGGTAAAAATATAACTTTCATTTTTACAGTATATACTACTAAACGATTTTAAACTCCATGTTACCGTTGGCTTGAGTGTCACTTTAATGGAGCTCTGTCCATCGTAGATTCCACATCGATTCACTAGGGTTTTTAGTTTATAGACACCTCCTGCTCTTGGCAAGAAATTTATATCACTACCATTAAGCGCATCACTATTGAATGAAAAAATTTGATTTTGATCACTTGCGAGATACCCACTAAATTCTAAGTCTCTTACGCCATTATTTTTAAGAGCTACATATTCTCCTCCATTAATGGTTATTTCATTTTTGCCATCCAAAGAGCTAACATCAATATTAGGGTTGGTCTGATAATTGACCCATTGAGTAGCTGACACAAAAGTAGAATCACTTTGGTCTTTCATTCGTATATAATACCAACCCGCTTTAAAGCTTTCAGGAATAATTATTTCGATAGGACTTTGTGTAATATCTTTCTTAAGAACAGTATAATTTCCAAAGTTTCCAACTTGAGAAATTTCTAATTGAAACACTCCTTTTGGCGAGTTAGGTATCCTTTTTGTTTCAAAAAACGTAATCGTATGCTTTGCTCCTTTACACAAAAATTGATTATTCTTATCCATAACGATTTCTCGATTACGGTATTTGGCAGTGATAGTCTTATTAATATCTAAAGTTGCACATGAATTACCAACGCTTTTTATCGTGTAAGTAGTTGTACTTCCATTCATTGGAAGACTGAATAACAAATAACTACTTCCTGATTTAAACACTTGTCCATTGGTAAGAGTAACAGTATTATTGTCATCATTGGTAGCAAAACTAACACTCGCATCTATTACATGACGCTCATCATAATCAACTAAAATAGTCATACTTGATATATCCACTTCAGGTTTTTGACCAACCCTTATTTTCAACATTTCTCCTTGTACTTGAGTATTAACAGCACGGGGTCTTAAATAAATGGGTGATGAATAAGAGCGTAAGTTAGCGCTAGGCTTCCAACTCAATTTGTCATTCTTGAACTCAGCAACATTTAAGGCAATTGCTGATCCATAGTTATCAACTATATCGAGGACAAATTTTGTATCATTAGCAAAATTTCCTGTTTTTTCTAATAATAAATCATACGTATTTTCTAAACAAACAAAGGAGTTGTATTTTATGGTAGATTTAATCTTTAAATAGCTTGTTTGAGGAGCAACACTTACATTGAAGGCTAAATTTAAGTTTGAGGATTCGCCACAAGAATTAGAAACCGATTTAATAGAAAACTGCTTTGTAGTATCTGCCCAAAAATTTCCTTCAACATTCGTAAAACCGTAGATTGACATCAACGTTTGACCTGTCGAAAGTTCAACCTTATAATCTCCACCTCCATTGAGCGCTAATCCTAAGTTTACTAGCTTTGGTACGTCCAAGTTTAGATTAGACATTGGATTCGACCATCTGGCTGTAGGAAGTTTACGCATTTCAATCGTATAAGCAGTATATGCTCCAATAGGAAGTTTATCCGTAGATAGGGCAATAGCAAACATTCCTGGGGCTTCTGCTACACTAGAAGGAATAACAAACTCCGCAGTATTGATTCCTGTTACTTTACCTGCTACTCTAAATGGAGTCGAGAAGTTGAATCTGATGTGTACATTAATCGTAGAACCAATGGCAAGAGTTGATGAAAGTGTACTAAACTTCAACTTTACAGTCTCGTTTAAGCAATAGACGCCTTTTTCAACATCTTCAACTTTTATACCATCTACTACATTGATGCTAACTACATTCTTACCTTCTCCTTGTCCACAAGTGTTCGAATATTTAACCTTGTAATTTGTACTTTGGGTTGGTCTTACAATCTGCTCTATTGGCCAACTCCCTTCGATAACGCCAACTAGACCATCATTTAGCTCGTAATATAATGGATACAATGGTGTGGTATTGATAGTCAAAGTAGCACTGTTACCATAAACAATTGTCTTAGAAAAAGGCACTAATTCTGCGGAGCCACTTGTATTAATATCAACTGATGTTCTGCCATCGCCAATCATCGCAGGGCTTGTTGATTTTAAAACTACATTATAGGGTGCTATTGAGATGGCATCGGGTAGGGTAAATGATATTTCGCTATCATTTTCGGTGGCCTCCACTACAAAAATTTTGTCATTACTATAACTCGAAAACTCCAACAAGAATTTATTATCAGTATTCCATGTCCCTTGTTTTGTAATCCTTAAGCGATTAATAACACCCTTACAAAACACCATGTTATCCTTTCTATTAAGAGTCAAAGTATTGCTATGAACAGTCAATGAAACATTTCCCTCCACTGTTCCTTGTCCACAAGCATTTTTGATTTCTTTTATTTTGAATTCACCACTTTTTTGAGGATACACATCGAATCTAACGGTACTATTATAACTCTCTACATTATTGATGTAATAATTATCCCCCTCTGAGGTTGTAAAACTCAAGGGAGCCATAGCTGTACCAGTCAAATCTATACCCAAAGCAGTTCCTTTTCTTATAGTAGTTGAAGAAATTGGATTATGGATTAGTTTGGGAAGCTTAGCATACCTAAAGTCTTGCTTTGCTTGATTTGAAATTATTTTGGGCGCAGTAGAGGCGATTTGTATATAATAATATTCATTAGGGTTGAGTTGCGATAATACATCATCACTAGGATATTCTCCTACTAGAAAGCCCGATGAATCTTTCGTATCTAAGTTTAGGATTACCGACCCTCCCCATGTAGCTAGTTGTAGAGAAAACTTGTTTCCAGTATAAAATGAACCTCTTGTATTAAATATGGCGGTAAATTTTTGTCCTGCGCAAATGACCCCATTTTGAGGACTTTTTAATCCAGAAAAAATAATTTCTGGGGTTTGTGAGTACACTTTTGCATTATATGCAAAATAAATTAGTAATAAAAGTAGAGCTTTTTTCATAGGTTGTTTTATAATTTAGTATCAAACATCTATAAGCCCGTTAATTTGATTGTAGAAAAAACGTTTTTAACAAAGAATGATACTTATAAAATTGATATTATTCAGCAATTATTATTTTTATCAAATTTATTCTAATTATAATTAAATTCACACAGTCCATCTAAAATTAATATTCATCAGAACCTCATTTATAATCTATAAGGAAAAACACGAAAACAGTAATTATCAAAGCAATTGGAAGAGCCATGGGGCAGTCGCCCAAACGTGAGTAATTTGGTAAACTTTTCCGTACATTTATTCTTGAATATTTATCAACTTTCATTTTACAAACCATGAAATTTATCGACTTAAGTCATACTATCGAAGACGGAACTGTTACTTACAAAGGACTTCCAGCACCCAAAATCTGTGATTTTTGGATTCGAGAAGAATCTAAAAATTGGTACGACGAAGACACTTCATTCCAAATTGGCAAAATTGAAATGGTTGCAAATACAGGTACTTACATTGATACCCCATTTCACAGATATGAGGATGGTAAGGATTTATCTGACATTTTAATTGAAAAAACTGCTCTCCTCGCCGCTGTCGTCGTCAGAGCTCCATATCAAAAGAGCAAGGTTATTGATGTCGATATATTCAAACAATATGACATCTATAACAAGGCGGTGTTGGTACACACGGGCTGGGATGAACTTTGGGAAAAGGAAGCATATTATTCAGAGAACCCCTTTTTAACCGCAGAAGCAGCCCAATATTTGGTAGATCAAAAAGTGATTTTGGTTGGGATAGACTCATACAACATTGATGATGTTTCTGGAAAAACTAGACCTGTTCATACTATTTTACTCAAAAACGAAATTTTGATTGTGGAGCATTTGTGTAACCTCCACCAAATTCCTGATGGAGTAGCGATTCAATTTTGTGCAACGCCACCTAAAGTGAAAGGAATGGGAACATTTCCAGTTAGAGCGTATGTGGTTGTGGAATAAGTTACCTGTATTAGGCTATACGCTCTATGCCTTGTGCCTGTTGCCTAGTACCTAAACTCATAACTTAAATCTTATTTTGCACGATTACATATTAGTTTTTGAGAAAAATAGACTATGTTAAATTTTATAAAAAACCCTAAGACTGTAACCCCAGTCGTGGTTTTTGCGCAATTTTCAGGAACTTCTTTGTGGTTTGCTGTCAATGCTATCTTAAAGGATATTCAACCCTTGTTTCCGCCAAATAATCATTTTTTAGGTAAGATGACTTCGGCAGTACAATTGGGTTTTGTTTGTGGAACCTTGTGTTATGCCATTTTAGCCATTAGCGATAGGTTTTCGCCCAAATGGGTATTTGTTATCTCTGCTCTTTTTGGCGCTTTGCTCAACCTCCTTACACTTCAGAGCATGGGAAATACGACTTTGTTACTCAGCATAAGATTTGGCGTAGGTTTTTTTCTGGCAGGTGTATATCCTGTTGGCATGAAAATCATGAGCGATTGGCATCAGAAAGGATTAGGAAAAGCCTTAGGGTATTTGGTGGGAGCCCTGGTATTGGGCACATCCTTTGGTCACTTTTTAGCCGCAATACAATGGCATTTTAATTGGCAAGCTATCATTATAGCTGCATCTATCTTGTCATCAAGCGGTGCATTATTAATGGCCATAGGCATAACAGATGGTCCCTATCGTCAAAAAATAGGGACTTTTAGTCCAAAGGCGATATTAGAAGCATTTGCCAACCCCAATTTCAAAAAATATGCTTGGGGCTATTTTGGACACATGTTCGAGCTATATACTTTTTGGGCCTTTGTACCAGTCATTTTACAGCATTATCAAAGCCTCCACCATGAATCTTTTTCTATCTCAGCATGGTCTTTTGGTATAATTGGCATGGGGATTTTGGGCTGTATATGCACAGCCGAACTCTCCCAACAACGTTTCACAAGTCGTCAGTTAGCTTATTTTTTCTTGATTGTTTCTGGATTTTGCTGTTTACTAAGCCCTTTTATATGGCAGTTACCTTTTGAGGTATTTATAGGCTTGTTATTAATTTGGGGATTTAGTGTAGTAGCAGACTCTCCTCAATTCTCTACACTTATTTCACAAAATGCACAACCTGCGTATCGTGCTTCAGCTATAACGATTGTCAATAGCATTGGCTTTGCTATCACAGTTTTAAGTATCATGTTTTTGCAAAATCTACAAGTTTTAATTGGTGTTGAATGGTTATTTTTCCCGCTTTCATTAGGTATGGTCTTGGGATTAATTACCAAAAAACAAATACCTAACTATTAGCCTTAAAAGAATGTTCTGTTTTGAATCTGTTCTGAACAAATTTTATCAGTTCTCGTTCATTCGGCACAGATAGCTTATGATAAATATTCCGTTTATGTGTATTGACCGTATGAACACTGATAAACAACTTCTCAGAAATCGAGCTGCTTGACTCCCTTTGCATAACGTAAGCAATTACTTGAGCTTCACGTAGAGAAATACCATACTTACTAAAAAATGGTGTTTGGTAATGATAGGTTTCGTTAAAGAGCTTTTGACTTGAATTTGACTTCAAAGCATTTATTTCGGATAGCAAATCATTTAAACCACTATTTAATTGAAAAACTTTGGTAACTACAGATGGAGTAGACATCCATTGGCTCACTCCTAACACAAAAGTAGCAAGATTAACATTTTGTATTGATAAGGCTTCAAGTAGGTTTGTCACTTGGTGGTGCGATTGTTGACAGTCAATCAACAGTATGTCTGGGGCAAAAGACTGAATACTTTGTGTAGATGCTTGTTCTAAAGAAAGTAAGTTGACAGATAAAATACTAGGGTTTGGCTCAAGAATAACTTTAAGGCCATCAGCCAATAACTGATGCTCATAAATGATCAGTAGATTCATATAATTAAGGATAATATTAGTGATAAAACTTTATTTTGAGTGATAAATACAAAGTAAAGCTTTGTTTAACAGTGGTGGTATTTGTTTTTATTTTACGGTGCAAAGTTATGATAATCGTTGATTTTCATACACTATTGCATGATTTTTTAAAGCAAAATTTAAAAAATTAATCAGGAATAAGCTTGCTTAAAATAGGTTATATTTATATTAATAATCTTAATTCAAAAAAATCTTGGAAAAGTCTATTAATATGGAAAGACTAATAAACTACTTTTCTACCATTCCTTCGTCACATCGCTCAATAATTTTGGTGGGTGGTATTACTTTTTTCTGGTTGATTGAATCATCCTTACCACTATTCAAATTTTCCTATCATAAATGGCGCCATGCTGGTGTAAATATATTTTTTACGTTAACGACTATCATTGTCAATTTTTTCTTGGCATTTATTCTACTAAAATCTTCTGATTGGGCAGTTGCTAATCATTTTGGTATTATCAATTGGCTTCCTGTCATGCCTCTTTGGATATATGCTATTTTAGGATTATTACTATTGGACTTGATTGGCGCTTGGTTTATCCATTGGCTTGAGCATAAAGTCAAGTGGATGTGGCGATTTCACATTATTCACCATAGCGATATGCAAGTAGATACTACCACTGCCAACCGTCATCATCCTGGAGAAAGTGTTTTTAGATTTGTCTTCACCACCATTGCTGTGGTCATTACTGGAGCACCAATGTGGGTTGTCATGATGTATCAATCTATTTCGGTACTGTTATCACAATTCAACCACGCCAATATTACGCTTCCCCCTACTCTCAACAAAATATTGAGCTGGGTTATCGTTACGCCCGATATGCACCATGTACATCACCATTATGTGCAACCTTTTACGGATTCTAACTATGGAAATATCTTCTCTATTTGGGATCGTTTATTTGGTACATTTTCACATATTAATCCCAAAGAAATAGTTTATGGAGTGGATACTCAAATGAATGCTTCCAAAAATGAATCGATTTCTTCATTACTCAAAATGCCCTTCGAATGATTTAGGCGTAGTTTGAGGAAAATTTGAAGAGTTTGGGCTAATTTTGTAAAATCATCAACCCTCATTGCTCATGCTCCTTGACGATATTAGTCTTCAAACTCTTTCTTTTTTACTCATTTTTGCCTTTTCTGCTGGATTTGTCGATTCGATTGTTGGCGGTGGTGGTATGATTCAACTACCAGCTTTATTGATATTTTTACCACAATTTTCTATTCCAACTATTATTGGTACACACAAATTAGCTTCTGTGTCTGGTACTTTAGTGGCAGCTTCACAATATATCAAACAGGTAAAAGTTGATTGGAAGGTCATGTTACCTGCCGTAGCAATCACAGGGGTATTTGCCCTAATGGGTGCTCGATTAGTCAGTTCACTTGACAAAGAAACCCTACGCCCCATTATTTTGGTGTTATTAGTATTGGTTTTAATATATACTTTGGTCAAAAAAGATTTAGGAACGCATCATGCTCCCAAATATCATGGTAAGGTATTTTTCTGGGGAGTCATGCTCACTGGAGCTATTTTGGGGTTTTATGATGGCTTTTTCGGACCAGGAATGGGTAGTTTTTTGATCTTTACTTTTGTATCAATTTTTTACTTAGATTTTTTACACGCCTCCGCTTATGCCAAAATCATGAATTGTGCATCGAATGTTCCTGCCATTATCTATTTTATGTCATCGGGAGATGTGTTGTACAAAGTAGCTATTCCATTGGCAATTGCCAACATTCTTGGATCAATAGTTGGCACTAAATTAGCGCTTAAAAAAGGGAGTGCTTTTGTAAGAATCTTCTTTGTGGTCGTTGTAATAGGTGTGATTTTACGCTTTGGCTATGATATATTCTTTAAGCATTGAGTGAGGTGGTGATTTAGTGAATTAGTGATTGTTTGAATTAATGCGGAACCACAAACCAAAAAAAATAAGTAACTGAAAATCAAACAATTAAACCATTTAAAGTTAGATTTTTTTCCTTATAGGATACGATTTAAATCGTATCCTATAAGGAAAAAAATCTAGTCTATGTTCTAGAACAGAAAAGGCTCATGCTTACAAGTATGATTTTCGAAGCTTAGTAAGAAGTGCTTATTTCTGAAAGAATTTGTTGAATTCGTTTTCTTTTTAAATCAGGATCCTCGACTTGCTTGAATTCTAAGCCTGAAAGTAATGTTTTTGAATCTCGATTCTGCTTTGGCTCAAGTGTTTCGATGAGTAAAACTTGCATAGTTTCAACAATATCCTGAATAGAAATTTCTCGATTTGATTCCTGAACTGTAAATATTGTACCTTCAAAATCTGGCTCATAAATACCGAACCACGAAAAGCGATTCCATCTTCCTTCAAGATAATCATTAGTATGTCCAAATAATTTCTCTCCAATCGTTTCTTCTATTGCTTGCCCTACATAAAGAATATTTGGACCATCATAAAGTATGTAAATGCCTTTTTGTTCCTTAAAGTTAGTTATCGAGTTTGTTTCTAACTGCGTACCATATAAATCAGGTCTTTCATTCCAGAATACTTGATTCCTATGCCAGAACATACCATAGGAATTTATTATAGAAGTATAACTAATTTCGCTCTTTTTAAACTTTTCCTTAGAAGTATTTGATCTTTCACGCAAGGTAAAAGTCCCCATTGCCACCTTAATAAAAATGGATTCATTCCCAAAATCACGAATATCATTACTTATGTACGCATTGACTGTAGTAGCAGGTGTGGATCCAACAGATGATCTATAACCATTTTCAAGTATTTGCTCGGCAATTTCTGTATAATGTAGAGGTCTACTATGCTCTTTGAGAACGCGCTCAATCGCTTCAATCCATTTTAATTCTCTCATATGAACTTATTTTAAGTGTATTATAACTATAAGTTCAGCAAAAATAATGCTACTAATAAATATTATAGCATATAATCTCCTTTTTAAATTTATATTCCATAGAACGAATTCAAGAGTCATAATAAAAAAGGTTGTATAGGAAAATATACCTAAAAACAAAAAGCTAGTCCCCTCATACAAGGCGACTAGCTTTTAGGAGTATTATTAATCCCTACGCCAATTCCGTAGCACCCAAGGCTACCACTACAGACGAAGTAGCTTTTACTTCGTAAGCTTCAGAGCCTACATTGATTGTAATATCTCCGCCCTCGAGGTTTTCGATTGTTACATGATCAGATGTGGTGATAATATTCAGAATATTGTTTCTAAATCTGATTTTGAAAGCAAATGATTTCCAATTTTCTGGTACAAATGGGTTCAAGTAAACTTGACCATTTCTCACACGCATGCCGCCAAATCCTTTGATTACAGACATCCATGTTCCAGCCATTGAAGTAATGTGCAATCCGTCTTCGGTATCATTGTTGTAATCATCCAAATCTAGACGAGCCGAACGCTGGTAGAATTCGTAACTACGTGGCTTATCACCTAATTTGGCCGCAATGATTGAGTGAACACATGGACTTAATGAAGACTCATGAACCGTCATTGGCTCATAGAAATCATAGTTACGACGAATTGTATCAACATCGAAATCGTCTTCAAAGAAATAAATTCCTTGTAAAACATCAGCTTGCTTGATGAAACAAGAACGAAGGATTCTATCCCAAGACCATTTTTGGTTGATAGGACGTTCAGTAGAAGGTAGATCTTTTACTTGAATCAATTCTTTATCTAAGAATCCATCTTGTTGTAAATAAACACCCAACTCTTTATCCTCCGCCAAATACATATTGTCGATGATATGCTGGAATTTACCAAATTCAGCTTCTTCATTCAAACTCAATAAAGCAACCAATTCTGCATAACGAGCACTATCGGTAGACTTGATATATTCTGCGGCTTCTTTGGCGTATTTTAAACACCAAACTGCTATATAACTTGTGTACCAGTTGTTGTTTACGTTGTTTTCATACTCATTTGGTCCAGTAACGCCCAACATTACATATTGCTTTTTAGCAATTGACCAGTTGACCCGTTGAGCCCAGAAACGAGCGATACCTAATAATACTTCAAAGCCATATTCAGCTAAGTAAGCTTTATCGTCAGTATAGTTGATGTAATCATAAATAGCATAGGCAATGGCTCCATTACGGTGGATTTCTTCAAACGTGATTTCCCACTCATTATGGCACTCTTCCCCATTCATGGTAACCATTGGGTATAAAGCAGCTCCATCTTTGAAACCTAATTTACCTGCATTTTCGATGGCACGACCTAATTGTTTCCAACGATATACCAACAAATTACGAGCTACCTGTGCATCAGCTGTAGCCATGTAGAAAGGAATACAATACGCCTCAGTATCCCAATAAGTTGATCCACCGTATTTTTCACCAGTAAATCCTTTTGGACCGATATTCAAACGAGCATCCTCGCCAGAGTAAGTTTGGTTGAGCTGGAAAATATTAAAACGAATTCCTTGTTGAGCAGCTACGTCACCTTCAATTACGATGTCGTTCATGTGCCATTTTGAAATCCATTTTTCTGCTTGCTCAGCCAGCATGGTATCGTATCCTTTGGCTGCAACTTTAGCCAAATACGCTTTTGCTGCTGGAAGAAGCTCTTCTACAGCATAATTTTCTGAAGAAAGATTACAAGCATATTTAATCAACGTAGTTTCTTGACCCGAAATAACGTCTAAGCTTACTTGGCTTGCAACGTATTTTTCTGCTTTGATGGGGAAACTTTGAAAATCAACCGATTTTCCGTCTTGAAGAATTTCAAACTTCTGACCAGTTACCACGTGGAAACCCGTCTTTTTAGTACGAAGTTCTATATAACCTTCAGCAAAAGCAGTTTCGCGATGAATTTCATCCCAGAACTTTTCGTCGTAGTTGGCATCCTTATTTTTGATATCACCATCGATAAATGGTGTCAGAGTAAGTTTACCGTCAAAATTCAATGGCGTAATCGAGTAGCTAATAGCACCCGATTCGTCGTCCACGATTGAGTTAAATCTTTTTGTATATACCTTGATTTGTTTTCCACTTGCCAAAGTTGCGATAAATGAGCGCTCCAAATATCCTTCTCTCATGTTAAGGACACGGCGGAAGTCTGCTACCTCACAACGATTCAAATCTAACTCTTCTCCATCGATTTCAACTTTTATACCAATCCAGTTGGCGGCATTCAATACTTTTGCGAAATATTCAGGATAACCATTCTTCCACCAACCCACACGGGTTTTGTCAGGATAGTAAACACCAGCTACGTAATTACCTTGAAGCGTCTTTCCTGTAAAGGTTTCTTCAAAGTTACCACGCTGGCCCATACGTCCATTTCCTAGGGAGCAAACTGACTCAGTGATTTCGTTGTATTCACGGTGAAACCCTTCTTCAATTATGCACCATTCGTCATGTTTTAAGTAGTTTTTCATTGTATTATAATGGATGGTTAATGGCAATGTATCTAACTATTTCCAATACTTCAATACTTTAGTATATCTTTTTCACGCAAGTTCTTGGAAATGTACAATTCCTTAAGTTGATTATTTTATTAGTCTGCTAAATTACTTCAATTGTAGAAAATTGTCCTTGCTGTGCTAGGGTGTTTTTTTACGATTCAAGAAAGTAGATTTAGCCTAAATCGAAGCAAAATTATTCTAAAGTCCTGAAAATGAAATAGGGTAGCCCAAAAGGCTACCCTTACAAAGACTTTTAGGTTGGTAAAAACCAAGTAATATATAAACCTAAAACTTATATCTGTGCTAATTTCTCTACCGAAAAATCTTCGAAAGTAGCAATAACAATATCTGCTTCTGTCAAAATATCTGCCGAACCTACGCCAACGGCTTTCATGCCACCCGCTTTGGCAGCTTGAACACCCGCTACAGCATCTTCAAAAACCACACATTCAGACGGTTGTGCACCTGTTGCCTCTGCTCCCATCAAAAATACTTGTGGGTCTGGCTTGCCTTTAGTGATATTATTACCATCGATGATAGCATCGAAATAGTCAAGCATTTGAATTCTTTCTAAAATCAACTTTGAATTTTTACTTGCCGAACCCAAAGCGATTTTGATACCATTGGCACGGAGAGACTTCAAAAACTCAGGTACACCAGGCAAAACCTCGTTAGGTGTCATTTGCATTACTAAATCCAAATACCATTGATTTTTTTTAGTGGCCCATGCTACTTTTTCCTCCTCGGTAAGTGTAACACCACCCCAATTCAAGATCAATTCTAGGGATTCCATACGGCTGATACCTTTCAACTGCTCATTTTGGTGTTCTGTAAAATCAAAACCCAATTCATTGGCTAATCGTCTCCAAGCTTGAAAATGGTAAACTGCTGTATCTACGATTACGCCATCTAGGTCAAAAAGGCACGCTTTTACTGTTGTCATTGTTTGAAAGTTTGGTTAATGGAAAAAAGAGAGGTTGGGAAAAATAACATTCCCAACCTTTTTTAAAGAATTATTATCACAAAGTTACAAGGAGTACCGTTAGAAAGACACTGAGGCATGGAGAATATTTCAGAGGTCGGATATTTAATGGTGATTTTTATTACCCAATCACTTTCACTCTTTCATTTCCTTAATACTACTTTTTCAACTCAATTACTTGAATTGACATGGCTGGAACCTTGATTTTTTGCAAAGAAGAAATAGTATTCCCTGAGACAACCTCTTTACCAAAGGTAAAGCCTCCCATAATTTCAGCAAAACGGTCAGTCGAGAGTTCTTTATCATCCTTATTCTGACTCATAACAATCATAACCGTTTGTTGTGCATCGTATCTGAAATATACATACATGCCATCTTGTGGTAAAAACTGCATTAATTTCCCAGTAGTCAATGCCGAGGAGTTTTTACGGAAATTAGCTAACGTTTTTACAAAATTAAAGGCTTCATTTTCTCTCTCATTTCGTCCATTAGCTGTGAATTTACTCACTGCATCTTCAGCCCATCCACCTGGGAAATCTTGACGAACTTCCGCATCAGAAGGATTTTTGAAGTTTTTCATTAATACTTCCGTTCCATAATACAAATGTGGAGTTCCGCGGGTAGTTAATAAGAAACCTAAACCTAATTTATATTTGTTCAAATCTTCGCCAATAACCGAAAAATAGCGGTCTTGGTCATGGTTATCTACAAAAGTCATGTTTAAATCAGGATTTTGATATAGGGCATCCATTGATAAAACCTGATAAATACGATTGAAGCCTTTTCCCCAATCAAAATTTTGATTCAAGGCATCATTGATAGCTGTTTGCAATACAAAATCATTTGGTGAAGGCAAATTACTTTTGAAAGGCAAATTGATATTATTTCTCACATGATACGCCTGACTGTAGATGTTTTGTACAGCATTTTCACCTGTGATAAACATATCTGGATACTCCTCAAAAAGAGCGGCATTACAACGATTCATAAAAGGCAAATCATTATACTGATAAGTATCTACTCTCCAACCATCAATACCAAAATATTCGACCGTCCAAAGTGCATGTTGAATCAAGTAATTGGCCACAAAAGCATTATTTTGATTTAAGTCTGGCAAAAAGGGCACAAACCAACCGCTCTGCTGAACCTTAAAGTCAGATTTATTTCCATGCAAAACATCAACAACGGGCTCATCACGATATGAAGTATTGGTATAAGTATCCCATTGATTCAACCAATCTTTTGATGGCATATCCTTCAAAATCCAGTGGTTGATACCCACGTGGTTGTACACTGCATCTTGAATCACTTTCAAGCCTTTTTTGTGTGCTTCAGTGACCATTTCCAAATAAGCTGCATTGCCTCCCAAACGACGGTCAACATTATATTGGTCGGTAAAACCATAGCCGTGATAAGCAGAACGCATAGCGCCACCTTCATCCGTTTGAGGCTGGTCATTTTCAATAACGGGATTCAACCAAAGAGCCGTAGCACCTAACTCTTTGAAATAATCAAGATGTTGGGTAACTCCCTTTAAGTCGCCTCCATGACGGGCAAAAGGATTTTTACGATCCGAAACCTTATCGGCCATATCGTCAAACTTATCATTACTTGGGTCGCCATTGGCAAAACGGTCGGGCAATATCAAATAAATAAAGTCTTTAGAATTGACAGTTTGAGGCTTTTTATCACGAACACGCAATTCAAAAGGCTGTGTAATTTTTACCACTTGGTCTATAGCCTTCTTCTTACCTTTCTGTACCTGAATGGTCTTAGTCATTTCTACGTTTAACGTACCCGCTTTTGTTTCAGGAGCAATTGTCAAATCAAGAAATAAATAATTTGGATTCTCTACAGTATTTACTTTTTGAAGCGTAACGCCAGGGTAATTGATTTTGACGTCGGCGCCTTTCAAGTTTTTACCATATACCAATAATTGCAAAGATGGGTTTTTCATGCCCACCCACCAGTTTGTAGGGTTTACACGTTGGATACTTGGTGTTTGAGCGATACCCAAAAAAGTACTTCCCAAAAGCACCAAGGATAGAATTGTTTTTTTCATGTTTATAAAGAGATGGTTAATGGAAAAATGAGTCATTAAGCTATTGGCAATGAGCAGCAAGGCAGAAAATGTAAATACAATTAAACATTTCTAAAATACAAAAAAAATTACTCAAGATACCTGATGACAACTTTAAAAGTTTGCAATTTTTCAAATAAAATGAAGAAAATCCTAATAATAAAATCTTAAATTCGAGCAAAATTATCACAAAGCTATTAGCTACTTAAATGAATTGAATCTGTGCTAAACTGTGCTAATAGCCAAATATTATTCTAAAAATGCTTAAAAAACACTTCATTTTCCTAACAATATTGGGATGCATATTTCTGAATTGGGCATCCTTCTCGCAAACTAAAAAACGTCCGAAAACTCAAGTTTTGGTCAACAAGAATAATTCTAGTAAATTAAAGAATAAAGATAAATCCCTGACAAAAACTAAATCAAGCGAGAAAACGAAAATTATGACCCAGAAAAACGACAAGTTAGTAATTCTACAGATGATGTTCCACTTGTGGGGCAATACCAATTCAACCAACAAAATGAATGGTTCGGCTGCCGAAAATGGTGTGACTAAATTCAAAGACATCAACGATAAAGCGTTGAAAGAATTGAAAAAATTTGGCTACTCACATCTGTACATGACTGGTCTTATTGAGCATGCTACGATGGAAGATTTAACGGCGTTGGGTATTCCAAAAGACCATCCAGATGTAGTAAAAGGCCGTTGTGGTTCGCCATTTGCTATCAAGGATTATTATGACGTAAACCCATTTTTTGCCTCAGATCCTAGCAAAAGAATGGAGGAATTTGAGGCGATGGTGGCTCGTGTTCACAAAAATGGACTAAAGGTAGTAATGGACTTTGTACCCAACCACGTGGCACGTGTGTATCACTCAGACATGAAGCCTGCGGGTGTACGTGACTTTGGTCAAGATGATGATGTAAATAAAGGCTTTGACCCACATAATAACTTTTACTATCTCCCTCATACTCAGTTCCAAATCCCTGATGGAGTAAACTCTCCTGTCAAACCAGAAGGTCCGTATATTGAGTCGCCTGCAAAAGCCTCGGGTAACGATGTATTTTCGTCAAAACCAACGATTGATGACTGGTTTGAAACGGTAAAATTGAATTATGGTGTAGATATTCTCAACGGACGTAGTCGTCATTTTGATCCAGTTCCATCTACTTGGATTAAGATGGTTGAAATCTTGAAATATTGGTCTGCCAAAGGTGTTGATGGTTTCAGATGTGATATGGCCGAAATGGTACCTGTAGAGTTTTGGCAGTATGCAACTTCAGCCATTAAAAAAGAGTATCCAGAAATGGTATTCATTGCAGAAATCTACAACCCTCGTGAATACCACAACTATATCAAGGTTGGAGGATTTGACTATTTGTATGACAAAGTTGGTTTGTATGATGGACTAAGAAGATTAGTTGAGCAAAAACATGAAGCAACCGTAGAAGATATTACTCGCGTTTGGCAACATGAATCAGGGGATATTTCTGAGCACATGTTACGTTTCTTAGAAAATCACGATGAGCAACGTGTCAATACACCAGCATTTGCCAAAGGAAATCCATTCGCAGCAGTGCCTGCCATGGTCGTTACAGCCACGCTTCACACAGGACCTGTGATGATTTACTTTGGTCAAGAACTGGGCGAAAAAGCTGATGGAAAAGAAGGCTTCAATCAAGCGGATGACCGTACCACAATGTTTGATTTCTGGGGAGTTCCTTCCCATCAGGCATGGATGAATGGAGGTAAATTTGATGGCGCAGGCTTAACCGAGGAACAAAAGAATTTACAAGCATTCTATAAAGGCTTATTGAAATTTGTCAATGGTTCTGAAGCAGTACAAAAAGGCGCATTCTTCGACCTTCAATATATTCAAAATCATGAGTATGATCGTCGTAAGGTATATTCATACTTACGTTATAGCGAAAATCAGAAGCTAGTAGTAGTTTGTAACTTTGATCATTACCAAGAAAAAAATATCAGTCTTCATATTCCTGATGGTGCATGGTCAGTTATGGGACTTGCCCCTCAAGGAAATTATACCTTAAAAGGGGTGTATGAAGCAAAAGGTTCACAAAAAATTAATGCCAAAGAAAATATCTCTATCAAAGTAGCGCCAAACTCAGCGGTAATTTATGAGATTTCTTCTAAAAAATAGTACATTTAAAAGTGTAGAGTTTTGTGTATGAATGAATCTTTATAAGAGTATAGTAAAAAAATTATTTGGCTTTTGTAAAAGAAACAGAATTTCCATTTGACATTCCTTACTTTTCTTGTCTTGACACAAGAAAAGTAAGGAATGTCAAGAAACCCTAAACTCGCCTGCGGCTCAAACAGCAGGATTTCAGAAAATCAAATACACACTTTTTTATTTCTTAACGACTTATAAATTTTAAGTATACTCTAAGAATTATTAACACAACTTTACACTTTCACCCAATAATCCATTAACCATAAACATGAAAAAAATTAATAAACCCTTCTTGAGTCTGGCGCAGATTATCAATATGAGCGTTGGTTTCTTGGGTATCCAATTTGGCTTTGCACTTCAAAATGGTAACGCCTCACGTATTCTTCAAACTTATGGCGCCGATGTAGAACACCTTTCTTGGTTTTGGTTGGCAGCACCACTTACAGGAATGATTGTCCAGCCAATTATTGGACACTATTCGGATACCACTTGGGGACGATTTGGTCGTCGAAAACCTTATTTTTTGGCAGGAGCTATTTTAGCAGCCGTTGCTTTAGCATTTATGCCAAATGCTTCGTTTTTGGCGGGTGTACTTCCAGCAGTAGTTTTGGGAGCAGGCTTTTTGATGTTTATGGATGCCTCTTTCAATATTGCTATGGAGCCGTTTAGAGCCTTGGTAGCAGATAATTTGCCAGATGAACAAAATACAACAGGCTTTTCGGTACAAACTACTTTAATTGGTATTGGTGCAATTGCTGGTGGTTTTCTTCCTACAATTCTTAATAAATTTTTCAACGTATCGAATGAATCCATCAATGGAAATGTACAAGACAACGTTCTTTACTCTTTCTATGTTGGTTCGGTTATTATTCTTACTGCTATTCTTTGGACCGTTTTTACCACGAAAGAATATTCGCCAGCAGAAAGAAAATCATTTGGTTTTGAAGATGAATCACACGATCAAGCTAGTTTAAAGGATATTTTCAAGGATTTTGCCCAAATGCCAACAACCATGAAACAGTTGGGTTTGGTACAGTTTTTCTCTTGGATTGCCCTATTCTCTATGTGGGTATATGCAACACCAGCTATCGCGCATCAGGTATATGGCTTGCCATTGGACGACCATAGTTCGAAAGCCTATAACGATGCTGGAGACTGGGTGAGCTCATTATTTGGCATCTACAATGGTGTCTCAGCTGTGTATGCTTTGGCTTTGCCAAAAATTGCTTCGTTGTTCGGCAAAAAAACTACACATGCTTTTTCTTTGGTTTGCGGTGGTTTAGGACTAATCTCCATTTTCTTTATCACAAATCCAGATTATTTGATTTTGAGTATGGTGGGTATCGGTTTTGCTTGGGCAAGTATCTTGGCAATGCCTTACGCAATTTTAGCCAACAGTATTCCTATCCACAAAATGGGCGTATATATGGGTATTTTCAACTTCTTTATCACTTTCCCTCAAATTGTAAATGGTATTTTTGGAGGTTTAGTAGTAAAACATATCTACGATTCCAATTCAGTATATGCGCTATTGCTTGCAGGTGTATTTATGATTTTAGGAGCAATATCTGTTATGTTTGTGAAAGAAAAACAATCATAAAATTGGGAATAGTTTATAGGCTTTACAGATTTTAGTTTAAGCTGTTAGTATCTAGATTTTTAGCGCTATGTCTCTCCATTTTTAATTCGACAATAGCACAATTAATCAGGATAAGTTTCAAATAAGAAGTTTTAATATTGCGTTAAAGAAATAAAAGCGCAACCATTTTATTACTACTACCGTGTCATTATTAAAAAAAGCATATCAAAATAAAAGGTTTAAGGCGATTGCCTTAAACCTTTTATTTTGTGGGATTAGTTGGGCAGGAATTGCTCAAGAATCAGACAAAAGTATTTTTGAAGCTACCATTCAAAAAAAGTATAATTCAGAACAAGGTCAAAGGGTGATTGAAATTGCACAATCATTTTTAGGAAAACCTTATGTAGCCAACACATTAGAAAGCAAAAAAGAAAATTTAGTCGTCAATCTTCGAGAGTTTGACTGTTCTACTTTGGTTGAATCCGTATTAGCTATTTCACTGTGCAAAAACAATTCATTTGAGGAGTTCAAGCATAACCTAGAAACGCTTCGCTATCGTTTTGGTCATGTAAATGGATATGGCTCACGACTACACTACTTTACAGATTGGTTGAAGGAAAACGAACGAAAAGGGCTTATCAAAGACCAAACACAGACATGTGCTGGAAAACCGTACAAGAAAAGCGTGTCGTTCATGACCTCGCACCTACCGCTTTATCCTCAACTGGAAGATTATCGCGCACTTGAGGCAGTGAAAATGGCAGAAATAGAATTGATTCGTAAAAGTTTCTTCTATATCCCTAAAGCCGAGGTAGCAAAAAGAGAATCGTGTATTCAAAATGGTGATATTATTGCCATTACAACCTCAAAAAGTGGCCTGGATATTTCGCATCAGGGATTTGCGATTGTGGTCAATGGACGAGTGCATCTATTGCACGCTTCACAAGATTTGAAAGAGGTCATTATTTCACCAGAGCCACTAGCAGAATACTTGGCAAAGCACGCTAGTCAAACAGGCATTATGATTTCGAGGTTGGTCAAGAAATAACGAAAAAACCTCAATCAGGTAAGTGAGAGATAAAAGCATCTATCATATTATCTGATTGAGGTTTTGATATTGACAAAATTTGACTGAATATGCTTCAAATCGTTTCTATTTTGTCTGGCTCAACTATTAGAGCACTGTACCTGAAAATGGATATCCGTATCCAAGGTTTTCCAAAATTTCTTCTGGAGTAGCTTCACTTTCTTTGATTTTAATCGAAATATCTGGACTTACTGACAACACTGGTATTCTCGAGTGATTCACCACCTGTTGAGAATAACTACCTGCCAAGTATTTTGCAAACGATGTTGTGGTTGAAGTTGTCATTACAATCAAGTTTACACCCTCTGTATTTGACATTTCTAACACTTTTCCTGCCAGATTTTCCCCTTCATAATTTGACAACTTAAACTGCTTGTTTTGACTAGTCAAAAACTGCGTAAATTGTCCCACAAATTCCTCCACTTTTGCTTTGTCATCTGCCTTTTCGTGGTCATTCAATCCTACAAGTAACCATTCAGGATTATCAGAAGGTGACAATAACGCCTCTGTGATAGGATATTTATCCAAAGCACCCAATACTGAACGAATCGGGAATAATACTTTGTGGATTCCTTCCCAGTGATAATGCGTAGGAATAGTCAAAACTGGGCATTTCGCACGTTTTACCACACTGTAAGCATTGGTACCTAGTAGGTCATCCAAGCTTGTTTCAGTACCATGACTTCCCATCACCAACAAATCTGCCTCAATCTCCTCTGCTGTTTGTACAATTAAAGGAGTTACCTCACCGTGCTTCACTACGCTTTCTACCTCCCAATATCCTTTACTTTTGAAACGATCATATAGTTTTTCTAAGCGATGTTCATGTTCTTTATCAATACTATCTGATGTAATATCAAAAATTAAACTACCATCTTGAGCAAACATCAAAATTCCTGGCTCAATAATATGTAGAAGGTAAAGTTTAGCCTTGTGTTGTTCTGCAATATGGATTGCAGCTTTTAAAGCATTTTCTGAGGTTAGGCTGAAATCAATAGGTACTAAGATTTTTTCGATTCGCATACGTTCCATAGCACATAAGGGATTTAATTCAAATACTAATTACAAAATACTAACGAAATGAAATTACAAAAAATACAATCTGGAATAATTAAAGTTCAATTAAAAAAAAATTAGAAGATTTTAAGAAAAAAAACGCCCTCCTGTAGCTTTACAGGAGGGCGCTAAAAAATCTATAAACGTTAAGAAAATCTATCTTCTTCTTTTTCTTTTTGATTTAGATACAATTTTTTTGCTGGCAGCCGATTTGTATTGAGACTCCAATTCAGAAATACGAGCTTTGGTAGCTTCTACTTGCTCTTTGTTTGACTTATCCAAAACCTCATAACTTGCTGAAAGTTGGTTGTAGTCAGTCAACAAACGATTGTAACGTTCAGACAAGCTTTCCATGGTTTCTTTACCATCTTCTTGGCATTTTACGTAATCTTCTGTTTTCTTTTTGAACTGACTTTCGAGACTAAAGCGAAAACTACTAAGTTCTACGTTTTCTTCTCTTTCCTTCTTCAAAGTGTTTTCTAATTGAGCGGCTTGTTGTTGCAAAGCAACTAATTGTTTCGATTCGGTACAAGATGTTAGTGTCAAAGCAATCGCACCGATTGAAAGATATTTTATAGAATTATTCATAATCACTTAGAGTTATGCGTTTAATACTGGATTATAGTTGAATATAGGGAATACGTTCAATTCGAATCCCTAACCTTAGCAAACCAAATAAATAAAGTAAGGTTCTACAAATTTACAATAATGTATTGTGATTACCTTAATTTGCCAATTTTTTGGTACTGAATCCGAAAAAACATCAAAATTTAAAAAATATTCGTGTTAAAAGTGCTACTCTTTCAAAGAATTAACATTTTGTTATCATTTTTTTCGCTTAAATGCCCTTTTTCTTCTTAATGAGTAAATGAATAGAGCGATAAATACACCAAAGCACCTGCTACATACCCCAACAAGGCGACAAAGGATATTTTCTTGAAATACCACATAAAATCAATTTTCTCCATACCCATTACTGCCACACCAGCCGCTGAACCAATAATCAGCATACTACCGCCCGTTCCTGCGCAATAGGCCATAAACTCCCATAATTTGGAATCCGTTGGAAATGCCTGAAGGTCATACATACCCATAGAGGCTGCTACCAAAGGAACATTGTCGATAACCGAAGAGGCAATACCAATCACAAATACAATCAAATCTTGATTACCCAGAGTTTGATTCATCCACTCGGCAAAATGATGCAATTGCTCAGTACTTTCTAAAGCTGCAATTGCTACCAAAATACCTAAAAAGAACAAAATACTAGGCGTATCTATTTTGCGTAGAGCATGCACCGCCGAGTACTTGGATTTTGTTTCCTCATCTTTGTCTTTATGAATAAGTTCTGACACCAACCAAACAGCCCCTAAGCCCATCAACATACCCATATATGGCGGCAAATGTGTCACTGTTTTGAATATTGGAACAAACAATAGAGCACCCAAGCCAACCGCAAACATCAAATTTCTCTCTGCATTAGGCAAAGCCATCGTATTTTCAAGTTTGGCAGAAAAGACGTTGCCTTTGGGTTTTAGGGTAAAATGTAAATATAACAATGGAACAATCAATGAGACCATACTTGGAATTAATAACTGCGAAATCACGCCCATGGCCGAAACTTGCTTCCCTATCCAGAGCATGGTAGTTGTGACATCACCCAGTGGCGACCACGCCCCACCAGCGTTGGCGGCAATCACTACTAAGCCCACCATGATTTTTCGGGTTTCGCTCGATACCAAAATTTTTCTCAATAGTGAAACCATCACGATTGCAGTTGTTAAATTATCCAAAACTGCCGACATAAAAAATGTTAGAATTGCGACAAGCCACATCAAGGTCTTTATATCTTGTGTTTTGATTTTTTGGGTAATAATCGCAAACCCATCATGAGCATCTACGAGTTCAACGATGGTCATGGCTCCTAACAGGAAAAAAACAATTTCGGCAATATCGCCGAGGTGATGCGACAATTGTTCTGAAACGATATGCACATCAGAAGCATTGAGCGCATATACTGCCCAGCACAAAACACCTGTAAGCAAGGCCGTAGCAGTTTTATTAATATGGATATTGTGTTCGAGTGTGATTGCTAGATAGCCAATCACAAAAATAAGAATCATCAATGTGGTCATTATGCACTAGTTTAGTTGAATGAATATTGTAGGATATTAATGAGAGGTTGCTTCCTGTGAATCTTGATCAGACGCATTGAGTTGCTCCTGAAGTTGATTTTTCTGGGTAATAATAGAGTCGTTCAATATTTTATAATGCGCTAATTGTTGTGAGCATGAATTACTTGATATACCCAAGAAAATATTGACGATGACCGATAAAAGCAAAAACGCACTCAACACAATTACACGAAAAGGTGTTCTTTGTGGTGCAGCTTTCTTCATTTTAGTAGTAAGTTTGAGTTGCATACAATTCTATTTTTTGAATAATTATGTTTTACAAAACAACTCAACAAGCTTCAACAACTCATGAAGAATTCCTTAGAATTTCATTAAATCATTGAAAATAAACCATTTTAAACAAAAATGGCGTAAGCTATTCCACTTACGCCATTTCCTATGATTTAATCCAACCCGTTCCAAATGGTTTGTGGGTATTGATAATAAAAGTTTTCTTTCTAAAAAATTTCCTATAATTAGAGAATGTACCTTCAAATTCCAATGTTTCGGGAGTCATTTGAGGGTGTTGTCCCACTTGCAAAACCTCCTCTAAGGCAATATCGTTAATTGACAGATATGGTATTGAAAGTTTATCTCCTAAGGCTATTGCTTCGTTAGGTGTTTTTGAGAAAATAGCGCCTGAATGTGCCTGTGTGATACCGTTCACCCATTCGCAAATTTCTTCTGTATCTTGATAAGACATCACTGGTAAAATCGGAGCAAGCGTTTCTTCATTCAGAATCTTCATGCTTGGCTTTACATTGGTAATAATAGTAGGACGACAATAATACCCCCCCTCCCATTTTTCGCATTGTCCAATTCCTGTCAACAATTTAGCACCATTTTCTAAAGCTTCCCAGAGTTGCCCGTTAATGATATTGATTTGCGGTTCGGCAATAATAGGTCCAATTTGTCCAGACTCAGTGGTTGGATATGCCAACCGAATGAGGTTAGCTTTTCCGACTAATCTTGACAAAAACAAATGATAGACATTTCGGTGAACATACACTCTTTCAATAGAAGACGAGGATTGTCCTGCATTCCAAAAACCACCCAGCAAAATTGCAGAAGAAGCATTTTCTAAATCTGCTGTTTCGGTAATAATAACGGTATTTTTTAAGCCATGCTGAATAGAAGAAGGCTTGAACAATTTATGAGCAATATCTGAAACTTGCCTTGCTTCGGTGGCAGTACCATTATAACATACAAAATCGGCATTGGAACACATCGGCTCCAAAATATCGTCTGTGCCTTCTACAATGGAAAGTACTTCTCTGAGTCCTCGTGTACGATGAATCGTATGATTGAGGGTTCTGACAAACCTTGGTGTGACACAGCTTGGCTTCGCAATTACTGCACTACCTGCCAGCAAAGCAGGTATTATTTCCTTCATCAAGTGCGCAAATGGAAAGCACCAGCCACTAATAACTCCCACTAAAGGAAAGGGCTCATAATGATTTTGGAGCTTTAGCACAGGAATAGAAGTAGATAAACTTTCGGGCTCGCGCAAAATCTTCTTGGCAATTTCACACCAACTATCAATGGCACGAAGCACATAATTGAGCTCTTTCTCCGATTCAGTCTTTCTGCCAGTATCATCTATTAAGGATTCCAGTAAATCCGTAGAATAGTCTTCAATTAATGTATGCCATTGTTGAAGTACCCTTACTCGCTGTTCGATTCCTTTGGCCAACCAACCAGGTTGCGATGCCCTTAATGAAATCGTTCTAGAACGCACACCGTTTGCATCTACAGGTTGAATCGAAAAATCAAATTTGCCAGTTCTGGGGTTTCTTATTTCCATAAAATTTCTACGCTAAAAATTGGGCCTCTGTACAACACTAAGTACTTGTTATATCTCAGTCTTCTGACAAAATTAACTATTTAGATTTTTTCTCTAGGGAAAATAACCTATGTATTTAAACTTTCTTTTTTTCTCGAAAAAGCAACCAAAACTATTGCAACGATACAAAGCGTCAACATAACCTCAAATGAGGTATTGTAAGAACCCGTTGAAGCACGAAGCTGCCCGATTGCTCGAATCCCTATACTACCAGCCAAGGTATCAATCATGGTAAACACCCCTAAAATCAAGCCATAAGATTTGCCTGCATAATGTTCTGCTATCAACAGTTGAATCATGGTAAAAGCCCCTGAATAGCCTATTCCGAGCACAATTGCTGAGATTGTCAACATATCGACATGGGTCAGACAGGTTTTTAGTAGCAATACACCAAGCCCTAACACAACGATAGACCCTAGCATAGCGTCTTTTTTTCGAATTTTATCACTGATATACCCAAACACAATTTTTCCGATAATACTACAAAAGAAAAATGAGGAAGCAAAACTTGCTGTTTGTGAAGGTGTTAATTGCAAATCAGACAGAAATAAATCCTTATTGAACAAAATACCATTAATGCAAAACCATAAGGCTGCTGTAGCTATCAATAAGGTGTAAAATGTTGGCTGTCGAAGGGCCTGCGATAAAGTATAATCCTGAAGAAAACTGTTTCGAGGCATTACTTCCTGCTGAAACTCCTCTTCTGAAGGACGATTTTTAAGGAGAAATTGAGCTAATATTATTATGCCAACCACAGGAATTCCTACATACATTGCTGCCACACGCCACCCTCCAGATGCTAAAAAATACCCCGCAGGTTTGCTCAATATTGTAGCTCCAAAACTAGAAGCATTCAAAAATAACCCTAATGCGATACCTCTGTGCTTGTCGAACCAACGACTAATCAAATACACACTTGGAATTACCCCACCTAAACTTAACGCAACACCAAAGAATACATAATACCATTTTAATTGCTCAAATGAGCTAATCATTGCTAAAGAGACAAACAAAACAGCCATAATAACGGCTGCTACCCCAAGTATAACTCTTGGCGCAAATCTATCTAATAACCATCCACAAAAAGGTGAGCACAGCGCCAATACCAGATACATATTGCTAGGCGCTTGTGTAATAACTCCTTTGGTAAGGGATAGTTCCTGAGAGATACTAGGGTAAAATAGCGGTAATGTATAAATACCAAATCCATTGGAACCAATATACATTAAAGACAAACCCAGTAATACCCACCATCCACGATAGAATTTGTTCATTCCTGTAAAAACTTTCATTTGTTTCAAAATTAGTCTAGCACTTTAGCATAAAAAGTAGGCAAATCTTTACGTTTTGGCAACATTTTTGAATTATGGAAGCCTACAGAGCGTAAACCGTTTGAATCTTCGTTCGATGATGTCAATAAAATTGTTAAATTTTGAGAATTTGTATTTAACTTAATTTTTAAAGGCTCATAGTCCTCCATTTCAACTACTAATATTGTAGATGTATTTTCGGTACGAAGACTAAATTTACCCTTGATATCCGAAAGAGTAGCTCGTTCTGTACCACCTTTAATAGTGATGTTTACCCCTTGAATAGGTTGTTGGTTATCTCCGTCTAAAATACGACCTGTTAAGATTTTTTGCGCAAATCCAGAACTCGCAAGACAAAGGAATGAAAATAATAGTAGGAGATTTTTCATAAGGCTAAATATTTTGAAACTTATTGTAAAATTAACAGTCATTAGGGCGAAAGTAGCCAATTTAGATAGAATAATTCGAATCCATAGTATATATAACTTACTTTGTTGGATGAGCAAAAGCACTTTTTTTGCCCTCCCTCGCTCAACAAATGACTATTAATCAACTGTTTTACAAACAGTTGATTCTTTCAAATAAGCTCTACGCTATTTTAAGACAGAAATTAACATTTATGAGCAATTTTGATAAAACAAGTGTGAACTAAGTAACGATGGCAAACATTATAAAAGAATTTGATAAAAAAGAAGCTATTTTGAACGCAACCCTTGAGCTAATTTCTAAGCATGGTTTTCATAGCTCCCCTATGTCAGAAGTGGCCAAACAAGCCAATGTAGCCGCAGGGACCATTTACCACTATTTTAAGAGTAAAGATGAATTAATCTGCGCTCTGTATGTAAGTTTGAAAGAAAGAACGACTAATCAGCTACTCAAAAACGATGATGCTTCCAAAAATTACAAGGATAGGATTCGGGCGTTTTATCTTCAGAACTTTCATTATTTCACTAAAAACCCCAAAGAATTTTATTTTCTGGAACAGTTTTCAAACTCTCCGTTTTTACAACAAATTCCAAAAACAGATTTAACTAAACTTGAACAGCCTATATACGATTTTTTACGAAAAGCGGTCTTCACACAAGCAGTTAGAGATATACCTCCTAAAATCATGATTTCTTTCGTGATGGGAAGTGTTGGTTCTCTTATAAAATTGCAGCTTTCAGGAGAATTTCAGCTGACAAGCTCAGACCTTGAATTAGCCTTTTTTACGTGTTGGGACGGTATCAAAAAACAATAACAAAACATAAGACATCCCTAATTTAGTAATTGAGCGCATGAGTGATTATATTAAAAAGTAGAGACGCAATGATTGCGTCTCAAGATGAGTAAAATCTAGTATAATAGCATCAAAAAAGCGGTCGAAAAATATTTTTCGACCGCTTTTTTGATGAAAATTTGGCGAATAATCCGAATCTTAAAATTCGGGATGATTCATGTTCTGTTATTAGCGCCGTTCTGGTATACGATCGCAACTTTAAACTCAAAATTTATAGCGCTGTTTTGTCTAATGATTCTTATTAAACTTTTTCATTGCAAAATATAGACCCAAAAGAATCAGACCGAAAAAGACCAATGTCATGATTTTTTCCAAACCATCTGGTAACTTTGATTGCAGATATAACATATTTTTGGTTGTTGAAAGTATAGTGAATTGTACACATCAAAAATACACAAGCTGGCTTCAATAACCATACATTATCTTTTAAAACATTATTTTATACTCATGGAACCAATCAAAATTGGCGTAATCAATGTTTCTGACCGTGCAAGTGCAGGTATTTATGAAGATATTCCAGGAAAAGCTGTTGTCGAAACACTAAAAGAGTACCTTGTTTCTGAATTTGAAACTGTTTACAAAGTCATTCCTGATGAGCAAGAGCTTATTTCTGAAACGCTAAAATATATGTCTGATACCGAAGGCTGTTGTCTTATTGTGACAACGGGCGGTACTGGTCCAGCCAAACGAGATGTAACTCCAGAAGCAACTGAAGCTATTTGTGAAAAAATGATGCCTGGTTTTGGCGAACTAATGCGTACCGAAAGTTTGAAGTATGTGCCTACAGCAATTCTTTCTAGACAAACGGCTGGCATTAGAGGTAAGTCGCTAATTATCAACTTGCCAGGCAAACCTAAAGCTATTCGTCAATGCTTGGATGCTGTATTTCCAGCGGTTCCATATTGCATCGATTTAATAGAAGGTCCATTTTTGATTTGTAATCAAGATGTCATGAAAGAGTTTAGACCGAAGGCATAAATTAGCAAAATCTTTTTGAATACAAATTATACCACAAATGTGGTATTTCTACTGATAAGGTTAGAGGGTATATTTGTATATATCGATACCATTATTGCTATATACAACCCTCACACCATGAAAAGTACCACCTTTCCTCTTAATATATCTCCATTAAATAGTATTTGGCAGTCAAGTCTAGGAGATGCTGAACACTCGAAGATCAGTTATTTTAATTTGAATAATGCTTTACTCGATGAAGTGCTAAGAATTCAACAACTTGGGCTTGTTATTTGGAGTCCCGACAGTGATGAATATGGATTACTTTTGGGAGATTTACAAAACGTTTGTGGTTGGTCAAATGACTATCTAAAAAACGTAGGACCAGAGGCTTTTCTCTCTCATTTGGTATCTTCGAGTTTCAAAGGTTTGTGCTCTCTCATAAAGTACATGAATACCTATCTGATGAGCATTTCTGAAAGCCAACTCCCTCATTTCAAGGCAATTTATGATTACGAACTTATCGGAAAGGATGGAAAAATAAGACGAATTTGTCAAGAAAACAGCATATTCACACTCGATAAAAATAGCAAAGTACAATATTTTCTCTCATGTATTTCAAATATAAGTAATGTCAAAAGAGATGGCAAACAACATCTCTTTTTGACAGGAGCTTCCAAAGAAATGCTTCTCGAAATAGACCAGCTCACCAACGATTGTACAGAACTTCAACTCCTCACAACCCGTGAACTCGAAATAGCGAAATTTATGGGAAAGGGACTTCAAAGCGAAGAAATATCGGAGTTGCTAAGTATTGCACTGACAACCGTGTATAAACACCGTCAGAATATTTTACAAAAGTTAAAAATGCAGGACACAAACGAAGCATTGCATCTGTTAAAGACCCTCAAAATGATATAAAAAAAGCTCAGCCGCTTTGGCAGAGCTCTACTTTTGAATCCTTGATAAACTTTATATCCTTACTTTGTTCTAAATTCTTCCTAATTCCGTTTTCAAATCTTCCACCAAATCCTTTATACGTTCCAGTGATGGTTGTGGCTCTGGCATTTGGTAACTGACAAAAGCCAAGCATTCCCAAATCTCTTGTATATCTTTCAGGCTTACCTCTTTACTCGAAATATTAGCTTTGTCTGAACTCAACAATAAAGTACCTTTTATTTTGGCTTGACTGTAAACTCGGCGGTACAAAATACCATATTGTGAAGAAACAAGGATATAATGCTGACCATCTTTTATATCTGCCCAATCTTTGATTTGGCTACCTACAATAATTGAGTTTTCAAGCACAAAATCATCACCTGACTCGAAAGCACGGCAATTATTGGAGGGGATATTCGGTAAAAGCATATTGGGTAATGCAGCGATAAAATCCTGTCGTTGACAATTTGCAGCATATTCCTTTGAGGTCTGTTTAGTCACCAATCGAATTGCTCCAGCCAAAATTGGTGTTTTTGATGGTTCAGGAATTGTATTCGTTCGTGGACTTGGTGTTGGAACAGATGGCGCAATTGAATTGACAAACTGTTTATCCCCTTCTACCGAGTGATATTTTTTAGGAACGACTCTCTGAGAGACCAAATTCACTTGATTTTCGGTACGATAATACTTTTCTACTACCTGTTGTATTGGCAATGCAGGAATGGCAACTTGCGGTTCGGTTGGCGCAACGGTTGGACTACCTTGGTAAAAACTCTGAATGGGATTGACCGAGGAAGTAGTTGTAGGAAAAGTGTTAGAAATAAGCGCCCCAATCGAACTTGGCTCTGAGTCTATCGGAGGTGCAGCTGTCTTGTAAGGATTTGTTCCACCCGAAGACATACCAGCAATACCTGGCGTATCTCTAATCTTGCGTATATCTGTTTTAATGAGTGCATCAACTGATGTACCAAATACCTGAGCAATCATTTTGAGGTTTTCCAAATTCGGATTGGCACGAGCCTCCTCGTAAGCACCCAACAAAGAGCGCTTAATTCCTATTCGGCGAGCAAACTGCTCTTGAGTAAGACCGTTGAGTCTACGAAGATATTTGATATTGTTACTTACAATCGACATGATTTTTTCCTTTCTGCACGAATAAGCCGTTTCCTTTAGATGAATACTTTTGATGGAAATTTACGAGATTATTCGAAAAAATTCCAATGATTACGCTTTTATCCCTCAAAAATCGTGCGATTTAACAAAATCTCTTTCTAAGGCTGATGTCCGTCTTCCAACAAACGAATCGCATTATAGGCATTTACAACGCCACCAGTAATAGATAGTTTACTAAACTCAACCAAATCGCCAGTACCTGGTTGCATTACCTTGGTATGAGGCATTTTTGTCGCCGATTGTAAAATCACTTTCTTGATTTGCTTGGAAGAAAGTTCAGGATAATAACTCTTGATGATGGCTGCCAAGCCTGTTACTACTGGTGCGGCCATACTTGTGCCACTCAAATCCTCATATTTTGAACCTACCACTGTTGATTTTAAATCAACACCAGGGGCAAAAACATCTACGGTTTTTCCTCCATAATTCGAAAATTCAGCAATGGCACTTGGTGGCTGAAGCCAGCTGGTTGCTCCTACTTCAATCCAATTTTCTGCAATTTTTCCATCCAAATATCTTTTTGAAGGAAAGTTATCATTTACATCTATATTTTCATTTTCGTTTCCTGCCGCATGGATCAATAAAACATCTTTTGATTCTGCATAGCGAACAGCCTCGTCTACAGCCGATTTTTGAGGAGAAAATGGTTTTCCAAAACTCATATTTATAATTTTGGCACCATTATCCACGGCATAACGAATGGCATTGGCAACATCTTTATCTCGCTCATCCCCTTCGGGTATAGCACGCAAAATCATTAATCTTACGTCGTTAGCAACGCCCAATATACCCAAAGAATTACGTCGGTTGGCGGCGATAATTCCTGCCACGTGTGTACCATGACGCGCATCAGGACCTTTTACTTCGTTGTTTCCGTAGTTTCTATCAGCGATATTGTTTACATCATCACCAATAATTTCTTGACGCGCATTGTAATTCATATTGATGCCAAACTTCATTTGGGCATCATAATAATCAAATCCTTCTTTGAGCGATACCTCGTCCTGTCCTACTTTGGCTAACACTTCGTACATTCGTTTGGCAGATTTAACCTCTTCTGGGGCTGTAACGCCAATTCTGGTTAATTCAGCATTTCCTACTTGGTCTGAAGCAGTATAATCTAAAATGATTTTTTTTGCCTCCACAAACTTATTATAGAGTTTTATGACAAATGCCCCTTGCTCATTAAGCTCTTTGATTTTATCATCGTATTTAGCTTTTACTTTTTTGTAAATATCATACTCTGACTTTTGTTTGGACGAAAGCCCCGTAATATCTCTATCCCGAAAACTACCATATTTGGCTTTCAAGCGGACATACTCACGCGTGAGCTCCATATTTTCACGTTCAAGGTCTTGACCTTTTGCATTCCCTAAAAAATCCCATCCATTAATATCATCTACAAATCCATTTTGATCATCGTCAATTCCATTATTGGGAATTTCATTGGGGTTTACCCAAATATTATCCTTCAAATCTTCATGATTAGTGTCTACCCCAGAATCGATAATAGCGACTATTACAGTTTTGGATTTCTTTTTATTAAGAATTTCACGATAGGCACGCTCTGTACTTATTCCTAGCACGCCATCTTGCTGAAAATCCAAATTAAACCAATTATCGGGAGCTTTATTGAAAGAATTGTCAAGGTACTGCGCAGATGCAGAACCAATTATTGAGAAGAAAATAGCAGCAGTTAAGGCAATCTTAGATTTAATCATAAACTAGTACTTAATGGAGTCTGTGATGCACTACTTAAAACGGCTTAGTCAAGTCAGGTATCAAATTCCTAAGGTCGAGAGAAGTATTTTATCAAACGTAGCAAACAGCTCCCAAACTAATACGAACACGGTGTTTGTATTTTGATGGTAACAAACAGCTAGAAGTGCCCAAAATAAGTAGGGTAGTTTTATGCAAAACTAAGAAAATATATCCGATTCTCAAGATTTTGGGAGTTCTGTATTAAATAAATCGAGCAATCGGCATTTAAGGAACTTGACGATACCATTTTTTGTATTTAATGTATATACAATAAATTTCAACATGCTCAATTTGTGCCTATGAAACATCTTTTACAGCATTGGTGGATTCAACGATATTACCCTTTCCTCATTTGTTTTGCAGGTTTGCTGATTTTGGTAGTAATCAATGGTCTTACATCAACTACCATTTCAGTATTCGATAGAGTGTTGTTGGATGAATTTCAATGGACACGTTCGGAGCTAAAATTGAGAGATTCGATACCCAATGCCACAGCTTTTGTTTTGATTTTTTTTTCAGGATTATTGATAGATAAATTTCGAGTTAGAAGATTACTCTTAGTTGGGAGCTTAGTTTTAAGTGTTGCCCTTTACTCTTACAGCATGATTCACACCAAATTTGAAGCCTACTTTATTCACTTTTTATTTGGTGTAGCCTACACACTTTCAGGGTCTGTTTCGGCTATCATTCTGGTATCTAGTTGGTTCCACAAACATAAAGGCTTGGCTCTGGGCATTACTTTGGCTGGAACAAGTCTAGGTAGTTTTGTATTTCCCAATCTCATCCATCATTGGTTAGAGCTATGGGGCTGGCGAAGCACCTTTCAACATTTGGCTATTTTTCCTCTTATATTGTTTGCTTTTATTTTTCTATTTATCAAAAGTTCCCCTTCCGAACTCAATCTTAAAGCATTTGGTAGTGAAGACGCGTCTGACTCAGTTGGAGGCAATTTATCAGAACCCTTAACCGAAGGTTTGAGCTTTGAACAAGCCTTACAAACACCTACTTTTTGGTTGATATGTCTTTGTGGTTTTCTTACTTTTTACGGCTTATTGGGAGTGGTCGCCAATTTGTTTTTACACATTACCGACTTAGGCTTTACGGCCAAAGATGCCACCTTTGCGCTAACTTTATATTTTGGAGTAGCTTTTGGAGGAAAATTGCTCATCACTTCTGTATCTGATTATTTTAATACTTATCGGGTATTTACCCTTTGCTGTATGCTCATGACGATTTCGGTGCTAGGTTTTACCACCATGGAAAAAGACCTTGTTTACTGGGCTACGGCTGGAATGGCTTTGAGTTGGGGTGGTATCTATTCCATGTATAATGTGCTAACTATTCGAACATTTGGTCTAAAATCGGCTGGAAAAATCAATGGAACCATCAATATGTTTGAATCTGCGGGGGCATTTTGTGGACCAATTTTTACAGGATTTATCTTCGATAAAACTCACTCCTATCAGTTAGCTTTCTTAATAATCACTTGTATTATGGGTTTTGCCACATTGCTTTCTTTTTTATTTTCTGCTAAAAAACAATCACCTTCCCAAGCTTAGATTAAAGTGTTTTCAAAATAAAATCAAGATAGTCTAAACCAGTTTTTTATCTTTGTTACTCATTTAAAACTGAAGGTATAAGCTTTAGGCATTAGGCAAAAAAGTTTTAATTACTTCTTGAGAAATACTTTTTAACTTTTTGCCTACCGCATATAGCCTAGAGCTTAAAGCGGGTAAAATTATTTTTATTTTGCCCATTACCTTAACAATCCAAAGACTATCATGTTTAATTTTGACGAAACCATCAACAGACACAATACTGATTCTACCAAATGGGATTTTAATAACGATCCAGAAAATGTGATTCCTATGCCTGTGGCAGACATGGACTTCCGTTGTCCAGAGCCTATCATTAAGGCTATGCTTGAGGTGGCAGAACACGGAGTAATGGGTTATTCTTTTGTGCCAAAAGAATTAAAAACCTTGTTTACTCAACGTATGAAAGACCTCTACGATTGGGAGATTCAAGAAGAATGGCAAGTGTGGATTCCGGGCTTAGTACCAGGTATTACAACAAGCTATAAAGCTGTTGGTCAGTCGGGCGATGAAGTCATGACAACGATTCCAGTATATGGTCCTTTTCATTTGGCACCAACTTGGGCAGATAGAAAACTAGTCACCGTCCCATTGCTACTCGAAGGTGAGCGCTGGGTGATGGATTTTGAAGCTATCGAAAAAGCGATGACTCCAAGAACAAAAGTATTCATGCTTTGTAATCCTTATAATCCTGGAGGAACGGTATTTACACCAACAGAACTTACCAAACTGGTAGAAATTTGCCAAAGACATAACGTGGTCATTTGTTCTGATGAAATTCACTGTGACTTAATTTTGGAGGAAAATCTTCGTCATACGCCCACAGCAAGTTTAAGTCCTGAAGCTGCACAAATGACGATTACGTTGATGGCGCCAAGTAAGACTTTCAATATTGCGGGCTTGGGTTGTTCAGTGGCGATAATTCCCAATAAAGAACTAAGAGATAAATTTATTTTTGCTAAAGCGGGTGTTTTTCCTGAACTCAATCGCTTTGGTATCCGTGCGGCGTATGCTGCCTATAAAGATTGTGAACCATGGCGTAAAGAACTTGTCAAGTATCTAAAAACCAATCACGATATATTGCACACCGCCATGAATGCCATTCCAGGCTTAAAAATGAATAAATTAGAAGCCACTTACTTGGCTTGGATAGATGCTAGAGAAACGGGTATTGAAAATTTAGCTGAGCATTTACTCAAACATGGTATTCGTGTAGTAGACGGACCTGTTTTTAAGGGTCAAGGATTTTTTAGAGTAAACTTTGGTTGCACAAGAGCGACCTTAGAAGAAGGTATCAAGCGAATTCAAGAAGCGTTTGCTGCTGAAATGTAGCCAAACGATAGTGGATTTGGGATTGCGGAAACAAGAGCTTATTCCGTCATTTTTCTAAAATAGTTGAGATTTAGTGGTTGTATTATCCTAAAGGTTTGTACGGCACTAAATCTCTTTACTACTTATTCATACTTTGCCCATGGCAAATAGGTATTTCTTTGGATTCTGGATTTTTATCAAAATGCGGACTCAGATACGGAATACCCAAATTTAAGCCTCTTAGCACAAAAAATATAGCAAGCACAAAAGTATAAATGGGAACAATTTTTTGAAACTTCAACCGAAAAGTTCCTTTTAACAAATGTGGCAAATAACTTACTAAAAGTAGCGCGGGAACTGTTCCTAGTCCGTACATCAACATATAAATGCTACCTTGAATTGGCGTAGATGTTGCAGCAGCGCCAGCCAAAGCAATATACAAAATTCCACAAGGTAGATAGCCGTTTAGCAAACCTAGCGTTCCAAAACCCACCAACGATTTCTGCTGAATTACTTTTGATGCTACTTTTTTCAATCTTCCCCACAAGCCCTGCATCGCTGATATACCCAAATTATGTTGGAAAAATACTAAGGTCAACATCAATAAACCTATCGCTATGGATAGCCACTGTTGCATTCCTGCCCAACGAATGCCCCATCCAAAATATCCAAAAACGTATCCCAAACTCATGTAGGCAGATAGTCGTCCAACATGATAACTCATTCGTGCCATTAATGCCTTAAGCGGACTCATTCCTCCTATTGGTAAGGCAACTGCTATTGGTCCGCACATACCTACACAATGCAAACTTCCCACAAAGCCTGTAATTAATGCGACCGAAAATAAGGTTGATGACAACATACGTGTGAGTGATGAATTATGAGTGGTGAATTGTGAAATGGTACTATACTGAGGGTTATAAAAACTGTTTATTTCAGATATCGGATGTTGGGTTTCGGAAGTGTAATCTTTTGTATTTCATAAAAACAAAGGTGTTTTACTTTATTTCCGAAATCAGAAATCCCAAACCTGAAATAGTTAGAAATCAATCGGATAGTCCTAGTTCTGACAAGTGAATTGTTAATGTTTAAAATGGGTTGTCCAATCAAGCTCCCATAAGTAACCACCATGTACTTACTTTATCACTACTTCATCTTCTAAATAATACTCCTCACGACCATCCGTCCATGTCGTTTGGATTTTCCAAAGTCCTTTTTTAAGATTCGTTGTAGGAATGGTCACCAACGAATTACTTTGTGCCAATACAGGCACCGAAAAATCGAGATTTTTATCAGATGGTCTGAAAAAAGTCACCTCCCCTTTTTTGACCGAAGTTGGCAAGGCGATTCGAATGATTTGATCTGGAATTGAATAAGTCATTGACGATTTCTGCTTTAAAAGTGAAGTATGTTGTATTCTTTCTATCTGTTTTTGATATACTTCTTCTTGTTGATAATAATTATCTGCCACAAGGTCAACTCTTTGTGAAATCATTCGGTAAACCATTGTGCCTATAAATCCAGCAAAAACTACAAAGGACAGTACAATTGCGCCACCCCAGTTAAATGTATTAGAACGTGTCATAACTCGTGAGTTTATATCAGAAAATCAAAAAGGGTAATCTTGATCCTTTTGGCTCAAAATTACCCCTCGAAGTACCTATAAATAATGACAAATGTTAGCTTTTGAAATGAGTTTTCCGCTAATCTTACTTCTTTATTACTTTCAGCTTCAAATCCCCCAAATGTTTTTTATCGACTATGAGCAACAAAAATGGTCGCATCGTAAAACTGAGTTTTTTGCCCCATTTTTCTTCATAGGTTAGCTGTAACTTTTTAGGTGCTGTTTGCAACAAACTCACTGCTTTATAACTCAAGTCAATATCGGATGCTTCTTGAAAAATAGCAATCACGAATTCTTTCTTAAAATTTATTGGCGTTGGAGCTCCTTTTGGACCCATAACAGTTGCCATCCCAAATATTTCTGAAAACTTTAAAGCATCCGTAATGATAGGATTGGTCAATTTTTCTTCTTTAACCGTATTATTTATAAAATAATTATCCCCTATTCGGTAAGGAACCTTTTGAGTCTGGGCAATCGCTCCAAACGCCGAGACAAGCATAACTAAAAGAGATACAAGTAATTGGTTTTTGTTTTTCATACATATTTTTGAAAAGAGTGGAAAATAGAGACTAACCTTTGCAAGCCTGATTTGCAATTTATACGTATTTTTAAAGAAAAGTAATTTGTGAAAAAAGTTTAATGTTCACATGAAACACCTGTAAAAATTAGTTTTTGTTTAGCTACTTGAGGAGAAGTTAGTTAATGGCTATTTCAAAATAATCCTTGTACTAAACTATACTTATCCTAAATGAGACTATATCCTACAAACCACAAATCCTACTTGTCATTCTGCTAATCTTTTGTATTTTTGTTAGAAACCCATTTTTTCACATTCAACAAACCTTATGAAGAAAACGCTTTACCTCCTGAGTTTTTGCTTGGGGACATCCCTTTTTGTCCAAGCTCAACAAAAACCTGCTCCGAAAGAAAATGCTCCTCTCTTTACTACGGTAGAAGACAAGCCCAACAATGGTAGTCGCACGCTCAACCCTGATTCGTATGTTGTTACTACCAATGAAGTAACTATCAAAGGTCAAAAAGTGCCTTACAAGGCTTTAGCAGGTACAATTCCTGTGTGGAATGATGATGCCAAAATTCAGGCGTCTTTGTTCTATACTTATTATGAAAGAACTGATGTAAAAGATAAGTCCACTCGCCCTCTGATTATCTCTTTCAATGGTGGTCCTGGCTCTGCTTCGGTTTGGATGCACATTGCTTACACAGGCCCTCGTATTTTGAAGATTGATGATGAAGGTTATCCTGTTCAACCGTATGGCATCAAAGACAATCCTTATTCTATTTTGGATGTTGCTGACATTGTTTTTGTTGACCCTGTCAATACGGGTTTTTCGAGAATCATTGACAAAGACGCTCCAAAATCAAATTTCTTTGGGATCAATGCAGATATTAAATACCTAGCAGAATGGATTGGCACTTTTGTCAATCGCAATAACCGTTGGGCTTCTCCCAAGTATTTGATTGGTGAAAGTTACGGTACGACTCGTGTTTCGGGTTTGGCAAATGCTCTTCAAGAATCTCAATGGATGTATTTGAATGGTGTTATTTTGGTTTCTCCAACAGACTTAGGTATCACACGTGAAGGTCCAGTGGAAACTAGCTTAAAACTCCCTTATTTTGCAGCAACTGCTTGGCATCACAAAGTTTTGGAACCAAGTCTACAAAATAAAAAGCTGGAAGATATGCTTCCAGAAGTTGAAAAATTTACGGTGGAGGAATTATTGCCTGCTATTACTCAAGGCGGATTTATCGCTCCAGAAAAGCGTCAGGCGATAGCGAAAAAATTTGCGAGATATTCAGGATTAAAAGAAACTGTCATTCTTCAAAATAACCTAGATATCTCCTTGGATTTATTCTGGAAAGAGCTTCTTCGTGATAAAGGCTATACTGTCGGTCGTTTGGACTCTCGCTATTTGGGCGTAGACGCCCGCGATGGTGGTGAAAAAGTTGATTATAATGCGGAGCTCAACTCTTGGTTACACTCATTTACCCCTCCTATCAATATGTATTTGAGAGAGGAACTGAAGTACAAAACCGATTTGAAATATAATATGTTTGGTCCTGTTCACCCTTGGGACAGAAGTAATGACCATACGGGCTATGATTTGCGTAAAGCAATGGCAACAAACCCTTATTTAAAGGTATTGGTACAATCGGGCTATTATGATGGAGCTTGTGATTATTTTAATGCTAAGTACTCGATGTGGCAAATGGATCCAAGTGGTAAATTCAAGGATCGCTTGTTCTGGGAAGGTTACAAATCGGGTCACATGATGTATTTGCGTAAGGAAGATCTTGAAAAATCGAACGAAGATTTAAGAATATTTATCAAAAAATCTCTTCCAAAACCTGGCGAACCAGCCAAATATTAATGAGTGAATGGTGATTATTTTTATGTAGAGACGTAATACTTTACGTCTAGCGAAGCATAATCACGAGCTATAGCATCAAAAAAGGGATCGAAAAGTGTTTTTCGATCCCTTTTTTGATATTGCTAAGTTATACTGGACTCGGCTTAAGACGCAAGGCATTGCGTCTCTACTACTACCATAGCACAAGATTATTTAATCTCAACGACTAATTCTTCTTTCGCTTTGCGATATTTTTTCAAATTCACGTTCCAGTCATTAGCAGCATCACGGTAACCTAAAGGAAGCAATACAACACTTTTCAAGCCTTGTTCTGCCAAACCTAAGATTTTGTCAACTTCTGGAGGAGTAAATCCTTCGATTGGAGTAGCGTCTACACCAACCTCAGCAGCAGCAGCAATCGCCAAACCAAATGCAATATACGCTTGTTTGGCTGCGTGAGTTGCATGCCATTCCTGACCAAGCGGTTCGTACATTCCCCAAAGTGTAGATTTGTAAGCATCCATTGTATTTAACGGTAGCCCACGAACTTCCATCATTTCGTTGAAAACTGTTTCAATTTTTTCCAAAGAATAACCATCCCAAGCAGCAAAAACCAACAAGTGAGAACATTCTGTAATAACGCTTTGATTCCAAGCCACTGGTCTGATTTGCTCAAGGATTTCTTTGTTTGAAATCACAAACACTTTATATGGTTGTAAACCTGACGAAGAAGGAGCCAATCTTGCTGCTTCTAAGATATAATCCAATTTATCTTGAGGAACAACCTCACCGTTCATTTTTTTGGTAGCGTAACGCCATTCCAAAGAATCTAATAATGCCATAACGAATAATATTTTCTAATTTTATGTGACAAAACTAGTAATACTTGGTGACAAAAAGTAACTTTGTGTCAGAAAGTAATAGTTACATTTAGGTAACCAGATGACAAATGACGGAAATTAGCCCAATTCACAAATCCACGGCATGTGGAAAGTCGATTCAAGCCATACATGATGTAATGGATATTATTGGAGGAAAATGGAAAATCTCCATTATTGCCTGCTTGTGTTACAGCAAAATGCGATATTCGGATTTACTTCGAGAAGTCAATGGTATTTCAGGAAAGGTATTAAGTCGAGAATTGAAGGATTTGGAAGAAAATCTTCTTATTACTAGAACCGTAATAAATACGCAGCCTATCAGTGTAGAATATGAGTTGACTGAATACGGGCGTTCATTAAAAAGTATTACGAATGTAATTGCAGAATGGGGATTTGAACATCGAAAAAGAATTTTGGAACAGGAATTAGTATAAAATCAATGGGCTTCCTTCTAGCAATATGCCCCGAGGAAGCCCTTGACCGAATAATAAATTGTCTATTTCAAAAGTTTTTTCAACTTACATTTTTTCAGTTGTTGTATCTGTTCGCTCACGATTTGAGCGGTTAATTTCGAACCTTCATAATTGGGATGGGTATGGTCTTTTGGAAAAAACTTCTCCACGTTTTCTTTTCCTAATTCTTCATATTTAGCTGCCACCACTTCGTTTAGGTCAATAAAATAGGCTTTATTTTCTTCTGCAATTTGTTTTGCCCAAAGTCCGTAAGACAGACTACCTCTTTCTACTTTTCCATTTTTCCAAACATTTCTTGGTACTAAAGAACATACAATTGGGGTTGCACCTTTGGCTTGTGTTTCTTGTACATACTTGCGCATATACCAGCCATACGAATGTACGATTTCATGTTTTTTGGTCAAAAGGTTATCTATCTCCTCTACCTCATTGCCAATGCCTTTGATTGACCCTCTTGCACGACTTGTATCATTGATAGCACCACCGTCGTTGTGTCCAAATTGCATAATTACATAATCTCCTTTTTTCAATTTTGCCATAATTTTATCCCAACGTCCTTCAGTCAAAAACGTACGACTACTACGACCGCCAATAGCGTGATTTTCTACATGTATTTTTACGGTATCAAATTGTTTATCCATAAAACTTCCCCAACCCCACAAACCATCTGAACCAGCTCCAGAGCCATTTCTAACGGTCGAATCTCCAATGATATAAATCGTAGGTTTTGTTTTTAGCATCGTAAATGAACATGCTAACACAAATGCACAAAGTACCAAAAACTTGTTTTTCATCTGAGTAAAATTTTGAATGACAGAATAGATTTCGAGATAAAGTTGATTTTTGAAGAAACTAGCCCCTCTATAAAAAAGGAAGTTCCTCATGCTACCATAAGGAACTTAACCTAAATCTCCCCTAATCAACTGTTTACTTACAAATTACTTGTGTTGTAATCTTCGAAGTAACAAGTGTTTCAATAACGAAGAGTTATATTGTCCACTTATATACTCATTATTTTATTTTTTCATTCTCACGATTTCGCTACCAGCTAATAGGAAACATCCTAAACCGTAGTCTTCGAAATCTGGAATTTTATCAATAGCCAATGGTTGACCATCTTTTGGTTCTTTCCCTGTGCCTTGTACCCAACCCAAAAATCCTGTTGGTTGTACACTCTCTGTTGCTAATGCATTCCAAGCTTTTACTAAAGCTGGCTTATATTGTTTGGCATTCAAATAACCATGGTTGATTCCCCAAGCCATACCGTATGCAAACAATGATGTTCCTGTGGCTTCTTTTCCACCATAATTGGTTGGGTCATGCAAACTCACATTCCAGAATCCATCTTCTCTCTGAAGTGGCAACAATGCCTTCATCATGGTTTTGTACATTTGCAAATATTCGTCACGATGTGGTGCATTTTTAGGCATAATCTCTAACACTCTTACTAGAGCAGCTACAATCCAACCATTTCCACGAGACCAATAACAATCCTGTCCGTTTGGCTCTTTATAGGGTGGCACAAAGTCTTTATCTCTCCACCAAAGTCCATCTTCTGGATTAAATAAGCCCTTTCCTCCTTCTATCGTTTTTGAGTGGTTGTACATTTGGTACATTTTCTCAAAATAGGCATTGTCTTTGTACAAAACGCCCAATTTAGCAAATACTGGCATACCCATCTGTAGCGCATCAATCCATGTCCAATAAGTACAATTAGGATTTTTTACCAAGCTATCCATATTGGCTTTAATATCGCGGATACGCTCTGGCTTTTTGTCCATCATATACAAATCAATATAGGTCTGTCCGCAACATTGGTCATCGGCATTGTGTGTCAATAAGCCCGAACGTAATCCCCATTTATGACTTTCGCCCCATGCTACAGCATAATCGATATAGCGCTGTTGAGGGTCTACTTTATACAAATCCATCAATCCTTCATAATACACCGCACGAGTCCAGATATTACTTGGACGTGTTTTGTTGGTTACAATAGGTTTGCCAGTATCTGGCCATTTTTGCATAAAATAGTCATTTGCTTTACGCATTGAGGCTATCACTTCGGTTTTGCTCGGTAATTTTTGAGCTACTGCCGACATACCGCCTAACAATAAGCATAGCAATAAGGGTACTTTTTTCATTCGTTCAGTATTTAATGATAATGGAGTCCTGTTTATTAGAAAATTAGAACTGTATAAAACAATTTCGGATTCGGGATTTCAGATTTCGGAAATTTGAAATACTGATTTGTAATCCTGAAAAGAATTAGTTTATTTCTTTTTAATCAACAACTGTACAGAGCTATCGTTTATTTCAAACTGATTTGACTTTAGCAAGTTCAACATTTCTGCTCCTGCATAAATCACTGGTCCATACCCATGAGCCGCAAACGGGCTGATTGGACGGTGGTAATAAAATGCTGGATCAAATCCCATCCCTGTACCTACGCAAGTACCTTCTACTTGTCCTTGCTCGTTAACTTTGGTACTTACGGCATTCCAAGCCAACATCGTAGCAGGTGTATATGCCAATTTGTCAATCCAACCTTTATTAATAGCCTTGGCAAAACAATACGCATAAATCGCTGTAGCGGAGGTTTCCAAGTACGAATCGTTTCTATCTAACAATTGATGCCAAAAGCCTGAACCTGATTGGTATTTCATCAAGCCTTTTACGTGTGCTTTCAACAAATTCAAGACCTCTTCACGACCTGGATAGTTTTCTGGTAAAGCTTCCAAAACTTCAATTTTCGTTAAAATAGCCCAACCGTTGGCACGTGCCCAGTGGAACTGAGGATGTTCTGACATACCTTCAACCCAGCCATGCATATAAACACCCTTTTCAGGATTAAACATTCTTTTCGAAAACTGACGAACCTGTTTGATGGCTTCGTCATAGTATTTTTTATCGCCAGTCAATTTGCCCATTTGAGCAATCGCAGGGATACCCATAAACATATCATCCAACCATAAAGTACTTGCTTGAGGGCGATTACGAGCCAAAGTTCCATCACTCAAACGAAACTCCTTATTCATAATATAATTGATATGGCTATCGATTAAAGGGCGATAGTTATTTTGCGTGCCAGCTACCGAAGATTTAATCATCGCGGCACACATAGCTCCACAGTCATCCAATGCATGTGGGTTTAACAATCCCTTCAATGGTCCTTTTGTACCCCAATCCTCGCTCGCACCTGATGACTTTTTAAAGAATGGAACAGCATCGTTGATAAATTTCAAGCGCTTTTCTGTGTATTCTTTATAGCGTGCATCACCTGTGTATTGCGAAGCCAGCATCATAGCCTGATAAGTCACCCCCCATTCGTAACTCACCAAACGAAAATCACCTTTTTGTAAAGCCGTATTTTCATCAATTTTTGACAAATCACTCACTACCTCATTTGTCTTGGTATTGATAAAATTTGTAGGAGTCACTTTTTCTAAATACGCGTGAACTCTTTGCAAGGTTTTTTCAACTTCCTCTGCTTTCACAATTCCATAAGGAACAGGATAGTCAGGCTGAATCAAGTGCAAAGGCGTATTGGAGTCATTAGATTTTGTAACGTTTTTTTGGGCAAAACCTTCTGCACCTGAAAGCAGTAAAAAACCTAACAATGCGACTTTATCAAATGAGTACTTTTTCATAATCGGCTTTGGGATTTTTGGATAATGTGTTTTACTCTCAGAAGTAAAAATAGAAGAAAATCTACTTGCAAAATTGTCTTCGATTTGTACAACTTCCTCAAAGATAAATGTCATTTATGGGTTAGCCGTCCTGTAGCATCCTTGTTGAAATCAAAAACTGGCTTGAATTGAGAATAGAATATGGTAAGATATATTAAAAAAATACAAAAATCGTACAATGAAATTAGTCTACTTTGACACTACTAAAACTGGATTTTGCACAAAAAAAATAGGACAAAGGTTGGATTTTGGCGACATGGCAACGTTCCCGACATCGTTTGCATAAATTAATATTCTTGAAAAATTGAATATGAATTATTCAAATCTTAACCTTTGTTTAGAATTAAAATATAAGTTGATGAGATAGGTTTTAGCCTGTCTAAAAAAAGTATAAGTTTTAATGTTAAGTTTTTTTCTAGAATGCCTAGAAAAACCTTTTCAACCTTATTTATCCATAATATAATGATTGCGAAAAAACATAGAATCTGGGATGTAATTAGAGTCGACGATATTTCGGCAACACCGAAATATCTACAGATTGTACATTCGACACTCAAGGGCATTGAGGCGGGGCAAATTACGGTCAATGATCGCTTGCCATCCATCAATGAAGTGAGTTTCGAGTTGGATGTTTCTCGTGATACTGTCGAGAAGTCATATCGACAACTCAAAAGTATGGGTATTCTTGAATCTGTTCCTAGTAAGGGTTACTACATCAAAAACGTGGATTTTGAAAAACCAATGAAAGTTTTGTTGCTTTTCAATAAACTTTCAGCACATAAAAAAATCATTTTTGATGCTTTTGTGAAAGAGTTGGGTCAACAAGTAGCAATTGATTTTTATGTGTATAACAACGACTTTGCTCTTTTCAAAAAGCTCATTACTGCTAAAAAAGATGAAGACTACTCTCACTTTGTCATTATCCCGTATCTATTAGACTACAACGATAAAGTGCAGGAAGTAGTCAATATGATACCAAAAGAAAAGTTGATTATTTTGGACAAAATGGTCGCAGGAGTCAATGGTGAATTTGGAGCAGTATATGAAAATTTTGAGAAAGATATTTATATGGCGCTTTGCCAAATGCTCGAAAAATTGAGAAACTATACAAGCCTGAAATTAATTTTTCCGAAGCAAAGTTGCTATCCTCAAGAAATCCAAAAAGGATTTTTAAACTTCTGTCAAGATTTTGCTTTTGAGGCAACTATTATTGATAATATCAAAACTGAAAGCGTAACGGAGGGGTCAGTCTATATAAATTTGATGGAAGATGATTTAGTTATACTTATCAAAAAAATTATGAATGATAACCTTGTGATAGGAAAACAAGTAGGTATCATTTCATATAACGAAACGCCTCTAAAAGAGATTATCCTTGACGGCATCACTACAATTTCGACAAATTTTAGAGAAATGGGAAAAACTGCCGCTAGATTGGTACTTGAAAAATCAAAAGACCATGTAGCCAATTTATTCGAAGTAAATCTGCGCAATTCATTGTAAATAACGATTGGGGAAATAAAAAAAAGCCTGAGGTTTCTCAGGCTTTTTTTGTGGGCTTATCAAATGATATATGATTATTTGGCAAACATTACTTGAACTTTCTTATCTAAAAACTTATCAAATAGGAATATTCCCAAAGAAGCCACCGAAATGCCACATAGTACATCAATAACATAATGATGACTTGTGTACACTGCTGCTCCCCAGATTCCTAAACAGAATATGACAAAAAAGATATTAAACCAACCTAATTTTGCTTTTAATCCATAATAAAGTGTAATTAACGGGAACGCTGAATGTAAAGATGGCATAGCCGCAAATACATTGGAGTTTCGTACATACATACCTTTAAATAGGTTTACATCAAGAATTTGGTCAAAGTATCTCAAACCAGCCTCACTGCCTTGGGTATGCAAATCTAAGGCAAATCCGTGCTCTGCTACATACCAAGGTGGAGCCGCAGGATAGGCATAATAGACGATCCAACCGAGAAAATTCACAAAAACAAAACAGTACGCAAATGAATAAAATAAAGGTCTTTTTTTGAGGTAAAAATACAAAGACAATGCAATCGGGATAGGCACCCAGTTGATATAAAAAATGCCTGCTAAGACATCAAAAAGTGGAATATGAACCTTGGCAAAATACTCGCTCAGTGTTAATAATTGACCTTGATAATTTACCCCAAAAAGTGCCTTGTCTAGCTCGTAAGGCTGGTGAATGTGAACAGTATTGAACTCATAATTCGGAAACACTCGAAAGGAATCATAAATAGCCCAATACACTACATAGATGGCAAAAGATAAGATTATTTCTCGACTAAATTTATTGCCAAAATAAGTGGATACAAATAACACATATAACATAATGTGTTCTGGCAACAAGCCTATGAACTTGATATACCAAAAAAAGAATAAGGGTGTGAATATAACTAAACCTAAAATATTCTTAACTGAGAAGCGTTCAAATCCTGTATCCTCAATGTTTAGCACGCTACTACGGTTTGATTTTTTCATAAACATTTTCTCCTGAATAAAAATCTCTTCCAAATACTTCTACATACAATACTTTCGGGCGTAAATTACTCCCTTCGATTTGTACATACACATGGTCGAGTTTTGCTAATTGGTTATTAATCAATAATGAAGCATAAGGCTTTTTGTTTTTGTCAAAGCCTAATCGAAGCTTACGTTTTTTATAAGAAACTACCCATGCTTGAAGCGCATCTGCTTGCCCTTCAATGGTTTCGGTATCTACACCATACGCTAATACCCGCTGTATCCATGAAAGTTCTTTTCGTCGCCCATCTTCTTGGTAACGCAGCCAATACACATCTATGGGATTATCTTCATCAAATCCACCTTTGGGATTGAGACGAGCATCATAGACGATAGTATTAACGTTTGAACTCCGTTGAATATAAAACAGTCTTACTTTTGAATCAGGAACTTTGGGGTAATGAGCGGGTGAAAAACTCACTAATAGTAAGCCAACAAACAACCACAAGAGCTTATTTTGTTTCATTTTTACTTAACTCCTTTTGTGTATATTCTATTCGCTGAATAGCGGTGAAGTTGGACAAGATTGCCACGATAGCTAATGGAATGGTAAATACAGAAATAGATTCAAACCAAGGTATTCTTTCGCTAGGACCCTCTATTCTAAAATCTGCACCAAAAACTGGCGCCAACAAACCACATAACAACGCAGAACCTCCAATAATTACAATTCTTTCGGGTCTTTGCATCCAACCAATTTCACATTTAATATTCAATCCTTCTGCTCTAGCTCTAGTGTAACTCACCATTGAAGAGCCAATAAGTGCTAAAAAGGCAAAAAATGAACTAAATAAATAATGATGAGCTACCAAGTAATAGCATATTCCCAAAAACATAAACATTTCGCTGTAGCGATCCAACACGGAGTCATAAAATGCCCCGAACTTTGAAGAGGTATTACTCACACGTGCCAAACGACCATCAATCATGTCGAATACTCCAGCAAAAAGAATCATAGCTCCACCCCACCCTACGATACTTAGGTCGCCACGATGAGATGCCTCAGCGCCATAAATAAAGATTCCTGCCGCTCCAATATTCAACACCAAGCCAGTGGTGGTAATCATATTGGGCGTAATTTTTAAGGCAATCAATAAATTTATAAAAGGGTTTATCAATTTGTATATCAATTGTTGCCCTGCTGATTTAAGTGCATACATAGTTCTAAGTGATTTATTAATACTTGTTTAGCCTAAAAATCCATTTTAAATCGTCCTCTAATACCATATTCGGACACCTGAGGATTGTCCAAGTAGCTCAACCTTTTGACAAAGTCTACTCTGAAAAACTTCAGGATATTGCCTATACCAATACTAGCCTCCATGTAGGGGCCATTGTTGAGCGAGTGTGTGAGGACTTGCCCTTCTTCATTGGTTGGGAATTTATATAAATCTGGGTTGAGATTCGGGTTATTTTTATCACTCAAACTACCATAGAGTGCTTTGAAAGTAATAATCTCACGAAATTTCAATTTTTTGATTAATGGTATTTTGTTGAAGAAAAATCCATTGAAATAATGATCGACAAACAAACCAGCGTATTGGTCACTTACAAACTCCAAGAAATTCATCAAGTTATATGACTCCAATTGGTATGAATACGATTGGTTTGCACGATGAATCATCAACAAAGGATATGGCACTTTTCCAAAAATTCTACCACCTTCAGCTGTTACATCGGTATAGCCAATCGGTGAAATAAAGAATCGTTTATTGGCACGCAAGGTGATATTATGAAAATTGTAACCACTATTCAAAATATTGGCAATACCCAAAGTATATCTTGCCTGAAAAATTGGATACTTGTTAATAATTGGAATACGATAATTTTTACCTTGATAAAACTGCTCATTTGGCGCAAATCTTAAATTAAAAGAGAGCTCCGTAGAAGTCACTGTTCTATCTGTAATCACGATGCCGTCAAGTTTTCCTACTTTTTGGAATGTTAAACTCCCTGCTGCTTCTTGACTCAAGTTTTTCAAACCTATTTCATAACTAATGCCTGAACGAGATTCTTTTCGGTAGTCAACACGAAGGACTTTATTATAGGTCATTTTATCGTTTACTCCTCTTTTGAAAGACAACAAAAAGTTATCCTCTTGAATAAACTGTAACTCCTGTCCAGGAATACGCACTTCATCCTGATAAGACACACGTAGATAATTATTAGGAAATTCATAAATCGAGTTTTTCCCTAAATTATAGGTTAACGCCCCAAAACCTTTCCAGCGTTCATCTTTGAATCCATAAGCCATGTAAGTTTCAAAATACAATCTCGGATTCAGCTTTGCCATAGTTCGCCCTCCAAGACGTAAACGAAATCCTTCAACTGGGTTGAAACTATAAAAAGTGTTAACAGGTCCTATTTCAAAAGTACCAAAATCAGAATATCCGAATAAAAACAATCCAGCAATTTTCATGGCTCTTTTAAAGGCTGGGACTTTCTGAATACTATCTGCCATTTGGTAGATATTGGTTTCGACCCTACTGAGCTGTTGATGACGTGCTTGATTCCAAAAACCCTCATCTCTTACATAGGCATTTTCAGTCAGAACATTTTTCTGAATTGGCTTAAAATATTCGTTATCAATTGGATTATTCAATTTGTAATTTCGAAAAGAAACTGCACGCTTCCCTATCACGCCCCGAGAATTTTCTGTCTTGAAAAGATTAAACTCAATCATGATTTCATCTTTTGCTAGCATCAAAAATTTCTCAGCGGTTGGTTGATATTCTTGCTCAATCTCCATTCCCATCACAAAGTTGAGATTGATGTTTTTAGGCACTCCCATCTTGATACGGCGTACAGCATAAGACGAATCCATCGCTACGTACATCGTTCCCACGAAGGCAAAATCAGCTTGATTCCGTGGCGAGAAACCTAAATTGATACATTTTACGCCATCATGTTGAAGCGTATCCAAAATGACAAATCGGTAAAATGTTGGAGAAAGTGGCGAAATTGGGCTAATAAACTGTTGCGAAAGCAGACTGATGTTGTTATCGTAGATATTCACATCTTCGTACATTCTATTTAAGTAAGCCCCCATGCCATTATTATCAAGAAATTGTTCTAAGCCCACTTTCTTTTCTCCTTTGATATAAGACTTTTCTTCCCTAGGACTTTTCCTAAAATAGACATCCGAAACTGTTTCTTTCAAATACAAAGGCAGGGATACCTTTCCTGTGAGCTTTGCAGTGTCGAGGTTATCAAAGATAAATTGAAAGTTCTTAAAGATTTTCTTATTCTTGTAAGCATCGTCGATATTACTCAAATCCAACTGAAGTTTTTCATATTTCTCATACTGATAATAATCTAAACCTTCCTTTCTGTTATCGTCCTTGTGATCAATCACCTTTCTGATAAGTGCCACCGCTGGATTGTCTTTGTTACGATATTTATCTTTTTTTCCTTTTACTACAACCTCTGATAGATTCTGTGTAGTTGAAGTCAGGCGAATAGAAATAGTTTGGGTAATATCCTTTTTGAAAGATTTTACCTCATTCTTATAACCTACTGACGAAAACTGCACTTTACCCGAGCCGTATTCTTTTACTGTAATCGTAAAATTTCCATTCACGTCCGACTGTACCCCCTGGGACGTACCCAAAATAGTTACATTGACAAATGGAATCGCTTCATTCGTTTTATTTTCAGAGATTTTACCTTTGATAATAGTCTGCGACTGTGCCACAAAAGCGCATGAGCACAGCAGAAAGAGGAATATGTTATTGAGAAATTTTATTTCTTGAGGGAGACTATAAAGATACCTTTTCATACGTTTTATTCTTAAATACAAACCACTGATTTAGACCGTAGCTGTACACCACAAATACAATCACTCCAACTACTACTCGAACGGTAAGATAATGCCAAGAGCCAAAGTGCGACAGTAAGGCTACCCCACCTACATTCATAGCGGAGTTTCCTACAGCAACTATAGCATATTTGATACCTTGCCATGTTAAAGATTGCGTATCTTTTGCCTGAAAAACCCATGTTCGGCTTACCCAAAAACCAATGATAGCACCAAGGATATTACCCACCAAGGTAGCCCATTCGTCATTAACCTGAAATCCTGAAACAAGTGAATAAGAGGCACTAAAGTCAACGGTCGTCGCAATACCCGACGCTGACATAAACTTGAGAAATATCCTGAGATATTTATACATAAAAATTAAAGAGAAGAAGTATTACTTGTAAGGTTAAATTGGCCCAAATTCCAGCGGCTACATCGTCTAGCATAACTCCCCAACCGTTTTCATATTTCTCAAAAGAGCGAATATTAAAAGGTTTGAAAATATCGTAAATTCTAAATAGTACTAACCCTAATACCAAGTTGGTCCACGAGAATGGAATTAGGCATAAACTAAGCCATTGTCCGACCACCTCGTCAATCACAATTTTGGATGAATCTTCGCCCCAAATCTGTTCTGTAACCTCAGATGCCTTGCGACCAATAAAAAGAAAAATAATAGTAAGTCCCACTAAAACAGCTTGATAGCCTAAGGCATTTGTGGGAAAAAGCGCATTTAACCCAATAACGCCTAAACAAGCAAGTATGGCTCCAAACGTACCAGAACCTTTGGGTATATAACCAATCCCAAGCGCTGACGCTATGATAATATGTAATCGTTGATGATTCATTGGAAAGAGTGCCATTTGCCTTAGTACAAAGGAAGAAAGGAAATCTACAGCACCTAATTTGTGTTTGGATGAAAGTAAGTCTATTTGGTTTAATAGACTTACTTTCAACTTTTTAGAAAATTACAATTCTACGTCTTCTTCTACATTTTCGTAGTAATCCATTCCTAGATTTGTAATCAATTCTTCGCCCATTAAATAGCGAAGTGTATTTTCTAATTTTTCCAATTGCTTAAACAAATCGTGGATTGGTTCTAAGCCTGGCAACGTTTGTGGAGCTTTCCAGTAGAATGACAACCACTCTTGAATACCTGACAAGTTTGCACGTTTTGCAACATCAAGGAATAAGGCCAAATCCAATACAATTGGTGCAGCTAAAATAGAGTCACGGCACAAGAAATTGATTTTGATTTGCATCTGGTAACCCATCCAACCAAAGATATCGATATTGTCCCAGCCCTCTTTGTTGTCACCAAGTGGCGGATAATATTCGATACGAACTTTGTGATGAATATCGCCCCATAATTCAGGATTTTGCTCTGCGTCTAAGATACCATCCAACACATTGCCTTTAGATACTTCTTTGGTTTTGAAGTTCTCTGGCGCATCCAATACCAAGCCATCTCTGTTACCTAAGATATTGGTACTGAACCAACCACGCACACCCAATGCACGAGCACGCAAACCTGGTGCTACAATAGTTTTCATCAAGGTTTGACCCGTTTTGAAGTCTTTTCCAGCAATAGGCGTATGAGTCAATGTAGCTAATTCTTCGAGGGCAGGAATGTCCAAACATAAGTTTGGTGCACCCATGGCAAACGGCACTCCAGACTTGATAGCAGCATAGGCATACATCATTGAAGGCGCAATATCTGGGTCGTTACTTGCCAAACCAGCTTCAAAATTAGCCAATGATGAGTGTACCTCTTTTGCTTCATGGTAGATTTCTGTAGAACCACACCATACCATTACCAAACGCTCACAATCATTAGCGATTTTGAAGTTTTCGATGTCTGCCATCAACTCTTCAATCAGTTCTAATTTGCTTGTTTGAGGCTTAACGTTATCTCCTTCTAAGTTTTTTACGTAACGCTTACCAAAAACCGCTTTCATAGGAACGATTTTTTCCAAATCCTCACGAATCAACTCCACCATTCCACGATCCAAAACACCTGCTTTAAGCGCTGCATCAAACATATTGTCTCCATATACGTCCCATCCTCCGAAAACGATGCTATCTAAAGAAGCCAAGGGTACAAAATCTTTAATTTTTGGATTACGCTTTTCTGTTCTTTTACCCAAACGAATGTTTGCGGTTTGAGTAAGAGAACCTGTCGGATGTGCTAATCCTTTTCTAGAAGCAATAACGCCTGCCACAAACGTTGTAGCAACCGCTCCCATTCCTGGCATCAAAATACCAAGCTTTCCTGTAGCAGCCGAAACCGTAGGGTTCATATTCATAATCTATTTGTAATATATGGTGAATTGTTCTTATAAATGCAACTTAGTAAATTCCAAGAGATTATCCTTAAAGCTAGGACAATCTTAACCTACATTTTACTTTAAGTACTATCTCAAATGTCGACTAAAAAAAGTTATTTAGAGACGAAAACGTAAAACTTATCGACCGAATTCGTATTTCGGTCTAATTTTTATTCAAAAAAATCAGGCTGTTGTATAAAAGCCTAATTGCATTTAGTGGAAGGATATATGTTGGAAATAGAAAAAAGAAGAAGAATCTTTTAATAAAACAGTATTCAGAAAAAAAAGTTTCAACCGAAATCAGAATTTCTCAAAATTTATTTTTTGGTAAGTCTAAACAGACGATGATTTGATACCAATACCACTGATAAAGGTATCTATCAAGAAATCTATATGACGAATATAGTCTTTCTCAATTTCAAACACTTCCATATTCGACAACTCAAATCCGCGTAAAGAAGCCACAATCACTCTACAGAGAACATCAATATGTTCTTCTGTTTCGGGACGAAATTCTTCGTTTTCGATACCAAAAATCAGAAACCCTTTTACTAAGGTCAACTCCTCTTGAAGGTGTTTTCTTTTTAGATTAAAAATAGTAATGGCATGATCCATAATCTCCTCCTTGAGTACCTGACTAAGATTACACATCTTCTCAAGTTTTTGGAGACGGGTCAACCAATACACTTTCAATTTTTGCCTTGCGGTAACTTCTTTCGAGGCAGCTATTTCGATAGATTCGAACAGTTCTCGAATTTCATTTTCAATTACTGCTTCAAAAATTTCAATCTTACTTGGGAAATAATAATATAACGTACTTTTCCCTTTACCTACAAATTTGGCAATATCTTCCATCGTGGTCTTTTTGAGACCATAACGTTGAAACAAAACTTTTGCGGCTTCAATCACCTCTTTGATGATGATTTCGTCTTTTTGAAGTGTGTCAGTCATACGATTCGACCAAATATGTATTTCGGTCCAAAATTATAGAAGGAAATTTGATTTGACAATAGATTTTAGATTTATTTATCAAATCAATCGACTAAATTCTGTTATTTGTCTAGATATTGTTGAGAAAATTCTTTGATTGGCGCTATTGCAGCCTGCACAAATGAGATAATATAAGGATTTGTGGTCTGCGAAAAAATCTCTTTTGGTGTACCCAACATAAGCAAATCGCCTTTATGCATCACTCCTATTCGGTCAGCAACCAACAGGGCTTCAATCATATCATGTGTCACAAAAAGACAAGCTATTTCTTCATGTTTGATTAAAGAAACCAGATTTTGACGTAAATGTTGCTTGTTGATAGAGTCCAAATTAGAGAAAGGCTCGTCGAGTAACAAGGCTTGAGGTTCCTCGGCGATGGCTCTGGCAATGGCTGTTCGCTGTTTTTCGCCACCCGATACATCCTTGGGCTTTTTGTCTTTAATATGTGTAATTCCACATAAATCCAACAGCTCAGCTACTCGTTCTACTCGATATTCACGGGTATATTTTGTGAGAGATAAATCAATATTTTCCCAAATTTTGTGTTCGGGTTTAAGTTTGTAGTCTTGTGGAACAAGTTTTATATCAGGTAACTCACGGATGAGTCGATTAAAATATAGGTCAACTTCTTGGTCATCCAGCCACATTTTTCCTTCATCAGGACGAATATTTCCTGAAATCATGTTTAATAAAGTAGTTTTTCCAGAACCACTTTCACCCACAATGGCCAGAATTTCTGCAGGTGCTACTTCAAGAGAAATATTGTTTACGACTACTCGTTCATCATATACTTTTGTCAAATTAGTGATTTTCAAAATACCCATGCCTTTGTAGAGGGAAACTCTTACGAATGTCGAATTCTTTCCCAAGAAATAAATTTATACTGTTGAAATAAAATGATTGCTATTATAGAAAAGGCTGTGGCAATCACTAAAGTTCCCACCAAGGTCTTTGCAATATAATAATGTATCAAGCCAATAGTTGGCATGACAAAGATAAGGTTAAAAAATCTTATCCAATTATTCCCTTTTGCATTGGAGTTGGTAGCCTCTACAGAAAATGGTAGTCTGAAACTTTCTTTAAAAACACTAATGGCGATATAAAGTAATGTAACTGAGATATTGAGATACACATCTTTTAAACAAGTGATACCTTCCTTTACTAACATGATCGTAGTAATCAAAATATAAAGCGGCACAATAAAACGAATAATAACTGAGCGATAAGCCCCAACGAGTAATTCCCCTGGATTTTCTATTGGCATAATTTGATAAATCCAAGAAGCTTTCCAGTTGTCCGACAAAAAGATTTGCTGCACAATCATACTAAGCGTAAATGTGGTGTAATACAGAATCATTAATCGGTTTACATCCACTGTCAAAGTATCATTGTAATAACGAATGGTAAAAAGAATCAACAAGCCCAAAGAGGGATAAGCTCTTAGCTTGAACCTTCTATCCCTCGTAACAATCGTCCAGACAAGCTCAAAAGCGGATTTTTCTAGAATAGAGTGTTTGAACAATTTGTGAATCTTACTGAAGAAATCACGAATCAGGAATTTAGCTGAAGCCGTTCGAGTATCGACCGTTGCAAAATATTGGATAGACGTGAGTCTATTTGCAAAAAAAGGAGCCAAGTATTTATTAATCAGCACCATTGCGATGATGGGAAACAATATACCCAGAAAAATAAAATTCAAGTGATGCCAATCTTTCACGTGATAAACATAGCTATCCAAGATATGGGCATACCATGCAGGAGGTGCAAAATAGTGCCAAAACTTTACGCTAGAAGGCTGAAAAATATCTTCTACAGAAATTTTAGATTGTCCAGAAATAAACTGATAGCCTATTGAAAGGCTGAGCGTAAAGAAAATCTGCACATAAATGATAATATCTTTAAAGCGTTCAGGATTAACCAGTTTGGATAAAAAAATGTAGAGTCCACTAGAGATAAAGACTGAAATTAGACACAGAAAGCTTACCCCTATCAGAAAGAGTAAACCTACTACAAAACCCATTTTTAGGGCTAATACAACAGCGAGCCCAATCGCGTTCGCAAACGTCAACAGCCCAAGAAATATCAATAAATGAAGTAGTCGAGAAATCCAGATTGTTTTGGGGTCTACTGGTCTGGACAATAAAGTTGAATTGTCCTGATTATCAAAAAGTACTTCTGCAAAATCCGCCAACATATTAAAGCAAATCATAAACATCATATAAGTAAAACACATCAGTAGCATATTAAATACTGTTTGCTTTACTGAGAATATCACGATTGCATACAAGAAACTAAAAACTGCTTGGATAATGGAGGTTTTGAGGAATGTTCTATGATTAGATTCCTCCTCTATTTCAGGCTCGAAAACGGAGTTTTCATCTTCCTCAGGATTTTCGGAGATTTCAGCAGCACGTGGATTTTTTATCCAAAAACCTCTTGTTTCAATTAATAACTTTACTTCGAGTATAGCACGAAGTGAGGTGTAATCAACACCAATATTTATAAAAAACCAACGAAATTTATCTAATAAGTATAATATAAATTTAACCATAGTTCAGTTGAGTAAAATAAGGATAGCAGGACATCCTAAGCAATTTCGATGCGTTAGCAAATGAGGGATCGCCCCAATCATTTACTTTATATCATCCAACACCGAAACAAACAACTCTGCATTGTCTTTAATATGTGAAGTGTTTCCTGTTAAGTTACTAAAAATCGATTCTAAAGAGCCAGTTGCATTTTGTTGCAATTCTTCGAAAGTACCATCAGCTATTATTTCGCCTTGGTTGATTACGATAATTCTGTCTGAAATTTTTTCTACTACATCCATCAAGTGCGATGAATAAAAAATCGTCTTTCCTTGGAGTTTTAGCTTACCCAAAATCTCTTTTACCAGCAATACTGCATTGGGATCTAATCCAGAAAGTGGTTCATCCAAAATAATCAAATCGGGATTGTGCATCATTCCAGCTATCAATTGGACTTTTTGCTTTGAGCCTTTCGAAAATACACTCATACGTCTGTCAGCCATATTGCCTAACTCAAATACTTCAAGCATTTTGGGCGAAATTTCGGCAATCTTATGATCAGACATTTTATGCAAGCGTCCTACAAATCTCAGGTATTCCAGCGGAGTCAATTGCTCGTACAATTGTGCATTTTCGGGAACATAGCCGACTTTCTGCTTTACTTCAAGCGAGTGTGTTCGGATATTATACCCAAGTACACGAACCATACCCGAAAATCCAGTTACCATTCCAATCAATGTCTTCAGCGTAGTACTTTTCCCTGCTCCGTTAGGTCCGATATATCCAACAATTTGACCATGATTTACCGTGAGGTTTAGTCCCTTTAGAACTTCCTTTTCACCGTAATTCATACTCAAATTTTCAATCTCTATCACAGGGCAATCAATATTCATTATTATCAGGGGTTAGAAATTCTCTACTCTATTAAAATTGTGGTTCGTGAAAATTTCATTAAAGTTAATCTACTTTTTTGTAAAGTATATTTTTTCATGAAAAAATACCGTAAAACATAGAACAGATTAGAACAGTAATGGAAAAATTTCTATCTTTGCTAAATGGATAAATCATATCATTTATCCTATATCTTATAAAAATAAAGCAATCATTTAATATATTCCTCTATGCTTTTACTAGGAATCGACATTGGTACATCTTCCATTAAAGCTTCGGTTGTAGATGGCGACACAGGTCAATTGGTGACCTCAGCACAATACCCTGATACCGAGAACACTATCTCTTCACCCTTCTCTGATTGGGCTGAACAAGACCCTGAAATGTGGTGGAATTGCGCAGTAAATGCCATCCAGCGTTGTAATAATTCGGGCAAATACAACCCCAAAGATATTCAAGCGATCGGTATTGCGTATCAAATGCATGGATTAGTTATGGTCGATAGAGAACACCGTGTGCTTCGTCCATCGATTATTTGGTGTGATAGTCGTGCGGTGGAAATTGGTAATAAAGCATTTCAAGAAATTGGAGAGGAAAAATGTTTATCTCATTTACTCAATTCTCCTGGGAATTTTACAGCCTCAAAATTAGCTTGGGTAAAAGCAAACGAGCCAAGAGTATATGGTTCTGTTTACAAGATTATGCTGCCAGGTGATTTTATAGCGATGAAACTCACCAATTCAATTACGACTTCAAATTCGGCACTTTCAGAAGGTATTTTTTGGGACTTTAAAGAAAATGCTATTTCTGAAGATATACTTAAATATTATGGTTTTCCTAAAACTGTTTTACCTGAATTAAAACCTGTATTTTCAAATCATGGCGAGGTGAGCAGTTCTATGGCCGACTTGACAGGCTTAAAGGCAGGAACTCCTGTTTGTTACAAAGCAGGTGACCAACCTAACAACGCCTTGTCGCTGAATGTCCTTGAACCTGGTGAAGTAGCAGCTACTGCTGGCACTTCTGGTGTAGTTTATTCAGTTTCTGACCAAGTTAGTTATGATCCACTTTCACGTGTAAATACATTTGCACACGTCAATCACCAATTAGATGGGCTCAATCGTTTGGGAACATTGTTATGTGTCAATGGGACTGGTATTCTGAATCGTTGGATGCGTGATCAAGTTGCGCCACAGTGGTCATATAGCCAAATGAATGAGGCGGCATCAGCCATCAAAGCAGGTGCGAATGGTCTGACAATTTTACCATTTGGCAATGGAGCGGAAAGAGTGCTTTCAAACAAAACTATTCATTCGACCATAACTGGGCTTAATTTTAATGTGCATACCACTGCCCATTTGATTCGTGCTGCACAGGAGGGTATTGCATTCTCCTTAAAATATGGTGTTGATATTATGGCAGAAACAGGCACAGCGCCTACCGTTATTCGTGCAGGCAAGGCCAATATGTTCTTAAGTAACGTATTTACGAAAGCGTTAGTTAATACTATCGGCGTGGCAGTTGAGTTATACGATACAGATGGTGCAAAAGGTGCAGCTTTGGGTGCAGGTATTGGAAAAGGATTCTTTGCTCAGCCAAAAGAAGCATTCGAAAATATGAAATCAATCGGAAGCGTAGAGCCAGAAAAAGAGTTACAAGAACAGTATCAATCTGTATATGCAAACTGGAAAAGTATTTTGGACAAACAGCTTAAGAATTAACTATGAATTAGTAGCGTACGAAGGATTCTAAAACTGTTTATTTCGGATGTCGGATGTTGGATTTCGGAAGTGTAAAATTCTATATTTTGTAAAAAATAAAGGTATTTTTTTCCGAAATCAGAAATCCCCAATCTGAAATAGTTGGAATCCTTCTTACATCTCTAATTTTTGATATAAGATTTTGACTATCAACACTTTGCATTTACAATAATTTCACAATCAGCTTTTAATATATCTAATAGGTTTATAGAAGCTTATGCCTAAGGCTTACGGCTTATAGCCTAAGGCATATTAATGCAATTCCATTTTGAGCTTATTTTCAATTTCCCACAGGCTTGCAACTTCAGTTACACGCCTGTGGGAGTTGAAAATATTAGACCGAAGGATATTCCCAAGGTTTGCGATATTCTCTTTTTAATAACTTATTGGCCTCGGGGTCATTAAGAATAATTTCTTTCTCGCCATCCCAAATAATACTGCGACCTACTTTAGCAGAAAGCATACCCAACAAACTCATATTGGTTGAACGGTGTCCTACTTCAATATCACAAAGAGGTGATTTATGGGTTTTGATAGACACCAAGAAATTTTGCCATAATTCACGGATATTCTGGTCATCGGGTTTGTTAAGGACTGGATCCTCATGCAAAATTGGTTTGTTTTTATTGGCAGGATAAAAAGTCCAGCCATCTTGCCATCCCATGTGAAAAGTCCCTTCTGTTCCATAAAAGTAACAACCTACATTGGTATGCTCAGCTTCGTTGGCAGCAAACAATCGGTGCTCCCATGAAACGTGAAAGTTTTCAAACTCATAATTTACCAATTGCATATCTGGCGCATCCGTATTGTCTTTGCGAATATGTCGTGCCATGGTTGAGTAAATTTTTCGAGGATATTTTTCTTCCATACACCAAAGGATCTGATCCATCCAATGTATTCCCCAATCGCCAAGTTGTCCATTTGAAAAGTTGAGAAATTGTCTAAATCCTTTCGGATGAATTACTTTGTTGTACGGAATCAAAGGCGCTGGACCACAATACATATCCCAATCTAATCCTTGGGGGACTTCCGAATTAGGAACTACCGTACCCGCGCCTCCGCCATAGTGCACAAATGCCCGAATCATACCAATTTGTCCAACTTTTCCAGAACGAATAAAATTCATTCCTGAAATATTATGTGGAGAAACTCGCCTGTGTGTTCCCACTTGCACAATTCGGTCATATTTACGTGCAGCATTTACCATAGCTCGACCTTCCATAATGGTATGCCCAATAGGCTTTTCGACATAGACATTCGCACCAATTTCCATCGCCGCGATAGCAATTAAAGGGTGCCAGTGATCGGGCGTTGCTACAATTACGATTTCAGGTTTTTCTCGATGAAGCAATTCTCTAAAATCCCGGTAACGCTTAGGACTATCGCTACATAGCGTAGAAACTTCTTTAAGTGCATTGTTTAATTGATTTTCGTCGACGTCGCACATTGCTACCACCTGCGACTCACCAGCTCTGATGGCTTCGCGGAGGATATTCATACCCCACCAACCTGTGCCAATAAGGGCGGTCTTATATCTATTGACTTTTGAGGACAATGCGGGTAGCAAAGGCAAACTTGAGTAGTAAAGGCTTGCAGAGGAAGAATATTTGATAAAATCTCGTCTTTTCATAGTTTTTGAAGGGTTAAAATCTCAATATACTGATTATCAAGGAATCTTTTATGAGTTTTTGCAGGTGAATAAAAAGCCACGCAGATAGATAATGTGTTTTTTTGACACTCACACAAAAAAATCTTCACTAATTGAAAGTAATTTTACTGTAAACGACGCTTTCTTCCTTAAAATAATGTATATTTGACGTATAGGCTTCATACTTAATCACCGCCAATATTATGTTACGAAAAGCCCTTACTTTTAGTGATAATCAAGAAACTATCGATCAAATAGAGCAAAAACTGAGAAGTATGGAAATAAGTACTTTGGGGATTTTTGCTGTAACTGAGCATACGTTCTCCAAATCACTCATTAAATCCAAGCCTGATTTTATCTTTGTTGACGCTTCTTATTTTGAAACATCTGAATTTAATATTTTCTCCCAAACAGAGCATTTAAGTCATTTATTTGGAAGTTCCTCAATCATTATTTTATGTAAAATTCTTGACTCTACCATCCAGCGAAACTTTATACAAGCAGGTGCACAGGATTGTATTTTGTGGAATGATTTTTTACAAAGTGATATAGAAAAGAACTTATTTTTTGCACGAGAGAGACAGATACTAAGAAGTCGTTTCAAGAAAATAGCAAATGATTATAAGCAACTTTTTGATGCGAATCCACTTCCTATGTGGGTGTATAATGCTGAGAATGGGCAGTTTATTAAGGTAAATGATGCTGCTTGTCAAAAGTACGGATATACGACAAAGGAGTTTTACCAACGCTCTATTCATGATTTGGCGGCAAGTTCATTAGACAAAAATGTCATCATTTCAGATCATGTTGTCACACATCTTACTAAGTCTGGAGAGGTTATTTACGTAGAGCTCACTTCGCACCCAACCATCTATAAAGGCACTGATGCGGTATTGGTATTGGCGCATGATGTGACTTCGAGAGTCAAAGCTGAACAAGAAAAAAACGTTGCCTCAAAACAACTCTTCCTCATTTTTGAGCATTCTTCCGATGCAATTTTACTGACTGATAGTGAGGGAAAAATCCTAGAGTCGAATAGCACTTCCGAAGAACTCTTTAATGCTTCGAAAGCATTTCTTCAAGGCAAATCGCTAGAAGAAATTGTCAAGCCTGAGTTCAATACTCCTTTTGTAAGTTTATGGGAAAAATTTCATACGATTGGAAAGCATGAAGGTAAAATTTCGTTAAAATCAAGCCATAATGATACGAAAATTGCCTCTTGGCGTGCACTCGCCAATATCAGAGAAGGGATTCATCTGCATATTTTTAATGATGTTACTGAATCTGAACTTAAAGCTAGAGAAGATGAATTAAACAGTAGAATTCTCTCTTCTATCAAAGATTCGTTTACACTCAAATCTACGCTCAATGCCATTAGTAACAATATTCGCTTATTTACTGGTTGGGAAAATGTAGAATTTTGGCTTCCCGATTCTCAAAATCAGGTTTTATTTCTTGCTAGTGCATCTGCCAATCCTAATAATGCCCAGTTTGTTAATTTTGCGGAAGCTTCTCGTAACAGAACGAGAGGTTTCAAAGAAAAAAGTATCTCCAATAATTCTTGGATAAGTAGATCTGCCTATTGGTTTAGCGACTTGTATCATCATGAAAGTTTTAGTCGCCAAGAGCTTTTAGATCCCAAACTTGATTATACAGCCGTTTCGATTCCAATTTTCGAAGCTCCAAACAGTGAGCAGATTGTTGGCATTATTATATTGATTACCGACCAAAAAGTCTCATACGATTCCTATCTCATAGCCGTATTATCGAAGGTAGCAGGTAGCTTAGGTAATCTTATCGAAAAGGTTAAAGCTAGAGAAGAACTTTCCAACCTATTTGACTATTCAGCAGATTTAATTTGTATCGCCGATAAAAATGGCTATTTAGTAAAAACCAACCCAGCCTTTACCAATGTACTAGGATTTTCTGCGGAGGAATTAAAGTCTAAAAAGTTTATAGACTTGATTCATCCTGAAGATCTCGAAACTTCATCCCATCAAATTGCCAAGCTTTACCAAGGGGAAATTATTCGTGCGCATGCTAATAGGTATCAGACCAAAGCAGGTACCTATCGCCACTTTGCTTGGGTGGCAGTGCCTGACCCCAATGGCAAACAAGTTTTTGTAATTGGGCGGGATGTAACGGAGTTAAAAGCTCAAACAGATTTAATTCTGAAAAATGCCGAGCAAACCAGAAATATGCTCGAAAGTATCACTGATGGATTCATTTCAGTAGATAAATCATGGAATGTAAACTATTGGAATGCATCGGCTGAACGTATTTTAGGTATTGCTAAAGAGGAAGTTCTGAATCAGAATTGTTTAGTATTATTACAAGACTTATCTCCCAAACTAGCCACCATGATTGAGGAGGCTAGTCAAAAGCATACCTCTTTATTTCTAGAAACATACCTTTCAAAGCAAAATATTTGGATAGAATCTACCGCATACCCTTCAAATGAAGGAATATCAGTGTATATTCGTGACATAACTCTTGCAAAAGAACACAGTCTCGCAATTGCCACTATGCAAAAGAATTTAGAAGCCATTATTAACGCTACAACCGAATTGATTTGGTCGGTTGATAAAGAGTATAACTTGACCATTGCCAATAAAGCTTATGTTGATATGTTATCAGATTTGGTTGGTAACCCTATCAATTTAGATACCTCTTCCGCACGTAAGTCCCTTGGCGAAGCCATTAAAGCAAAGTGGTACGCCTATTATGAACGTTGTATGAAAGGAGAACCACACTCTGTAATTGAGGACTTGGCTACCTACCACCCTTCTGGAAAACGCTTGAGAGCCATTGTAAATTTCAATCCCATTTATGACCATCAAGGTAACGTTACAGGAGTAGCATGTTTTGCAAAAGACATTTCTGAATTAACTCAGAAAATGGAAACTATCGACCAACAATCTAACCAGCTGAAAGAAATTGCCTGGTTTCAATCTCATGCGGTAAGACAGCCATTGGCCAAGATTCTTGGTATTGTTGACTTTTTGGAAGTAACAGAAGCAGCATTAGATGAGGAAACTATGCAGCTACTAACAGACCTGAAAGGCTCGGCTCAGGAGCTAGACGATGTGGTAAAAACTATCGTCAATAAAGCACAAAGAAATGATTAACTCGGTGGGTGCTTTTGGCAATAAAACATAGACATTCGGTAATATATTTTCAGTATTTACACATCAACCCATTTAAACTTTTAAAGAATTTAATTGGGTTGACGTGTTTTTTATCATTTTTCGTGACAAATCAATGAATCGCAATAGCGTCCCACATCATATCAATACAAACTGTCACCTCCTCGTCTTTCAAGTTGTGTACCTGACATGAAAGCTCACCTACAGCTCCACACAACATCATTATAATTAGATGAGAGGAAAAGTTTTTGATTAGTGCCTCTTTTTGCCCAGTCTCTATTAATTCATAAAGGGGTTTTAGTGCCTTATCCTCCTCCGCAATAATGGCTTCGTTATCGCCTTCATTATAAGGAGAACGAGCATATTGTTCAAAAAATACTTGCACTTCTGGATGAGTAGCTACACGATTGATGTAATTTCTCAAGGCAGCCTTAAACCTATCCTTGAATGGCACATCTTTGGGGAGGTTTTCAAAAGAAAGCTCTGTTTCCTTTTTGACCAAATAGACATAAAGGTTGTTGATTAGGTCTTTTTTGTCCTTAAAATAGATATAAATTGTTCCAGTAGCAACGCCAACTTCCTTGGCGAGAAGGCTCATTTTTAATCCAGAAAGGCCAATTTTGGAAATCATTGTTAGCGCTTTTTCCAAAATCATTTTTTCTTTTAATTCATCTTTAGTTCTCATACAATTAAAATAAGGTATTGTTACTTAGTGGTTTATTCAAAACTTATTTGGTATATATCTTTAGCAATACGGTCAAATAGAGAGGCAATTGTTGGCTGGAGGTCTAATATAATTAGAATAATTCCAAATTTTATCAAAATTCCTCAAGTTTAAAACTTTTCTGTACAATATGTTACTAATATTGTAACAACTAATTAAGCTACATAAGAATATGAAAGATTTAATGAGACAAAGAACTTCTTTGAAAGAAGAAATAGAAATCGCTCTAAACGCACAGTGTAAAATGGAAGCCGAAGCTTCGCAAAAGTATTTGGCGATGGCTTCGTGGCTCGACCGCAATGGATTTGAGAAATCTGCTGAATATCTTTATGCTCAAGCAGAGGAAGAACGTGAACATTTTTTAAAACTTTTCAAATATATCAATGAAGTTGGTGGTACTGCAATCACACCGACTATTGGCGAAGTGATTCAAGAATACCCTTCATTTAAAAGTGTATTTGAAGCTGCACTTCAAAGCGAAATTTCTGTCACAAATGCAATCAACAAGATTGTGGCAAAATGTCGTGAAGAAAACGATTACGCTACAGAACAATTCATGATGTGGTATGTGGTAGAACAAAGAGAGGAAGAGAAAAATGCTCGTCGTGCCTTGGAATTGTTTGATTTGATTGATGTAGAAAGCGCTACAGGAAAATTTGCCTTAGATAAAGAAATTGGCAAAATTGGCTCGGAAGAATAATGATTTAAGTATAATACAAATAGGGTGCGACTTGAGTCACACCCTATTTGGGAAAAAGATAAAGTTTCTATTTTAGCTTTTCAAACTTATACCCTCGCATTTGCAATTCAGAAATTAGTTTTTCCAATTTGTCATAAAATTTATCGGTCCGCTTCTCTCCTACGCCTACGTGTGTGAGCAACAAAGCTCCATTTAATCCTGTGCTTGTTTTTTCTTCAAAATTGAAAATTCTCCGATAAATCTCCTCTGAACTCAAATAGTTTTTAGCATCAGGAGTAGTATAATCTGCTTGTGAAGATGTTCCTCCTGTATTATTGACAAGCTTCAATCCCATTTCAGCTGTCCAATCGCTAATGCTTTGGTTGTACCATTCGTAAGCTGGCATAAAGTAATTGATTTGAGCAAAAGACAATCCAAACTTTTTGAGCTCGTTTAAATTATTTTGTAAATCATTCATAAAGGTTGTCTTATCAACCAATAGCGAATCCCGTTTTTCCCAAGGCGCATACAACAAATGTCTGTCAGAATGTGGTCCTACATAATGTTTTTGTTGAATCATCTGCTTGACAGTAGTTTGAAAAGATGGATTTCTCAAATAATCACCTGTCAAAAAGAAGTTGGCCTTGATACCTTTTTTTTGTAAAACATTCAAGATAATAGAAGCTCCCTCATTAAATTCATGTGCCGTAAAGCACAGATATATCTCCTTTTTGGTAGTATCCATTCGTACAATTCCCCCCAATGCTTGAAGGTTGTTTTGAGGTTGTAATTTTTGTCCTTCTTTTTCATAAAAAGAAAGTAAAAAAGACAAGCTAGCGGTTCCATCCATCGTAGGTTCATCGGTAGAATAATCGCCAAAATCGTCATGATAAACTGCCAGTTTCGATTGAAAATCAGCATATTCATCTGGATGATATAAGGTTATCCCTATCAATTTACTCCAAATAGAGCCATAAACAGGACCATCGACCAAGCCACCATCAATTTTGTAATTGTATAGATGCGTAAAAGCCGAATGAGGGTCAGTCGGTGTGAGTTTAGACGTCGGAAATCCACAAATCATACTGGTTCCCCATGGGTTACAACCCATCAACCAATCACATAGCGCCATTTCCATAGCCTGATACTTGGTTGAGCCAGTCAGTTGTCGAAACAAAATCGCTTGTGTTAAAATCCCTGCCACATAATTGTTGGAACACCAAACAAAGGGCACGCCATTGAGAAATGGGGTATTTTTCCCTCGCTGAAAAACCTTTTCCAAACCTAGCTCTATATAACTGGCAAAAGCCTTGTCCTTTGCTTCTTTTGCCATGAAATAATGTCCTAAATTGACAAAAGGATACCACTGATAGTGTCGTGCGGTATCTGCACCCATCCAAGGCGTAGTAGGCTCCTGATGACCAAAATTGGACGCCTCCTGCCAGATTTCAGATTTCTTGGTTATTTTGGCTAATTGTGTCGCCGCCAATTCCATATCATCAACCCAGTTGTCTTCTTCATAAAAATAGGGTGCTCCTCCTGGCGCTGTTTGAGATACCCCAGGTTTTTCTTTACCAAAAGTGTAAGCATCCAAGGCTCTTGCTTTCAGTGATTCGGCAAATTGAGGATAATATTTCGCTAAAATTTCGCTTCCTAGGGCAAATGTAGAGGCAAACTTCCCAACAGAGGAAGCCACTCCAGTTGTACGGTTTTTGTGTTTATATCCTTGGATTTTTCCTGTAATAAAATACACAGGGCGCGCTAAACCTTGATTTGTAGCGTATTGTACTTTGTCGAGATTGGGCAATCTCAAGCCTCGGTGGTCACGATCATCGGCTAGTTGATTGTAGTACTCATGAGGTGCAGGATTCATTTTTACTAGCCAATCTAAGCCCCATTTGGCTTCATCCAAAATATCGGGTATCCCATTTTTTCCTGCATTTCCCCACGCATCATAATGGTCTTGATATACCTCAGGATTTTGTTGATAGGCAAATAACATCTGAAAAGTAGCATTGGCAGAGGTTGTCACATATTGCAAATAATCCGAAGCATCATGCCAGCCTCCAGACACATCAAGATGGGTTGAATCTTTTTTGGGGTCAGGATGATAAACGATAAATCCGTCTTCTCGATGGCAAGAATCTTTCAAAAAAGGGTTATATCCACTTCGTTGCTGACGCATATATTTCAGGATAAAATCAGCCGAGCCTCTAAAAACCTCCGCATCTATCCGAAAGACAGGAGATTGAGCACTAGGCGTTTTTAGGTAATAACTACCCGTTTTTTTAAACCCTGAAAAATCTAATCTAGCTGTTGACTGAAATGGACCGTAAGCGCCTGCTGAAACTACCGTTTTTGATTGATAGACGACTTTTTGCGTTTTAACATCAATTAACTCGAACCTACTTGGTAGTTGTATGTCTTTACTGACCCAAACTGCCGTTTTGGGATAGTTGGGCAAATATCCTAATTGATTAATTCGTATCCATTGGTTGGTTTGCCCAAGGATTGTCAAAGAGAGTAAATTAAATAGGAAAATGAAGTGTAATTTTCGTAGCATCTTTTTTCCACTAATTTATTCAAATCCTAGAACAGACTACACAGGTTTGTAGGGAGTAAGCATTGATAAGAGACAAAAGAAAGTTTTTTATTATTGTATCACTTTAATACAATAAAATATTTATATTTACCTAAATTATTATCCAATGAAACAATTTATACAACTTATCGCTTTCTTTCTTGCTTTCGAATGTATTGCTCAAAAGCAAGAACCTACTTTTAAGGTAAACGTCAGCCAAGTTGAATCAGAAGTATCTCCCACTATGTGGGGGATATTTTTTGAGGATATCAATATGGGCGCTGATGGTGGCATTTATGCTGAATTAGTAAAAAATCGTTCATTTGAATTTTTCAAACCACTCATGGGATGGAAAATAACCAGTCCCAATACGCTACAAGGATTCTATCTTGGGAGCGAAATTACGATTGTAAATCAACCTGAAAAAGCATCGACAAACCCGCGTTATCTTCATGTCAACTTAAAGAACCCGAACCCTCAAAGTCTTGGTATTTCGAACGAGGGCTTCAGAGGAATGGGTATCAAAAAAGGACTCAGATATGATTTTTCTGTTTTTTATCGACAGAAAACTGCCCATACGGTATTAGTTATAGAATTGGTGTCATCTAGCGGTCAAATAATAGGACAAACTAAAATTTTGCCCAATGATACCAGTAACGAATGGCGAAAACTAGAAACTAGTTTTACCGCCAATGAAACTGACGCCAAAGCCAAACTCAATATATGGTTTGAAGGTAATGGAGAAATTGATTTAGATATGATTTCTCTTTTTCCGAGTGATACTTGGAAAGGAAGAAAAGAAGGACTAAGAGCAGATATGGTACAAATGCTAGCCGACATGAAACCTGGATTTATTAGATTTCCTGGCGGGTGTATTGTCGAAGGACATGATTTGTCGGTTAGATACCAATGGAAAAAAACATTAGGCCCCATCGAAAATCGCAAACTGATCGTCAATCGTTGGAATTATGAAATGGCACATCGACTAGCTCCTGACTATTTCCAGACTTTTGGTTTAGGTTTTATGGAATACTTTCAGTTGGCTGAAGACATAGGTGCTGAGCCCTTACCAATACTCAACTGCGGAATGGCTTGTCAATTTAATTCTGGAGAGTTAGCACCATTAAATCAGCTTGAGCCTTATATACAAGATGCTCTCGATTTGATTGAGTTTGCCAACGGCGATTCAACGACCTTTTGGGGAAAAGTTCGTATTAATCTTGGACATTCAAAGCCTTTTAATCTAAAAATGCTTGGTGTTGGCAACGAAAACTGGGGCACGCAATACATTGAAAGATTAGAGATTTTCAAGGAAAAACTTCAAGCTATTTATCCCAATATCAAATTGGTTTGTAGTACAGGACCGTTACCTAACGGACCACTTTTCGATTACTTGAATCCAACACTACGAAAAATGGAGGTTGGTTTTGTCGACGAACATTTTTATAGTCGTCCAGAATGGTTTTTTGCTAATGCCAAAAGATATGATAGCTACGACAAGAAGACTAAAACCAAAGTGTTTGCAGGTGAATATGCCTCGCAAAGTGTTGGAATGGTTAGTCCTGAAAATAAAAACAACTGGCTTACGGCATTATCAGAAGCGGCATTTATGACAGGTATGGAGCGAAATGCTGGAGTTGTCCAGATGGCGTCTTATGCTCCTTTGTTTGCACATATTGATGGTTGGCAATGGACACCGAACTTAATTTGGGTCGATAATCTAAAATCAATGGCTACGCCCAATTATCATGTTCAAAAAATCTATAGTAATTACAAAGGAACACATACGGTTTCGATGCTATATAAAGACAAACAAGTTTCGGCAGGACAAGACAGTTTGTTTGCTTCTGCCGTAATTGATAAAAATAGTCAAGAATTGATTCTTAAGATTGTAAATCAATCCAAAGAAAAACGTCAAATTTCTATTCAAATTGAAGGGCTCAGTAAATTACCCAAAGCTGCTAATTTGATAAAACTAGAAAATGAAAATCTAGAAGCCCTCAATACGCTAGAACGTCCAAATGAGATTCAAGCAATTGAAAATACTATTACATTATCAGGGAAAAATGTAGACTTAGCAATTGGTGGGTATTCATTTACCACAATTCGGTTAAAAACCAACGCTAAATAATCAGAAAACGGCTAGAAATTTCTAGCCGTTTTTTTTATAACTCATCATATTTTTTGTTGCTACCCAATGCCTTTTCGATGGGGTATTTCTCGGCATTTTTCATGAGCTTTTTAGTAACGATTTCTTTTACATCAAAACCATATTTTTCTGCTAACAAAAAAGCCGCATAAAAGACATCAGCAAGTTCCTCCTCGATTTTTTCAATTTTAGCTTCCTCAGGTTTTTTCCATAGAAATACTTCCAAAAGTTCAGAGGCTTCTACATTGAGACACATCGCTAGGTTGCGTGCATCATGAAACTGCTCCCAGTCACGCTCGTCTCTAAACTTGATAATTTGTTGAATAATTGCCTGTATATCAGATGGCGAGTTTGTAGTCATTGTTTTTAAATTAAATGCCTTTTTATAACTCAGTATCTAACGATGTTAAGAAATTATCTTCGTTAAAACCAATCTTCATGAATTTCCCATCAGCCTCGGCAAACATTTCTTTGTTAGCAATGGTGACATTAAAACCTTTCAGATAAAGATATGCCTCAATTGCATCTATCTGATTAGACACCTCGTATTGCTCCAAAAACTCCCCTATTACGGTTACTTCTCGCTCAATGCCAATTTCCTCAAATTCTTCTTTAATTTCATCAGAAAATGTCACTGTCAGCAGCATAATACCTTGTCCATAATCTGCTAAGAAATAACCATCTTGACCAAACATACCACAAGCAATTAAGCCCAAGTCGTAAAGTTCATTCTCATTTGAATCATACTGAGGTACTGTAAGGTGTGAAATATCAAATCTTTCTCCTAATTGTTTCAAAAGTAAAGAATTGGCAATAATCTCGGGCGTTTGTTGTAAATGCTGATTTTCCCAAGCCCATAGCCATGTTCCACTCGATTTTGAAAAAGAACCATACACCTGCATAGGAAATGTATAATCCTCAAACATAATGATTCCTTTTTCGAGATTAAACGACCAAGGTATCCCTTCTGTCAAATCGGCGAAATCTCTTTGTTTATCGATTGATAATGGAGCAAAATTGTCAAACAAATCCCAAAATATTAACTTTTCAGTGTCGGTAGGAATCGAACTAATACCCTCTTTTGTTAATGATCCTTGTGTAAGGACTATTTCATTGATATGCTTTAGTGTATTTTTCATTAGCTATAAATTTAAGCATTCAGGTTAGCAAGTAGGAAAAATGCCTTCCAAAAAATAAGTAAGTATACAAAATGAGTTGGTAATTTAGTCTAAAAATTGGTATTTAATTTTTAGCAAGAAAAAAAACTAACCACAATTTTCGGCGCTGAAAATACCCAAAACGCTATTCTAACCTCATGAGTGCCACATAAGTTTCGATTCCATTCCAAATGTTCTGGATTCTGATGTTCTCATTTTCAGCATGTTGGTTATTATCATGATTAGCAATAGGAACGGTAATCGTAGGAGTTCCCAAATGTTTTTCGAACAAAAATAAAGGTAAACTTCCCCCCAAACTTGGCATTAAAACTACCTCATCGGAAACCGTGGTTTGTACAGCTTTGATCACAATTTGCGCTATTGGCAAATCCATCTTGGTACGTTGAGCATTATATCCTTTTCCCAACACTACACGAGCAATCAGTGGATATTTCAGTCTTTCTTCATCGGTGATACTCTCATTTTGGGTAACATAATAGCCTTGTGACTTGATATGGTCTATCACTTTTTGTGCCTGTCGTTGTGCATCATTTCCCAAAACCAAACGTAAATCTAGAGCAGCAGTTGCCGAGGTAGGAATCACATTCGCCACCATTTTACCTACATTCGCGCTCGAAATCCCATTGATATTGAGTGATGGCAAATTGATCAATTCAGCCAAAGTTTTGCCACCTCCTTCAGGACGAACAAAGCCCAATTCCTGTTTCATTTGGTCATCAACAGCAGGAACTTTCGCCAAGGCTTTTTTCTCCAAATCGGTAAAAGGAACTACATCATCATAAAAGCCTTTGATCAAAACTTTTCCATTATCATCTTTCATGGAAGCTAATAATTTCACGAGCAAATTGGCAGGATTAGGAGCCCAGTTGCCGTAGTGCCCAGAGTGTAAAGGTCGTTTTGAGGCAAAAACTTTGATTTCCATACCAATATCGCCACGTACCCCAAACACTATTTGTTTTTTGCCAGATTGGTGCACAGGTCCGTCACAAATAATCCAAAGGTCAGATTTGAGTTTATCTTTGTGCTTTTCCAAAATTTCGGATAAATGCGTTGAGCCTGCTTCCTCCTCTCCTTCAAAAAAGAACTTTAGATTTACCGTTGGTTTTATTTCCAATTTATTTAATACTTGATAGGCAGATAGTATCGAAAAAACGCCTGCTTTATCATCAGAAGCACTTCGTCCATAAATACGCCATTCAGGATTAATGGTATCGGTTGGTTGTGGGTCAGGAATAATCTTCCCTCCCTTTTCTAAAGAAGCATCCAGAAATACCGATTTAAAAGGTGCTATTCCCTCCGCCCACTGATTAGGATTGACAGGCTGGCCGTCATAATGCGCATAGAAAATAACTGTTTGGGTTGCATTGGGTACTAATACTTCACCATAGATGGCAGGAGGAACGCCCTTGGTCTTTGCATCCAAAAGTGTGGTTTTGATTCCTCTATCTTCCATCATTTTGACAATATAGGAGGCAGTTTTTTGAATCCCTACAGTATCATAAACCACATTAGGAATAGATAACAAACCTTTAAACTCATTAAGCAAGGCATACTCGTTAGCTTTTCTGTAATTTCTTACTTGCTCATTGAGTTTTGACTGAGAAAAAATGGCAGTACTTTGCAGCAATAAAAAGGATAGTAATACTTTTTTCATAAGGTAGTTTGTTTGTGTTAATCGGGATCTAATATTCTTACTTTCACTTAAAAAATGGTAATTTACAGAGTCATTCCTAAAATCACGCAAATTCTAAACTTAATTTAAGATATACTGGTATGAAAAAAAGCATTTTCTACACGCTAATTAACTTTTTGTCTTTATCTCTTATCTTCATTTTTTCTAATTCAACAACTAAATTTTTATGAAAAAACTTTCCTTTTATGCACTTTTACTGGGTATTCTTCCAAGTATTGGATACTCACAAAATGCAACCAAACGTAACTTAAAACCGAAAGATGTATATCAAATCAAATCGGTTTCTGATGCCAAAATCTCTCCAGATGGAGCTTGGGTTTCTTATACCCTGACTTCTGTAGATTCAGTTAAGAATAAAAGAAGCTCAGATGTTTGGATGGTCAGCTGGGATGGAAAAGAATCTATTCAGCTAACCAATTCTCCTGATGGCGAATCACAAGCCAAGTGGAGTCCTGACAACAAATACATTTCATTTGTATCTGCAAGAAATAGCTCATCTGGTAGTCAAATCTGGTTGCTCGACCGTCGTGGAGGAGAAGGAAAACAACTCACTAATCTCAAAAACGGTGATTTACAAGAATATGCGTGGAGTCCCGATGGGAAAAAAATCGCTTTGGTATTAGAAAGCAAAGCCGATACCTCAAAACCAAAAACGCCTAAGCCTATCGTTATTGACCGTTTTTTATTTAAAAAAGACGTAGAAGGCTACCGTGAAAGAACATTCTCCAATATTTTCCTATTTGATGTCGCAACCAAAAAGATTGACACGCTGACTAAAGGAAACTATGAAGTAAGTTCGATTGCTTGGTCGCCTGATGGCTCTAAAATCGCTTTTATAAGTAATAGAACTGCGGACCCTGACCGCAATGAAAACTCTGACATTTTTGTCATAGAAACGAAAGCAAAAAGCGAAGCAAAACAATTAACCACTTGGACAGGTAGCGATAATGCCCCCGTTTGGAGTCCAGACGGAAAAACCATTGCTTATCTACGTAGTACCGCCTCAGAGGACTATATTATGTATGACCACTCGGTGCTATGTACCATCAGTGCTGATGGCGGTGAGCCAACGTTATTGAGTAAAAATTTAGATAGACCAGTCAACACACCAAGATGGGCAAAAGATGGAAAATCTATCTATGCTTTGGTGGTGGATGATCGCTACCGCTATTTAGCCAATTTCTCGTTGTCAGGAAATATGAAAAAAGTTTCTGAAGACAAAGGAATCTACTCCTCTTTGGAATCACACCCAGCAGGCAATTGGCTTTCTTTAGTAACAACGCCTGAGCTTCCAGCTGAGATTTATGCCATTGAAAATGGACAAAGAAGAGCCTTAACGAATCATCATGAGGCATTCTTTAAGCAAATTAGTCTTGCAACAGTAGAAGGATTTAGCTCAAAAAGTAAAGATGGCGCTACCGTATCAAGTATTTTGTATCGTCCTGCCAATATCGATCCGAAGAAAAAGCTTCCTACAATCTTCTTTATTCATGGTGGTCCAGTTTCTCAAGATGAGTTTGGATTTGATTTGAGTAGACAAATGTTGGCATCGGCTGGTTATGCAGTTGTTGGAGTTAACTATCGTGGCAGCAATGGTCGTGGTTTGGAATATTGTAAAGTCATCAGTGGCGATTGGGGTAATAAAGAAGTACTAGATATTCTTGGCGCAGTGGATTATACGGTAAAAAATGGTATTGCAGACCCTGAAAAATTAGGAATTGGCGGTTGGAGTTATGGTGGTATTTTGACAGATTATACCATTGCAACAGACACCAGATTCAAAGCAGCGGCGAGTGGTGCAGGTGTTGCCATGATTTCGTCAATGTATGGTGTCGATCAATATATTTTGCAATACGAACACGAAATTGGTTCGCCGTGGAAGAACTTTGACAAATATGTAAAGCTTTCTTATCCTTTCCTAAAAGCAGACAAAATCAAAACTCCTACACAATTCATGGTTGGAGAAAGTGACCATAACGTTCCTGCAGTTGGTAGTGAGCAAATGTATCAAGCCTTAAGAACAATTGGTGTTCCAACAGAATTAATTGTATATCCAGGTCAATTCCATGGTATATCGGTGCCAAGTTACCAAGTAGATCGCTTCGAAAGATATATCAAGTGGTTTGATAAATACCTGAAATAGTATTCTGAAAATGGTAATATAATAAGAGTCATCCCCAATTTTTAGGATTGGGATTATTCTACAAGTTTTTATCAAAAAAGCGGTCGAAAAATATTTTTCGACCGCTTTTTTGATGCTACAATGTTAGACATGACTAGGTTTTAGACGCAATCATTGCGTCTCTACTGATGGAATACATATTTTTACATAATCACTCCCTCAATCTCTAAATTCGAGATGACTCTTGTTTTTGTCTAAGGCCTAAATTTTAAATTACATCCAAGAGCCTAATATGATTTATCAGGCTTTTCTTTAATTTTAGTAAAAAATCTTCTATTACTATTTGAACTATGACAAAAACATTTCTTGGACAAACAGCCATCATTACAGGAGCTGGTATAGGTATTGGATTCGAAGTTGCTCGTTTGTTAGCTATGCGTGGAGCCAATATTGTCTTAAATGATATGGACGAAAACGCAGCCAAGAATGCTCAAAAAGCCATCCTAGACTCAGGAGGCAATTGTGAAATTGTGGTAGGTAATAGTGCCGATTTGTCCATTATTCAGCAATTAGTTCAAAAAGCCACTGAGTGTTTTGGTAAGTTGGACTTGGTAGTTGCTAATGCAGGTATTACCACGTTTGGTGATTTTTTCGAGTATCAACCAGCTTCCCTCAAACAGCTCTTGGATGTCAATTTATTTGGTAGCTTTTTTCTTGTACAAGAAGCGGCAAAAGCCATGAAAAACCAACAATCTGGAGGAAGTATTGTTCTTACCTCTTCAGTCACTGGTCATCAGGCTCATCCATTTTTGGCTGCTTATGGCATGACAAAAGCCGCTATTGAGCAATTAGCCAAAAACCTTGTGATTGATTTGTCACCACTAGGTATCAATATAAATACGGTAGCGCCAGGTGCCACTTTAACTGAAAGAACTTTAGAGGATAAAGATTATTTATCGACATGGTCACGTATTACACCTATGGGAAAACCTGCCACTGTGCAAGATATTGCAGAGGCCATGATATTCTTACTTTCTCCACAAGCCAGACACATAACTGGACAAAGTTTGGTCGTTGACGGCGGCTGGACTGCCGTTGGCGTATCTCCTTATTAAATAATCAATATTTTGCCTTATTTTTCGTTTTTCTTAAAGTTCATTAAGTAGTCTCAGTTTTAACCCAGTCTGTAATTCTCTCTAGGAACGTATGAAACAGAATTTTATTCAATCAAGAAATTACCTCCTACTTCTTCTCATAAGTATTGGTATACTTTGGGGATGTAGTAGTTCAAACAATGATCCTGCGCCTGCTAATCAATACTTGGTCAGCTCCTCAGTTGTTGGTGAGTATACCACAGCACAACTAAGTGCACGAGTGGACGGCGCAGCCTTGGGCTCTGACAATGCGTTGGTAATCGGTGTAGTGAAAGGTCTTATCAAAAATCCTATCAAGGTTATCAAAGTAGTGTACAATACCAAAGGTGTGGACGGGAAAGCGATTCAAGCTTCAGGTTTGGTGATTTTTCCAAAAACGACCGAAAGCGTACCTTTGATTAGTCAACAGCATGGAACAATCGCCGACAAAAACGATGCGCCATCCTTGTATGGAACCGCCAGTGAAGCATACCAACTAGCATCTATTGTGGCATCTAATGGTTTCATTATTGCTTGCCCAGATTACATTGGTTATGGAGCAAGTGCCAATTTGGATCACCCTTATGAACACAGAGAAACCTTGGCACAAGCGAGCTTAGATATGTTGAGAGCGGCAAAAGAATTAATTGCCCAAGAAAAAGCTGCTTGGAGCCAAAAAGTAATGATTACAGGTTATTCAGAAGGAGGTTTCGCAACCATGGCATTGCAAAAGAAAATGGAAGAGCAATTTCCGAATGAGTTTAATTTGGTGGCCTCATCATGCGGGGCAGGTGCGTATAACAAAACTGCCTTTATGAATTATATCATCAACCAAAAAACACATGGTATCGCTCAATATAACTCATTATATATTTGGGTAACCATGGCCTATAATTCCATTTATGGATTAAATCGCCCAGCTTCCTATTATTTCAATGCGCCTTATGCAGCTGATGTTGCCAGTAAAGGTCCACAAGCCTCTATTCCTGTGAGCATCAATTTGGCTTATGCGGATACGTTCAGAAATGGCATCAATAACGGTACCGACACACAATACATTACTGGTGTAAAGGACAACGATATTTTTGACTGGAAACCCAAAACCTCAACTCAATTGTATCATGGAACAGCTGACCAACATGTGTTTTATTTCAATTCTGAAACAGCAGCAGCAGCCATGAAAGCAAAGGGAGCAGCCGATGTAACGCTGATCACAGTTCAAGGTACTGACCATTTTACTACCTTACCAAATTATCTTTTAGGGACACTTACCTTCTTTACTAGTAAAAAATAATCAGAACCTCCTTCGGGAGGTTTTTCTTTTATACAGCAAAATAATTTAGTCTAAAAACCATCAATAATTGCTTTAAAAGCCATTTTTATTAAATAATTGTAAAATAAATCTTACCTTTGCCTGTTAGGTCAAAAATTTAGATTTTACGAATTATGCAGCTTTCATTGGTCTCAGAAATGCCGGGGTTGGAAAAGAAGGTCTTTTTGGATGTTTTCGCCAAGGCATATTTTGATAGAAGATTACATCGTTACCGTCTTAAAACTATAGACGGTCAACTGATTCCTGCTGACCTGACCATTGGATGCACCAACCATGTAATTTCTCAATTTCCTGAAGGGACTATTTATAAATTAGATGTTAGATTAGTTCAAAAAAATGGTCGTCAGCCTTATTTTTTGACCTTAAATCATAAAAAAGTTCAGCGTGCTATCGAATTTTTTGAATATAATTTACAGGTGCAAACTGGAAAAATGGAGTGCAAAATCAAAAAAACAGTAGTTTTTGAGAAAAAGAAAGCACACAAACCTCTTCCACCGACAGATATAGATATTTTCTAAAAATACATTTTTTGAGCCAATCTGTAGGTATTACAATGCGCCTCAACTATATCCGTAATTTTGGGTGAATACCCTCCTCCCATCGATACAACTATTGGCAGCCCTGATTTTTGCGCCTGCTCAAATACAAACTCATCTCGTCGCTTACAGGCTTCCATACTTACCGACAACTTTCCAAGCTTGTCAGTAGCCAAAATATCCACACCAGATATATAAAATAAAAACTGTGGTTGAACTCGTTGAATCAATCTGGGCAAAGTATCATATAACAAATTTAAATAGGTGTCGTCAGTCGTGTAAGTGGGTAATTCAATATCCAAGTCAGATATTTCCTTGTGCAATGGATAGTTTTCTTTGCCATGCATCGAAAAAGTAAATACCCTTGATTCGTTCGCAAATATTTCAGCCGTGCCATTACCTTGGTGAACATCCAAGTCAATCACCAAAATCTTGGAAATACCTTTTTCGGACATCAAAAAATGGCTTGCAACTGCCACATCGTTTAGCAAACAAAAACCCTCTCCTTTGTCTGAATACGCATGATGTGTGCCGCCTGCTACGTTCATGGCAATTCCATTTTCAAAAGCAAAATCTGTACAATCAATCGTTCCTTGCGTAATAATCGTTTCACGTAAAATGAGTTGCTCAGATAACGGAAGACCAATTCTTCTCACCATTTTAGCATCAATCGTCAATGCTTTTAAGGATTCCCAATAGCTTTGTTTATGAGCTTTCAGGATATATTTTTCTTGTACAGGTTGTGGCTCGAAAAAGTTGTCAGCTACACAAGATCCTTCGTATATAAGTTGTTCAGGAATTAGCTCATACTTGAGCATCGGAAAGCGATGACCTTCGGGCAATGGAAGTTGATAAATAGGAGAATGGGCAATTTTTAGCATTACAAATAATTAAAAAAGTTACTAGTTAATAGGATATCAGTTAGTACTCACCATCAGAAGGATGATTACTGGACAAAACGAGTAAAGAACATTCAGATGTTTGGACCTCGCCAATGAATTTTATGAAAACAGTTTTAAACTGTTTAAAAAGTAAGTCTAAGACCAAGTCTTGAACTAGGAACTTCAATGTTGTTCAGTAATCAGAGATATAGTATCTATTTAATCTTTCCTGTCACTTAACTCAAAATTTTAAGCATTACGAACATAAAATAAACAAGCTGTTTCCCTAAAAGTTTCCAATTCCAGCATAGTTTCCTCTAAATCCGAGGAGTTATTCATATTACGATTGTATCTCTATCGGTTTATGCAAAGAGACAAATTTCTCATGGTGGGCGACTTAAGTCGCCCACTATGAGAAAAGGCGCTCGAAAAATAAATTTCGAACGCCTTTTCTTTCTTCTATGACTATAGACAAGTTAAGAATTAATTCAAAACTAAATTTAGATATTTATGAAAATGAAATATTGATAACTAAAATTTACATTCAAAACTCATAATTCAGCATTAAGTATCAAGCTATATCAAAGCTCTGTCCAAATGAACATATCCTCCATCAACATGGATGAGTTGTCCAGTGGTATGACTTGAGCGTTTAGAAATTAAAAATGATACCATATCCGCAATTTCTTGAGAACTGGTCATTCTTTTGCCTAATGGAATTTTATCCGTAATTTTTGATAAAGTTTCTTCTGGATTTGGCAATGATTTGATCCATCTATCGTACAATGGTGTGTAACATTCAGCTACCACTAAAGCGTTGACACGGATACCGAATGGCAATAATTCTACAGCCCATTCACGAGTCAAAGCATTACGTCCACCATTGGAAGCCGCATAAGCTGACGTTCCACCCTGACCAGTTTCGGCAGTTTTCGAAGTCACGTTTACGATAGAGCCTTTCGATTCTTTCAAATATGGCAATGCATGATGTGCCATCAAATAATAGTGTATCAAGTTGGAATGTAATGACTTAATAAAGCGCTCATAGTTTCCACTTTCCAAGCCAACACCATCATTTACACCAGCATTATTTACTAATCCGTCGATACGACCAAAAGTAGTAGCAATTTCCTTAATCGCTTTCTCACACTCGGCAGGCTCGCTTAATTCTGCTACAAATGACCATGCCTGACCACCTGCTGCTTGAATCGCCTCTACTGTACGAAGGTTATCTTCTTCGTTGCGACCAACAATCGCTACAAAAGCTCCTTCAGCAGCCAAAGACGTTGAGATGCCTTCGCCTATACCTTTTGCACCACCAGTTACAATGATGACTTTTTCTTTAAGTCCTAAGTTCATTTGGAAATTTAGAGATTATAGAATTTTTGAGCCGTACCACCCATAATTTTCTTCTGCTCTAATGGAGTCAAATTACCAATAAAATCTGTTACAATGCCCAATACTTCTTCGTATTGACCTGCAACCAAACATACTGGCCAATCTGAGCCGAACATTAGGCGTTCGGGTCCAAAAGCTTTGAGTACGGTTTCTAAATACACTTTAAAATCAGCAGGTTTCCAACCCTCCCATTCGCCTTCGGTAATTATACCTGAAAGCTTACAATATACATTTTGATGTAAAGCCAGCTTCTTGATGTCAGTTTGCCATATTCCATACTCACCACTTTTAATATCTGGTTTGGCGATATGGTCAAGTACAAATTTTTGTTCAGGGAATAACTTCACAAAACGGATAGCTTGGTCGAGTTGGTAATGATAAATCAGAATATCGTAGGTAAAATCATACGCGCCAAGCTCAGTGATTCCTGCCTTAAATTTAGGACGAAGCATAAATTCGGGGTCAGTCTCACCTTGAACCACGTGACGAAAACCTTTTACGATTTTAAATTCTGAATAATATTCCAAGCGGTCGTACACATCATCGGCCATCAAATCTACCCAACCAACTACACCTTTGATAAAATCATTTTTAGAAGCAAGTTCAATCAAAAAATCGGTTTCAGCCTCAGATTGGTCAGCTTGCACAGCCACACAGCCATCGATACCGTTTTGTTGAAGGATTGGTGCTAAATCTTCTGGTAGAAAATCCTTACGAATTTTCTTCATTTCATCATTTATCCATTCGTGTTTAGAAGGGTCGTATTGCCAAAAATGTTGATGCGAATCAATTTTCATAATGTTGTCAGCTAATTGAAGGATGATTATAGTTCATTTTCACTAAAAGGTATCTCAGTTATTCTAAGAGACCACATTTTGTTTTGAAATGTTTCGAGAAGTTATTAGTTAATTGTATATCAGTTATTAAAATACACTCATAATCAGAAGAATACTGTGAATGTGCAATACAGATATATTATTAATTTTTCTCATAATAGGCTCTAGAATGAAAATATCTATTGCCTACTGCCTACGGCTAATAGCCTAGAGCATTTTCTAAAGAAACATTTCAAAACTGAATATACAAGTGTAAGTGAATTTGGACAAACCTTTTAGCGAAATACCATCGCTTACTCGGTCAAAGCCTTCAATTATACTCTAAGCAGATTAATTTCTAGACCAGTTTTTCGCCACTTGCTTTGAAGAACCTAAGTTTTCGATACCTAATTCTACCACGTCGCCTTCTTTCAAATAAATTGGTGGGTTAAAGCCCAAACCAACCCCTGGAGGTGTTCCTGTTGAAATAATATCACCTGGTAGTAAGGTCATAAATTGACTTAAATAAGATACCAATGTTGGGATTTTGAAAATCAATTGGTCGGTGTTACTGTTTTGGAAAGTCTTTCCATTTACTGTTAACCACATTTTCAAATTATTGATATCCTCAATTTCGTCTTGCGTAGCAAGGAATGGTCCCATTGGTGCGAAAGTATCACATCCTTTACCCTTAGACCAGTTACCTCCTCTTTCGATTTGAAATTCTCTTTCAGAAACATCATTGTGTAAGCAATATCCTGCCACATAATCTAATGCCTCTGATTCGTCAACATATTGTGCTTTTTTGCCAATGACAAATGCCAATTCAACTTCCCAGTCAGTCTTTACCGAGTTACGAGGAATAATAATATCATCGTTTGGACCAGAAAGAGCTGTCGTTGATTTGAAGAAAATGATAGGTTCTTGCGGAATCGCAGCGCCTGTTTCACGAGCGTGATCAGCGAAGTTTAAACCAATACAAACGATTTTTGAAGGACGAGCCACACATGAACCCAAACGTACGTCTTCCGAAACTTCTGTCAAAGTACCTTGATTAGACTCTAACCAAGCTGCTAAGCGAGTTAAACCGTCATTTTCAAAAAACTGTTCGTTATAGTCTTCTCCAAAACCAGAGGCATCATAACGTTTTCCTTCGATCATTACGCCTGGTTTTTCTTTACCAAATTCACCAAATCTTATTAGTTTCATGATTTTACTTTTTCAACTAATCATTAGTTGAAATATTTAATTAAAAGTTTTGATTACAATTTTAACAATTCAGCTAGCATAAGTTCCGCTACTGTATTGTTGCCAAGATCGTTCAAGTGAACTCTATCGGTTGTTAAAATACCCGAGTCTTTATTCGACGGATTATTGGCTAAGTCATAAGCCAAAAACGCTTTTCTAAGGTCGACCAATGGCAAGCTATTTTTCTCAGCCAACTTGCGGATTAGGGTTGAATAATGATTCATATCGCCATCTTGTGGGTTACTAAAATCATTTTTCTCTCCAATAACCGCAGGTGTACACAATACGACTTTAGCGCCACTTGCTTTAATCTTATCGATAAGTGCTTGATAAAATCTTACGAATTTATCTGGATCCGTACCAGTCCCTGAGGTGGTTTTATGCCAAACATCGTTTACTCCAACATAAATAAAAACGGCATCAGGTTTCTTTTCTAATACATCACTTTCAAGTCTTAGATACAAATCGTACACTTTATTTCCTCCGATACCTGCACCTACTAACTCATATTTTGAAGCAAGGTTTTTACCTGTTAATAATTCACCTATACGGGTTATATAACCGTTTGGTTTTACACCAGCTTGGGTGATAGAATCGCCAAAGAAAATTACTTTTTTAGGTTTGTCAGCAACAAAAGAAGCTAAGGCTAGTACCGTAAGAAGGGCAAAAATTGTTTTACGCATCTGTTTTGAGATAATTAATGAATAATTGATTTATAGTGTTGGGTCAAAATACTCACGCCATTTAATTACTCTTATCCTTTCTTGACAGGAAAACAACATCTTAGTTATTCAAACGAATAAACCCACCATCGATTGGATAGTCAGTACCAGTAATAAATGAAGCCTCGTCAGAACATAAATACAAGGCAAGTGCAGCTACCTCTTCTGGTTTTGCCATACGACCAATTGGCTGTGTAGCTGAAAGTTTCTCAAACATTTCCTCTTCGCGACCCGGGTAATTTTTAGCAATAAAACCATCCACAAATGGCGTATGTACACGTGCTGGCGAAATACAGTTACATCGAATATTATTTTTGATATAGTCTTTTGCCACCGAAAGTGTCATGGTTAGTACCGCACCTTTTGACATAGAATAGGCAAAACGGTCTGGTAAACCAATCGATGATGCGATAGAAGCCATGTTTAAAATTACACCGCCACCATTTGCCTTCATCACAGGTACTACTGCATAAAGTGTATTATAAACGCCTTTCACGTTTACGCTGTACACCCTTTCAAATGCCTCTGAGTCACAGTTTTCTAACGAACCCACATGAGCAATACCAGCATTGTTAACAAGCACGTCCACCTTGCCGATACTTTTGATCACTTCGCTTACTTGAGCTTGGTTGCTTACATCACAAGCATGCACTTGCGCTTGTCCACCAGCTTCAATTATTTCAGCTACTGAAGATTCTCCAGCAGAGGCATTGAGCTCTAAAATATGAACTGATGCTCCCTGCTTTCCAAATAATACTGAGATAGCCTTACCAATACCGCTACCTCCACCAGTCACTACTGCTACTTTTCCTGATAAACTAAACATAAGATGTATATTTATTTGGCTGTTTGAAATCGCCAATGGATTGTTTTATTTCTTAAAAATTGCATTAGGCAATAAGCTTTAGGCATTAGGTAAATAAGCTTCCTTGACTTCATGTTTTTTTTGCTGAAAGCCCTTAGCTGAAAGGTCAATGTTTGAATTTAATTTGGCCCATAATCTATTTTGAATGAAAAAAGTCTAATCCAACTTTGTAATATTTCCGAAATCAAAAATCACAAATCTGAAATAATTCACTATTCATCATTATTACTTAAAGGCTTACGCCTCTTCTCCAGAACATAAAGTCGTCTTGTCCTAACTCCATTGCCTTTGTTTGGTACTCACCAGAAGCCAAGCCGATAATATATTCTAAAACCATCTCGCCCATTTCTTCTACTGATTTTTCGCCTTCGATAATTGGTCCACAGTCGATATCAATGATTTCTGGTAGTTTTTGTGCCAATTTTGTATTGGTAGAAAGCTTTACCATTGGACAAATAGGATTACCCGTAGGAGTACCTAAACCAGTGGTAAACAACTGGATTGTAGCACCTGCGCCAGCCATGCCAGAGGTTGCCAACACGTCGTTACCAGGGGTACAAACCAAATTCAAGCCCGCCTTTTTTGAATATTGTCCATATCCTAATGCATCTACTACAGGCGACGAACCTGCTTTCTTAGCAGCACCAGCAGACTTAATTGCATCGGTAATCAAGCCATCTTTAATATTTCCGGGGGAAGGGTTCATATCAAAACCTGCACCAACGGCCTCGGCGCGACGTGCATATTCCTTCATCAAATACCCAAAATTATCAGCCACCTCAGCTGTCACAGCACGGTTTTGTAGTTCTTGCTCAACTCCACAAAGCTCAGGGAACTCCGCAATCATGACATTGGCACCAAGGGCTACCAACAAATCGGCAGTATGACCAATAGCTGGGTTTGCAGAGATACCTGAAAAACCATCAGAACCTCCGCATTTTACGCCAACTCTCAATTTGCTCAAAGGCGCAGGCTGTCTTTCTATTTCATTGATTTGAATCATACCGACAAATGTTTGACGAATAGCTTCCGCCAACATTTGTGACTCGCCAGAACCCAAATCTTGCTGTTGTTCGAGGATATATAGGGGTTTCTCAAAATTAGGAGAAATTTTATGAATAGCTTCTTGCAAAATGCTTACTTGAGAATGCTGACATCCCAAGCTCAACACAGTAATACCTGCTACGTTGGGATTGACACAATAGCCTGCAAGGAGATTACAAAGATTTTCTGAATCTTCACGATTTTCGCCACAACCACTTTCATGCGTTAAGAACTTAATACCATCAACGTTCTTGAATACACGATTTTGACGATAATCAGTTTTCTTTTGCTGAAACTGAAAAGTTTTTAGAGAATCAATATCCGCACCTGATTGATAAGCATCGAGTAGAGAACCAACTTGGTCGAGATACAAATCTGGTTGTGCATATCCTAAAGCTTTTAAAAATGCTTGCTTCATGATATTCACATTACGATTTTCGCAAAAAACCAATGGAATCACTAACCAGTAATTTTGTGTACCCACTTGACCATCAGCACGATGATAGCCCATAAAAGTACGATTTTTCCAAGCCGAAACATCGGGAGCTTTCCAAGTGTAGTCTTTTAATTTTCCTTGGAAAGGTTCTGAGGCATGTTTCAAATTAAAGGTATGAATAAGTCCACCAGCAGGGATAGGCATTTGTGCTTTACCCACCAACACACCATACATAGTTACCTCCTCACCTTGCTTTAAATCATCGATAGTAAACTTATGTTTGGCAGCGATATCATCTTGTAAAATGATTGTTTTCCCTTTGAAAACCACTTCTTCACCCTTTTTCAAATCACAAAGAGCCACCAACACATTGTCCGTTGGATTTATTTGTAAAAATGTTCTTTTCACAGTGTATCTTTCTTTTGTTATCTGTTAGAAGAAGGGGTAAGTTTGAAAAAATACTCTTTAAAAATATCAGTTTTAGAAAAAGAACATCAATTGAGGTATCTCTTTTATTGATTTGCTCTACTAGTAGTTAACCCTAAGATACTTTTGAGTAAATTAACAGATGCTGCCTGATTAGTATCCCAATATGATGTGTGTGCATAGAATGGTACATACCTAGTTTTTATTCCTACTGGATGTAGTTCAATATTTCTAATCCCTTTCCCAAAACAATCTATTGCCCCCCCTACAAAATCTTGTTTAAAGTATATATTTGTCCACTTGGTCAAAGCAAAAAGTGCCCCATGATTAAGAACATACGAAGGTGAATCAGGCTCGTGTGATGTTTGAGTATTATCTGATAAATAATAGAAGCTTCCTTCAGAATCGACACTTGGTGAGGGTGGTGAAGTAGGAAACTCGAGCTCAGTTACTCTTTCATTAAAAATGTTGTGAGAATCTACCAATAGATAGCTAGCATGAGATAGTGGACTTCCTAGGGTAATAAAATCTGAGACATTCCAACATTTTTGGATATTTTGGGCTAACAATATATCTCTCAGCTTATCTTGAAGTTGCTGATATTGAGAAACATCTTGGTTTTTTAATGCTTCCCTTGACAGGTTATCAAATTTTATAAGCTCGGTTGCATCATGCAACGAAATTTTATCATGTCGTTCAGCCCAAATAATCTTAAGAATATCGTAAGCTATGATAGTTCCCAATGAATGTGCAAGCACCACCACTTTATCGTAATATGGACTACCATTAGGGTTTTGCCTATCTATTATACTTTTGAAAAGCGTAATTCCTTTCTTTCTAATTGCTTCCCTTTCATTGATATTATTTTTGGCTGGAATCGTATAGTTCACAACATCACCAAAATATAGGTTCAATTTTGAAGTTACCAATAAAGAAACTAAAATAATTATGAAAAAAAGGAAAGGTATTAATTTTACACTTTCAATTCCTAAAAACTTGAGATTACAGGCATTATCAATCTCAAAAACAGAACTAATTGAATATGCTAAATCCCCCAAATATGCAATTCCTACAAGAATAGCTATCCATATAAAGAAATAGGGGATTCGTAATCTTTTAGGTACCTCTGAGAATTTCTTACACAAGAGATATTTCAACCATCTTATCACATTCCAAATTCCTTTTTCTTGAATAAGGTTTGCCCAGTAGTACTCATAAAAGTCATACTTCGATAAGTCCTCAAAATATGAGTAGCGTCTGAGTTCATAAGATTTAGATACAGTATCGGGTTGATTCAACAATACACCATCTCCTTTCAAAGATTGCACTAAGCCTCTCAAGGTATCCATAGGGGATTGCTCTCCCATGCCATGTATCGAGATAACGGCAATACATTTGTTTGATTCAAATTTTGATGTTTTCATGGCGTTATATCAAGGTTTCATTACATTTAATTATCTAGATTTTGATTAGAAACAAATTACCAAAATAAAGATGGATAAGCTGTATCAACGCTATTATTTTTATTATTTGGATTTATTAATTCCATAATACACTACTTGTTGTTATTTGATAGTGTACTATAAGAATATAGCAAAATATTAATATTTAAAAAATGTCGTTTATTTATGATTTTATTCATTTGTAATTATTTTACACCTTTTGTAATATATTTTTCAATTAATCTATAAAGTTTATAGGATAAATAGCTTACTGCATATACCTTTGTATCATCAAACAAGACATAACAACTCATCACAATATAAAGACCTAGATAGAATATGTTAGCTACGCAAAAAAGATATGAATTGAACTGGGACGCTACGCTTCCTGTATATGTAGGCAAAAGAACTGCTAGACCTGCTATTAATATTGAATTAGGAAAGAGAATTAATCAAATAGAGTTTGACTACAAAAATTTGGTCGCTCAAAATTTACCATATACTTTCATACATCAAAATCCTGTACAACTCAAAAAGCTGGTTGGTCGCAAGCCATTAGTAATTAGTTTCTTATCTTCAGGATGGAACGAATACGGGATTCAACATCTCGAAAAATTACAACAAGTACACCAAGAGATTTTGGCTATTGGTGGTAACCTTCTCGTGATTGTGAATGCAAAGGCAGACGAGGTTAGAGACTTTCAAAGACATTTTAACATTGGCTTCAACTTATTGGCAGACCCTGAGCAAAAAATAGCTCAAAGTTTAGGCTTATTCAATGAACAATATCCAGTTTGGGATTATGTTTCAGGTATTTCTGAAGAGGTTCCTTTGCCAGCTACCATTGTTATTAATACACAAGAAAAGGTAGTTTATTCGGCAGTTGATGTCAATTTTGACAAACCCTTTCAACCTACCGAAATGTTAGCAGCCGTTTTCGGTGCTAATAAAAACATTCCTGTGGTGATTCGTCAAGAGTTAGCGGCATAGATTGGTTTTACATATTTCAAACTTAAAGTTTGGATATCAGCAACTTACGTTAACAATTGTTATTCACAACTCATCGTTGTAGAATACCATTTATTAACAAACTAAGATTCATTTTTTTTGACCTATTTGTATATAAAATCTATAGATTATAATGAATAAATCAACAGAATCCATAACTGATGATTTTTTAGACAAATCTGAATTAGGCATACGATTTTTACTATCTATAGTCGTAATCATCATTATTGTATTAATTGGATTTAGCGTATATTATTGGGGGTTACCTGATTGTTAGGTAGTATTATTAAGTGAAAAAATTGGTTGGTGATCCAAGACATTCAACGTGTATAAAGAATTGCTGGTGGCATTTTCAAGCAAAGAATGGGTGGTTTCATACTTCTTGAGTGCCGCCGCCTAACTATAGTGAAATCATTGAGATTGTTTTTGGAGAATTGTACTCGGCATTGGGCATTGCCCTAGCTGGCAGCCCAATGGAAGAGTCTTTTTAACCAATATCCATAAAATGATTTTCACCCATTTCAATAGAATTTATAGTACCTCATGGTTGATATAGGTATATCTATCTCAACAAATTTAACTATCACTCCAAACTCAAAACTCATTGATAAAATCCTATGCACACTAAATATTTGGCATTTGCTATTCCACTGTTTTTAGTTTTCATGGGGCTTGAATATTTTCTTTCGAAGGTTCAAGGAAAGAAATTTTATAAATTCAAGGATACCATCGCTAACTTAAATGTAGGTATCGCCGAACGTCTGATTGATTGTTTTAGCATCGGCATATTCTACTTTTACTATGATTACCTGCAAAAAAATCTTGGTTTTTTTGATATAAAATCAGGTGTTTTTGCTTGGATTGCCCTACTCCTGCTCACTGATTTGTTGTGGTACTGGTACCACCGATTAGGACACGAAGTCAACATTTTGTGGAGTGTGCATATCGTACATCATCAAAGTGAGGAATTCAATTTTACGGTTTCGGCGCGTATTACGATTTTTCAGGCTATTGCAAGAACGTTTTTCTGGTCGATTTTGCCGATTATAGGTTTCAACGCCGATATGATTAGCATTGTGCTTTTGATACATGGAATTTATCCATTTTTTACGCATACTCGTACGGTTGGCAAATTGGGTTTCTTAGAATATATTTTCGTAACTCCTTCACACCACCGTGTGCATCATGCCAGTAACGAGCAGTATTTAGATAAGAACTATAGCGATATGTTTATCTTTTGGGATAAGCTATTTGGCACTTTTGCTGAGGAAACTGAGGAGCCTGTTTATGGCTTGACCAAACCGCTCAAAAGTTACAGTTTTCTCTGGCAACATTTTCATTATATGATTGAGTTGGCATACGCTTTTAAACATGCCCAAACCTTCAAAGAAAGAATCAGGATTATTTTTGGTAAACCTGAGACACTAGACCCTCGCATTCGTGAAGAATTAGAGAAACGATTTATTATTCAGTTTAGTGAAGACCATAACAGTAAACGTGTTTACACTTATGTGGTCGTTCAGATGATTTCGTTGCTCATTGGGCTGTTTGTCATCATTTATTTTTTAGATAGCATTAGTCTTACCTCACAAATACTCTGGGCTTTTTTCATCTTAATATCGTTAATTAACTGTGGGGCACTATTAGAGCAAAAACGTTGGATCATCTATTTGGAAGCTATTCGCCTTTTTATTGTTGGCGTGCTTATTCAATTGAATTACCCAACGACCGAAATATTTTATGCTATAGCGATCATTGGATTGATTATCATTGCTTTTGCCAAAACCCTTAAAAACCAATACTTCAAGCTTATCTTCGGATAAGCTTGAGTGACAAATCTTTTTCTCACATTATAAACTTCATTATTGTCATGGAATATATTTTATCATTACGCAAAGAATTCTCTTTTGACAAAACACTTCGTTATTTGGAATCATCCTTAATGTGGGCAATTGTCACTGTGGTATATGCTGGTTTACTTATCATTCTTGGAAATCATTATTTTGGGGGTTAGAAATTGAGTGAATTGAGATTGAGTGAATGAGTGATTTTTACACTAGGTCTTATCAATGGAAACGCATTGTCTTACCTTTAAAGATATATTATGTTTGAATTTGTCATCAAAAAATGCGGTCGAAATTAGTTTTTCGACCGCATTTTTTGATTAATAATTAAGTACGAATTTTGGATTGTGTGTATGAATTCACGGTGATTTGTAATAAGTTTTATTACGATCATAGGTAAAAGCGCTGTAGGAGCGACAGTTTGGTAGCGTAAACATTAATGAATGCTATTTTAGAGCACCGTAGGTGCGAAAGAATACCAACTATATTGAAGTCTTTCGCACCTACGGTGCTGAGTTACTTACTCTATGAAGTAATTGAATAACGTTGAACAAATTATTAGGCGCTTTAGAAGCTGCTTGTCTACCTTATGAATTAGTTCATCCTCAAAACTGAGGTCTTTAAAATTCTTTCTATTAGTGTGCGACTTAAGTCGCACACTAATAGAAAAAGTGCGGTCGAAATTGGCTTTAGACGCAAAGCATTGCGTCTCTACAGGTAAAATTCATATTAAAAATTTCGACAATTCACTTAATTTGGTGCTCAAACCTTTACAAACTAGCAGTAGTGAGTTGTCCCGAAATAGTAACTGAACCTCTTGAAATACCTCCATTGAAAGTTCCACCATTGTAATAGCCCCCTATGTTTGTACCTCCATTTTCACCGCCTGAGAAAACGTTATAAGTCGTTCCATTTTTCAAGGTAGGAGAAGAATAGACAAAATAATACGCCGCACGAGTTGGGATAAATGTAAACAAAGGATTACCACCTGCATCAATCAATGAGAATGGATTTCCACCTGCGTATCCTACGGTAAATTTCAAAAATACGGTTGGCTGAGTTGAACCAGCACTCGTCGCTTTTGCTACAGATGTATTGTTGGGTCCACCAGCAATAAATACTCCGCCTGTAATGTTGAAAGTGCCGTTGTAATCAAAAGCCACTGTCGTTGATAAGGTGGTGCCTTGGACTACCACTGTACCACCCGATTGAGCAATGCTACCATTACTATCAATACATTCGCCACCAGAAGAACTTACAATTACGGTTCCGCCTGTGATGCTTAGCAAACTGCCATCGTTAGAAGTACCATCGGTTGTAGTACTTGTGTAAATGCAGTCATCCGTTGAAATCACCGAAATGTATCCTGCATTAATGGTCACTTTAGGAGCCGAAAGACCATCTACAGAAGTGGTAATATCTACCGAACCGCCATTTACAGTAACCGAAGCCGCTGATTTAATTGCATCATTTGAAGAGGAGATCGTTAAATAGCCTCCGTTGATGGCGATTGAACCCGTTCCAACAAATGCTTTAGCATCGGTTGTTTCAGAGGTGCTATAGGTATATGTAGCCCCAGACGTTGTAAGTGTAATTGTTCCACCAGCAACTGTTGACGACCCATCAACAATGATTCCTTTACCACCTACCCCAGTATTACTAATTGAAATCGTTCCATCTTGAATCGCCAAATTGCCTCCGCAACTAATACCAGAAGACGAAACTGTTGCTTTATCTGTGGTATTGTAATAAGATGCCCCTCCTGTCAAAATGGTAAGTTTACCTGCAGTTAGCGTTAAATCACCGCTCGTTTTTATTCCTTTACAACCATTCCCTGAAGTATATAAGGCGACTGTCGCAGTGGATGAATTCATTTTTAGGTAGCTATTACTATTAATTGCCTTCACTTTCTCACCAGAAGCATTTACTGTAAGTGTACCCCCATTAATTTGTACATAAGGTGATATACTTGCATCTGTGCCCGTATAACTTGTCGTAATCCCATCGCTACTAGCCGTAATACTCATGGCTCCTCCCGAAATATTAACATATCCTGCTTCTACTTCGACACCACTTTCAGTCGAAACCAAGGTTAAATTTCCCCCTGTCATTTGAAAATTACTGTAGGCATGAATTGCGTCGGCGGCAGCTTGCGTAACCGAAATTGTTCCTCCTTGAATATTGATATTGCCATCGCTTACAATAGCGTGTTTGTAACTAGCATAAATCAAGATACTTCCAGCACCAGTAATATCGAGCTGCCCTTTACTAAAGAATGTTCCTTTTTGATCTTCGGTACTGGTGGCATAATTGGCGCCATCGATTAAACGGTTCATCGTGCCTCCCACTAAAGTAACTGTAGCTTTTTTACTAGATTGAATATTAATCGCAGGACCATCGGAATTGACCAAGCTTGTACCATTTAGGACTAAATTAAAGGCTGCATCACTATAAATCTTGAGACTTGCGTTGGTACTTTGTCCAGAAATCACATAGCTAATGGGTGTACTAGTATTGGTAGATTTTACGACAACATCGCCATTTGTTACAGATACCTCTACGCCACTCGCAATATTGTTGGTAATGGTTGGAGTAGTGCCATCGTAGTTAATCAGAACGGCATTGGTGATGGTCGTATCTTTCGTATTAGTAGTAATATCTGCTACATTAATGGTAGTATCTGTAACATCACTAGTAGTATTGCAAGCCACTAATGAAAGGCAAAGAAGTAGAGCAGAAAATAGTTTTCCTGCCAATTTTAAATGTTTGTTATTCATAATCTCTCCGTATTGGTGTTTCGTTTCGGACATGTTTTAAGTTTATTAATAATTAAACCGATTTTTATAAATAAAGACCTATACAGAAAGAATGACCCAATTTTTGAAGTAAGCGTTACCCGATTTTCACCTATTTGATGAATGAGTCTAAGCAAAGGCGTTTTTTGTCGACTAAATCCCTGTTTATTGCAATATTCCCCCATAATTGGCGAATCTCTCCCCTATCTCTCGAAATTGTACTTTTTACTTTTGTTATTGTAAAACCTTTAATAAATATGAAAAAAACGATTTGTATAGTTGGAGCACTAATGGCAGTTGGTTTGCAAGCGTGTAAAAGTGTTCAACAAAAAGGAGTTGACCTTACCATTAAACCTGGGGCTGTTTGGCAAGACACCAATCAGGAAGTAATCAATGCGCATGGTGGCGGGCTCTTGAAACATGGAAAAAACTACTACTGGTATGGCGAAATTCGTGGTAAATCTGCCTCAGAAGGTGTGTCAGTTTATAGTTCTAAAGATTTAATTCATTGGGAAAATAAAGGGGTGGCATTGGCCAAATCTAAGGACACAACCAGTGAGATTGCGGTTGGAGGCTTGATGGAAAGACCCAAAGTGATTTTCAATGAAAAGACCAACAAATATGTGATGTGGTTTCACTTGGAACTACCTCGACAGGGATACAAGGCAGCTCGTGCAGGGATTGCGGTCAGCGATAATCCCATTGGACCATTTACTTATTTAAAAAGCTTCAGACCTAACGGTAATATGTCGAGAGATATGACGCTCTTTGTCGACGATGACGGCTCGGCATATCATATTTATTCTTCTCGTGAAAATTATGATTTGCGAGTAGTAAAACTGACATCAGACTATTTGGACGTTACCAAAGAAGATACACTGTTATTTAGCAAACACCGCGAAGCACCAGCGATTTTCAAAAAAGATGGTAAATATTTTCTTATCACCAGCGGATGCACGGGTTGGGATCCCAATGCGGCAACACTTCATTCGGCAAGTTCTATTTTTGGTCCGTGGAAATTAGAAGGCGACCCGATGCGAGGTCCTATGGCCGAAAAAACCTTTGATGGACAATCAACTTATATTTTGACAGTGGATTCAAATAAAAATCAATATATCTTTATGGCCGATCGCTGGAAACCCAAAGACTTAAAAGACAGTCGCTATTTATGGCTTCCTATTTCTTTCGAAAATGGGATTCCTCTTGTTCAGTGGCAAAATGAATGGAAAATAAAGTAAAATTTGAAGCTAGTTCACAATTCAGTTTTTCACTGAAATCATGTATATAAAACGGGTAAAAATGTCATTGCTAAAAAAAATATTCATCTGCTTATTGCTACCAAGTTTTCTAATTGGTGGTAGTCTACGAGCACAAACAGTAAAGATCATTCCAGTTGGTAAAGCTTGGGCAAATAATTCGGTCAATGCGGTTATTTTTCGTAAAAACTCTTTGGTTAGCTACAAAGACTACCAATTCATTGCCTATTACAGCGAAACAGGAAACGTAGTTTTGGGAAAAAGAAAATTAGGCAGCAAAAATTGGGAGCTCAAAACCACCGACCTAAAAGGAAATGTTACAGATGCCCATAATTGTATTAGCATTATGGTCGATGGCAAGGGCTATTTGCATATCGCTTGGGATCATCATAATCACCCTTTACACTATGCCAAAAGTAAAAGTCCATTATCTTTAGAATTGGACGCTCCAACCTCAATGACTGGCGAAACAGAAAAGAGTGTCAGCTATCCTGAATTTTACCGAATGCCTAACGGAAATCTGCTATTCTTTTACAGAAATGGGGCATCAGGAAAAGGAAATTTGGTAGTCAAAAGCTATGATATTTCTACCAGTAAATGGTCAATGTTGCATGAAAATTTGATTGATGGCGAAGGTAAAAGAAGTGCTTATTGGCAAGCTTTTGTTGATGCCAAAAGCAATATCCATATCTCTTGGGTGTGGCGTGAAAGTGCCGACGTAGCCAGTAATCACGATATGGCGTATGCTTGTTCAAAAGATGGCGGGAAAACTTGGCAGAAAACTTCAGGAGAAAAATACCAACTTCCTATCAATGCCTCTAATGCAGAATATGCTTGCAAAATTCCACAAAATAGCGAGTTAATCAACCAAACTTCGATGGTTGCTGACCAAGCGGGTAATCCATACATTGCTACCTATTTCAGACCTGAAGGAAGTAATGTGCCACAATATCACCTTATTCATTTTGATGGAAAATGGCATACACAATCGCTCGGATTTAGAACACAAGCTTTTAGTTTGAGTGGAATGGGTACCAAAAAAATTCCCATTGCCCGTCCGCAATTAGTAGCATGGTCTGCCAAAGGAAAATTGTCAGCAATGGTAATTTTCAGAGACGAAGAAAGAGGTAGTAAAGCATCAGTAGCAGTAAACACAGATTTGAATCATACCAAATGGCAAGTGAAAGATTTGACTGATACTTATGTTGGTTCGTGGGAACCGTCTTTTGATACTGAGCTATGGAAAAGTAAACAACAATTACATTTATTTGTTCAGCCTGTAGAACAAGCCGACGGAGAAGGCAAAACCAATACGCCTCCACAATTGGTACAGGTATTTGAGGTGAAGTTGTAAAATAAAAATCGGTTGTTTTCTCTGAAAGAAAGCAACCGATTTGATTATTACCACAAAATCTCTAACAAACACCTTGTTTCCTTACCTTTCTAGTGGTAATTTTGCTTCGTAATAAAATATCTTCATGAAGTACTTGGGAATTAATATTGACAAAATAACGCCATGTCAGGCTGGTTACGCTCGTAATGCGGTACTAGTGGCGATTGTCTGTATTATGGCTGCCCAAGGTTTGATTATTCATTTACTGGCTTTTTCATTATCTGCCAACGAAGAATTTAATCAAGGCGTAGCACATACTGAAAGTACTATTGCCAAGACGCAACAAACATGGAAACATGAACTTCAATTGATACTTGATTACAACAACGAAAAATCTAGTACCGAACAAAAATCTTCTAGACCCTCCACTATTACGATTGCATTTAATCTTTTTGTTGAGAAAGTTGGCATAGACATTCCTAAACCTAATTATCAATCATTATCAATCGAAAATCACTTTTCCTACAATAATCTCTACCATCACCTTTTTCACCAGCGGATTATCCATCCTCCGTGTTTTGTCTAATTTTTTATCTTCTTGGTTTCTTTTGGCTTAGCAAACTATCATAATGGTTTGCCGAAGAATGGTATTGTTAATACCTCAAATACCCCCTAGAAACCACCACAATTTATTGGCTAATTCTAAGGATTGTACTTGCAATCTGTTAAACCTCAGCTTCATGAATAGCATGAAGTGGTAAAAAGTACATCCTTTTGTAGCCGAATTATTCATTTAAAATAGACATACAGATGGATTTTCCCATATTTCATTTAGACTTCATGGGCGACAGGCTTCTTATTGCCATTATCGCCGTATTGCACGTATTAATCAATCATGGACTTGCCGTTGGATTTATTCCTTTGGTAACATGGATAGAATATCTAGGCTTCAAAAAGGGCGGTAAAAACGCCATCGTAAACAACGAATGGGATCAATTGGCGCATCGTCTCATGACAGTTGCCTTTATCATAACCACCACCATCGGCGCTATGACTGGTGTTGGAATTTGGTTTGCCTCGTCCTTGGTAAACCCTGCCTATATTGGCTCACTTATCAGAGTTTTTTATGGCGCTTGGTTCGTAGAATGGACTGTCTTTGTAACCGAAGTGGTCTTAATTTTACTGTATTATCTTTCTTGGAAGCGTTCTTTGGCAAGTATTGAAGCCAAAGCCAAGCACATCAAACTAGGAGCTGCACTTAGTATTTTCTCATGGATAACAATGTCTATCATTGTGTCTATTCTGGGTTTTATGATGGATACTGGAAGCTGGGTCGAAAACAAAACCTTCATTGCTGGATTCACTAATCCTATTTACCTCCCACAATTAGCCTTCAGAACACCACTTGCGGCTTTAATGGCTGGAGCAATTGGCTTGTTTTTAACCAAATTATTTACAAAAAACGGCTCATCATTTCAGCAAGATTCTTCCAAAAAGATTGCTTTATGGATGTTATTGATGCTTCCATTCACCTTGGCTGGCGCTTTGGCTTATTACTTCAAAATTCCAGAACTGATGATTGGAAACTTGCCAGTAGCTGTAGGCACAATGGATTTTCAATCATGGTATGATTTATTGGTAAAATTCATTATTGGTGCGCTAACCACTGTATTATTAATTGCTGGAACAGTCTATTTCAAGCCAAAGCTCAAAATTCCAACCATTGTGTATATCCTACCTGTAATAGGAATGCTTGGCTTTGCAGGGATTTTTGAACGTATCCGCGAGTTTATCCGAAAACCTTATGTGATAGGCAATTATATGTACTCTAATACTTTGCGAAAAGAAGACTATCCACTTTTCAAAAGAGATGGTGTTTTGGCTCACGCTACCTATTCGCCTGTCAAAGAAGTTACGGAAGAAAATAAACTTGTGGCTGGCGAACAAGTATTTATGATTTCATGCAGTCGCTGCCATACCACACGAGGGATTAACTCAGTGGTGGACAAATTTGAAAATATGTATAGTTTGAAAGAAGGAGAAAAACTGAATGGAGATTTAATGAAAAACTATATCAAGCATATCGAGAATGCAAGATATTTTATGCCTCCTTTCCCTGGCAATGAGGCGGAGCTTAGCGCTTTGGTCGAGTATATCAAACATATTCAGGACGATGGGACACCTATTGACCATCAGGCAACGTCGATGAGGTAATTGGCTCATTCATAAAACTTATTCAAATTTTCATTCACTTAGCTTTTACGATCATGTTTAATCATATTTTGCTTCAAACACCAGTTCCTCGTGATTTACCTTTGGATTTACCCCTACCAAAGGAGGTTTTAATTGTACTGCTGGTATTTTCATTTTTGTTACATATTCTATTTGTCAATTTGATGGTCGGAGGCAGTATTCTTACACTTTGGAGTCAGATAAAGGGTCTAAAAAACAAGGACTATGATACATTGGCACATGAAATTGCTGAGACTATTACTGTCAATAAGAGTTTGGCAGTGGTCTTAGGCGTAGCACCATTATTGAGTATCAATACCTTATATACAGTTTATTTTTACTCAGCCAATGCGCTAACAGGTATCTTTTGGATTTCAGTAATTCCATTGGTCACTGTAGCCTTCTTGTTGACTTACGCACACAAATACAGTTGGAAAATTCTAGAAAATAATAAAGCCTTGCATATCTCGATGATGGGACTATCTGTGGCAATTTTTCTTTTTATTCCATTGATATTTTTGGTCAACGTCAATCTAATGCTATTTCCAGAAAAATGGAATACCATTGAAGGCTTTGCTCATGCCTTGACATTACCGAATGTATTCCCAAGATATTTCCACTTCTTATTGGCATCTTTAGGTACTACAGGATTATTTATTTTCTGGTATTTTGGTCGAAAAAGCTATGATTTTGAAAGTCACTTCACCACACTCACACGCTATGAGATTCGAAAAAAGGCTTATTCTTTAACCTTTGGCGCTTCGGCAGCACAGTTTATTATTGGTCCAGTAGTGTTGCTAACCTTGCCTACCAAAGGTTTTAGTTGGCACTTAATTTTCACGATTGGGATAGGTGTCATCTTTGCTTTACCAGCTATGTATTGGATTTGGAAAGGTATTACTGGAAAAGCCGAAGATATTGCAAACAATTTCTGGAAAGTAGCCCTCACACTTGGTCTAACAATCACGTTCATGGGCTCAGGACGACATATTTATCGTGCCACGGCTTTAGCACCGCACCAAAAATTAGTAGAAGCGAAGACGATTGCTTATAAGAAAGAGGTCAAAGAAGCCACGGAAGAAATGAAAAATGCTCCTGCCGAAAAACCAGCTTCTGATAATCCTGGTGAAGCTATTTTTCAAGCAAAATGTAGCGCTTGTCATGCCATGGATGTAAAAGTGGTGGGACCTCCAATCAAGGAAATGGTCAGTATTTATAAAAACGATGCCAAAGGATTACACGATTGGATTTTAAAGCCTGGCAAAAAACGTCCTGATTATCCACAGATGCCTGCGTTAGGGTTGAGTGAACAGGAGATCAACGACGTAGCCAACTATATTTTGGAACAAAAGTAGTCTGTTTTTTGGAGAAAACTTCCCAAAAAAATGCGGGCAAAATCTAATAAATTTTGTCCGCATACTTACTCAAAATCATTTTTCATATAGAAGCTGTTTAAACTTTTCAAAAAGCATATTTTATTGATTAATTCTTCATCTTACTTTTTGTCTTGATACAAAAAGTAACCGCAGCGGCGGCCGCAAAAAAATCAAGAATTTATAAACTCGCTTCGCTCAAACAGTATAAATTCATTGCTTACGCGAGCAAGTTTATGAAAGTTTAAACAGCTTCATAATCATTTTACCAATATGATACTCGCATTATCAGTAGGCATAGCAGCCGTGACGCTTGCTATTTTATATACTATGTTTGAAATACAAATTAATATTACTTCGCTTGAAAAAATGGATAACATTCTTTCGAGGAAGTTAAAGGCTTTTGCGCATGAAAAAGAAAAAGCCTAATTCAACTCATCTCAAAAGGTCATTCGGAGCATTGGTTTTATTATTGATACTACTAGCGTCAATGATTTTTGTCCTTATTGTCGCTTTGAAAGCTTCCTAAAAGTGCTTTTCCTGATAGGGTGCGACTTAAGCCGCACTCTATCAGGAAAAAAGGCTTTCGAAAATAGTTTTTCGAAAGCCTTTTTTGATACTATATTTCAGCATGACACTTCTTTAGACGTAAAGCATTGCGCCTCAACTAGAGAAATACATAAAAATCACTCAATCAACATTCACTCAATTAATAGTGTGTTTAAAAATTTTATTTGGTTCTCATCAGAAAACGAAATTTCCATTCGCCACACCTTACTTTTCTTGTCTTGACACAAGAAAAGTAACAAAAGAAAGTCAAGAAATCCTAAACTCGCCTGCGGCTCAAACAACAGGATTTCAGAAAAAATAAAAACTCTTTCATTTTTAATAACTTAGAAATTTTAATCATATTCTAAGCCTCTACTCTAAAATCAATTTCTGTGAAACACGATCCTTATTCGATTGAAACCAGACCAGATATACTCCCCGATTCAAGTCAGCCGTTGAGACTTTGGTAGATTCTCTAAATGAGCTTTCGAAAACAACATTACCCAGCATATCTACCAACTTCACATCAATTTCTCCTTGTAAAGTACTTTTTAAGGTTACCACATCTCTGGCGGGATTAGGAAACGCCAACAAACTCTGATTGATTTCTCCTTCAAAACCAAGTGGCATGGCTAAGGCTACTTTGAGTTGGGCATAATTGGTACAGCTATTACCACCCCATGCTCGAACCGTATAGGTTCCGTTGTATGCAGCAGTAACATTCTCAATGATTGGTTTTGCGTTTGTAGAAGTAAATTGATTAGGCCCTTGCCACAGATAATTTACCCCACCTGAGGCAGATAGAGTCAAAGTATGATTGATAATATCTTCATTGAAATTGGCCTCTATTTTGGGTGATGGTTTTACCAACAAAACTGTTTTGGTAGTGTTCGTACAACCGTTATCATCAGTTACTTTAACTAGATATGTCCCCGAATTCTCGGTTTGAGATTTACTAAATACGATTGAACTATTGGACGAAGAAAAACCGTTTGGCCCTGACCACTGGTAAGTACTTCCTCCTCGAACGCTTATCTGAGCTGGTTCACCTGCACAGGTGGTATCGCCCATAGCAGATACCGCTGGCACGCTGGCAATTTTTCCAGTCAGTGTATCTTTTGACAACAACCCTGTAGTTAGTCCTCGCAAACTTACCTGAAAAATACCTGTGCCAAATCTTTGTGATAAGTCTGTAATACGATAAGTTTGAGTACCTATTAATTCCTGTTTAATCGGCTTGATAGTTTGAGAAGCACCATTTGCCAATTTTACCTGCATGACAAAGCTTTCAGCATTCGTTATCTCTCCAAATATCTTTGCCTCCAATTTAATAGAGTCGCTCGCACATACTATTTGAATACCTGAAGACTGGAATTTAATAATTGGAATGACATTAATTGTCGTATTTGAAGGCAAACTCGAACAACCGCTATTTTCGCAAGTAGCAGAGTAGGTAGTGGTCACCGTTGGATTTACCATCAACGTGGCAGAAGTAGACGTTTTTTGTTGAGCCCCTTCTACCTTATTTGACCAACTCCAAGTAACTTGAGAACAGCCTTGGGCGGTTAATTGAACTTGCTGTCCATACTCTATCGAAGGACTTTGAGCAGTCAATTTAGGTTGGTTGGGCGCTCCAGAACAAGTATTATATCTAATCAAAAAATTAGGATATTGAAACCAAATATTCCCTTTTACATCCGCCAGCATCTTACTCAGTCCAGTGGTATTTAATACGATATTACCAGTTTTTGACCAAGTTTGGTCGGCATATTTCAAGATATTGCCACTATCATAAATGTAAATATTGCGTTGTGCATCTTCGGCGATATAGGTAGGTTTCAGAAACGAAGCATAGTTCTGTACCTCCCAAGTACCCTCCGAATATCTTAGGACTCTCCCATTTTGCAACACCCAAAACACTCCTTTGCTATCCATAAAAGTTTGATTGATGGCACTTGAAAGTTGTGGTAATTCTGCCTTGGTAAAAGTCTTTATTTGCTTAGTAGCCAAATCATATTGCCAAAGTTCTCTACTTTGTGAATTGTATTTATAAACCTCCACCCACATACTATTTTGGCTCCAAACAGGTGTCTGGAAATACACATTTGACTCGGCGCTTTTGTAGGTAAATAGCGTTTTTAAACTATCTTTTTCAATTTTCCCAAAAACAGAAGCCCCTTTCACATCCGAATATCCATAAAACAACTGATTTGCGTAGTCGAACTTCGAAGGAGAAATATTATCGGGATTTGACAGCTCTACAGAAGATAACATCTTTCCTGCCACAGGATCCAACTTTCGTAAGGCGTACACCAATGAACTACTTGGTAAAAGTCTTTTTCCTAATAGTTGAATCGTTTTGATAGTCGGGTCGCCTCCTGAAAGGGACAAACCATAATTTTGATTCCCAATCGCTCCAGTTGTATTGGCATGGTCAAAGGTTTTGACCTGTAAATTATTGACTTGAATCGTAAAAATCCCTCTGGCATTTTGTGCCACAATTTCATTCTCCCGAATCTCTACAGCATTGATAGAATTCGCCAAATCAGGATTGTTGTCTTTGCCAAAATACGCTACCTGTGCACCCTGAGAAAGCCCTTTGTACACAAAACTTGTTTTGGTAGTCGAAACTACGCCACTTGGTATATTCAACAAATATTCGGGTTCCTTGTATAGCTCCTCTACCTTAACAAAATAGGTCTGATTGCTCTGTAGCGAATCCAACCAAAATGAATAGGTATAAGTTGATTTTGCCGCAATATTTTGAGCACTTTTCGTGCATAAAATATTTTTGAAACTTGAATCTGTCGCAATAGTCAATTTGATTACTGACTGATTATTGATATAATTACCTGAATACTCCAACACTTTTAGGGAAGAATTTTCTGTCAGATAATTAGTAGAAATATAGTTATTGGGATTACTCACCAATACATATTGTACTTCTGACCAAACACTTTTCGATGTTCCGACTACCGAACGAACACGCCATTTGAGCTGATTGGCATAATAATTCATTTTGGTCAAAACCGAAGTACTTGAAGAACTTGTCTGAAAAATAGGGTTTTTAAAATCCGTATCTGAAAGTGCTGCTACCTGCACTTCATACGCAGAAGCGTTAGGAACCGAAGTATAAATAAGAGTAAAATTGGTCGATAAATTGGCAGTTGATGTTAATGGATATTTTGCAAATGGTGGCAATACGGCTTCGGTTGGCACATTCCAAACAGCATTACTCCACTCAGAGCAGCCGATACTATTACATGCTTTGATGCGCAAATAATTTTGTCCCATTCGTAAAAGAGAGGAACTCCACACACTTTTGTTGACGGTATCCGTTTTTTGTACAGTCGAAAAATTAGCAGATAACGCCGTTTGAACAATATAATAGTCTGCTGTAACTACAGGTTTCCAGTCGATGACAGCATGGTTCTGAAAGCTGTAATTAGTAAATAAAAAAGGACTTTCTGGTTTGGCAGTCGCTGAAGGAAGATTATCCTTTGCATATTGCTGAATTACTGAGCGACAAAGTTCATGAAAAGTGGAAAGTCTTGGACCGCAATAACTCATAATCGTACCAGCCGTAGTGTTCAGTGCGCCATCATAGCATGAACCTTCTGAGGGAGTACAATAATCCAAAGGTCCTTCGGGCCATTCACAACTTTGGGTGTGCGGAACCCCAAAAGTATGCGCCAACTCATGCGCTACGGTTCCGAGCCCAGCCTGTCCCCATGGCACCACGCATTCTGTACCGCCCAAATAGGCAATCCCAGCAGCGCCCTGCAAGCTTTTTGAAGTAATGAATAACGCCTTGTCAAATTGATAAGCTATGGCTTTAAATTCGTCTTGGTAGTTCCAAGTAGAATTGAATAAACCCAGCAAATCATAAATATTACGATTGCCTCGATATGGGTCTTTCTGAGCGTCTTTCCAGATATGGATAACGGTAGGAACTAGCCGAACATTCATCTCTTTTTCATAGACCTTTGATACCTGCGAGATGGCATTTAGCACCTCTCTTTTGATATAAACTGAATCTGAGTCAAACTTTTCAAAAGTTTCAGAGTCAATCTCTATCGCAAGGCGACAAATCCAAGGACCACTTTGAGTAGTTCGGGAAGCTTTGGAAGCTAGTATAAATTTTTGGGCATTTCTTACTCTACTTAGGGCATCAGCAGACATTTGAGAGTCATTTACTCCACAAGTGGGAGTCTCCTGAGTTTGTTGGGCAAATAAGAAAGGCGCAAACAATAGCAAATAAACAATGAGCGGTAGTTTATTCATAATTGTATTACCTCGACGGATTAAGTTAATTCTGACTATGCCATTGCGTTATGGCATTGTGATTCTAGTATTGGCGGATGCTGGAATGTCCAGATTTCGTCAAACTAACTTAAAGTAGTGTAGAATGGGAAAGTCAAACTTTGTCCCAAGCAAATCGAGGTATTTTAGATACAGATAGAAATTTTGTTGCAGAAAATTTCTAGTGCTTATATCCAGTCATGACCAGAACCTGTGCTTGGCGGGCTAAAGGTTTGGATTCCTGTTGACAATACAAAAAGGGTAAATTTTCCTATGCGGGGAGAAATTATCCATACTTGTAATGTTGTTTTCAAATTAGAAAAAAGCCGTTTGCGTTACGTATATTTTCTAGAGTAAAAATCCCGCATTTTTTATGCCAAAAATCCAAGTATCAACCAAATAGGTCTATTATTCTTGGATAACTACAAAATAATTAAATCGTGATGCTCATATTTCGGATAATAAAATAGTTCGTCTCTGTAAAATATTCTTCATTTAGCTGAATTGGCTTATTTATCAAGTTTTTGGACATAAAAAAAGTCGGTATTTTTAACAATACCGACCGTGCGTTTTACTTCATCAATTTCCAAAGCCTTTTGGCTATTATCTCGTAGCCTTTGTCGGAAGGATGCAAGCCATCATAAGTCATCGCAATGGACTCGACTGGATATGGGTATTCGTCTTTTTCAGGATTAAAAGGCACATCAATAAAATCTGGAAACGGATAATTTTTGTATTCCCCCGTTTGAGGATCTTTGAGTCTTTTGAAATTTACTAGTGTTTTGTGTGCTAGTTTTTTCTCATGATACAAATCCAACGATTTGTATCCCTCCTTTTTCGCAATAGCCTTAACTGCCTCCGCAAAAGCTTCCAATTGCTGATTATTTTTGGCACGATATGAGCCAAAAGCATTATTTTTAGGATTAGCGATATACACAAAATCAACCCTTTGCATAGGTGTAATCAAGACTACTTTTGCTTCAGGATTTAGCTTTTTCAAGTAATCTATAATAATTCGGTAAGCGCCAAAGAAGGTATTATAACCTGTGCTGTTTTCATAGTCTTGTATCGAACCAAGAGGCTTACCTTGCCACCAATCGTTGGTACCTAATAAAACGGTGTAAACATCGGCTTTTACGATATTCAAGGTTTCTATTTTCTCCGCAATCTTCACAGCTGTCCAGCCATTATGACCTTGATTGATAAAGTTGAGTTCAGGATGTTCCTGAGTAATGAGGGTCATATATCCCTTTGTAATGCGATTGCCTGTCTGCTCGGGATGATCGTTGAGATAAGTAATAGAGTCACCAATAGCCACCCATTGACGTTTTTCGGGCGCAAAGGACATTAAAATAAAGAAGAGGAATAAGAGAGGTAAGAGTTTTGTTTTCATAATGATCGTTTTTGTCTAAAAGCGAAAAGTCATATTTATCTAACCAAAAACATCATACGTATATCTGTTAACGAAAGGACTTCTAAAAGGATAAGGCTTATTGATTTTGGTTAATAAAATTCAAAATTACTCCAAACATGCGGTTATATTCTATAATCGTTGGATAGACGCCATAAGAATTATTTATATTGCAGTTATATAATCGTTATGTGCTATATTAAAACAGAGAGCTATGAGTAAAAAAATAAAATCAGCTGACAAAGTTGACTTAAATATTCCCGAAAACTTTTCAGACCTTGATAGAGATACTCAGGTGAAAACCTTAGTAGAGCAAATCCTTGAGAAGAAAGACATCAATAATGACAAAAATGCCTTATCAGGTAAGGTGCTATTTGATATAATTGAGAATAGTTATTCTGACCATAAAATTCCACTGAATACATTCATTGTTAGCTTGTCTAAACTTGTAAAGTCTAAAGACTCTAAAGTAAATTGTTTAGGTAAAAAACAAGGATATTATCTTGTTGATAAAGTTGAGGAAGCTACAGGTTCTATCGATAGCAATGAAGAATCTAATCAAACAACAGTTGAGTCTGAGGACAAGAAAAGAAATGAAAAAGAAAAGTTTCTCTATCCAGTATTTACGAACTGGTTGTTTACTCAAGGGTTTGGGCAAGTAAAAGACACTTCTTCAACAAAAAACCGCGATTTAGGAACATGGGGAAACCCTGATGTTACAGGACTAAACATTCATGAAATGCTAGGAAAGACTACAGATATTGAAGTTGCGACTATTGAAATAAAAACAACATTAAAAGATTGGAAGACATGGATATTCGAATCTGTTGCACATAAACGATTTTCAAACCGTACATACTTTGCTTTTGCTCATTCAGAAGAGTTCTTAAATAAAATTGACCCTGATTTAAAACATTATGCAGAATTGTATGGAGTAGGAATACTAATTTTACCAGTTTCAAAAGACCTTATTGAAAAGCTAAACTCCGACAAGAAATTCTCTACGAAAATAGAGGAAGAATATACATCAACAGACATTATAGAATACGCTTCAGCTCACTATCAAAGGACAAACTATCATTTTAGGGGTAGGTTTTTAACCGCATTGGGAATTACATCAGAAAAAGAACTTCATAATTGGGGACAAAGAATCGAATAGTAAATACAGCACATAACAGCACCTACTCAAAAGGCGGGGTTTCGTGCTTCGCAGACAGTTTTGTGGTAGTCGAAAATTCAGTGCTCCGAATGAAGTTTAGTGGTAAAAGTCCCGCCCTTCGGGTAGCTGCAAAACGTTAGCTGATATTTTATGACAAAACCTTGGACAACAGAAGAAATAAATGAATATGAAAAATTATTTAAGACTTGTCAAACTTTCGTTGGACAAAAAATCGAACAAGTTGTTTTTTATTTGGGCGAAGATGACATTGACTTTAATGAACAGCCAAACGAATATGGAAAAAGTCTTTTGAATGCAATTGAACTTAGAATTTCAGAACAGACATATTGTTTAGGAAACTTATTCTTTGGCAAAAATTATAATGGACTGAATATTTTAGTTGGAAAAGTAACCGATTTTGAAAGTATTGATGACAAGAAACCTGTTGTTTATCCTTCTGAAATTGTTGGACAACTAATTACAAAGACAACAGTTTATTGGACAAAATCGAATTGGGGAAAATATTTTGTACCACAAGAAATTGAGTTCAAAACTGCAAATGGTTTTTTAATTTGTTCAGCAATTGAAGTCAATAATCGAGAAGTAAATTTCCCATTGACAGATGAAATCCTTGTAGTAGAAAATGATTTGAGCTTGACAAAATTTCAACTTGGTGAATATGGAATTGGAACAAATGAACGATATGTATTCAATAATTTAGACGAACTAATTAAAACAGAAAAAAACATCAGTTAACAAGGGTTTTGCAATAATGGGGCGAAACTGCAAAGTTCAACAGTTGTTCTTCGTTTCAACATTTGTGCAAATTTGAGGTTTTGTGCTTCTTTTGCCCCACCATCGCAAAGCCCAGAAACGTTGTCAGCAAGTGTAAAGGACGCACCAACAACGATAAACAGACGACTAAAAACTGAGAATGGAACATAACAAAGTAGTAGCATATAGCCTTTTAGCCCACATAAATAACAGTGGCAATCTTGTAAAAGACCTTTTTGATGTTTTTAAGCCACTCGTAAAACGTACCTTAACGAAAATGTGTAATGAAGGCATTACGCAAGGTAAAAGTATTGCAGAAATCAAAACTCGTGTTGACGAAGAATATAAGTTAGATATTCCAATTCCAGTTTTAAAAATTATTCTTTCAAGAATTGCCACCGAAGTAAATCAAGAGGGTGTTGGCAAATTTCAACTGTATTCGGATAATGCCTTTGCCATTACTGATTATGTGTTCGTTGAATTTGAGGAACTGGTAAAAGACAAAGAGGACGAAATTCAAAAATTAGAACAGCTTTTTGCAGACTTCTGCAAAATCAATAATGTAAAACTTGAAGAACAAAGCGGCATTTTTGAATTTATAGAAAGCAATAAAACTACTATTGCCAAATATCTTTCATTTAAAGGAAAGCGTAGAAAAGATGATTTCACCATTGAAGCCCTTTTTGTTGACTATTTTAAAAATTTCAAGGAAGTATTTGACCTAATCAAAAACATCTATTTAGGTTCAATTATTTCCAGTTACATCGAGTATCAAACAAACCCTATCAATCTTCAAATTGAGTTACTATTTGACACCAATTTCATTGTATCACTTTTGGACTTAAAAACTTCTGAAAGCACACACACTTGTAACAAGTTAGTTGAAATTGCAAAATCACTTGGCTACCGTTTGAATGTTTTGAATATTACAATTGCAGAAACAAGAAACCTTTTAGAAAAGAGAGCCGAACATTTTGATAGTGCATTTTTAGCCAAGAAAATTGACCCAGAAGATATTTACAATGCTTGCGACAGAAGAAAACTAAACAAAACAGACCTTCAAAGAATAGCGGACAACTTAGAAGATGATTTAGGGGAACTTGGTATTACAGTAATTCCACACTCAGACAAATATCAGAACCTTGCAAGATTTAGCGATGAGTTTAAGAAATTCAAAGCCATTAGAAATAATGACTTTGCCGCTTTACACGATGCAACTGTTTTATATTATGTGAGAGACAAAAGAGGCAACAAACGAATCAAAGACTTTGATAAAGTAAATTGTTGGTTCGTTAATAATTCAAGTGCTTGGCAATCATCAGACAGTTTGATTTCAACAAAAGGTGAAAACGGTCACCAACCTGAAACAATAAGAGCCGAAGATTTCATCAATATACTTTGGCTTAGTAATCCTAACATCAAAAAGCAAGTTGGCGAAGCAGACCTTGCAGAAATAGGTATTACAAGAATGATTTCTTGCACTTTGAATGAAACGCTTCCTAAATCTGCAATCATCAGAGAGCTTGACGACAACATCAAGAAATATGCAGCAGAGAAAATTTCAGACAAGGACATTGTTAGAGTAGCTACACGAATCGCAAATAGAAATCTTAAAAACCTTGAAGAACTCAATAAAATTGCAGATACCAATTCAGAAGATTTTGTAAAACGGCTACAACGTGAGGCGGACATTGAAAGAGAAGAAGGTGAAAAACGGATGAAAGAATTCCAAGAATTAATTCATCGCTTGGTTAAAAAGGAAAAACAACTTGATGAAGTTCGTGACAACTACAAAACGAAACTGCACGAAGCAAAAACAACACAATCAACAGCTATTAAAACTGTAAATGAGAATACTGCACAATTAGACGAAGAGAAGAAAAAGCGATTAAAAGCAGAAAATGAACTAATCAAAATAAAACGTGACGTTTACTTTGTAAGAGAACTATCCAAATGGAGAAGAAAAAACTGGATTGAACTTTTTATTGGTATTGTAATATTTATCGGTGGGCTTTTATGGATGCTTATTAGGTCTGACTGGAATATGGAAACTGCAAAAGACTTGTTTTCTGAATTAAACAAGAACTTAATCATTTCAGCCGCCTTATGGTTTGGTGGTTTAATATTTTCAGTTGTAACACTGACAAGCTTGGTTGCTAAATACCGCAACCATTCTAACATTAAAGCATTCTTAGACAACTTAGAAAAATATAAAATGCCAGAGGAATACAAAGACAAGAAAGAATAAGGCAACGCACAACCCGACACAGAAAAACAAAAAAGCAAACGGACAATGACACTAATACACAACATTGACAACGGTATACAAAGACGAGCGGACAAAACACCAGATGCCAACAGGCGTTTGGCTCAATTGTGGGTGACTTGGTTAATTGAACATTCTACATCGCATCATCTTTTGTCGTGTATTGACAGTTTTGTGCTCCGAAATCCGCCACTCCGCCAAGCGCAAAATCGTTGGCTACAAAAACAAATAATCTACAATGAAACATTTCTTTTCAATCATAATTTTTGTCTTCATAATTAGCTGTAATAAAGAAAGGGATGAACCTAACTTTTATAAAAATCTTCATACAGGAGAAATATTGAATAAAACTGAATTTGAAAAGTTTGGAAATTCTTTGTACAAAAAAAACACAGATTCAATTAAAAAAACTAGTATAAATTTTGTGTTTTATAAAATAGAAAAGTCTTCCGATTCTATTATTCAAAATTTTAAATACGACCTGAGAATTGGAGATAAATACATTGTTCGAGCGAATGCCTATGAAAAAATAGGAATGAAGATTCCTCAACGTAATTTTACTTCAATTAACGGTGAAAAAATAATTATTGGTGGAAAGAAAAATAAGCCAACATTGATTAATCTTTGGTTTATTAATTGTCCTGGGTGTATTGCCGAAATGCCAGCATTAAATAGACTAAAAGAAAAATACGCTGAAAAAGTTGATTTTGTTTCGTTGACATTTGAGCAAAAAGAAGATGTTTTAGATTTTTTAAAGAAACGAAAGTTTGAATTTGCTCATATTGTAAATGGTGAGAATTTTATAAACGAAATAGGTTCGTATCCTTACCCTGAAAATATTTTTATCGACAAGGAAGGTTTTATAAGAAATATAGAAGGTCCAATACCAAGTCATAAGGAGAATGAAATAAATCATTCAATTGAATATTTTGAGGAGCTAATTAACCAATTACTGTAGCCAACAGCAGTTTGGCAAAATCGCGAGTTCAGTACTAAATTCAATGGTAGTTCTTCGATTGAACTTTTGTGCTTCGATTTCCGCCACTTCGCCAAGCTTCAAAACGTTGTAGGCCATTATTGAGAAACTCATAAACTATGAAATACTCTTACGGAAAGTTAACAGAAAATAAATTTATAGTCAGCAATCAGCTTGATTTGTTGCAAATTTATGAAATAAAAGACAATAAGTTAATCTTTATAAAAGAGATGAAACTTGGGTTTGGCAAGGATGAGTATTTCAGGAGTTTTGAATTCTTGGAAACAGAAAACAATTTAATTATTGGGAAGAAAAATGGAATTATTCAATTCATTAATTTGGAATCCGAAGCAATTATTAGAGAAGTAAAATTACCTCTTTCCGATGAATACTATTTTGACTGGAATTTAGATATACTAAAATTATCAAATGACGAGAATTGGTTAGCTGTTGGACAGCCTTGGTATACAGTTTATCCTTTAAATCTAAACACTCTATCAAGTACAGAAATTTCAATTCCTGCTCAACCTTTGCAAATTAAATACTCATTTGACAATAAATATGTTGCCCTAATTCATGGTGAACAAGGAGGTCAAGGGTTAATTGTATATCGTCAAAACGAGATTGGAGATTGGCAAGAAGTCTATGAATACTGGGCAACTTCTGCCTTTGAGTTTTCAAAAAAACAAAACGTGGTTTATCATTTTGGACTTAAAGACACTATTGGTGTCCTAACGAAAGTAAATCTAATTGATAGTAGTAAAATAGAATGGGAGGCATTTTTTACTTTAACGGAACTTGGAAATGAAAACATACATAGTTATGGTTTTGGACTGAATAATTTGACAATAATTAATAATTCGTTGGAGTTTTCAATTAACAACAAAACAATTATTCTGGACGAGACCAATGGACAAGTTCTGGAAAATTATACCAATAACAATCGAACGATTCAAACACTTTGTAATAGTACAATGAAAGTAAGACTGACAGAGGATAAAATTATCATGGAAAAAATATAACAGCCTACAACAAGCAGTTTTGCAATAGCACGGCAGAAGTGCAATATTCAACAGTTGTAATTCTATCAGCTTTTGTGCTATATCTGAGCTGATAGTTTTCAAAGCCGTGCCATAGCAGCAAGCCCTGTTCGTTATGGCTCATTTTAAAAGACGACAGTAAGACAATGAAACTAAAAGGAATATTTACAATTTTAGGACTATTAATTGTTCTTGGTTGTGAGCAGACAACTAATGACAAGGCTGAGAATAATGGTAAAGATAGCACAAATAATGAAAGTGAATTTCCTGCTGTCAATGATGAGTTTTCTGAATTTTTGGACAACTTCAAGAAAATGGAATTACCAATTACTATAAAAGGTTGCTACATTAGTTCTGACGGTTTTAAGCAGTTTGACGGGAATAGGTTTAAAAAATATGCAGACGAATACTCTTTGGCGTATGGACAAATACCTATAAATGGAAACTATGTAGCGACAATAACACTCGGAGCAGCTGACTGTTATTTGCCAGTATTAACGACCTACAAATTAAATGGACAAGTTATAGACCAAAAAACTATTGCAATTGGCGGTTGTGGTTCCGACTGCGGATTTTCTTGTGAAGAATTTATGACCCTAAAAAAGGATTATTCATTTTACACATCAGACACAATAAGCACTTACACTTGTGACAGCCTTGGAAATGAAACACCAGGGACATATGAATACTATGTAATCTACATGAAAGGTAAACTCTTGACTGACGGAAAAATAGAAATGACTAATGAGATTAAACAACTATTACACGGAAGAAAAAACGAGCCATAACACGGGTAGCAGTTGAACAACTCATTTTCACTAAACCCCTCATCCAGACCTCTTTTAAAGCCATTTAAAGGAGGTCTGTTTTTTATCTACAAAAGCTATTCATATACCTGTACCTCCAAACCAAGCATAAATGTCCCCAAGGATGCTGGAAATTCTGACCATTTGCGTGACTTCTCTCGATAAATCCAGTTATGTAAGTTTTTATAGATATTCATGGAGAAGGAAATTTTGGGAGAAACCACTCTTTTGATGGGAACACGTTTTTGTTCAAGAACAGAATAAGTCTCAATATACTTTTCTTGATAATTATACTCTTGTTGGTTTAATAAACTAAAGGAAACAAAAATCCCGTTGGATGGGATTGGGATACAATACTGTGATAAGTCAAATTCATTCCATTTATTTCTTTTATTTGCTTTCAGTAACAATGCCTCTTTTAATAATGATTTGTCAGGGTTGCCGTGTACGGAGTCTACCGAATATAATTGAATCAAAAAGGGTTCAGTATAGTGGTCTTCCAAGCCAAAATTGGGTTTTGCGAAGTATCGAAACTTAGTTACATAGCCATGTTGTATTCCCAAATTTGGAATAAACAAGGCGACTTTATCTCCAAACGATAAATTCATGGTGTTTCCTCCCTTACTATCCACATTTCCTATAACTGTTTTAAATGATTCATTGGCATATACATTCACTTCTCCTAATTCGGTAGTGGTCTCTTTCAACTGTATTAGAGGATGATTTAACAAATCTGATACAAAGATTGTAATGGCTTGAAAACCAATACAAGTTATTTTGAGACTGTCATTTTTATTAATGATCATTTGATCAAGCTCAAAAAAACCATTTTCATTACTCAACATAAAATACCTTCTTCCTATGGTTTGAATAGTCGCACCAACAACAGGTACATGATGATTGTTGGCATTAATCACTTGTATTTTAATAGTGTTTTGTGCAAAAGAAGGTTGCAATAAAAGTAGCAGCAAAAAGACAGAAAGTAGCAATTTGGCGAATGGCATAGATTTTTTATCAGGAAAACGTATAGTCTTTCTAAAATAGTATTTCTATCACTGGTTTAGGTACATGACTTGAAAAACTTTCAGAGCTTAACATCTAGTTTTTGTATTACTGTTGGTATGAAAGAGGGTAATTTACCTCAGAAGAGGAGGCATAAGAGCAAAAGGTTATTTGAAATAGATTTGTCACAATTACTTCAAATGTAACTTGTTTGTTAATAATGATGGCTTCTGTGTGATTTAGGCACCCTTTTATATTTTACAGTAGTTAGCGAAAACAAAATTCATTTAAATTGCGAGCGCACTCATGCACTAGCAACTGAAAAGCGGAGACTATAAAAGCTCTATGTTTTCGTTGAATTAAATGGATTGGATATGCAATAAAAAGTAGTCCAGAAAGTACTACAATACCTTCATATATTTAGGAGTTACCTGCCATTTTACCGACGCCCTTCAAATCAACAGTAACGGTTAGCCATTAGCCAACATATTCAACCCCCCATTTATACAGTTCGTTAATAATCGGTTCTAACTTTTCCCCTTTTGTCGTTAAGGTGTATTCAACCGTAGGCGGAACAGTTGCGTAAACTTTTCTTACTACAATTCCGTTTGCTTCCATATTCTTCAATTCCTTTACCAACATTCGGGTATTTATGTTGAGCACAATTCGTTCTAATTCACTAAAACGCTTTGTCCCCGAAAACAAAGCATAGATAATGGACATAGACCATTTTCCGCCTATTACATTCAAAATTTCTTGAAGTGTACATTTTTCTTCGGGCTGTTGTATTTTTTTTTTGCTCATAGACGCTTGATTTTGTTCAATTCTTTACTTTATGGTATTACTATACATTGGTGTAACTACTTTCAAAAGTAAAGTATTAGATTTTACTTTGCAACTCATCTTTAAAAAATTAATATGGACAATTCATTAAAAGGACAAGTTGCTTTGGTGACAGGCGGAACAAAAGGCATCGGCAAAGCCATTGCCGACAAATTAAGCAATGCAGGTATGCAAGTAATAGTAACAGCACGAACTGCACCAAAAGAAAACACAAACGGACAGCATTTCATTTCGGCAGACCTCACAAAACCCGAAAGTGCGGAAACGGTAGCAAAAGAAATTTTGGAAAAGTATGGCAGAATAGATATTATCATCAATAATGCAGGTGCTAATTTAAGTCCCGGAGGTGGTTTCAGCACACTTTCGGACGAACATTGGAATAATGATTGGCAATTAAATTTTATGTCCGTAGTTCGTATCAACAAAGCATTGTTGCCTACAATGATTGCACAAAAAAACGGCGTAATCATCAATATTTCTACGGGTGCGGCAAAACAACCCATTTGGGAAATGACAATGTCCTATTCTTCTGCCAAAGCAGCATTGAACGCTTACAGCAAAGCATTAGCAAACGAAGTCGGCTCAAAAGGAATAAGAGTAAACGTAGTTTCACCGGGCGTAGTTAAAACACCGTTGATGCTTGAATTCATTGAAAACATTGCAAAATCTTCCAATATCACGTTTGACGAAGCGTTCAAAGCCATAATGGATAAAGTAAATGTACCCTTGGGTAGAATGGCTGAACCAGAAGAAATTGCTAACCTTGTAGCGTTTCTTGTTTCTGCGGAAGCGAGATATATCAATGGAATTAATTATTCGGTGGATGGTGGTGCTTTGCCGACAATCTAACAAGCGGACAAAAAACGGCTGGTAACAAGGTATTGGCAATATTGGGGCTGAAGTGCAAACTTCATCTTTTTTTCATTAATTTGGCATCATTTAAAGGCTGAACATTTGTTCTTCGATTACCCCAACATTGCCAATATTCAAACCAAAGGGTGTAAGGCTACGAGACCAACACTTTGAAATTTTTAACCCAAAACACAAATCATAGAAATGACAGTACTGACTATAGGAGTTACTATATTAATATTGTTGGTCATACTTTTTACGTCAAATAAAAAAAGAAGAAGTGAAAAAAACATCGAACTTTTCCGAAACAATTGGGGTAAAACTAAAACCGAATCATTCTACTTTGAAGGAATTAAAAGTTTTTCAGAAATTGTGAAAGATAATAATTTCCATCGGCTTTCAGAACAGACAATAAATGACATTGACTTTTACAATCTATTTACATTCATTGACAGAACAACCAGTAAAATTGGTCAGCAACTCTTATTCAAAAGATTAATTGAACCTACTGACAACTTATCCGACCCTTCTCAAAAACTTGTAGAACTTTTCGCATCTGACAGTCAGCTAAGAGAAGAAGTTCAAACAGAACTTTTGAAACTAAACAATACTGATGTTTACTATATTTCAACTTTGATGCAGAATAACCTTTTGGAAAAACCAAATTGGTTAAAATATCTCAAAATTGACTTGATTTTACTTTTGTTTTTATCCATCATTTCTTTCAAGTTTCCAGCGTTATTTATTGTAGTTCTTTTGATTTTTTCGTTCAATTTACTTTTACATTATTGGAATAAAACTAATGCTTTCAAGTTCATCAAATCATTTCCACAGTTAAATATTTTAGTTAATGTTTCAAAAATACTCGTAAAAAAAGAGAAACTAACTGTGGATAATTTGTCGGCTTCCCATTTTTAGTACAGTTTAAAAATATACATAATCTGATTGTTTTGATTATGTATTTAACCCTTCTTGGGCTGAGTGTAGCGTAGCGGAACGAAGCCCAAGAAGGGTGTT
>NZ_JASHIE010000012.1:0-229551 GCF_030056655.1 Flectobacillus rivi
TTTAATGAAATGTTGTTCTGTCTTATTCTAAAGAATTATAACATCACAACCTATCTTAGAATGTCGTATTTTCTTTTATCTTTTCTTACCAGCTTTTCAAAGAACTCTTTATCTCAAAATAATTAACCAACTTATCATCAGTTTATTATCTCAAAATTTGTCGTCAAATCTCTTTCGATTTAACCGCTTCCCGTTGTTTGGGAGTGCAAAATTAGTAACTTTATTTTTAACTTCCAAATGTTTTTGAAAATATTTTTTAAAATTTATTTTCGCAACGCTTAACTTTCTTTCTTTGCTACAACTCCTTTCCCGTCGTTTGGGAGTGCAAAATTCCCACTTTATTCCCAACCTTCCAAATCTTTTTAATACTATTTTTTAAAGTTTTTTGTAAGTCGTTGATAACAAAATAAATAGATCTCAAACTTTTTTACTACTAAAAGTCAAAGCATACAACCTATCAAACCCTTTGGTAAATAAATTCTATGAATAGTTATAAAAAGACCTTCAACTTTTGTTAGTTGAAGGTCTTTAACAATTATTATTTTTATTCGACAATCAAAAGATGGTTCTTTTTCCCTTTTCCTAGTAACAGATACTTATTATTAAGAAGTATAAAGTCAATTGGATGATTTGGATCTGGAACTTTTGATTTGTTTACGCTTAAAGCATTCCCTTGAATAGCGCGACGAGCTTCTCCTTTTGAAGCATATACCTCTCCATTAGTTACAGTTGATACTAAATCTGTAATATTAGTACAAGCTTCATAATCTCCACGTGCGATGATTGTTTGAGGCACTCCTGCAAATACAGAAAGAATATCCTGATCACTCATTCCTTGTAAAGCATCGACAGTGCCTTTTCCATAAAGGATTTCTGATGCCTTTACTGCTATATTATATGCCTCTTCAGAGTGAACACGACAAGTCACGTCTTTTGCCAAAGCTTTTTGCATGATACGCAAGTGTGGTGCAGCAGCGTGTTCTTCTTCGATAGCAGTGATTTCCTCACGAGAAAGTAATGTAAATACTCTCAATAGACGGTGACTATCGGCATCGGCAGCATTTAACCAAAATTGGTAGAATTCGTAAGGACTTGTCATGCTTGCATCGAGCCAAACGTTTCCTGATTCTGATTTACCAAATTTGGTTCCGTCTGCTTTGGTCACAAGTGGAGTAGTTAAAGCAAAAGCTCTATTAAATTCTACTTCTTCTGAACCACCTTCTTTTCTACGAATGATTTCTGTACCTGTTGTAATGTTACCCCATTGGTCAGAACCACCCATTTGGAGACGAACACCATTATTTTTGTATAACCAATAGAAATCGTATCCTTGTAATAACTGGTAAGAGAACTCTGTAAATGAAATACCTGTTTCTAAACGTTTCTTTACGGAGTCTTTCGACATCATATAATTTACGCTAAGGTATTTTCCTGCTTCTCTTAAAAACTCAAGAAAAGAGAAATTCTTAAACCAGTCATAGTTATTTACTAATTCGGCAGAGTTGTCGCCACAATCAAAATCTAAGAATTTAGATAATTGCTTGCGGATTCCCTCTTGGTTGAAACGCAAGGTTTCTTCAGATAGGAAAGAACGCTCAGCTGCTTTGAACGAAGGGTCGCCAATCATACCAGTTGCACCGCCTACCAAGGCAATCGGTTTGTGACCGCAAAGCTGGAAGTGCTTTAATAACATGATTGTAGCGAGATTACCAATATGTAAAGAAGATGCCGTTGGATCGAAACCGATATAAGCGGTTGTCATTTCTTTATTGAGTTGTTCTTCTGTTCCGGGCATCATGTCGTGGAGCATACCTCTCCAGCGCAATTCTTCAATGAAATTCTTATGCATTTTGTGCTTAATAATTATGAACAAATAGTTTGTTGACTATCTGTGTATCTATAGATTCCAAATTTCCCGCAAAGTTAGACTTTATCCGCAACAAATCCTCGAGATTATTCAACTGTGTAAGATTATAAGAAAAGAATAGAGAATGTAGGATTTTATAGACTTTCATTATTGAATAAGTGAAAATGCTTAGGTGTGCACAAGCACTTATCACTAATTTGTATTACCACAAAATAAAAATCCTGCAATAGCAATCTAAAGTGTTGACTTTTACGTAATTGTATTGTAATATTTAATTACAAACACAAAATATCCCTAGCTACTACTCGTTAATTTTCTGACATTTCACCGTAACTATTTGTAACACCTCCGATGCGCTCATCGTGCATCTGAAATAACCAGTTAATGCTATGAGAACACTTTATGTTATTGTTTTGGCCATTTTGGCTTCAGGTGTTTTGTATTCCTTTAAAAGAAGGACTAGTAATGATGACCAGTTTAGATCTTAACTCAGTATAAAAAAAGGCTTGAAAGTAATTTTCAAGCCTTTTTTAGTCTGTACACTCCATCATGAGTAAATCGCCTTTTGCGTAGGAAACTTTTACAAACCCGTCTTGGTCGGCTTCGTTACTTGAACCTGTTCGATAACCTAAAGTAAGTGCTTCGTCGAATAGGTTATATTTCAAACCTGATGTTTGAATACCATGCACCTCACCAATAGGAATCAAAGAAATAGGCGTGCCTTTGGTATACCACTTCTCAAACTGATAAGGTAACAGATAGATTTTTGAATAATCATCAATCATGACAATTTTGAGCTGATCTCGAAATCTAACAATATTAGTAATATTGGTCATGGTATGATCGGCACGGCGACCAGTAGCCCAAACTACGTTAGCCGCTGGAAAGCCCCGAGCGATTAGATATTCGAAAGCTTTTTCTAAATCATGTTTTTCTTGGTCTGGCGTATGGACAATTTCAATGGGATACTGAGCTGAACGAATAGCATCAATATCAAGCTCGCGGTCAAAATCCCCAAGTAATACATCCACTTTTATGCCTAATTCGAGAACTCGATGAATAGCTGAATCTAGCACAACAATAAGTGGTGACCATTCTAAAAGCTGTCCAAGTAATTCTTGACTACAAGCTTCGCCGTTTGCAATGATTAAGGCTGGTTCTTGTTCGTCGCGTATAATATGATGAGATGACATAAATTCGAATGCGGATTTCGGATATTTGATTTCGGATGTATAATTAAAACGCTTTAGGTTGTAAGCCGTAGGTGTTAGGCTTAAATGTTTTCATTTTGTCATGAGGAATTAATACATACTATTTCCTCTTGATAGCCTCCTCGTATTCTGCTGGAGTATTAATACTTTTTAGCATTTGTGGATCAGGCGCATTAATCAGCTTTATGGGCTGCTGCGATAATACTCGCATAGCAGATTTACGTCCTTGTTGATAGGCTTGCAGCAAGTCGGGATAAATACTTGGTTCGTAAATCGTAATGAGTGGTTCAGGAAAAAGCTCCTCTGGATTTTGAAAAGCTGTGGCTTTTTGAGATATATCTCTGGCTTCAATCAAAAATTGAATCGTTTCTTGATTGACAAAAGGCATGTCACAAGCTACCACCAGCCAAGCTTGTTTGGGCTCGTGCTGAAAAGCAGAAAGAATGCCCACTAAAGGACTATTTAATTCGTGAAACGCATCATATATATAAGGATAGTCACTTTGCTGATTGGTATTTAGTGAAACAAATACTTTTTCACAATATAAACTCAGCAACTCAAAGAGATATTCTTCTTGTGTCTTGCCATGATATTGAATCAATCGTTTTTCACGACCCATACGAGAACTTTGTCCCCCCGAAAGTATCAATCCATTCATTAGGCTTTATAGTCGCTTTTCCCTCCTGTTTTCGATAGGAGCTTAGTTTCTTTAATCACTAAATCATGTGAAAATGCTTTACACATATCATATACAGTCAAAGCGGCAATAGTTGCACCCGTGAGGGCTTCCATTTCGACGCCCGTTTTGGCAGTTAATGAGCACGTGCAATCAATGATTACCTCGTTGCCTTGTAATTCGATATTGAATTTACATGAATCCAACCCTAATGGATGACATAGAGGAATTAAATCTGAAGTCTTTTTGGCTCCCATTGTTCCTGCAATAATAGCTGTCTGAAAAACCGCCCCTTTTTTAGTTTGAATATCTCCATTGACAAATTGCGCCACAATTTCGGGCGTGAGTGCTATAATACTTCTGGCAGTTGCGGTACGTTTGGTAATAGTTTTGCCCGAAACATCTACCATAGAAGGGTTATGCTGAGTATCTAAATGTGAAAAGTCTTTATTTTCGGATTGTTCTTGTGCCATTGCTCTATGTTTTTTACAAAAATACGGTACGCCTCCTCAAAAGGTAAGGTAAATTGTAGAAATTTGTCTTTTCAAGTTTTATCATAAAAAGAAAAAAAGCTAAAAACGTTCTCAAAGTTATGATAATATCACAAGAGGCTTACCAGATTATTCAACAATATACATTTCCTCAGCAAAACGAAAAAGTAGCGTTACTGAGTTCAAAAGGAAGAATATTAGCCGAAAGCATTACGGCTGACCGAGACTTCCCTCCTTTTAATCGGGTAGCGATGGATGGCATCGCTTTTGCTTTTGAAGGTATTAATCCAGCAGCAATCTTGGTAGAGCAAATTCAATTTGCTGGAGAAACGCAAAAACAGCTTCAAGATACACATGCTTGTATCGAAATTATGACAGGAGCCATTTTGCCTTCGGGTTGCGATACGGTGGTACGATATGAAGACGTGATTATAGAGGAAATCGAAGGCAAGAAAATAGCTAAAATCACCATTCCGTTTGAAGAAATTACTCTTGGACAAAATGTACACCGACAAGGTTCTGATAAAATTGCAAGACAAATCTTATTGGAAGCAGGTATCAGAATTAGTCCAGCCGAAATTGCCGTAATGGCGTCGGTCGGTAAGCAAGAAGTACAGGTAGTAGCATCGCCGAAAGTAGCGGTAATTTCGACGGGAGACGAATTAGTGGATATTGCTGTAAAGCCAGAAAGTCATCAAATTCGTATGTCAAACTCCTATATGTTGGCAGCAGCGCTACAAACTTGGAATATCGAAGCTCAATTATTCCATTTGACTGATGACCCTGAAGTATTAACGGAAAAGCTTACTCAAATTTTAGAAGAGCATGATGTCATTTTGCTAAGTGGTGGTGTTTCGGCAGGAAAGAAAGATTATGTTCCTGAGATTTTAGCCCAATTAGGTGTAAAAAAATGTTTTCATAAAGTAGCTCAGAAACCAGGGAAACCATTTTGGTTTGGCACAAAAGATGTAGAAAATAACGAAGGTAAAAAATTAGTTTTTGCCCTTCCTGGCAATCCTGTATCTACCTTCTTATGTTTTTGTAAATATGCTTTACCTGTGATTGCACAGCAAAAGCCCAAAGTAGAACAAGTGAGTTTGGCTAAAGAAGTGTTTTTCAAACCTAATCTTACCTATTTTGCGCCTGCACAGGTATATTTTGATAATGGAAAAATGTTGGCCATTCCGTTTGAAGGCAGTGGTTCGGCAGATTTTGCTAACTTGACCAACTGTGATGGTTTTGTAGAACTCCCGTCTGAAAAAACTCATTTTGAGATAGGAGAAATAGTTAATTTCGTCCGATTTCGTTAATTTGAATTTTTCTTATAAGAGCAATAGGCTACTGCGCTTATTGCTCTTGTAGTTTTTGATATAACTTACTTCATTCAACCCAATTTTTTGATTATGAAACTGGTACTTCACACTTTCCAATTACCCCTAAAACACACATTTACGATTACTCACGAGTCGCGAGATATACAACCAACTTTGATTGTCGAACTACAAGATGGGGACTTTAGAGGTTTTGGAGAAGCAACAGAAACGCCATATTACGGCGTGACTATGGAAAAAATGACAGCTCAATTGGAGTCCGTGAGAGACTTTGTAGAAAGCTATGATTTACAAGATCCCAAACAATTTTGGGAAGATGTATTTCCTTATTTAAAGGATGAGCATCCATTTGCTTTATGTGCTTTGGATATCGCAGCTAATGATCTTTGGGCTAAGAAAAAGGGATTACCCCTATACAAAGCTTGGGGACTAGACCCTAGCAATAATCCTATTACGGATTATACCATAGGAATTGACACGTTGGAGAAAATGGTGGAAAAAATGCAAGAGGTACCCTTTCCACTCTATAAAATCAAATTAGGCACTAAGGAGGATATCAAGATTGTACAAGAGTTGCGCAAGCATACCGACGCTGTCTTCAGAGTAGATGCCAATACCGCTTGGAGTGTTGAAGAAACAATACAAAATGCTATTGCCTTGAAAGAATTAGGCGTTGAGTTTATCGAGCAACCAATGAAAGCTGATAACTGGGAAGGGATGAAAAAGGTATTTGCCGAATCAGTACTTCCGATTATTGCTGACGAAAGTTGTATTGTAGAAGAAGATGTGGCAAGATGTTATGGTTTTTTTCACGGTATCAATGTTAAGTTAATGAAATGTGGTGGTCTCACTCCTGCCCTACGCATGATTGCTCATGCCAAAAAGTTGGGTTTGAAAGTGATGGTAGGCTGTATGACCGAATCGAATGTAGGTTGTTCGGCAATTGCGCAACTCTTACCATTATTGGATTATGTTGATATGGACGGTATTTTGTTGGTCGATGATCAAATTTCTACTGGAGTTATCATCGATTATGGTAAAGTGATTTATGCCGATGAAAATGGAACTGGCGCCAATTTAAAATGATTTTAGCTGCATTAAGCTTTAATGCTTTGATCAATAGGCTAAAAATTAAACGTACATGTTCCAAATTCTTAGAGTATGTGTAAAAATTTTATTTGGCACGTATCAGAAAAACAAATTTTCTCTTCGCCACACCTTACTTTTCTTGTCTTAACACAAGAAAAGTAACAAAAGAAAGTCAAGAAATCCTAAACTCGCCTGCGGCTCAAACAGTAGGATTTCGAAAAATAATTACAAACTTTCTCATTACTAATAATTTATAAAATTTAAACATATTCTTATTATAAAACTGACTTGTAAACACTCTCTTAATTACATTTTATCCAAAGTAAAGTCATGATTTTTTATTCATCCAAAATACCTAGCAATACACTCCAAACTATAGACCAAGATTACTATTGGTTTAGTGGTACGGCGTACTTGGGTATTGCACAGCATCCTACTTTCAAACGAAATCTGATTGAATCTTTAGTTCAGTGGGGAAGTTCGTGGGGAAGTTCTAGAAACAACAATGTTCGCCTTTCTATCTATGAAGAGGCCGAGCAAGCTTTAGCTCAGTTTTTTGGAGCACCTGCTGCTTTGACGGTAGCTTCGGGTATGTCGGCAGGTCAGGTAACAGTATCATATTATCAAAGTTTGGAATATCATGTTGAAATAGCGCCCAAAACACACCCTGCCCTTTGGCCTCATCATAAGCATTTGCCGATTGATTCTTACGAGGAATGGGCTAGTACGATTTCAGAGAATATTTCAAAAAATCTTGCTGAAAAAATTGTGATTTGTTCCGACTCGGTGGGTTCACCCTATGTCGAGGACTTTGATTTTAGTTGGATTAAAACTTTACCCAAAAACAAAGAAATCGTTGTTGTAATTGATGCTTCACATAGCTTGGGGATTCAACATATTGCAGACTTTCTAGGCTTTGAGCCTGACTTTAACGACAATGTTCATTTGATTGTGACAGGTTCGCTCAACAAAGCTATGGGTATGACTGGTGGTGTGATTTTGGGTAAACCCGAAATTATCAATCACCTCCGCCACACGCCTATGTTTGCTGGAGCTTCCCCAATGATGCCTGCCCTGTTAGATGCCTTTATGCTTAGTACAGGTTTGTATTATGAGCAAAAAGAAAAGCTTATTCATAACATCCAGTATTTTACAGAAAATCTTGAAGTAGATTATTTGGATACAATCAAAAATTACCCTGCATTTTGTACTCACCGAGAAGGATTACATGATTTTTTGAAGAACCATGGAGTCATGACATCCTGCTTTCCCTATCCTACGGTGCATGACCAACCTGTGAGTCGTTTGGTAATTAGTGCGATGCACAATGAAGACGAGCTTTTATATTTAGCCCAGTTGTGCAACCAATTTGCTAAAATATCAGGATAAGGATTTCAAAAGAAAACTGTATTATCGGGAAAAATTATAAAACCATAATTGGTGGTGTACAAAAGATTAAAGATTGCGGCTATTGGCAAATGACATAAACTTACTCTTTTGTACACTTCAAAACCAGAACTAATTATTGCTTGCACTCTCAATTGATATTTGAACCATTTGAACAGATGAAAAGAACACTTATACAATTCTTGACAATACTGGCAATGTCAACACAGCTTTATGCTCAAAAAATAGATTTTCAGTTGTTACCTGAGTTGATGAAATCTCAACCAGAAAAATTTCAATTTATTCTTGATAATGCTGATAGACTTAGGGTTCAAATTGTCTATACCCAAATAAATAGAGATGTCTTAAATCGCCCGAGCTTCACGACTTATGGCTTTAGGCTCAATCCTCAAGAGTACTTTTACCCAGCAAGTACCGTAAAATTGCCTGCTTGTGTACTGGCCTTACAAAAAATAAACCAGCTTAATAAAAAAGGATTAACCAAAGATACCCCCATGTTTACGGGTGCAGAATACGAACGTCATACCCCTGTGACGGGCGACAGTACTTCTGCCAATGGAATGGCGTCGGTATCGCATTATGCCAAAAAAATCTTGATGGTATCGGATAATGATGCCTTTAATCGTCTGTATGAATTTATGGGTCAGGAAGGTTTTAATGATGGTTTACGAGCAAAAGGGTTGAAAGATACACGCATTGTACATCGTTTGGAAGTAGGCATGAGTGTGGAGCAAAACAAAAGAACAAACCCCATTAGCTTTAAAGAAAATACTCAGGTGGTGTATGAGCAACCGATGATTACGGCTACCAAAGAATACTTCCCTGTAGAACCTATCAAAATGGGTAAAGGATATGTCAAAGGAGATGCTACCATCTATGAGCCATTTGAGTTTACGCAAAAGAATTTTTTCCCATTAATCGAACAACAACAATTGTTGCGTGCGATTATTTTCCCCAATGCTGTTCCCAAAGAACAACGTTTTGATTTGACGAATGAAGACTATCAGTTTTTGCACAAATATATGTCTCAGATGCCTACAGAAAGCAAATACCCTGCGTACAGTCTTCCTGACTATTGGCCAGCATACTGTAAGTTTTTGATGTATGGAGGACAAAAAGATGCTGCGATCAATCCCAATATTCGCATTTTCAACAAAGTGGGCGATGCTTACGGTTTTTTGTTAGACAATGCCTATATCGTTGATTTTGAAAAAGGGATCGAGTTTATGTTGTCGGCAGTGATTTTGTGCAACGAAGATCAAATTTTTAATGACAGCAAATACGACTATGATACTATTGGCTTTCCTTTTATGAAAAATTTAGGTGAGTTGGTGTATCAATATGAAGCAAATAGACCTAAAAAACATCTTCCTAACTTGAGCAAGTTTAAGTTTCAATACGATAAATAAAACCACTGCTCGGCATAGTTTTTGCGGGTTGAAGAGGGCGTCTTAAACCCCAATTTTTAATATGAAGCTAATTTCAATACTATTTTCATGGGTTGTGCTTATTGGCTCAACGTGGTTGAACCCAGGAAAAAATAATAACGCAAAACGCACTAAGGCAGATTCTTCCGTAACACAAGTCATCGATCAATTTAGTCATCGCTTTGCTCCTGATAAAAGAACAGCTATTTTTCAAATAGATGCCTATCGTCAGAAAAATCAATTAATTTTGATAGGAAAGACCAATCTTATCGGAGCCAAAAGCTTTTTATTGGAAAGACTAAAAAATGAAAAACTCGAAATCGTTGATCAAATCCGTACACTTCCTGCTGTAGAGCTGGGTGAGAAAGTATGGGGTTTGGTAGAAGTTTCAGTTTGTAATTTACGTTATAGTCCTCGTCATTCGGGCGAAATGGCTTCGCAGGCTCTTATGGGTACGCCCGTGCGTATTTTGGATAGAGAAGATAATGGATGGCTGTTGGTTCAAACCCCCGATCACTACATCGCTTGGGTAGACCGTGGAGCAATTACTGCCATTACCACAGAGCAATTAAATACTTGGAAAGCAAAAAGCAAGGTAATTTATACCAACTCATTTGGTACGGTTTATAGTGAAGCTAATAATAGCTCCATGCCTGTTTCAGATATTGTTGCAGGTTGTGTGATGGAATTAAAAGCTGAAAAAAATGGCTACTACGAAGTAATTTTGCCAGATAATCGTATAGGATACGTATTCTCAAAAGAAGCTGAATTAGTGAAAAATTGGGTAAATAATACCACCGCCACAGAAGATGCCTTAGTGAATACCTCTAAGCGTTTGATGGGAGTGCCATATCTATGGGGAGGAACTTCGTTTAAAGGCGTGGATTGTAGTGGCTTTACTAAAACGGTTTATTTCTTGAATGGTATTTTATTGCCACGTGATGCTTCGCAGCAAGTAATGGTAGGAGAAACGATTGATAAATCTGGGGTTTGGAGCAATTTGAAAGAAGGAGATTTATTATTCTTTGGAGAAAAAAGAGAAGATGGTTCCGAACGTGTAGTGCACGTAGGTATGTGGATTGGTAATAATCAGTTTATCCATGCTTCTGACAAAGTTCGCATTGGCAGTGTCAGTGCATCAGCACCCAACTTCGACGAATACAATGTCAAAAGATATTTGAGAGCTAAGCGTATTCTGAAGACTGGCAGTGTCGTAAAACTCAAAACAGATAGCGTTTATCCACAGTAACTTTAGTGAATGGTGATTTAGTAGATGAGTGATTAGTATTCAACCTATATTTCACCTGTAGAGACACAGTTACTCTCATCTAAAAAGAGATATTGAGCATTTTACATATCAAAAAAGCGGTCGAAACAATTTTCGACCGCTTTTTTGATATGTATTTGGATATTGATGCTCCTTCTCAATTGTGGAACGGTACTTGATTAATTACCTCCAAAAACTCCTTTAATTTTTGACCACAAGCCAGAAGCAGCTTCTTTTGCTTCTTCAACTTTTTCAGCGGCAGCTTCTTGAATATCTTCTAGCTTTTCTTCAGCTTGAGCTTTTAGCTCTTCTGCTTTTTCGCCTAAGTCGCCACCAACTAATTCTTCGATTTTATCTTCGACAGCATCAATTTTTTCTGAAACCACTGCTGATACTTCTTCAATTTTATCATCTGCGGCATCTGCAAGTTCCTCTAATTTTGCACCTGCTTCAGCTGCTAACTCTTCAGCTTTTGCTTTTACATCTACTCCTGTAGCTTCTTTGATTTTCTCACCTGCGGTTGCAGCTAAGTCCTCAATTTTGTCTACAGCTGCATCTTTCAATTCTTCAATTTGTCCTTTTGGAGTAGGTTCAGTTTGATTATTTTCCATGAGTGATTTGTGTTTGGGTGATAAGTTGAAGTTATTTTCAATCAATTTACAATTTATCTATTGATAAATCAAGCACTTATGTTACGCAAAAATCAAATAAATGTCACAAAAACGTGAACAGGTATGAAGAGGGAACAGGCACAAAGGCACAGAGGGACAAAGTGAGATTATTCAAACTCTCCACTTTGTCCCTCTGTGCCTTTGCTACTTTATGCCTTTTCTCCTAAACAGCCTTCTTATTCTTAAACGAATACCAAAGTACTCCTAATCCAAACAAAATAGCTGGAATGCTTAGCCATTGTCCCATATTAAGGCTCATACCATCTTCGAAGCTTACTTGGTTTTCTTTAATAAATTCATAGAAGAAACGAAGAATAAACAAGACTACCATGAATACACCTGTCATTAAGCCTTCTTGTGTTTTTTCTTTTTTCTTGTTCCAAATCATAAAAAGAATCACAAATAAGACAATACAAGAAAGAGCTTCATATAATTGTGCTGGGTGACGAGGCACTACCGCAAAATAGTCGTGATTGAGCGATGGATCATTATAAAATTTGAATGCCCAAGGCACATCTGTCTCCTTTCCAACAATCTCAGAATTCATCAAATTACCAATACGAATACAAGCTCCGCCCAAGGCAACTGTAGGTACAACACGGTCAGTTACGTACAAATAGCTAATATCTTTGTGCTTGCGAACATACAAATAGAAGGCTAAAAATAAGCCTATAGCAGCCCCATGACTGGCCAAACCTGCATAAGGTGGACGAATCATTGACCAGAAGAAATGACCGGGGTTACTCAATAAAGTTGGATATTCATAAAAGAAATAATGTCCCATTCGAGCGCCGAGCACAGTGGCGATCATAGCATAGAGCAAAAGCTCATCGGCTTGTTCGAGTGGACGACCTTCTTTTTTGAAAAAATATGAAATAACTTGATAGCCTAACAAAAAAGCTGTGGCAAACATTACCCCATACCAACGCACAGGTAAGCCACCTATTAAAGGTAAAGATTCGGGAAATGTGAAAATATCAGAACTTGTGAACCAATCTATATATGCTAACATTCGGTTTATTGGATTATTGTTTAAATGGAATTCGTTGTGTATCTGAAAGCCAAATTTAAAACTTTTCTAAGAATAAGCTAAGCGTGCTCAGTTAAGAATGATGACTTTTGATTTTAAAAATCATAGGGTATCCGCTCAACTCGCAAATTTTCGCTTTTCTATTTGAGCTAAATACTCAGGAATGCCTCTATGCCACCTGTAAGATTACGCACTCCTTCGAAGCCTCTTTTTCTGAGAATTGTAGCTGCAACTTTACTTTGAAGTCCTGTATAACAAATGATGACAAACTCTTTATTTTTCAAGAAATCTACTTCATCAAGTTTTTCTAGTAATTCATCAAAGGGTAAATGCAATCCTCCCAAATCAAAATCTTGAACCTCTGCTTCAGTACGAATATCTACGATTTGAAGCTCCTTAAGTCGATTTTTAAACTCCTCTGCTGAGATATCAATCATGATAGTTTCTAGGGCTTGGGGCGGTCAACTATTGGTATTCGGGCAAAAAGAAGAATCTCTTCAACATTCAAGAAGTCCGTCCACTCAGTAGCCTAATTAATATTATTTTATTTCAACAAAATTAAAATGGTTCAGACCTTCGCCCGAACCATTTTGATTTCATGTCTTTCAAGAATCTAGTCTAAATCGTTGTAAGCCAAAATTCCGCCTAACACGTTTCTAACATTAGTAAATCCTTGTGACTCTAAAAATGCTTTTGCACGTGCCGAGCGAGCACCTGAACGACAATGAACCACTACTTCTTGTCCTTTCCAGCCATCGATTTCTTCTAAACGGTCTGGCAATTCGCCTAATGGAATCAACAATGCGCCCAAGTTATCTTCTTCGTATTCGTATTCATCTCTTACATCAAGAAAGTTGAATTCTTCGCCAGCATCTAGGCGTTGTTTTAATTCTTCTACTGTAATATCCATGTTTTATTCTGTTTACTTCGTTGAGGTCACAATTTAACGAACGATACTGATTTTGCGAACAAATGTATTACGTTCGTCTGAGAGTAACAATAAATATATGCCTGAATTAAGATTTTCGACTGAAACTCTACTTTCGGAAACTCTTTGTTTCAAAATACTTTGCCCCTGAAAATCGACAAGTTCGACATTACGTAAAGTTGGATCATTCCATGAAACATATTCTTTCGCAGGATTAGGGAATACCACTAATTGTTGGTCTTGAATATCTTTTTCTGTTCCTAAAATTACTTCCTTGACAGTTCCACCCATAATAGGTCGCATCATCAATGCACCATTAGCGGCTTTAAAATCAGCATTATTGGTTTGAGTGGCAAGATTTACCCATTGCGTACCCAAATTATAAAAGTATTTTGAAGAAAACTGTGAAGAGTTTTTATCCAAACCAATAATCAAAGGTTCGCCGTCAGTAAATTGTAAAACACCAATATAGAAAGTATCTTTTACCGCAACTGGGTCAAAAGTATATTCAATAAAACCATTCACCACTTTGCTATATGACACCTTACTATATAATGAACGAATCACATTCCCTGGCTTTCCTTTGTCATTTTCCATGATCTGAATCGTAATGGCATTACCTTCAAGATTGGTCAACATGGGTAATAGATTAATGCGAACTCCCGAAACTACATCATTGGAATTATTGGTAAACTGCGCGGCAATTCGCCCAAAGCCTTTTCCTAAATATGCACCAGCCTCCGCTGTTCCGTCGTCATAAGCATAATAGTCCGAAAACTCCGTTGTTATGCGAATGGTATCGTTTTGTTTTCTATTGATAATAACACCTTCGTCGGTAGTTTTTAGCGCAAATGTGCTTTGTAAACTGTATTTGTCATTACTCAGTTGACTTAAGGTTGTAGCTAGTTTCTGTGCAATTTTCACACTGGATAAACCCGCTGGATTGGGGCTAATCACCACATTGGCCTGAGTAGTTTTTTGTAGTGTTGTATTAGTCAGTAAATCTTTTACGGTAAAATCATAATCAAAAAAGTTATTGACCGCCGTTTGGTTCAAATACACGACATCTGTACTCAAGGAATCATTGAGTTCCTGTGTTGGGCGACGCATAAACTGTCTGACAGGCATAGCTCTATATCGTTTGAGCAGCGATGGCATATTTCGTCTTACCGCCAAATCAGCATAGTATTTATCGTTTTGATTACGCTTGGTATTCAAATAAACATAGTCAATATTCCAAATATCAAACTGTCCAGACTGGCGACCAAAACTCTGAAATCTAAACTGAAATTGGTTATGAAAATACAAATTGCGTGCTCGAATCGGAATCAATACCTGTTGAAAATTTGCTACTTCTTGATCTCCTTTCATCACCCAAACCGTTTGCCAAATACCGCCATTAGTTAAAAACTGTACCCGCAAAGAATCATTCGTATTAGGCTTGTCGCCCAAAGAACTATTTTGCCAAAAGAAACTCAGATATAGAGAATCGGCAGGCAAATAATTGGACAAATCCAATACTTGAGAAGTCAAGGTATCGGTAGGTCCTTCAGCCAAACTATTAACAAAATTATAGGGATTACCATCAGCTTTGAGTCCATCAAAAGTTAGTATATTGATGGTAGGATGATTCGTCGCATAATCATTGTTGACCAACGTACCTCCCGAACTCAACCAATTATTGGTATTGAGTTTGAGTCCATACGAAAAATCGTCAAAGAATGGGAGCTTGGCTGCGTTGGTGGCAGCTACTCTTGCCGCACTAGGTGTAACAGGAGTGCCAAGAGAAATAGTTTGTAGTTGAGCCAAAGTACGGAATTGAGCAATAAAAAAGAGTGGTAAAAAAATTAACCACCCTTTTTTACCCTTTCCGCAGAAAGGCTTCTTAGAACCTATAAAAGTGTAAGAAGAAATGTTTTTCATTTGAACTTTATTAAATACCCATTGGTAGGTTTATTCTCCAGACGGAGGGTTCCCCGCTACCCAAAGGTCAATCATTTCGCCAGCTTTAATTTTGCCATCTTCACAAGCAGGATTCTGACGAATCACTGTGCCTGCTGGTTCGGTCGAATCTGGATCATAAATAACGGTTCCTTTTTGTAAACCAGAACCAGAAATTATGATAATAGCTTCATCGAGCGGTTTGCCTATTAAACAAGGGATTTCTAACTCGACATTACCTGTGCCATTGCCCACGATGAGCGTGACCTTCGAACCTTTTGCAATTAACGTTCCAGCATCGATTTTCGTACCTTGATATTTTACTTCGAGTACCTCATTTTCACGAATATCGTTTTGGTATTCAAGTGAAGGTTTGAGCAAACCCGCAATCAACAACTGTTGTTCGGCACTTCGTACTGACATTTCGGTCAGTTTTGGAAGCTTAATCATTGGAGCCGTTTCGGTATTGATTGTCAAATAAATTTTTCGTCCTTGTTTTACCTTAGAGTTTTCGAGCGGATACTGGGAAAGTACCGTAAGAGGTTTTTTACCAGGTGTAAAAGTACTATCGGTCACTTCGTAGTCCAAGTTTCTTTCGTCCAATAAATCTTCGGCCTCCTCCATTGTCAAGCCTTTCAAGCTAGGCACAGTAATAGTTTCGCCGTGATTGGTACTCCAAGGAAGGTAAATAAAGAAAAATCCAAAAAATAAGACCATTAATAGGCATACAATAATGGCTGCGTGAGTATAGACGTCTTTTTTAGAATTAGTTGGAATTTTGATCATTTCGGTCTTCGTTATGGTATTTGGTGCAATTTACAAGATAAGTTTGTTTTTGGAAAATGCCTTTCACAAAATGCACCATTGGGTTGGGATATTTGAATGTAAGATGTTGAGAAAAGGTTATAAAAACAAGTCCTCGCTAGCGAACCAACGAGGACACATATACTATACAAAATATTAACTTCAGAAATGATAAATTATTATTTAAGGAAAGCTAACGTTCAATAGCTCCAGACTAGCCCCTCCTCTTATCTTCTCTTTAGCTGGGTTAGACAGTTTTCGAAAACCTATCTCAAAGCAACCCTCTTCGGTGTAAATATAGCTTTTATGATAGGTACAATAAGTAATAGGTAGTCCTAAATCATGAATCAGTTCATCTCGGTACTTATACCAAGCACGTTCAGTAATACCTAACTTTTGGGAAAGTTCTTTTGGAGTACCAGTGGCTTTCAGTTTGATAAGCCTATCCAAATAGCGAAGACGTTCACAGATTTTTAGAATCATAAGTGTATAGATATAAGAATGGTCAATAATGAGCTAAGAGAGTATTAATCTTTCGCTTGTGAATATAATTGCTCTTTTATCAAAAAACAAAATATCTTAAAGTTTTACTATGAAATACTTTGTTTTGATGTGACACGTATACTGTAAAAACCGCAATACGGCCTTTTTTTATTCCATCATAAAAGAATAGTTTGAAAATTTATTTAGCACTGAACTATAAGTTCAGTGGCTTCTTTTAAGTTTGTCTTGTACATATAAAATATGTATCAAATTTATGTTCTAACAAAAACTTTAACAACATGAAAAAGATTGAAATTAATCAAATTCAAGTACTACATGGAGGAGGCAGGTGTGAAATGACATCAGGTGCCACTCTATTCTTTGGTGCTGGAACTCTACTCGCTTCTGTCCCTACACCTATGACTTATGCATTAGGAGGAGTCTGTTTCGTTATAGGTGCCGCTGCAGCATATTCTTGTCCATGGACCTAAAAAATTAAAGAAAATGAAAAAGAAATTATCATCAGAGTTAGAAAACATTCAGGGCGGTGGCCCTGTATGTGATTTTGCGACAGGAGCAATTGCTGGTTGGGGCATATCAGGACTAATAGTTGGCGGCATCGCTGCTACAGGTGGAATGGCACTAGCACTTGGAGGATTGGCACTCTCTTTGTACTGTGCAGGCAAAAATGCTGTTTAAATATTGATGTTCAGTAAAGTATATATTTTACAAAATATATACTTTACTATTAACCTTCAGAGGTATGAAAAAAACGATAAGATACTTCTTCCTTATTGCTGCATTAGCAGTCTGGATATACTTTTTGATTACAAATAAAAGTAAATTGAATGATAATCACAGCACCATACTACTTACTGTCATTTTGTATGGAATTCTGATTATTTCCCTAATAGTGAAAGAAATTATTAATCACAAAAAAAGTTGAGTCTACAGCATAAACATTCTAGGCAATAAATGTATATAATCTTAAGCATTAATAATGTAAAATAAGATTCAATAAATTACCTGATTCAGTTGTATTATAGAGGAATTGTTTTGTAAAAATCTAAATAAATTTATTTTATGGGTATGATTTATCAGAGTAAAAATATAACTGTATTTTTACTCCTAGTAGCATTGATAGTGTTATTAACATGCTTAACCAATTTATTTCTAATTTCTGATACACTCTATTACAACACGCTCATTGAACAATTATCAGTAGAGAAAATTGAAAGTATAATAGAGCAATCTCGTAAATGGGCATGGGTAGGATATTTACTTGTGCCAATTATATACTATCTGAAGTTTTTACTAGTCGCTCTTGTTCTACAAACAGGTTTCTTTTTCTTTGATCGTAAAGTAAGTTTTTCCATCATTTTTAAGGCAGTAATGTTGGCAGAAATTCCTTTTTTAGTAGTTCCTGTTATAAAACTATTTTGGTTTTTGTTTATCCAAACGCACTATACTTTAAATGATTTACAATATTTCTTTCCTCTCTCAGCTTTACAATTATTTGATGTACAGAAGCTTCCTTCTTGGCAAGTTTATCCACTTCAGTTAATGAATGTGTTTGAATTGATTTATTGGGTTCTTTTGGCTTATTGGCTCAAAAAACTCCTTAATCTATCTCTCAATAAAAGTATGGAAGTTGTGGCTTCTAGTTATGGTACAGGGCTTTTGCTTTGGGTGGCTTTTATTACCTTTATTAGCCTTAATCTAGCTCCATAAATTTCAATAAATAGACTTTAAAATTGCTATACCTTATGAAAAAACTACTACTATTTGGAATACTTTTCTTGATTTTGACAGCAATTATATATTTTACCTATAGTTCATATCAGAAAATAGAAGAAAAAAGATTTTACGCACAACAAGTACGGCAATTACCTCAAGTCTCTACTTTTGAATGGATTGGTTATAATCCTAAGCCGAACAAGTTTGCAACTATTATACTGTTTTTCCACCCAGAGTGTGAACATTGTCAATATGAAGCTCAAGCCATAACCGAAAATCAAGAAGAGTTCGAGCATGTAAATCTTTGGTGGATTTCTATCGCAGATAGTATTGTGATAGATACTTTTGCCCAAAGGTATCGTCTAAAAAGCTTACCTAATACTTATTTAGCGCACTTGGATGCTACGAAAGTCGAAAAGGTATTTGGCTCTATTTCTATTCCTCATATTTTTATCTACGATGACAAGCATCACTTGCAAAAGGAATTTAAGGGTGAAACTAAGGTAGAAGCCCTTTTGAAATACCTTCATACACAATAATAATCCTACACTATTATGCCTCGTTTACTTGTACTCATTTTTCTTATTCTGACTATTTGGTTCGCTCACTTCTTTCTTCCTCAATTATGAATACAAAAAAAGACAGTCATCAAAATATTAAAGGGTTTGTTTTACAACAAGGTGAATCCGATTGTGGGGTTGCTTGCCTATTATCAGTGATTCGCTATTATGGTGGAGACAGTACACTTGAAACTCTACGAGAGTCAAGCGGCACCAATATTCAAGGAACAAGCCTATTAGGATTACAACAATCTGCCAATAGTTTGAATCTGGAAGCTGAAGCGTTTGAAGTTGATGAGCTTAATGTTTTTAGAAAAGAGGCACGTTTCCCATGTATTCTCCATGTAGTAATTGATGAAAAGCTAGAGCACTATGTTGTTTGTTATGAAGCATCTGAAGATGGAAGTTTTATCATTGGAGACCCAGCCAAAGGTATTGAAATTTGGAACGAGTCAGAACTACTGACACGCTGGAGAACAAGGGCAGTATTAATACTAAACCCAACAGCAGCTTTTGAAAAAGTTTATTCTAGTAATCAGAAAAAGATTGTTTGGTTTAAAGAACTCATCAGAGAAGATATACCTATGTTGGCGATAGCAGCGGTTTTAGGGATTGCTATTGCAGTTTTAGGGATGACTACTGCTATTTTTAGTCAAAAATTATTGGATGAGATTATTCCTCAACATCAAACTCAGCGTTTATGGTTAGGCATGAGTCTACTAGCGTTCTTGTTAGTTGCTAGAGCTGGATTAAGTTATTTGAGAGGCTTTTTTTTACTTCGGCAAAGCCAAGATTTCAACAATCGTTTGATGGACGATTTCTACGGTAAATTACTCCACCTACAAAAGTCATTTTTTGATACTCGTAAAACAGGGGAAATTATAGCAAGGCTAAATGATACCCGTAGAATTCAGCAAGTAATTAGCTATTTAGTGGGCAATGTGGTAATTGATATTTTAGTATTATTAGTTTCGGCATTCTACATTTTCAACTATTCGATAAGTATAGGTTTACTTTCTCTTGTTAGCTTACCTCTGTATAGTTTTTTGGTTTGGAAATACAACCATAAAATCATCAAATATCAAAAAGAAGTAATGAGCCAGTATGCCTCTACAGAAAGCCATTTTGTGGATGCCATAACAGGTATTTCAGTGATTAAATCGGCCAATAAAGAGCGAATATTTACACAAATAGGGAAAGCTTATTACCAACTTTTTCAGCAGAAAATCTATGAACTAAGTACGCTGGGGAATAGATACGGACTATGGAACGAATTACTAAATGTCCTCATTGTTACAGCCATTTTGGCTATATCATCATTTGCGGTATTACATCAAAACATCAAAATTGGAGCAATGATGGCAATTATCTCTATTGTTTCGGGTATGATCGGAGCTGTTAGTCGATTAGCAACAACTAATATTCAACTTCAAGAAGCTAAAGTAGCATTTGAAAGAATGTTTGAATTTACAAATATCAAACCAGAACCTACTCATACATATCATCAAGATAATTATTCGCTACCAGATATAAATTCGTTATCAATTAATAATTTATCTTTTAGATTCGTAGGACGTCCACAACTCTTGAAAAATGTATCTATTTCTGTCAATAAAGGGCAAATAGTTGGGCTTTTAGGAGAAGTAGGATCCGGAAAAAGTATAATATTGCAGATTTTACAAAAATTTCAAAATTTTGAATCAGGAGATATTATTATCAATAAGACTTTATCAATAAAAGATATACCAGCCAGTATCTGGCGTGAACATATTGGCATTGTTCCACAAGATATTAAAATCTTTAATGGCACATTAATTGATAATATTTTGCTCGGAAATGTAATTGAAGAAGGACAAAAGGTTGTTGAATTCTGCCAGTCAATCGGTATATCGGCATTTTTTGAAAATCTACCACAAGGTTATCTTAGCATTGTGGGCGAAGAAGGCATTAATCTTTCGGGAGGGCAAAAGCAGTTAGTTGCTCTTGCTAGAGCATTATATCGTAGACCAAAAGTTTTATTGCTTGATGAAGCTACTTCTGCCATGGATAGTAAAACGGAAAAGTTTGTAGTAGAACTCCTTGAGAAATTAAGTGCAAATATGTGTATAATTTTAGTTACGCATCGTTATAACTTAATGGACAAGATAGACCATATCTACCATTTAGAAAATGGCGTAACCTCACAATCGGAATTATATATATCTTAATTTTGAAAAACCATGAAATTCAAATCCCCAACTACCCTATTATGGTTCGTAATCGCCTTTTATATGTCATCAAGTTCCGATGCTACTTTTTCATTTCAGAAGCTTTCACCGTTCACGAGCTTATCTAAAACACTTTGGTTTATAGGAGGATTTATGGCTGGGATACTAACGGTATATCTTTTTCGAGAGACTGATAGAAAGTGATACGTTAAACATATATCTGTTAGCTGAGGAAACTTTATGGACACAATTTGCACCTTTAACTATTCACCACATGAAAGCAAATCGAAGAAAATTGATAATTTTGATAGAAGTCCTATCAACGGCAGTTGGTGGAATAGCTATTGTTTATGCACTGTTTTTTGCATAGAATAACAGAGGATAAAAAAGGTTCTAAGAATACTTCCCTAATTCGAGACTTAGTCTCGGACTGAATGTTGCTTCTGTTTATAAACCGTTAAAAAAATAAGTCCAAGACTGAGCCTTGAACTAGGAATTTATCAAAACATGAACAATAAACATCAATTCTACAAAGCAGCAAGCTTGACCATTAGTATTCTAATGGTTGTTTTATTTTTCTTCAAAATTTACGAGCTTGAGATTTATGTTATTTTATTCGGTTTGGTTTGCTACCTTACTGGTAAAAGTAAACTTCGAGATACTGAGAAATTAGAATAAAAAAGGCACAAAGAAGCTAAATCCTCTTTGTGCCTTTTTTTATTACTTACTCTTTATTTATTCAATATCTTCATGGCATCTTTACCCAAAACCTGTACAGCAATACTGTCGCTCAACATTAACTGATTCGGTTGAACTTTCGTGTCTTTTATTCTTAGTTCACTATTTCTTCCCCCATTTATTGCTAAACGATCAGCTTTTATATGGTCCAAATTCACGATTAAGGACTGAGAAGAATACAAATCCAAATTGCTTGTTTCGATACCTTTTAATTCAAGTGTCGTACTAGAAATTTGTGATTTTATCCACAAGCTATCTACTTTAAACGTATTGTTTATATTAATTTGGATAGCTTCTCCACTTGTCACATTGATACCTAAAACTCTTGGCAACTGTAATTGCATATAATCTACGGATTCGTTGAGTTCTAGCACCAGGGTATCACCAACATATTTTTGAGTAACACCTTCCTGAGCACTTAACATAGCATACTCAGGATTTTGGGCAATATCCACATTTACATACCTTGCAGCTTTTGCGCTAAATGTCAGATATTTGAACGGCTTTAGGACCAATTTCGTATTCTTATGAGTCTCTTTATATTCAACCAATTTGCCTTTTAAAGTAATATTAAAACTTAATAACCCTATGATGACCAAGGCTGCCATTGTCACAAGGAGTTTGTTGGATGTCTTCATGGATTAATAATTTTCGGTTTTAAAAGCTTCAAATCTATTTTGTAATTCTGAAAAGTCGATTCCCAATAAGTGAATGGCTTTGAAGAACTGAGGTAATTCATTTTGTAAAAACTCTTCACGTCGAAACTCCGTCACTTTATCGTGTGCATCTGTTGATACAAAAAAGCCCATGCCTCTTTTGGTAAAAATGATACCTTTTTGTTCTAAAAAATCATACGTTCTCATAACTGTATTGGGATTAACTTCTAATTGAACGGCAAGTTCTCTGACAGAAGGAACTTTATCTTCTGATGCCCATTGTTTGAGCAGTATTCTCTCACAAATTAGCTCTGCTATTTGTAGATATATGGCTTGGTTTTCTCTAAATTCCATGATGTTAAACCTCCTTTTCCTTTAACTTTAAATATGCAATCAACAACCAAAACAGAGGTAGAACGAAGCGAAGTATAACGATACCTACAGTGATATACGCTGTTAAAAGCGAGCCTTTTTCGGGATTAAACGAGATAGTACTCAAATCGCCAAGAATGTAATGAATCATTAGGTATTCTAATAAGGCTATGATAGCGATACTCGAAAACCCCAAAAAGGCCGTTTTGATTAACGATAATCGTTGGAAAAATAAAGTTCCCATAATCGTAAAAGTCCAGAAGTTCATTAGGAAAGTAACCCCATTGAAAAACATTGTATCCTGAACAGTAAAGTATGTTTCAAAAATCTCTGAATATGGAATAATCGTCCTTTCCATAGGAGTATCTGGATAAGAAAACTTTATGATTTCGAATGCAGCATAATCAATCAATGAATGTGTTGATATAATGACAATTGGATAAACAATAAACACATAAAAAAGTCCACTCAAGAATTTTTCTAAATGCGATGCTGGAAGCAACAGATAACTCATCGTAGAAGGTGTATGAGAAAAATCTCTGAAAATATAGTTGGCAAACAATACTCCTAGCCCGAACATTCCGACAATCAAGCTTCCAAATCTGATGTCTCTATCCACAATAGCACCACCCGCATCACGTCCCAAATAATAAGCTGCAATACACAACAGCACCATTACAACGTAGGTCATGCCAAACAGCTTTCGGTTTTCAACCCAAATGCGTTTGATTAACCACCCTAATCTTTGTATATCTAATGTTTGATTCATGTTTTCTATCTAAAAAATTTTCCCAAGTTTAGTTAAATAATTGCTTGATTACCTGTGGCTTCTCTAAAGCTGCATTGAACAATAACTCCAAATCTACTTTGGTATATGACTCATCTTCGTTTGGAATCACAATACCAAATCCTCTGATAGAATGCTCTGAATAAAGGACTTTTTCATGATTAGTCACTTGCTGAACTGTTTTGAAAGAAAGCTTTTCAGCTATCACATCGGTACCTGCATTGAGCAAAACCTCTCGGTTATCCATGATAATAATCGGGTCAATCAAAGATTCAAGGTCACGTACTTGGTGCGTCGAAATCAGGATAACTCTCTCGTTGGTAATGGAAGAAGCAATGATTTTTCGAAACTGACTTTTCGACGGAATATCCAAGCCATTGGTAGGCTCGTCCATAATAAGCAAAGGCGTATTGGTCGCCAACGCAAAACTTATCAAGGCCTTTTTCTTTTGTCCCAACGACAATTCGGTAAGTCGTGCTGTGCTATCCACCTCAAACTCTTTGAGATATTCGTTCAATTGGTTTTGGGAAAAATTTGGATAAAACACCGCATACACCGACACAAATTCCTTCATGCTGATGGGTGGAATATGTAGTTCTTCGGGCAAGAAAAATAACTCCTGCAAAAACTTAGGTTGTCGCAAATGTGGCGTATGCCCGTTGACAGTACATTGCCCTGATGTAGGCGTAAGTAAACCAGCTATATTACGCAGAAGACTAGATTTTCCAGCGCCATTACGCCCAAGTAGCCCGTAGACATTGCCCGTTTGGAGTTCAAGATTCAGCCCTTCGAATACAGGCTTTTTCTTGCTATAACCAAATCCTAAATTATGTATCGAAACCATATTTTGAGTTTTGAGGTTGAAGTGAAGATTTCTTATTTATGAATATTTTGTTTTTTAATCAATTGCCAAACGTACACGCCTATCCACCACACCAATCCGCCAAATGCGAGTATCTGTGAAGCTCTCAAAGGCATAGTAATTAACACTGCTATTAATATGGGCACCAAACCAATGAGATATAACAAATCTATTTGTATGTTTTTTCTGGTAATCCCTCCCTTCGGAACAGCCCCCTCCTGATCGATGAGCAAGAATTTGAGTTTATCAAAATCCCATATCAAAAGGTAAATATTACAAGCCAAAAAGAAACTTACCACATAAGGTGTTCCTCTCCAGTCCTGCGAAATAGTCACCATCAGAATATTCAGGAACATCGGAATAGCCATTACTGCTCCTAGGGTAGCAAATCGCTTGACCAGCAAACAAAAACCAATGATGATTTGACTAATCGCAATAAACTCGGCAAACAAACCCAATTGATGTTTGGCGAGCACTTCAATCAACCAAGGAGGACCAATGAGTTGGATAAAATTGCCATGTAACATTTTGGTAACCCCAGCACTTAGTAAGATAAAACCTAACCAAAATCGAATACACCCTACAATCCATCGCTGTGTCAGAATAAATTTAAACATAGTGTATTAGTTAAATAGTACACTACAAATATAGAACAATTAAAATTAAAAAGTCAAGTGTGAAATAAAGTCAAATGTAGAGCGGTCGAAAAGGTGGATGAATGGGGAGGAAAAACGAAGACTCTATTTTTTAAAGTAATATTGTTCATTATATTTACTTTATCGCAACCACATTTGATGATACCATGAGTACTACATCTAAAAAAAGACAATATCTTAGCAATAAGCTGAAGGGAGAAGCTAATAATGAAAAGGGCAATAGATTTGAAAATCACTTTGCCATTTTCAAAGTTACTGAATACCTAAACTCATATTCAGAATCGAAAGCACAAGTAGTTTTTTCTTCCCAAGTTGAGGCATTTGTAGATGACTTGCTAATCATTTTAGAAGAAGACAACAAAGAATTTTATCAAATAAAGAATAGCAAATCGCTAAAGTGGGAACATGGCAATAAGCAAAAAAGCTTATGCTATGACTTTTTAAATCAGAAGCGAATTGAAAAAGATCAATACTCCAAGTTCAGATTATTTCTTATTGTAAGTTCTGAGCCCTTACAACTGAGTTTAACTCGATCACTACCTAAAAGCTTACTTCCATACACTGAAGTTGTATTTTTCCCATATTCAGATAGTATTCATAATTTAGTTAGTCAGCACCTAGTTTTTAGAGAAGAGCTTAAAAAGCTAATTGCAGTTAATTCACCTCCAATCGACAAATTGGAAGCCTTGGCAACTGCCATTTTAGGAGTTTGGAACGCTTGTAATAAAAAAGATATATCGCTTGAAGATATATATACTCACTTAGAAAAGATGTCACTATCATTTATCAGACCAAGAGAGATTTTTTATTTATCGCATGAAATACAATTGGTTTTAGATTTAATTCCTAATTTTAGCTACATTGTTCATAATAACTATTTAACATGGAAGTTTAAAAACACCGATACAGGTATCATTCCATTTCCAATCGGAACTCCTGATTTTGAAGAAATTGAGACTGAAATTTTGATCCAAACGCCTAGCAGTTTTGAAGCCTTAGAAACTATTATTGCATAAATCCCATGAGAAGATATACAACTTTTGCCCAACATGATGAAGAAATTCAGGCTAATCTTTCTCTATTAGCTGATAAGCAAACTCGTGCAGAGATTTATGCCAATGCTTTAAATATTTTAGGCAAAAAGCTTGCTGTACTTATTAATCCCAAAATTACCTCTTCTGAAAAGATAGTCCTCGCTTGTACTTCTGAAGATGCCGATTGGCTTGGAAAAGGAATACTACAATCTTTATGGAATACGAATATCAATTTGGCTGTATTTTGGAACCTACGGGCGAAAGTTGCCGATGATAAGGAACTAATAGTAGCTCCTATTGTGAAGTCTTATATCGAAGAAACTTCAAACTGTAAGACCTTAATAATCTGTAAGTCAATTATCTATACCTCATGCGTTGTGCGAACGAATTTGACGTTTCTTATCAATCAAATTAACCCTGATAAAATACTTATAGTTGCTCCAGTCATGTTCAAATCATCAGAGAGTTCTCTTAATCAAGAGTTTGAGTCTTCCATACGTAAAAAGTTTGAGTACATCTACTTTGCTATTGATGATGAAGTTTCTAACGAAGATGAAGTTATCCCTGGCATAGGTGGAAATATATACCAAAGACTAGGATTAGGGGACTCACAGATTAAAAATAAATATATACCTCAGCTGGTAAAAGATAGAAGAAATGCTCTTTCAGTATAAAAACGAGTCATTCCAAATCCAGAGAGTGAGCAAATGAGAGGTTCCTTTTAATATACTTTTTACTTGTAGAGACCTAATGTTATTCGACAAAATAATATCAAAACGGTGTTCGAAATAAGTTTTTCGAACACCGTTTTGAATTAACTGTCGGTATATCTCTTCTATAGAAAGCTAATTTTACCCTTCCCAAAAGCAATAAATAATAATTAAAATACTTTTAAGAAGATTGCTCAAAATTTAGAATGACTAATATTTAATTTGTCTATTTCCTCTCCGCCACCTTATCCACCTGATTCCATACTCTGAACAAGTTTTTGTAACATATCTTTTCGATAGCTTTTTCTGAATAGCCCCTTTTAAGCAAAATATAAATCAAATTCGGTATTTCTGAACAGTCTTTGAGACCATCTGGAAGTGTGGGTCCTACCCCATCAAAATCCGAACCTAGTCCCACGTGGTCGATGCCTGCGATTTTTACGACATGGTCTATATGATCAGCCACTCGCTCTACAGTAGTTAGTGGCGTTGGATACTTTGCCACATATTCCTTTTCAAAAGCCTGTACCTCAGGAGCATCCGCAGGAAGGTTTTTACTTTTCTGAAAAGCTTTTATAGCGTTGCGTTTGAGTTCGTAAGCTTTATTTGAAGCTGAATCCAAAAACATTGAACTAAAATTAATCATGATTACTCCGCCCTTTTTAGCCATTTTTTGAATCAAAACATCGGGGGCATTTCGAATAAAACCTGGCGTAAAACTGCGACAAGACGAGTGCGAAGCAATAACAGGTGCTTTTGACAAAGCTACCACTTGTTCGAAGGTATCATCAGAAATATGTGAACAATCCAACATAATACCCAAACGATTCATTTCGCGCACCACCTGACGACCAATCGGGCTCAAACCACCCCATGTGCGTGTGGTATCGTAGGAAGTATCGCAAATAAAATTATCTTCTCCATGACACAGGGTGATATAGCGAACACCACGGTCGTAGAAATGCTTGAGGTTCTCAAGATTGCTCTCTACAGGCGAGCCGTTCTCCATACCCATTGGCAAAGAAATCAAGCCTTTCTTGAAGTTTTGTAAAATGTCGGCTGGACTTTTGGCCAAAGCAAACTTGTCGGGATAGGTTTTGGTTAAATTTTCTACCAAATCAATCAATGAATCCGCTAAAGCTTTCGAAAAACCCTTTCTTTTCTGTAAATCAGCAGGCACATATATCGACATAAAAGGCGCTGTCAAACCACCCTTTTTAGCTCGAACATAGTCAAAATCACCGCCCACAGTTTGCACAGAAACATCCTCCATTTTGCCGTGTAAGCGATATGGTAGGTCCACATGGCCATCAACGATGACAAAACGATGGGCTAATGCCTCTGCTTTTTTCTTCAATGCCTCATCATCCGTCGTTGTTTTGATGGTAGTTTTTTGCTTTTGAGGAATCGTCGTTGATGAAAAAGAGATAAAAGCAAGATTTAATAAAAATATTGTAATGAGAGGTAGTGTTTTGCGCATATCTTTTCAAGAAATTAGTTTGTTTATTTAATCTATAAAATTCTTTGGAATAAATCTTTAATTTGCACCACAAATCATAAAACCATTTTTATATCATGAAAAAATACGTACTACTTTCGGTAGGCGAACTATTGGTTGACCTTATCGGAACAGAATTGGCCTCTAGCATATTAGAAACACCTGTATTTGAGCGTTTTCAAGGAGGTAGTCCTGCCAATATGGCCGCCAATATGGCTCGTTTGGGGCAGCCTGTGGCGTTGATTTCTTGTATTGGAAATGACAACTTAGGTGTTTTCTTACGTGAAGAAGTAGCCAAAACAGGAATCGATACACAGCATATTGCCGTCGACCCACTTCAGCCTACGAGTATTGTAGTGGTATCTCGAACAAAAGGAACGCCTGATTTTATCGCTTATCGTACAGCCGACAGGATGTTGCAACCACAACATATCTCTGATGAGTTATTATCTGAATCAGCGGTATTTCATACTACTTGTTTTGCCTTAAGTCAAGAACCCGCACAAAGCACCATTGTAGATGCCGCTAAGCGTGCCAATGCTTTGGGTTGCCGTGTGAGTATCGACTGTAATTATGCGCCTCAAATCTGGCCTGATAGAGAACAAGCCTGGAAAGTCATTTCAGCCTATTGCGGGCAAGATGGACTGGTAAAACTCAGTGAAGACGACGCCGAAAGATTATATGGTAAAAAAGTTACGGAAGAACAGATTTTGGAAGACTTTCATGCCATGGGTGCCGACCTTATCTGTTTGACAAAAGGGGGCGATGGTTCTGTTATTTCTTATAATAAAGGAAAAGATAAAATTACGGTAGGCGTAAAACCTATCGAAGTCATAGACGCTACAGGTGCAGGAGACGCCTATTGGGCAGGTTTTTTGACTGCCTTTAGCGAAGGGAAAACACCAGAAGTTTGCTCACAAGCAGGTGCTAACTTAGCAACACTCAAATTAGTCACCAAAGGTCCACTTCCTGCCAAAGTTGACAAAGCATTACTTTACATTGATTAGTAACAAGGCAAAGAGGCACAGAGTAATCTAACAATCACTCTGTGCCTCTTTGCCTGTTCACTTTGTTACTGAAATTAGGTTTTACACTGCGTGCTCTCAACCAGTTTATCTGGTAATATTTTGCCTTATGTCGAAAGCCTGCCTTAGGTTGTCTCTTTTTAAGTGCTCTTTTTGAGTAAAAAAAAAACATCCTAGACTTTTGTATAAAACTATCTATTAAAAAATATATGATACAAAAGTTTATTAACGGATGTCTTTTGGTATGTGCGCTCACTTTTACAGCCAATGCCCAAAAGGAAAAATGGACTTCATTATTTGATGGCAAAACCTTAAAAGGTTGGAAACAACTTGGTGGGCAAGCTAAATATGAGGTTAAAAATGGTGAAATCGTGGGTACTACGGTTTCAGGAACTCCCAACTCATTTTTGTGTACAGAAAAAGACTATGGTGATTTTGTTTTCGAAGTAGAACTTAACGTAGCTGAAGGCATGAACTCAGGTATTCAGTTCAGAAGCTTATCGAAACCAGATTATCAAAACGGTCGTGTACACGGTTATCAAATGGAAGTTGACCCATCAGACCGTGCTTGGTCGGGTGGTTTGTATGACGAAGCTCGCCGTGACTGGTTGTATATCCCAAACATCAACCCTGCTGGACAAAAAGCTTTCAAACGTGGTGGACAATGGAACAAATACCGTGTGGAGGCAATTGGCAATGTAATTCGTACTTGGATTAACGATATTCCAGTAGCTTGTTTGATTGATGATGTGACAGACAAAGGATTTATTGCTTTGCAAGTACACTCAATCGGTAAAGACCAAGCGCCAGGACAACAAATTCGTTGGAGAAATATCCGTATTCAAACAGGTGCAGATATTCACCCTCACCCTGCCGACAACACACCTGTTGTGAACCTTACCCTCAATAATCTTTCTGAGCAAGAAAAATCACAAGGTTTTAAATTATTATTCAACGGTAAAGATTTTACAGGTTGGAGAGGCGTTCACCAAGATAAAATGCCGACTATCCACTGGAAAGTGGTAGATGGTGCCATCAATGTGAGTCCTTCAGATGGTTCGGAAACAGGCAACGACATCGTAGCAACCGAACAGTACGGGGCATTCGAACTAACATTTGAGTTTAAATTGTCAGATGGTGCTAATGCTGGGGTAAAATATTTTGTAAACGAAGACTTCGATTCAAATGGTAAATCTGGCGTAGGTCTGGAGTTTCAAGTATTAGATGATGAAAAGCATCCTGATGCGAAAATGGGAGCAGTGGGCAATCGTACCTTGGGTAGTTTGTATGACTTGATTCCATCTTATAAGCCAGACAAACGTTTCCAAAGAAAAATTGGAGACTGGAACCAAGGTCGTATAATTGTATATCCAAACAACATGGTGCAACATTGGCTCAATGGCTTCAAGGTAGTAGAATACGAAAGAGGAAGTAACATTTTCAAAGCACTTGTAGCTCGTAGTAAATATGCCAAATACGATGGTTTTGGTATGGGCAAAACAGGAAATATCCTCCTCCAAGACCACGGCGACAACGTATCATTCAGAAATCTAAAGATTAGAACAATAGAAAAATAGCCTTAAGCAGTAAGCTGTAGGCTTTAAGCACTGCCTACAGCTTACTGCATAAAGCCTTTTGCTGTAATATTTACCTCCCAATTTTACCTAGTAACTAATCATTTCAAACTCACTGTTTATCATGGAAAGAAGAGACTTTGTCAAAAAATCAGCTATTGCATCTTTAGGTGCTTTGGCATTTAGTCCAAAATCATACTCAAAAATTATAGGAGCCAACGACCGCGTACGTGTAGGTTGTGTGGGTTATTCTGACCGTTTCCGTGCCTCTCACGTACCTCCATTCAAAGCATTCATGAAAGAAATGAACTTCGAAATGGTAGCAGTTTCAGATCTTTGGAATCGCCGTCGTGAAGAAGGAAAAGCATTTTTGGAAAAAGAATTAGGCAACTCAATCACCACATATCGCAACAACGACGAGCTATATGCAGCCAAAGCAGTAGATGCTGTATTTATCTCTACGGCTGACTTCCAACACGCTATTCATACAATCGAAGCAGTACAAGCTGGCTGTGATACTTATACCGAAAAACCACTTGCTGAAACGATGGATGATGCTCGTGCGGTATTGAAAGCCGTAAAAAGCTCTGGAAAAATCGTACAAATTGGTTCTCAACGTCGTAGTGGTCAAAACTACTTCGCAGCAGAAGATTATATCAAGTCAGGTAAATTTGGTGACATCAAAATGGTAGAATTGATGTGGAACGTAAACCAGCCAGGTCGTTGGAGACGTCCAAAGTTGACTTCTATCTTGAAAGAATCAGATATCGACTGGAAACGTTTCTTAATCAACCGTCCTGCTGATACTTTTGATCCACGCAAATATTTAGAATACCGCTTATTCTGGCCATATTCTTCGGGTATTCCTGGTCAATGGATGAGCCACCAAATTGATACTGTACACTGGTTTACAGGCTTAGAGCACCCACGTAGCGCTGTAGCTAACGGAGGAATCTACCAATGGAACGACGGTCGTAAAAATGCAGATACGATGACAGTGGTATTTGATTACGGTCCTGAAAATGATAAAAACAAAGGCTTCCAAGTACAGTTTACAAGCCGTTTCTCTAATTCTGCGGGTGGTACAAAAGAAATTTACTATTCAAATGGCGGTGAGTTAAATCTTGATACAAACAAAATCTCTCCTCGTGGTGGTTTGACAGAAAGAGAAGCAGCAGAAATGGGCTTAAAAGCTAATTTGTTGCCAGAACTTTCGTTGAGTGAAGTAACTAAGATTGAAACTAATGCGAATACAGGTTATGACATATTGACGTCTAACCACATCAGAAACTGGATGGAATGTGTTCGTTCACGCAAAACACCAAACGCTCCAATCGAAGCAGGTTATCAACACTCAATCGCTTGTATCATGGCCAATGCAGCTTATCGTACTGGCGAAAGAGTAACGTTTGATGCAAAAACACAAAACGTAATGGCTGGGTCAAAAATCTTCAAATACTAAGATTTGACTTTAACATACTAGTAAAAGCGAAATCCCACTCAAAAGGTGGGATTTCGCTTTTATAAAGGTTCAAGAAAATACAGTTAGATATTTAGGAGCTTAATTTAAGCACGAAATTTGTCCTCGTAATTGACATTTTCGACGTCTTGAAATGGTTGCTTTTAGGTTATTACTCAATATCAGGTTCTGATTTTTGGCGTCATAATTTCTGATATGTGCACAATTAATCATATAGGTTTTATGAATTCTTTCAAACCTATAATCTTTCAGCATATACTCAAAAAACTTGATAGTACGGGCAAAAAGATACTTTTCCCCACTTTTCATGTATATATACGTGTAATTGCAATCAGCCTGCAACATCACAATTTGTTGAATAGGTATCTTGATTCTCTGAAATCTAAATTCAAGATAACCATGTGTAGTTGTGCAAAAGTTTTCGAAATTCATAAATATTCAATTGAATAGGTTAAAATATAAATCATATCAAATTATGAGGTAGTATAAAGGCTCATTTACGAGCGTAAAAGGCACTCTATTTTTTCATTGTATCCTGAATCCATGTACGGAAAGAAGCCGTTCTGGTAAAGGTACTAATATCACCATACGCACCATCTTTTAAGCCTACAAGGGGCTCTGTCACACCTCCGTTGAGCACACCAATAACTGTCCATTTAAAATTAATTTTCATTAATAATGGTCCTCCACTATCTCCTTGCACTGTTGTAGCTTCCCAATCCAAAGCCTTGTTAGTACTTGTACCTGAGCCCAAGGCTTTTTCTTGGTCATTGGCATAGCTATCTCCTAGTGTGTTAATTATTCCTGATGGATCATCAAAGTCAAAAGCCAAAGTTCCTCCTTCATAGTTTACCCCACTTATCACATGAGTAAGTCCTCCCATACGGCGATCCAATATATTTTCTAAGGCATGTTTTTTAGAGCGTTTGCTAGCATCCTGTCCCGCTTGAGCACTATAATCGCCATAACCAGCATACCATACTGTACTTCCGATAGTTTCAGCATCCATGGTAAAATTCACAGCAGCAGGGGTTACAGATGTTATCGGCGAGGCAAGTTTTATTAACGCAATGTCATTTCCATATTTATAAAAATCACCGCCATCTAACCAGCTCGGTGCTATATACAAGGCCGAAACCTTACGTGTTTCGATTGGATTATTTGGGTCTGCTCCTACCAAAATACTCAGCTTTGAGATACTCGTTGGAGCAGTATCTTTGGCAGGATCAAAAAAACAATGACCTGCCGACAACACCCATTGCGATCCAATTAGAGTTCCTGTACAAGTACCGCTAGCTTCGCCATGATCAGCGTTGATAAACACTACTGGTGTAAAATCAGGATAATCAGAGGTATTGAATGGAGCTTGATTGGTGGCAACGGTTTCGTATTTTGATAAAGGTATATCGTGACGAACACCAAATGTAGCAGGTACATCTGTTGGCGCTGTTCCATCGGTATTGGGGGTTGCATCATTATTTTTACTACAGCCAAATAGAGCCAAAGAAGCAAGAAATAGATATAAAAATCTTCTGATGTTCATCATAATTTTGAATAGACTTTTATCAAATAAATACTTAGGATATAAAACCAACGGTCTCATCAATCCAATTTATGCCGCCACATAAATCAGATAATGTTAACAGACCGTTGGAGGGTTGTCATAGCCTAAACAACATTACAAATGTAGGCTTCCCGATTTTAGTAAATCAGACTTCCCTCTTGAATGGATGTTTTTGATGAATAGATGGGCATTTTCTTTACATGAATAGTAAATTATCATTCAAGCATTTGAACAGCATAGAAAATCGCCCCAAAACAACCGCTCCATTGTGCTGAAAACCATTCCTCAAAGATTTTAGTGTAACTCCATTTTTAGTCCTAACTTTGAATATATACTGACAACCATTAAACCAAAATTTCAGATGACCCCGTCTAAACAACATGCTTTTATCAAGAAGGTAAAAGACATCACTATAGGAAGTACAATCGCTTTGAGTTTATTCGGACCAGCGGTTTTATTACAAAGTTGTTCGAGTAATCAAAACGATGATGGAGACTATGAAGAGGTAGAAGTTTATAAAAAAGGTGTAAAAACATATATATCAGAAACCAGTAAAGGCGTTTTTAAAATAACGAAAGAAATTGAAACCGATGCGGATAGCTCGGTGGCATACGTCACTTATTTGGATGGAAAACAAGACACCTTATCGCCAAGGGCTGTAAAAGCGCTTATTGACCAAGACGTGGCTAAACATCCTCAACATATTGGGCAAAGCTCAAGTTTATCAAATGCTTTACTTTATGGTGGTATGGGATATTTTTTGGGTAGAACTCTGAGTCCTAGCTACTCAAACTATCGTCCCGATTTGTCGAGCAATGGTTTTAGCTCTACTCAAACCCAAAACGATACTACACACAGGCGTCGCTATCACACTGGTAGCAGTCTTTGGAGTCGATATTATGTAAGTCAGCAGGTATATAATAGTTCTCAACAAGTACATCATGCTATTAATACCTCTCGTACAACTTTTAGTAGACCAACGGGTGGGCGCTCTGGCTTTTTCCACAGTAGCTCACATGGAGGATTCCATGGCTAAATAGCCTAATTTTATTTCACCCAATTTCAAAATTTATGATTCATTTAAAAAGTTTAAGTAACTCGCCTGAGTCAGCTCTTCGTAATGCCGACTGGTATTGGATGCTTGGAGAGGATACACAAAGTTATTTGACCAACCAAGTAGTGGTAGTTTCTGAAACTGAAGCTGAAAAGTATTATGCCGCAGTCAATGAGCTATATGAAATGTACATTGAGGCAGCTCAACATGTCATTGACCAAAACAAATTTGCTGAATTAGGTATTCCTGAAAATCTTGTCGAATTAGTAAAGTATTCTTGGGACAACGACCGTCATTGGCATATTTACGGACGTTTCGACTTAGCTGGTGGACTCGATGGAAAGCCCATCAAACTCATTGAATTTAATGCCGATACAGCTACCTGTATTCCCGAAACAGCAGTTGTACAGTGGGCATCGTTGAAAGCCAATCGACTGGACGAAACACTTCAGTTTAATACTTTGTACGAATCTTTAGTGGCTCAGTTTGGCGAAATGCGCAAGCAAAATCCTGACCATGAACCAACGCTTTTGATTTCGACGATGGAGGGCTATCCAGAGGACGACACCAATATGCAGGTATTGGGCGAAGCAGCCCGTGAGGCGGGTTTTGAGGTAGCTTTTGAGCATATCGAACGCACTGAGTTTTCGAGCGTAGAAGGTATCTACAAACAAAGTTCCAACGATGGCAGTTTCACTCGCTATGATTATTGGTTTAAGCTTGTACCTTGGGAATATATCGGTTGGGACGAACCAGAATTAGCTCAGATTTTGACAGATTTGGTTACAAATGAAAAAACAATTGTGCTAAATCCTGCCTACACACTTCTTTTCCAATCAAAAGGTATCTTGAAAATTTTGTGGCAATTATTCCCAAATCATCCACTTCTTTTAGAAACAGCCTCAACACCATTAGTCAATAAGACTTCTGTCGAAAAAGTTCTTTTTGGTCGTGAAGGTGCTAATGTTAAAATCTTGGATACCGCAGGAAATGCCGTTTCGGAAACAGAAGGAGAATATTTTGAACAGAATAAAGTTTATCAAGAATACGTCGATTTCTTGCAAGATGCGGAAGGGACCTACTATCAAGCGGGCGTATTTTTTGCGGGCGAAGCTTGTGGCTTAGGCTTTAGAAAAGGAGGAAAAATCATTAATAATACGGCACAATTTGCTGGACATATTATCGAGTAATTTAGTGAGTGGTGATTTAGTGAATGAGTGATTATTTTAAAATAATCACTCATTCACTAAATCACTAAATCATTCAATAGCTTATCGCAAGTCCAACAAAACCACCTCCCACAATTCTGGATGGGTAGTATCAAAATACTCGTGAATAATTTCAAACCCTACACGGGCATGAGCAGCTAACGAGCGTGTATTTCTTTTAGCGACTTCGGTAATACAAAGGTCATATTTACCAGATAGTCGCTCTTTATGTAAGGCATACATACCATCAAAAATCCCTTGTCCACGATACTCTTCGGCTACACAAATTTGCCCCATCGCATAATATTTGTATTCTTTTACTGGCTTACCTTGATAGTTGAGTTCATCCAACATATCAAACATGGCCATCAATACTGGAATATCATATCTAAAGCTTGTTGGCATAACCAGCGCATAACCTACCACTTTGTCGCCATCCTTGGCAATGATTTGTGGCTCAGCAGCATTCATTCTAGACAGTAAATCAAAATTATGCTGAACAGTTACAAAACCTTGGCTTGTAGCCACGTCTTCTGAAATGTTCTTATTGAGATTCTGTTGTTGTAAATCTAATACTTGATTTACTTCTTCCTCGCTTGTGATGGTAGTGAATACGATTGACATTTGGCTCAAACTTTAAATTCTATTTCGTTAATCTTCTAAACTCCAAACAATCAACACTTTATTGTGCCTATAGTATTGATTTGTTTATTTCGAAAGACAAAACTCTAAATTTTAATTTATAAGAAAAAATACCTTTTTTCGATATTTTTATAACAAAAAAGCATTAGTTCAATCTTCTCACCATGAGTCTTTTGATGACTTCAAAAAGTACTACAGGTTGTAAAGTGCGCCAATTGACAACATCTAAGGTACCTCCAAAATTGATATAATAGTCAAGGTGATATTTGGTCCATTCTTTTTGGATAAAATCTCTAAAATTACAAGCTGCAATCCAACCATCTTCTACTTCTTCAAACCATTCGGCATAATAATCATCATCGGTTGAGCCATGAAAATTGAGGATATTTTCACCAATTAAAATAAACTGATTAATACCTTGTCCAATCAAGTGGTCGATTACATTGCGTTTAAACCACATGACGTCATTATGAAGCGTATCATTCCATTCGCCAAACATTTCAATAATTACAAACTGTCGATTATAATCGGCAAAAAGGATTTTACAATATAAAGTAGGAGACTCAAACTCATCCCAAAATGGATGAATGTAATAACCATAAATGTCATTTTCGTACATGGAAGTATTATATAACCTTCCATAAAAGGGAGAACGAGGGTCTTTTGATGCCACATAATGACTTTCCCATTGATAAAAGGGTTCAATATCTTGCATGAGAGGGGACTAAGTATTAATGGTGAATTGTGAATGATGAATTAGGACTGTAAGAAGGATTTCCAACTATTTCAGATTTAGGATTTATGATTTCGGAAGTAAAGGAAATACCTTTATTTTTTCTAAAATATAGAAGTTTACACTTCCGAAATCCAACATCCGATATCCGAAATAAACATCTTTTCTGAACTCAGCACTTACAACTAATAAGATTTAATCATATCGCTTGGAATCGCTACTACGAAGCTGGCAGAGCCTTTATGCTTGGTATTAGGTTCTTTGATGTCTGCCTCCTCTATGGTATTGATGGTGACAATTTTCAAAGCTGGGTTTGCTTTCTTCAAATACCAAATAATTCCTTCAAAGTTATTGGAATGATAACTGCCGTTGAAGTGCAAAAATGATTTACCTTCAGACCAATTCTTCAAAATAAAATGTGCCATGGTTGCATCTTTACTTGCTTGAGCCTTAGCAATATTTTCGGCAGAAATGGTACTTCCTCCCATGCCATGCATCCCTCCCATTTTCATCATTTCGGCATAACCTGGCAGGGTCAAATCGACAGTAATTGGGAGTGGCGCTACACTTTTTTTTCCGTCATCGCTCAACTGATTAAGTGCTTCTAAGCCCCCTTTTGAAACTAAGCTTGCGTAGCGTCTTGGAATATTGGTTGCCACGAAAGGAATCTTGTTTTTTTGGGCAAAATCGACCATTGGCTTATAATCGGTGGCATAGTTTTGCCACATTTTAGCTTCAGTCTCAAACTGTTTTCCTGTAATAATACCTTTCAAGTACTCATCAAGAACTACTTGATTGTCAGCCTCAAACATTTCGGCTCCTAAAACCAACTTACCCCCTTTTTCCGTATATAAGTCTTTAGTAACTTGTAACTCTAACCAATGAGCGATGGGGTTATCGTGAAGTTCTCCAAAAAACACAATATCTGCCTCTTTGGCATCAGAAATTAGTTTTTCATAAGAACTGGACTTCAATTGTCCAGTATAAATTAAATAAGCTGGCTTGTCAGCAACAAAACCAAAAGCAAAAGATGCTAGTAATAGTATTAGGGTAAGTCTCCGCATAATAAAAAAATGGATGTTTTATTTTCAAATTGATGTTAAAATAACACTTTTGTAGAAAGATGATTCTTTCTGCGCTATCTTTATTAATTTTCCGAACCGATACATTGCTATACTGTTAAATACCAATCCCCAATGACGACACAAGAAGAATTAGTCACTAACTTTTACCATGCCTTTTCTCAAAAAGATACCCAAAGCATGGAAGCTTGCTATCATCCTAAAGCCACCTTCAAAGACCCCATTTTTTATCTAAAACAGCCATTTGTTATGGATATGTGGCGTATGCTGATAGAACGAGGCTCTGATATGAAAATTGAACTGTTGAAAGTTCGTACTCATAAAAACAAGGTAGAAGCTACATGGAGGGCTTCTTATACTTTTGGAAGTACAGGATTGCCTGTTGTAAATACCATCACATCTACTTTTTCATTCTCAGAAAACAAAATCTATCAACAAAATGACCATTTTAATTTTTACAAATGGGCCAGTCAATCCTTAGGACTAAAAGGAAAACTTTTGGGTTGGTCAAGTTTTTTACAAAATAGTGTTCGCAAACAAGCGATGCAACGACTCGAATCTTATTCGAAAAGTCACACATAAACAAAAGCCTTTCTTCTGGCTACAATTTTCTCTTTCCAATAATATTTTCCAAAAAATTTAACATTTTCTCTTTCCTTGAAACTTTTTTTCATAGCCTTTGGTTTATTAAATGTACATACATTAAATATCGTTACATTAAATATTTTATCTGACCAAACTCATGGAATTATTAGAGAAATTGAATTGGCGCTACGCGACCAAGAGAATGACAGGAGCTACAGTTCCTGAAGAAAAAATTGACCATATTTTAGAGGCTATCCGTTTGTCGGCATCGTCGATGGGGCTTCAACCATATACAGTCTTTGTAATTGAAAACCCCGAATTGCGCAAACAAATTCAACCAGCGGCATACAATCAACCACAAATTGTAGAATCTTCACATATTTTGGTATTTGCTGCTTGGGACAACGTTTCTGAAGCTCAAGTAGATGCCTACATGGCCCATATCGCCGAAGAACGTGGTATTCCTGTGGAGTCGTTGGCTGGTTTTAGAGCCAATTTTGGTGGTATTTTGAGTCGCTCGGCTGAAGAAAACTTCAACTGGACAGCTCGCCAAACATATATAGCATTGGGTACTGCTTTGGTAGCTGCTGCTTACGAGCAAGTAGATGCCACTCCAATGGAAGGGTTTAATCCTTCGGCAGTTGATGAGATTTTAGGTTTGAAAGAAAAAGGCTTAAAAAGCGTTTCCATTTTAGCTTTGGGTTACCGCGATGAAGCGAATGACTCATTAGCAAAAGCGAAAAAGGTTAGAAGAACAGCAGATAAGTTATTCGTAAAAATTTAATATGATTATCTGGTTATCCATAAAAGACTATGCTCTGTGAGTGTAGTCTTTTTTTTGTTATCTTAGAAAAAGTATTTTTGATTTGAAAATTTGGTAATTTGATGATTTGAAAATGAAGCAGTTTGAACTTTTTAACTCCCTTTTTATCTTCATCTCATAACTCGTTTATACACATGAAAGAACTACTTGAATCGCTGAGTTACAGAATAGACCTTGTGAGTGCCTATTGGCAATCCCAATCTGAAGAATCACTATCGTTGAAAAGCTCACCTGAAAAATGGAGTAAGAAAGAGGTGCTTGGACATTTGATTGACTCGGCACAAAACAATATTCGTCGCTTTGTAGTAGGTCAGTATCAATCCAAAGCACAGATTATTTATGAGCAGAATATTTGGGTAAAATCGGCTGATTATCAGACTTATCCTTCTGAAGATTTGCTGGAATTATGGAGACTGCTTAATAAGCATCTAGTGCGGGTATTGGCAAACTTACCAGAAGAAAAATATCAAGTTTTAACAAATTGGACAAAAGAAGCAGTGCCTGATGCCTATCCTACCCTATGGGAAGTAGCACAAGATTATTTATGTCACTTAGATCATCATTTGAAGCAATTGGGGGTGATGTTTAAAGAATAGAGTGTGCTCTCTCAAAGCACGCTCCATTCATTAGGATAAATTATTTTATCTTAAAATTGAGCCCAATATTAAAGCCAATTTTATTAGGTCTTACCAGCAAAAGAGCACTTGCATCTGATTGGTGGTTGAGCGCAATACTCATAGTCGGCTCAATAAAAAGATAGGCATTGTCTCCTATTTGACGACTTATGCCATAGCCAATATTCAAAAAGCTATTGATTTTACCAGCCGCAGTGCCATTCAAACTAGTATTTCCTTCCATACCTAGTAACACATGATGACTTAGGGCGTCGCCTTTCAAAAAGGTATATTCCAAGTCAACTCGTGTACCGATATAATGCGATGACAAAGCATACGTTTTGCTTTGTTCTTCAAAAGCCACATCTGCTGTTTGGTTATCTACACTACGAACCACCAAAGAATCTGTTCGAACTTTGAAACTAATACTTTGACTAGATTTGGTATAAGAAATACCCGTTTTTAGTTGTAATCTATCAGACAGCGTAAACTTCAAGCCAGCCTGAAGATATACCCCTATGCGACTATTATCGTCATCTACCTCAATATTGTGCACATATTTTGAATCTGAGCCATTTGGGGTAATCGTGTAGTAATTAACCAATGGCATTGCACTAAAATACAAGGATACTGGCTTGCTTGGTTGGAAATATCGATTAGGTTTACGTTGTTGCGCTTTAATACGAGCTTTGTTAAATTTCACCGATAAATCCACAGGTTCTTTTAAGGCTAGAATTTCTAAATTAGGCTCTAAAGCCTCTTCTGAAGTTGACAAATAATCTCCTGTATTATGTGTTGCACGAACAATTCTATCATATTCATCTGTAGACATAGTCGAAGGAATGACTTTTGTTTTTAAAGTCTTTTGCGCTCTTTTCAAAGATTTTGCAATTACTACACCTCCAGACTTCGTGGTGTTTCTCTTTCCAATATTTGAGCTTGCTACAGGCTCATCAATATTACTATTTGTGCTTGTTGTTGAATATTCGACAATAGAGTTTGCCTTTTTATTTTTTACTAAACCTTCCTCTTTTTGTTCTTTTACCACTTCAGGATTGGCATTATGAGCGTTTATCTCAGTACTTTGAGTATGGGATATGCTTTTGTCAAAACCTTGATTTGATTCAGTCTTTGAGGTATTAGTACTCTGGGCTCCCGTATTTTGATGCGTTTGTTCTGTTGTTACATGACTCACTTCTGAGTTTGGAGAGATCATAAATCTTGACAATAGACCAAACGACAGCAGTAACAACACCACTGCCGCCGCCAAATGCCAAAGCATAAGTCGTGAGAAAGAAGGTAACGGCAATTGAGGCTCTATGTTAGCCCAAAGCGCGTCGTCCACTTCAGATTCAAAATCATTGAACTTATCGTGGAAAAAGCCTTCAAAGGGGTCTATATCATTATTGGATGCGTTCATAGCTGACGATTCCCAGTTTTTTTAGTTGTTTACGGAGCAACTCTTTTGCACGAGACAGTTGCGACTTGGAGGTATTCTCGCTTATTCCAAGCATCTGCCCTATCTCATTGTGATTATAGCCATCTACTACATATAGGTTAAAAACCATACGATAGCCATCGGGAAGTTGATGAATAAGTGCTAGTAAATCTTCGCTTGAGAGTGTTGCTAAAATATTCGGGTAATCATCATTGCTGAGTACAACTGTTTCATAATCCGTATTTTGTTGAAATTTTAAATTTGCATGATAGTAATTAATGGCAGTATGAATAACGGTTTTACGTACCCATGCGCCAACAGCCTCTGGCTTTTCTAAAGACTTAATGTTATTAAAAATCTTGACAAATGCTTCTTGATAAATGTCTTCAGCCTCCTCTTTCGAACGGGCATAACGACGACAAACACCCATCAACTTGCCCTTATACATATTGTAAAAGGCAGTCTGGGCTTTGCGATCATTCCGCTGGCAGGCTCTGACTAAATCCTGTTCATTTATCATTCAGTTGGCAATTAGTTTCATTAAGTGATTACTCACCTAAGTATTAATGCAGAATTGTGAGTTATGAATTGCGAATGTAAAGTTTTAAATATCAACATTTTACATATTCATTAATCCAATCTTGTTTTGCATAATAGTGTTTTGTTAGCAACAAAAAAGAGGGTAATTTATTGGTAATCATCATTTTAAGACTAACAAGTTTTATTTAATACCTATTCTAACGAATTAGGATAGGTATTCTTTTATTCGGTATATCATCTGGGTAAATGTGACGAAGTATTAGTGTTTTTCTAGAAAATATAAAAGGGAAAAACTACTTCAATCACAATATTTGATTTACGAGAAAGACTCTCCCGAAATTCGGGAAAGCCTTTACATTCAAACCACTTGTATAATTATTTATGAATCCAAATGCGTCTTTATTTTTTGATTTTAATCTTAAAATTGGCGCTCAGTTCTTTTCCTTGAGCTGTAGTCAATTTTATTTTAATTTGATCGTCTCGATCTTTGCCTTTGTCTTTATCCCAAGCGCTGATTTGATAGTAAATTTTGGCACCTTTTACATACGCAGTTCCATGAGACCCCTGCTCTGAGATGCTTATCGAAGCAATCTCGGCGCAAGATGAAACATAAAGTTGGTAAGGAACTTCAAATGGTGTGGCTTGAACAATAGTTTCCGAAACCTCCATTACGCCATTATCAAATTTGGCATCACAAGTAATCGCACGAATCTGACTTACTTTTACCCACACACTAGGCGAGGAAACACCATATTTATCAGAAAGCGTATATTCTAAATAATCATCTATTTGTGTTAGATAACCAGGAAAACTTGATGTTGCTGGCTCATAGTCGATTTTGCCATTATTGACACTGGCTGTACCATATTTTGGCCATTTCGTTATTTTGAGCGTATTGGCATTGTAAGTAGAGCACAGATTATCATTCGACAAAACATCTAATTGTACCTTCGGACTATTACTCGGAATCACATAATAGTTTGGCAACAGACTCGTAGTACAAGCTCTAACCAAGGAACCTTCCACATCTAATTTTACCGCTGCTGTCATACAAATACCCTGAGTGCCTGCCGAACAGACCCGATAAAATAATAAATCGGGTCCGTCGTAGTCTTTTTTGGGGGTATAAACAATTCGGTTATTTTTGACTACAGCCGACCCAAACAATGGGTCAAAAGCAATCTGAAGACTTGCCGAATCTAAAATTGCATTACAGTAACGGTCATTTTTCAAGACATCCAACACACATTCTGTACCTTTATTGAGACAATGAAACAAGTCTGGCATAACGCCTGCGTTGCATGGAACTTTGTCCCAATTGTTGGTCACTTTTACCCAGATGCTATCTTTGACTTGCTTTTGAGTATCTAGGTTAACAACACTCAAAATCAGCATATCGGTAGCATCCGACACTGTAGAGTCGGGCACATACACGATAAACTTGCCATTGGTGGTAAAATACGCTTTTCCGAACGCCCCGTTTTTTTCGATTTTAATGGCATGACCTGTCATATTTTTCAAAAAATCTTTGACATTAATCGTCACCATATTCGACGGAGCTGTATAAAGCGTATGAATATCCCAAAGTGCAGGTTGAGTATTGACTGGTGTGATACTGACAACATCTTTTTTGATTTCGTCACATCCCAGCAATAAACTCACTACGCTTAATAAAATGGCAATATGTTTTATAAAAAACTTCATTATGATTTATGTCAAGAAAGCGTTAGCAAGCTGAAATCTTCCTTGTTGTCTGTCTTTATTTTATGTGGTTGAATGCTCAAGCAGAAAGCTTTCTGCTAAGTTATCTATTTATCAATTTTTGCCACCAAAAATTTCCCATCTTTATCAAAATATAAATGATATTTACTTGTACCCACAACGATATGTAAGTAATAAGATTCGATTACACCATCTATTTTGAATGCTATTGCTTTATCGAGCGACCAGCCTGAATAGGTAGTATTGAGATAGCTAGTTATAATAGCAGGCAACACATCAGCCGTTAACTTAATGTCCTCAAATTTAGGAAGTTTCAATTCTCCACTAACAGTTTTTGTTAAATTGCCAGAAGCATCAAAAGTTAGAAATACTAGTTTTTTATCACTCGATAAAGAAATATAGTAAGAATCTACTGCTCCGTTTTTGATAATTTCAATACCTTTTTCGTATTTCCAAGAAGCATAATTGGCGCTCAAATAAGCGGTAATGTTAGCTGGAAGTTCAGATTGTTTGAGATTCTTATCTTCAATTTTACGAACAGCAGGGGCATACGTTTTAGTTGTCAACAATTTGCCTGCGTTATCGTACGAAAACTCATAGAAAACACTATCTTTTTTGGCAAGCACAAAGTAAAATTTATTGCCTGTAGAGTCGGCATTGGCAGCAGCTCGCACAAAAGTATAACCTGTTAATTGGGTTTGAATTGTTGCTGGTAGCTGGTCATAGCTCACAGAATAGAATTTTCTAAACTTACCTTTAATTTGTCCAGTGCGTTTAGGTTCTTTGAATTCTGCTACAAAAGCGCCATTGGCATCAAATACTACTGTCACTTTTTGATCATTCCATTCTATCAAAACTTTATAAAGCGTATTGCCATCTTTGTCTTTTCCTGCTGCAACGCGCTCCAATTTATACCCTGCATAGTTAGTATTAAGATAGGTTGTAACATTAGCAGGTAAAGAAACCTTAGTCGTATCGTCCGAAAGGCTAAATGAACTCAAAACTGTTCCATTTGCCGAAATTGTCAACTCCATACTTTTTCCACTCACTTTCAAGTCTACCCCGTACGTGGTACTTGTACTAAGCGTCGTGTAGTTTACCTGTGCTGCCTGCGGGAAGTTGCTACTAACCGCTAAACGTACTGCTGAAGGAATTACAGTTGAATTGTTGGTACTGTTATCAACGGCAATTTGTTCTGGTTCACAACTTGCCAATAAAATTGCACTCATGAGTGCTGAAAATAAAAGGAACTTTTTCATGTTCGATTACGGACTTATGGATTGTCAAAAGATTTTCTCAGCAGTTGGCCAGATACCGATTTTCTAGTTTGACTCCCCAATGGATAGAAATATTTTGTTGATCATAGCAAAAAGCTATGGCTTTATTTCAAAACGTTTCGAAGTGTAGGGTGTGGTATACATCCATGGTTGAAGATTTTCCAAAATATTCAGCATCAGATATATGGGCTTGTTGAATTCAATGATATTGACAGGAAGGGAAAAAGAAGGGTTGCACTGTTTGTTAAAAATTCTTAAAAAGGTAGAGATATTGGATTGGAATCTTTAATGTACTTTAGACATGAGTCATCCCTAATTGAGGGATTTAGTAATTATTTTAACATTTGTATTATAACTGTAGAGATGCAATGCTTTGCGTCTTAAGAGATTTTATTATGAAAGATAGTATCATCTTCCTAGCTTCAAAATTCGAAATAAGCCAACAGGTGTGATTATAAAATATTGATAATTAATATCTTACAATCACACCTATTACTTAGCTAAAATATTGCCCAGTCGTTGTGGCTAGCAAATCTGCTAGAGGTATATCTTCTTGTTTGATAAAACCTGTTTGTGGCAGTTTGCCATCGGCTACTAGTTCTACCACCGCAACAATTGAAGCTGCTGTTGTCCATGAAATCGCTCGCCAATGTTTCCCATCAATCTTGATTGGCGAATAGGCACGATAAAACTCTTCACGCTCGATACGGTCGTTTTTCCAGCCTTCAACCACGGCATAAACATAAACCACATCTTCCTGAACAGGGGGTTTAGCTTCTGTAAGAATTTCCTCAATTAACTCACGACGATCTTTCAAGATTAATTCATACAAAAGGAAACGCATTAGTTTGCCATGTCCAGGATAGCGAATCGTTTTGTAATTAAGCGTATCTACCTTTCCTGCGTAAGTTTCGCACATCGTACCCAAACCACCAGAAGTACTAAAGGCTTCAAATTCCATTCCCTCGATATTGATGGTTTCGAGACCGTCTAATGCTGGAACTAGTTTGACTTTGCCATTATGAATCACCTCACAGTCATTGATATATTCGTTGATTACCCCAGCAGGCGACCATGTAAATGAATAACCCAATAAGCCATTAGGGTATTTTGGTAAAGCGCCAACACGAAGCTCAATATCTCTCAAACGTGTAAAGCGATTTGCCAAATCAGCACCTACAATACCAATAAAGCCAGGCGCCAAACCGCACTGTGGTGCCAAAACGGCGCGGCTTCCACGAGCTGCCATTTCACGAATAGCGGTTGTCGTAGGAACATCTTCAGTCAAGTCAAAATAATGTTTGCCTGACTGATAAGCTGTTTCGGCTATGGCCAAATTCAGATTGTAGGGCATACAAGATACCACTGCATCAAAATCTGGTATTAGTTTTTCGAGTAATGTACGATCCGTAACATCCCCCTTGATTGTTGGAAAACCAACTTCAGTGGCAGGTCCATTTTTGTCAAGACCAGTCACCTCAAATCTTTTCGAAAGTAACACTCCTACCAAAGAGCCCACTTTTCCCATTCCAATTACAAGTATTTTTTTCATAGAAAATTAATGTTTAAATGAGGAGAAAGGGGATAGGCAAAGAGGGGTTAGGCAGATTAGTGATGAATTGTTAATGTAATTTATTACTAACACCCTCACCCCTATCATCTATTTAGTGACTAAAACCTTTGTACCAATTACAACTATCCCTAAGACGCAAAGCATTGCGTCTCTACTATCCCCTAAACCCTCTCCCCTAGTGCCTAAAAAACTATCTCTTAGTCATTTCAAAAAGGTTCGTAGCTTGTTCACCTAAGAAGCCATCAAACCAAACTTGTTGTCCATCTTGCTCGATATAATTACGCTCTGCTAGTTCGTAATAGGCATAAGACCATAGCAATTCTCCTTCGCTTCCATCTTCTTCTATTACAGGACAAAGTTCGTCTACTGCTTGGGTAGAACTTTGACGAAGTTTGCTTCCTTTGGCACCTTCAATAGCAGGTTTGATTGGGATACCCGCATCTTCCAAACCTTTCATGGTTGACTCTATATCATCCCATCCTTCAACTTTTTGATAGTTGATATAAGCCGTAAAGTGATTTACCGAATTACCATGCAACAAAGTCCACGCAGCAAACTGAGATACCTTATTTACTTCCAGAATCGTGCTTTTTTTAGCGGGCTTCCAAGGACGACCAAAGAATTTCACCAATGCAGTAATCAAAACTTCGGCTTTGTCATCAGATAACTCTTTACTTTCAGCAAGTTCAGCCAAATAGTTACGCGCATCTCCTGCAAGAGCATCTTCTCCAGAAGCCACTGCTTCATTAATCAGTGCTTGTGTTTCTGAAGGCAATTCTGCTACCTCAAGTTGAGTTACAAAGAATTTCGGAAAATTAATATTCGTCGGATGCTGATAATGAAAAGAATTCAAATGCTTTGAAGGAAAAGAATAAGGTGCAATTTTTTCGTAACCCAAACTTTCTAATACCTCCGAAATGGCTGTAATTCCTGCTTTTTGTTCTCCTGTAAAAGTATTAAATGTACGGAATGCACAGTGGTCGTTGACCACTTGTCCACCTTTTTCCAAAACCATGTCGGCATACGCACGTGCATAACTCACTCGTTGACAATAGTTCTGCCAAAGCTGATTCATCAGCGTTTGAGTTATCTCTTCTTGATTTTTCATAAATGCTTAATTAGTTAATAGTTTATTAGTTTGTTATAAAATCTGGACGAAGGACTCTATCTTTTAAAAACCCAATCGTTATTTTCCCATTTAAAAATCAAATTTTATTCCTTGTGCCAAGGGCAACGAAGTACCATAATTGATGGTATTTGTTTGGCGACGCATATAAGATTTCCAAGCATCTGAGCCTGACTCTCTTCCTCCACCTGTTTCTTTTTCTCCTCCAAAAGCACCACCAATTTCAGCACCCGAGGTACCAATATTGACATTGGCGATACCGCAGTCTGAGCCATTTGCTGATAGAAACTGTTCGGCTTCACGAAGGTTTAAGGTAAAAATTGCCGATGAAAGTCCTTGTGGCACATTGTTCTGAATCGCAATAGCTTCATCTATTGTACTATAAGATAGTAAGTAAAGAATTGGCGCAAATGTTTCGTGCTGAACTATCGCAAAATCAGGTTTGGCTTCGGCAATACATGGTCGTACATAGCATTCCGACTCAAAACCCGCACCTTCCAAAACCTCCGCATCGATGAGCATTTTTCCACCTTGCTCTACCACTTGCGCAGCTGCTGACAAGTATGCCCTAACAGCATCTTTATCAATCAATGGGCCAACGTGATTGTGAGCATCAAGCGGATTTCCGATTCGTAACTGGGCATAAGCTTTAACCAAACGCTCTTTTACTTGTTGATAAATAGAATCGTGGATAATCAATCGGCGAGTACTCGTACAACGCTGTCCAGCGGTACCCACTGCACCAAATACCACAGCAGGAATTGCGATGTTTAAATCAGCATTTTCGGTAATGATTATGGCATTGTTTCCGCCTAATTCTAGAAGACATTTACCAAAACGTTCGGCAACTTTAGTTCCTACCGCACGTCCCATGCGTGTAGAACCTGTCGCAGAAATCAAGGCTACACGTTTGTCTGATACCAACCAATCTCCCACTTGAGCCTTGCCCGTAATAATCGAAGATAATCCTTCGGGAAGATGATTTTGACGTAATACCTCCGAAATAATATGCTGACAAGCAATAGCTGTCAGTGGTGTTTTTTCAGAAGGCTTCCAAACACAAACATTCCCACAAACCCACGCCAACATAGCATTCCACGACCAAACGGCTACAGGGAAATTAAAGGCAGAGATAATACCAACAACGCCAAGTGGATGCCATTGCTCATACATACGATGCGAGGGTCGCTCGGAGTGCATGGTCAGTCCATACAACTGACGAGAAAGTCCTACGGCAAAATCACAGATATCAATAATTTCTTGAACTTCGCCAAGGCCTTCTTGAAGACTTTTCCCCATTTCATAGGAAACCAACTTTCCTAAGTTATCCTTATGCTTACGAAAAGCCTCTCCCATTTGGCGTACTATTTCACCACGCTTTGGTGCTGGTATATTCCGCCATTCAGTACCGGCATTTTGTGCTTTGCTCAAAACTAACTCATAATCTTCCTGAGTAGTCTGATATACTTGGGCTATTAGTTCAGCATCAACAGGCGAAAAAGAATCAATCACCGTATCGCCCGAAGACCATGATTTGAGTCCTGTGCTTGTACCATGATTCAACTGAGCAATGCCCAGCGATTTGAGTAATTCATGCATAGTTTACAATAGTTTGTTGTAAAAGGGCAATAGCATTCAGCCCCAATTTTTCATTAGGATATAATAAAGATTGTCAAATGATTGACAGGAATATCGTTGAATTGATTTTTTCGAAATCTAGGGGCTATTATTCAAATTTCCAAACATTTTCAAGCAGATTGAACGCTATAAGATATACGCAACAAAAGTCAAAAAATATTACTTTTCTAAGTCTAAAAAATTTTAGGCTATCCTAAAATTTGGAAGTATGGTATTTAACTCAGATGAAAATTATCTTTGTGGCACGAAAAAAAATTAAAAAAATATGCAAATATCTTATCGACAAGGAACCGTAGAAGACATTTTAAGCATTTCGGCGGGTATCCCCGAGTTTGAAAATCTGTATGCCAAGGATGTTTACCAAGAGCGTTTTGATCATTCACCTAAACATCTCATCCTTGTGGCTTATGACGAAGACATACCTGTAGGCTTTAAAGCTGGCTATCAAAAAAGCGACGATGGTTCATTTTATAGTTGGATGGGAGCTGTATTGCCAGCGTATCGAAAACAAAAAATTGCTAAAAATTTAGCAGATCAAATGGAAGATTGGGCAAAAAAAGAAGGGTATTCTAGCATTATCTTCAAAACCAGAAATTACCTAAAAGCTATGCAGATTTTTGGTATTTCTAATGGTTTTCACATCATCGATTTTGAAAAACGTGAGCCAATCGAACAAAGTCGGATTTTATTACAGAAGTTTTTATAAAGCGGTATGATAATGATATTAGGCTAAAGTTGAGGATAATATCATACCTATCTTACATTATTTTCCAACAGCACAATAGTTTATCTCAGCCAACAAAATCACATAATCCATTGATTTACAACACATAACAACTCTTTAAATTTCTTTTTTGAAAATAGTTGAAAAAATATTTCAGCCATCCTGCAACTTTCCTTCTACCAGCTGCATCTTATGGACAAATAGGCCAACCATTCATCCAAACAGATTACCACTCATCCTGTTTTCTGGAATAAAAACGGTACTATGTATTGCATAATACTATACAAAACCTATAACTTTGAATTGTAATTAAAAATCGCCTTGAGCGACTAACGATTCAAAGCACTAAAAAACTTACAAGTCACATGAAAAAGCTCATAGTATTGACCTCTTTTGTAATTGCAACTTCGGTTAATTTCGAGTCGTTAGCTATTGGATTTCCTCATAACCTATTAGCCCCAAAGAAAACGGAGAAGAAGGTCGCTAAAGAAACTAAAACAAAGAGTACCATTTCAATTGCAAAGCTTAAGGAAAAAAGTAAGCTTGTTGCCATGGGAGCTACTGTTTTAGGGACAGTTTTTCAACAAAATAAAGGTTAATTTTTTACAAAGAAGATTTTAGAGAAGTCTTAATGATTTTGTGTAAATACACTATTTCACCAAAATCATAGTGGCTTTTCGTCAAGATATTGCGTCCTCATTCAATCAAATTTGAATGTTGGAAAGCTCAGATTTTAAATTTAGTTTTGGTTTAAGGATTCTTTTGTAGCGACTTCTAATAGAGGCCGCTACATTTGTTATGATGGCGTTGAGCTTTTGGCACTCGGCTTTCGGGATTTTTATTCAAAATATGTTTAACTAATATGCCATTATCATAACTTCCTTTTACAACATTACATTTTCAATGTATTTCACTATTTCTGCCTCTTGTTTTGGATCGAACCATTGGAAATCATCTTGGTTTCGAAACCATGTCAATTGGCGTTTGGCATAGCGACGAGTATTTCTTTTAAGCAAACGCACCATCTCGTCACGGTCATACTGACCATCCCAATGCTCATAAATCTCTTTGTAGCCCACTGTTTTTAAGGCATAATGCTCTCGGTATGGCAAAGCGTTTCTTGCCTCCTCTTCTAGCCCTTGCGCCAGCATCAAATCCATTCGTAAATCAATACGAGCGTATAATTCTTCCCGTGGTCGTTCAAGGGCGATTTTGATACACTCAAATGGTCTTTCCTTTTTTTGATTTTTACGAAAAGCCGAAAAAGGCTGTCCCGTAGCTAAACAGACTTCTAGGGCTCTGACAATTCTTTGAGGATTTTGTTGGTCTACTTCTTCAAAATAAACGGGATCAAGCTCGCGCAATTGAGCTGATAAACTTTCAAGCCCTTCCGTTTCCAAACGCTTCATTAATGACTCGCGGAGCTCCAAATCCGCCTCAGGCATTTCGTCGAGTCCATCGGTTACGATTTTGATAAACATCCCCGAACCTCCAGTCAAAATGGCTACATCTTTACGAGTAAAAATTTCTTCTAATACTGCCAAACAATCACGTTCGTAATCGCCAACAGAGTAATAATCGGCAATACTGTGAGAATCGATAAAATGGTGTTTTACCCCCTGCATTTCCTCGGAGGTAGGCTTAGCCGTTCCAATAGCTAATTCTTGATAAAACTGTCGAGAATCTGCCGAAACCACTTCTGTATCGAAGTGTTTAGCAAGCCTGACACATAGGTCTGTTTTGCCAACGGCAGTTGGTCCAGCAATGATAATTAAATATTTTGACGAATTTGACATACTACAAAATTACAACAAAACATTTAGTGATTTGCGATTGACTGATTGAGTGATTATTTTAAATTTTGGATTCTTGCTGTAGAGAGGCAATACTTTGCGTCTTAAACCGACTTATATCAAGAATTATAAAACCAAAAAAGCGGTCGAAAAAATAATTTTCGACCGCTTTTTGATAAAATTGACAGAATCATCCTAGTTAAATAATTCGGAATTACTTAAATAAATTTGACGAGTTTTAATTACGAATATTTTATCTCATTAATCTATCAAACTTAACCCTACAAGATTCTATCTATGTTATTTCTGTTAAAAAACTACCAGAATACTGTGTAAAGAACCACAAGAATAGCAATAATCACAGAAGCTCCAACTGCAAATGTCGTGTTAGTTTTGAACATAGAAGCATCGATTTTCAACGCTTTCTCACCATCTTTTGTTGACGAATCTGCCAAACCTAATACTACCATCATCAACACACAGATTAAGAACGTTAAGCCCATACGGTCAAGGAATGGAATGATATGATGTCCTTCTCCATCCAAGAATGATGAGTAAAATACAGTATCATACATACCTGTCATTTCTGGCAAATCTTTCAATACCAATGAAATTACAACCGAACCAATCGTTGCAGCCATAGCACCTGCCGAGTTAGCACGTTTCCAGAAGAAACCTAACAAGAATACCGCAAAGATACCTGGAGATACATAGCCAGTCATTTCTTGAATAAAGTCAAAACCACCTTTTTTATCGATACCCAAATATGGAGAAATCAAAATAGCAAGTACCATAGCTATTACAATCACGATACGACCTGTTTTTACCAATTGCTCTTCAGAAGCCTCCTTATTAAAGAATTTTTGATAAATATCTAGGGTAAAAATCGTCGAGATAGAGTTCGCTTTACCAGCCAAAGATGCTACAATAGCAGCAGTTAATGCCGCAAAAGACAAACCTTTCAAGCCTGGTGTTAACAAGTTTAACAATACTGGATAAGCGTGGTCAGCGTTTACTGTACCATCAGCTCCAAGCATTTCTTGTTGGAACATACCATTTGCGTGCAATACATAAGCAGCAATACCTGGCAATACTACGATGATAGGCATCAATAATTTTAAGAAACCTGCAAACAACAAACCTTCACGAGCTACTGGTAACGAAGCACCCAAAGCACGCTGTGTGATATACTGGTTACATCCCCAATAGTTCAAGTTCACAATCCACATACCACCTACTAACACTGTCAAACCTGGCAAAGAAGTAAAGTTTGGATTATCTCTTTTCAAAATCATGTGGAAATGGTCATCTGCCTTATTGAAGATATGACTCAAACCTTCCATTGCACCTTGTGAACCAAATTGGTCTGACACCAACGTCAAGGCTAAGTAAGTAGTACACAAACCACCTAAAATCAAGAAAAATACCTGAATAACGTCTGTAAAACCAATTACTTTCATACCACCTAGTGTAATGATTACTGCAAAAATTGCTAATCCCCACATACACAAAGTAAAATCAAGACCTGAGATGGTCGAAACTGCCAATGCACCTAGATATAAGATAGAGGTAAGGTTTACGACAACATATAAAATCAACCAGAAAACAGCCATAATCGTACTCACGGTAGAGTTATAGCGTTGTTTCAGGAATTGAGGCATTGTAAAGATTTTATTCTTCAAGTAGATTGGCATAAAGAATACCGCCACAATAATAAGCGTAGCCGCCGCCATCCATTCATACGTCGAAATTGCCAAACCCATTTTATAGCCGTTACCAGCCATACCAATGAACTGTTCTGCCGAAATGTTTGAAGCAATCATCGATGCTCCAATTGCCCACCATGTAAGCGAACCTTCAGCTAAGAAGAAATCTGTAGAAGATGCTTCTTTTGATTTTTTCTTTTGATAAATCCAGTAGCCATAGCCAGCCACTACCACGAAATAAATGAGAAATACCAGATAATCAATAAGTTCCAGTCCTTTGTGCATGGGTTGAATTGATTTGAATAGTTTATAATCAGGGATAAATTAAATTTTGAATCTGAAAGTTACAATTTTAATGGCAAAACAAACAAGGCAATATGTATTTATTTACTGGATACTTATATTACTATTGCTTTAAAAACTTGAAATTAATTCTGATTTTATAAGAATAATCCAAATTTTTTCGATGCTCAAATGATTGCACATTATCTTATACAGTTCTACACTGTTCTACAATAGTAAAAATACTTTAGTTAGAACAACAATTGCAACTTTTTTATATAAAAAATAATTTATTTAAGGTACGAGGTGTATCATTTTGTGATTTTTTTGTAGAGACGCAATGATTGCGCCTTAAGCCTATTCATATTTGTACTGCATCAAACAATTTAGCGATTGAGTGATTGAGCGAATGAGTGATTATGTTAAAATTTGTATTCTCGTGGTAGAGACGCAATGATTGCGTCTTATACTGAGTAAAATCCAGTATGGGAGCATCAAAAAAGCGGTCGGAAAATATTTTCCGACCGCTTTTTGTTATTAATATGCTATGCCTGACTCAGCTTGAGACGTAAAGTATTACGTCTCTACTGGTAATTACAAACTTGGCTCAATCAAAACTACCTCCTCTTTATCCACAATTACCTGACCTTCTAGCAAATCTTTGGTTTTGCGAACATATTTTTTTGGCGTAACAATCACAGGGCACAGTGTATCATTTTTTCGTTTAGAATAATAAGCTGCAATTCCTGCTGCCTTTTCAATGACATTTACTGGAAACTTCTTCCCCGCTTGTCGGCGAATGACCACGTGTGAGCCAGATACATCACGAGCGTGAAGCCATAGGTCTTCTTTTCGGGCGTATCGTTGAGTAAGCAAATCGTTATTTCTAGAATTTTTACCAATTAAGATTTCCCAACCTTGATAATTTACATATTTGAATAAATCTTGAACTGTCAGCACCTGTTTGTCGGTTTGCTCGCTAACATTATTCTTAATGTATTTTCGCAATTCTCGCAGACTTTCGATTGCCTCCACTTTGCTGATATGCCCCTGCAATTCTTGCATCAACTCCTCTTTAGCCTCAATATTCTCCATGAGTTTTTGGATTTCTATCTTTTCATTTTTGGCTTTTCGGTAATAGTTTTCAGCATTCTTTTGGGGAGTCAAATCAGGCTTCAACCTTACTTTAATAGGTTTATCACGATAAAAATCATATAACTCTATCACCTCTGTTCGCTCAGGAATCGCATGTAAATTGGCCATAATGATGTTGGCAATTTCTTCATGTTTGACATCCTCTTCCAAACTCGAAAGCTGCGTATATGACTTATCAATATAAGTTTGGGTACGTGAGATTTGCTTTTGTAAATGACGAATACACTGCCCTTTTTCTTTGTCAAAAACATTGATTCGAGCAAAAGAATAGTACAGTTCATTGCTCGCTACAATAGGGTCTGTCAAGGTTTTCACCCATTCGCCACCCTCTTGTATCATCGACAACACAGGCTGGTAATCAATGGTCTTGATATAAAACTGAGAAGCTTCTAACTCTTTAAGGATTTCTTGGACTATTGCCCATTGCTGTTCAAGAGTCGGCTGTTCTAATGCCTTAATTTTTCCCTGAATTAGCTTTACGATTTCTTTTCCAAAAGTTGGAAACAAAGCATTGAGTTGTCCATTAGACTCTACAAAAGCCTCAAAACTCTGATCAATCGGACGGTCGAGTGTTTGGAGAGAAAGGTTATTATCGACAACCAATTTGTTATGAAACAAATCCAGTACCTCGTCACCTTCGAATAAGACGATATTCGAGCGATTACCGTACATTTTGAATAACAGGGTAAAATTGTTTTCAAAATACAGCGCAAAAGCCCTTTCATTCAAAAATTGTTGAACTCTTTCAACCCTCAAACCATTGATTTCCTTGAATAAATCCACCGAATTTCGACCAGCGCGACGAAAATCATCAGGAAAATTCAAACAGGCAAAATCAGGATGCAAAACAGCTTTTATGTAAAAATCACGCTTTTTTCTCCACTGTTTTCCATCGGTACAAAAGCCTAAGACCAATTCATCTTTTTCTTGCGAAAAACATTCGGCAAATACCAAACCTACCAACTCCTCTTCCAATCGCTTCGAAAGCTGTCGAAGAAAATAATAATTCGTTTGCATTACAATATCTTTTAATCGTACCAACAGATATTTGATACGATATCGGTTTTCAATCTCAAAACACAAAGTTACGCATAATTATGCTTTATGCTGTAGCTCCAAACTATTCAGCAACGAAGTCAAACACGTATCATCCTTGATAGCATCATTTTCTCCAATTACTTAAGTAAATTTGTAGATATTCATAAATCATTCTCAAACTTTATAATTTGAAGTATTTAATTTTATGAAATCCTACTGTTTGAGCCGAAGGCGAGTTTAGGATTTCTTGCCTTTCTTTTGTTACTTTTCTTGTGGCAAGACAAGAAAAGTAAGGTGTGGCGAAGGGAAATTTTATTCTTTCTTTAAGTGCCAAATAAAATTTTAAACGTATTCTAAGAGCACAGCCTATCAACAACTGAAAGCGCTAACAAAATTGAGATTTTATGTTATTTGAAGATACTTACAAAACTATTACTGGCTCGGCTGAAGGGCTATTTAAAGATAAGGGCAGTAAATTTTTTGCCTATGCCTATCCTATTGAAGACGAGTCAGAGGTAAAAGAATTAGTAGACCAACTCAAAAAGGAACATTTCAAAGCGGTTCATCATTGCTATGCCTATCGCTTGGGACAAGATCGTACCAATTTTAGGGTCAACGACGATGGAGAACCGTCTGGCTCGGCAGGAAAACCAATTTTAAATGTCTTATTGTCAAAAGATATAACTAACATTTTGGTAGTAGTCGTTCGTTATTTTGGTGGTACTTTATTAGGCGTTCCGGGTCTGATTAACGCCTATAAAACAGCTACTCAAGAAGCCTTAATCAATGCGGAAATCATTGAAAAAACAGTCAATGAGATTTATGAAGTACGTTTTGAATTTGTTCAAATGAATGATGTGATGAAAGTAGTAAAAGAGTTTGGGCTGAAAGTCAAGAATCAGCTTTTTGACAATCAATGTACTTTACAACTTGAATTTCGTAGAAATATGACTAATCAAATCATTGGGAAACTCGAAAAAATCGAACCAATTGAGATTGAACATATCGCAACAGTCTGACGAAGAGCTTTCAGCCATTAGCAATCAAAAGCAATTACTAAATTCAACACTCCGCACTCAAAACTCATCACTTCCAAAATATGCCTTTAATTGAGTCATCTTACAAAGCAAAACATATCTGGAGAAACCCACATTTCTCGACTATATACCCTTCTACGCTTCGTAAGGTTGAGGGAGTGCACTATACACGTGAGCGCATAGAATTGCCTGATGGGGATTTTCTAGATTTGGATTGGAGTAAAAGTTCTGTTCCTAGCAAATCGCTTGTCATTTTTACACATGGATTTCTGGGAAACTCTACAAGGCCCTATATTTGGGGAGCGGTAAAATTGTTTAATCAAAACCATTGGGACGCGGTCTGCTGGAATCACAGAGGACTTAGCGGTGAAAATAATCGTTTGGAGCGACTAACAACGCATGGTGATTCTCAAGATTTGGCGTATGTAATCAATCATTGCTTGGCGATGAAACACTACACGCAAATTACGTTGGTGGGATATAGCAAAGGTGGAAATATATCGCTCAAATATGCTGGAGAGCAAGGTGTAAACATAGCCCAAGAAATTAAATCAGTTGTAGCGATCTCTGTTCCTACCGATATTCAAGGAAGCGTGGATGCGATGGGTGCTGAAGGCTTTTATGCGAATCGCTTTAAAAGTAAACTTCATCGTTTTTTACAAAAAAGAACTGAGTTGATTGACCCGAAATGGTTTTCATTATTTGAAAAATACAAAACCTTAGATGAGTTTACAGGAGAATACATTGCGCCTTTGCACGGTCTCAAAAATGCCGCAGACTATTATGATTCATGTAGTGCAATTCATGTAGTAGACCAAATTAGGATTCCTTCATTAATCTTAAATGCCGCTAACGACCCTGTATTATCAGAAAGTTGTGCGATTTTGGATAAAGCTAAACAGTCGAATTACCTTTTCAGTGAATATCCCGCTCACGGCGGACATTGTGGTTTTTACGCTCCTAATCAAAATGGCATTTATTGGGGAGATTATCGAACTTGGGAGTTTGTGAAGGGCAACCATAGTAGATAATCATTTGACTACAAATAGTTTAGCATTATACAAAACATATCTTTACTTTTACAAGAAAAATACATCTACTTATGAATAATAATATTCCTGGCTTAAAAATCAATGAAACTGATTTTAAGTCACCCAACGGAAAGATTGGTAAAATAGCTGTCTTATTATACACAGGTTCGGGAGAGCCTTCCAAGATACTGGACTTCGCTGTTCAACAATATGTTGGAACAAAACCTTATTATGAACTTATAGACGCTCATCTGGACAATCCATGGATGCGTGTTATTATCAGTGACCATCTCAATGAGCTGAGTCAGGAAGATTTTGATATTACTAAACATAAACTAGAAGCCTAAGAAGCTTTTCAATGTGAATCAAATACTCTATTTGAAATCTTCATTTCTACCCTATTATGATCATCAATAACACTCGCGAAAATGCCATCGTGGATGCAATATGTCTATGGATGGGCTACCAACTCCGAATTGGTAGAGAACAGTTAATCCACGAAGCAAGTCTCCGTTATCCTATTGCTGACACCATTACTGCCTTTGGTACTCACATCGAACGTGTGGCACTAGAAAAACTTCATCCTTTATTCAAAAGCAGGAAAATAGATTTAGTTATTTATGAAAAAGACTTGCATGAAATAGATGCTGGTTTGTCCGACATCGAAGAAGTGTTCGAATTTAAACTTGCCAAGAAAGATACCTCTAACATTAACACAGAAGAACCTCAGAGACTATTTGATGATATAATAAGACTTGCCTACTATAATCTTTGGACGGGGAAAAATACCTATTTTTTAATTTGTGGAAAATACGATGAGTTTAAAACCTACTTCGTCGGGCAATCTAATAATGTTATTTCCTATCAATCGAAATTCTTAATACCACCACGATATGCTGCGGCGAATACTGACATGTATCCTCAAACTGACAAATGGGAAGAAGCAGGGCTATATAAAGACTTGTTTAGTTTCGGCGTTGAAGAGTCTAAAATTAAGCAATTCGCCATACAAGATGATTGGAGCTTAAACAGCTTTCAAAAGAGTTATTTAATAAGAGAAGGAGTTGCCAATACTTTTCAATTTACAGAAAGCCTAACGATAAAAACTACCTGTCTTGCTATTACTCCAGCTGGTGAGAAAAATAAAACTCATGCCGCTGGTATTTGGAGGATTGAAGGATTTTAAATCTCCTATCAGAAATAATTCTATCTTTGTGAAACGCTGACACCCCATTATTTCAGTATCCTATGCAACCTTACTCAAGTCAATACAACAATATTATTAATCAAGCCATCGGCAAATATGTTTCGTTTACAGCAGAAGAATTAAGCATTTTTAATGACCTATTGACTTATAAAAAAGTCCCGAAGAAAACCTTTTTACTAAAAGCTGGAGACGTTTGTGATATTGAAGCATTTATCGTGAAAGGTTGTGCTCGTACTTATTATTTGGATGATAAAGGTGCGGAAGTTATTCTACAATTTGCCGTGGAAGGCTGGTGGATTAGTGATATTGCAAGTTTTCATGAACAAGTTCCAAGTAACATTTTTATCGAAACGCTTGAGGCTTGTGAAATTTTATACCTTGACCATAACACCAAAGAAACACTTCTCGAAAAAGCTCCACGGTTCGAAAGATTTTTCCGTTTGCTAGTACAACGGAATTTGTCTGTTACCCAAAACAGATTAATTAATACCATTGCCAAACCTGCGATGGAAAAGTATCTTGATTTTCTGAAAAGATATCCAAGTATTCCTCAAAGAGTTCCTCAGCATTATATTGCTTCGTATTTAGGTATTTCTGCCGAATTTTTGAGTAAAGTTCGTGCCAAATTGGCAAAACAGTAGGATTGCTGTAGGCGATAAACGAAATAATAGAGATCCTTTTCAAATCTTCAAATCAATTTTTAGTTCAAGACTTAGTCTTGGACTTACTTTTTTAAACAGTTTTTAAAACTGAATTAATAACTTATCCAACAATCAGGCTCTTTTAATATATAACCAGTTCTTGACCAACGATTCCAAATAGCTGGTGAATCTATTCACCCCCTGACCGAAAAATTCAAACAACTTCATTTTCAAATCTTCAAATTTCCAAATCTTCAAATTATTCCTAAATTCTTGTCCTAGTTCAATGTTTTGAGGCTTGTGCTTCGTGCATCTTTGTATTGTTCATTAAACAAAACGATTTACAACGATGGAGCGCAAGGAATTTCTTAAGAAAGGCATATTGGGAACTGGAATGTATGTGAGTTCTAAAGTTCTAGGAAAAGAACTTAACAATCATCAAAATGATGAATTGCAACCATTGGAAGTAATCGGTTTGAATCATTTACCCAATCCTCAGACAAAAATCATGACAAATACAATATTGCATAAAGCCGATACTCGCGGCTATGCCAATCATGGATGGCTAAAAAGTCATCATACTTTTAGTTTCGCTAATTATTACAATCCAGAAAGAGTCCACTTTGGTGTTTTGCGTGTACTTAACGACGACCAAGTAGCAGCAGGTCGTGGCTTTGGAACTCACCCGCACGACAATATGGAAATTATCTCAATTCCATTAGAAGGTGACCTTGAGCACAAAGACAGCATGAATAACGTGGCTGTTATCAAAAAGGGCGATATTCAGGTTATGAGTGCTGGTACAGGTGTGTATCACAGCGAATACAACCGCAACAGCGATAAAGAAACGAAATTTTTACAGATTTGGGTATTCCCTAACAAGAAAAACGTTACGCCTCGCTACGACCAAATGACGTTAGATATTGCTGACCGTCGCAACCGTTTACAACAAATTCTATCTCCTAATCCAGAAGATGCAGGCGTTTGGATTCATCAGGATGCATGGTTTAATATTGGTACATTCGATGCTGGTACAACTGCCAACTACGATATAAAACGTCAAGGAAATGGTGTATATGCTTTCATTCTAAAAGGTGATTTTGAAATCGATGGACAAACCGTTAATCAACGTGATGGCTTGGGTATCTGGAATACAAAATCTATCGCTTTGAAAGCCCTAACACAAGATGCCGAAATCCTATTGATGGATGTACCAATGACATTGTAAGAGGCAAAGAGGCAAAGAGGCAAAGAGGCAAAGAGGCAAAGAGGCAAAGAGGCAAAGAGGCAAAGAGGCAAAGAGGCAAAGAGGCAAAGAGGCAAAGAGGCAAAGTTATTTTACAACAATCTAACTACCAATAAATTAGCTATATTTTTTTGTTTTTCTGCCTCTGCTTTATTGAGAAAAATCACTCATTCACAACTCACCAAATCACTCAATAAATATGGAGAATATCCTAGTCATCAGTCGTCATCCCGAAATCTTGGGTGTAGTGGTGCGCTTGATTAATCAACAGCCCGATTGGAATGCCATCGGAACATGTGTTGATCAAGACGCTCTACAAATTTTTCAGAAAGAAAATATAGCCTTAGTGCTTTTAGGAAATGGCATTTTGCCAGAAGAGGAGGAAAAATTAAGAGCTGAATTATTGGCTATCAATCCCGCAGTTTTGATCATCCAACACTATGGAGGAGGAAGTGGTTTATTAGTTTGCGAAATTCGCCAAGCACTTGAACATCAAGTCGTAATTGGATAAACTATTCTAAGAATGAAATTTAAAATTTATCTCTTAGAATAGTTTATTTTACTGATTTTTACATAAAATGAAAATTGTAAGTTAAAGATGGTATCGGCGAACCAAAAATCGTTAATTGATACGCTTTTATCCCAGCTTCGGTGCGTAAATACACTGAATAGGCATTTTTGCGACCATATAAATTATACACGGTAAAAGTCCAACTTCCCTCCCATCGGCGCTTACGCATACTTGGATTTCGGATTGTCCATGAAAAATCCAAACGATGATAATCACTAATACGAGCATTATTGCGGTCTTGATAAAAAGGATAAGTTACTCCATCAAAAACCACAATTCCTGTAGGAACAGTAAACGGTCGACCAGTATTATACACCATCGTAAAGCCAAATTCATGATGCGCTCCTTGCCCAATAATCAAGCTGGCGTTGAAGCTATGCGGTCGGTCAAAATTATTTGGATACCATTTTCCACCATTTACCTGCTCTTCATATCGGTCACTTTGCTTGATTTGATTCAAACTTCTTGAATAAGTATATCCTAGCCAACCCGTCAAATCACCTTTCTTTTTACTTAACATTACCTCCAAACCATAAGCCATACCTTTACCTTGTAATACCTGTGTTTCGAGATTTGGTTTTAAGACAAAATCTGCCCCAGGTTTGTAATCAAGCACATTTTCGTTGCGACGATAATATCCTTCCATCGAAAATTCATAGATATTATCCTTAAAATTTTTAAAGTAACCCAAAGAAAACAAATGACTACTTTGCGGACGAATATAGTCGTTGCTGGTAGCCCAACGAGATGTTGGCAGAGGCGTTGTCGTATTTGAAACCACCTGTAAATACTGGCGAATAAAGTTGTAGCCAAACTTCAATGAAGATGAATTAGTTAAGGAATATTTTGCCGAAATACGTGGTTCAAGCCCGCCATAAGAAGCTATCACTTGTCCAGACCCATATTTTGTAGAATCGATTACAGTAAAATCTGAAAGTGGAACACCACTTTGGTAACGTCTTACAGTACCTGCTCCCATTGCCCAATATTGAGCATATCTTAAGCCCACAGAAACACTCAACTTAGCATTTACAGTCATTTCATCTTCTCCATAAATACCTGCCTCTATACTATTTTCATCTGGAATGGTAATAGGGTTAACACTTGTGGACGCATTTGGCACTAAATTCCCTGGACTGATTTTGTACCAAATAGACGAAATTCCTCCAGTCAACTTATGCTTTTCATTGGGATTATAATGCAATTCTGACTTGAGTTGTCGGTACAAAATTGCCGATGTAATATCCACGGTGTTACTAGAATTTAACTGCGGCAACATTGTCTTAGGCTGATAATTTGTATAAATAGCCGACGTCTGCCAATCGAGTTGACTACTAAACAAATGAAACCATTTCAACGAAGCATTCAAAGATTTGTAATCATACTGCGTCGATGTAGCACTGATATTATTGACAGTACCTAATAAATCTGTCTGGAAAAAATCTTTACTAAAATATCCTGAAAAGGTAAAAGTATTTTTCTGGTTAGGTTGAAAGAAAAACTTCGTGGCAATATCATAAAAGTTTGCTCGAATATTTTTAAGACGCTCAGAACCCAACTGAAATAAAAAGTCATTGAATGAACCTCTGGTGGATACCAACATACTCAGTTTGTTTTTAATCAAAGGAGTTTCGATACTCAAACGATTAGAAACCAAACTTATACCTCCGCTTAGCTTTGTCTGTGTAAGACTAGGGTTTTGTAGTGTCACATCCAATACCGACGCTGTTCTACCGCCAAATCTGGCAGGAATACCGCCTTTGTACAACTCTACACCGCTAACGGCATCGGGTGTAAAAACGGAGAATAGTCCAAACAGGTGGGTAGGGTTAAAAATGGGTGTATCGTCTAACAAAATCAAAGTTTGGTCTGTAGTACCTCCTCGGATATTTACTCCATTGGCGGCCTCCCCAACCGATGTCACGCCTGGCAACATTTGAATTCCTCTGAGTACGTCCACCTCTCCCATAATTGCAGGGATTTTTTTAATGGTTTTCATACTCATGGGCGTTACCCCCAAAAGTGTTCTATCTACGTTTTTGGTAGCACCTTGTGTCGATACAACTACTTCATCAAGTTCTTTAGCAATATTTAACAGACTAATGTCTAGTTTCAATTCAGCTTTTTTAAAAGTTATCCTTCTTCGAAAAGTTCTATATCCTACCATACTAATGGTTACCGTGTATTCGCCATAAGGCACCAAAGAAGAATAGCTCCCATCTGCTTGGGTATATACGCCTTGGTTATCAATTTTGACGGCAGCACTTTCTATAGGTTTTCGATCAAGAGAATCAATCACAATCCCTTTAAAGGTGGTGTACTGTTTTTTGTCACCATTTTGTGCCCAAGCTCCAAATGACAACAGTATAAATAGAAGTATATATTTCATTGTAAATCCGTTTGAAATCCCCGAAAATTATAATTGCCATCCTTTGGGTTGAAAGGGGGTCCGTGTAGCACTCGGAACACACTTTGCCGAAGGTGGACGTGTGGGAGGATTTGACGGTTCTTCACTAATGGTATGCCCCAATATCAAAGCCATCGGCCCTGTGGCATCTGTTCTATCAAGCCAATAACTCCGCTTCTGGATATTGGCAACGCCAAAATATCCCACTACTTTTTCGTCTGGGTTAGTAAGGTTTTGGATATTTCCGATAATAGCCGATGGAGGCGTATCAGCTAATCCTCCTGTTCCTTGCGAGAGTTGTCGAACTAGTTGATTAAACTTATAAACTTCCAACGACACACTTATTTGTTCAATGTCAACCAAACAACCATAGTCGTTATAATATGGGATTTGAGCTACCAACTTATCTTGAATCAGTTTACCCTGCGAAGCTCTATCATCTTGAACCATCACAATTGGGCTATGCAAGATTGCAAAACAGGACGACTCACAAGGATAGTCGAAATACATTCTGTTTTGTAGAGCTCTCGGAGCTGGACCACATTGTTGAGAACCATAATCTAAAACAGAGTTGTTACAAGTTTTACAAAAGGCTAGTTTTTCGTAATGAGTATATCTCCACAAGTAGAAATTAGTCACTTGTGGATCATCCTGAAAATCCACAAACAACTCACTAGCAGACAGATAACTTTTTCCATCTGTAGACAACTTGCTTTGTAAATTAAACTGTTTTTTTACCTTCAAAATAGGAGGTGTTGGTGTTATTTTTTCAGCTGTTGACTGGTATTTATCACCTGTCGAAAGCTCAAACTTCAAACGATATGCGTAGTTGGGATTAAATACGAAATTCTTAGGAGGAATCAGTCTTCCTGCTTGTGGAATCAGAAGGGGAATTTCTTGTTGAGTATCCTCTATCAGAATAGATGCTTTGGTTATATCTGCATCCAAGATTTGTGAATAATTATTTGAATAATTGGAAAAATAAACCTGAATGGTATCAGGTGCACTCTGACTGTCACTCAAAAAGCCTTCTACAACCAAATGTTTTCCATCTTTTTCAAAATCATATTCGTAAGGGTCTACGCAGGAACATAGCCCCACGGCGATAAGGACGACCCAAAAGTATAGTCGTAAGTAGTTTTTTTTCATAGAATAATAGTTTCTGAAGGTATTAAATTGGCTTGGGCATACCGAAAAATAGTATTGATCTATCTCTCAACGAGCCCGTTACACCGATATATTTCATTTTGCACTAAAGTGCAATCAATTGGATAGTTAGATACAAATGTACCCGAAAGGCTTATTTTATTTTTATTTTTTATTAAAAAATCACAAAAATCGTTTTTCAACGAGTTATCGACCAAGTTTTTCGACAAAGCCTCATTTGTGAGTCTTAAATAATTTCTATTTTTACTCAGAAAAAAATTAAGTGTTATTGGTCTTTCGATATTTAAGACAGCCTGACACGCAAGACGCAAAGCATTGCGTATCTACAAGCAGAAACAATTTTACTTTTGCTAAAATCATTCACTCAATTATCAACAGCACTCATCAACAATCCTATGAAAAAAATCTCATTACTACTTTTTTACCTTTTACCATTTGCCCTGTTTGCCCAAAAATTTAATAAAATCGAGATTGCTCGATGGGAAAAGCAAGCTCAACAAGTTCAAATCATTCGCGACAATTGGGGTATTCCGCATATTTATGGCAAAACTGATGCTGATGCGGTTTTTGGTTTGCTTTATGCGCAATGCGAGGACGATTTCAAGCGAGTTGAAATGAATTATATCGAAAAGCTAGGACGCCTTTCTGAAATAAAAGGAGAAAGCCAGCTTTATGAAGATTTACTTATCCGTATGGTTATTGACTCTTCGGAAGCAGTAGCTGATTATCAAAAGGCACCTCTTTGGCTTAAAACCCTACTCAATGCGCACGCCGATGCCATCAATTATTATCTTTACAAACACCCAGAAGTAAAACCTGCCTTGCTGACTCGCTTTCAACCTTGGTATTCGTTGCTATGGACTGATGGCAGTATTGGGGCTATTAATACCGCCGATGTTACGACTAACGATCTCAAAAGTTTGTACGAAGGAAAAGACGCTTTAGGCTATTTTTATCAAAAACCCGCAGAAGAAGAAATCCTGACAGGCTCGAATGGCTTTGCCTTTTCACCCAAAATCACCGAATCAGGTAAGGCTATATTGTATATCAATCCTCACGTAACTTTTTATTTCAGACCCGAAGTGCACGTAATTAGCGAGCAAGGACTCAATGCCTACGGGGCAGTTACGTGGGGACAGCTATTTGTCTATCAAGGTTTTAATGAAAAATGTGGCTGGATGCACACTTCTAGTTATACTGATATTGCAGATACTTATATTGAAAAAATCCAAAAGAAGGGTAACACCTGGGTATATCTATATGAAGGAAAAGAGCGACCTATTAAAATCAAAAAAGTAAAAATTGGCGTACTGAAAAATGGCAAAATTGAAGATAAAAACTTTGATGTCATGTACACACATCACGGTCCTGTAATGGCAAAGCGCAATGGACAATGGATTAGTGTGAAAGCCAATAACCGCTCGATGACAGGCTTGATTCAAAGTTGGCAACGTACCAAAGCCAATAGTTTTGCTGAGTATAAAAAAACGATGGATTTGTTGGCTAATACGTCAAACAACACCGTTTATGCCGATGCCGAGGGAAATATTGCTTATTGGCATGGCAACTATTTGCCAATTCGTGACAACAAATACGACTGGTCAAAACCAGTGGATGGCTCTATTGCAGCTACCGAATGGAAAGGATTACACCCAGTAAAAGAGTCGCTACATGTTTACAATCCAACTAATGGCTGGCTTCAAAACTGCAATGCAACACCTTATACCGTAGCAGGAAGTAATAGTCCCAAACGTGCCGATTATCCGAAATACATGGCACCCGATGGTGAAAATTTCAGAGGAATAAATGCAGTAAGAGTTTTGAGTAGCATTCCAAAGTACAATTTAGACAAAGTCATTGAAGCGGGTTATGATACCTACTTGGCGGCATTTGAAGTAGTTGTACCTGCCTTGATAAAAGCATACGAAAATGAAAGTCAAAATACCCGCTATTCGTCTCTAGCCGAACCTATTGAACAATTAAAGCTTTGGGATTTTCGTACTAGCAAAAGTTCCATTCCGACGGCATTGGCAATCGAATGGGCCACAAGACTACAGTCTGCTATAGCCCGAGTACAAGTCAAAGATGAGCTAAAAGCCGATCAAGTAGGTCGTACAGAACAATATGTAGCCACAGCATCTACCAAAGAACTCCTAGACCCAATGCTAGAAACCATCCAAGACCTTCGTAATCGTTTTGGAACTTGGCAAGTTGCATGGGGCGAAATCAACCGCTTCCAACGTATTTCGAACGATATTGAGCAAAAGTATGACGATAGCAAAGCGAGTATTCCTGTACCATTTGCCTCTTCGGCTTGGGGGATGCTTCCTTCATACACAGGACGATATTATGGCACAAAAAAACGATATGGTGTCAATGGCAATAGCTTTATCTGTGCCGTAGAATTTGGAGAAAAAGTAAAAGCTAAATCTTTATTGGCAGGCGGTCAAAGTGGTAACCCTAGCTCCATTCACTTCTTCGACCAAGCCGAAATGTATACCAACGGTCAATTCAAAGACGTTCTTTACTACAAAGAAGACGTCATGAAGTTTGCAGAAAGAATCTATAATCCAGGAAAATAAGGAATTGAGTGATTGGTGATTGAGTGATTTAGTGAGTGATAATCCCTTGCTAAGTAAGGCTATAACGATAATTTTATAATCACTCAATTGCCAACCACTCAATCACTCAATAAAAAAGCATCAACAAAATTTGTCGATGCTTTTTGAAATCCCTAATACTTATCTCTCTCTATGAAACTAGAATTGAATAGTAAGGTTTTACACTTCTATCCACTTTCTTAAATATGTGTAATAAATACAGGTACTTTCAGATTTTGTAAAAGCTCTTCTGAAGTACTTTTATGTAAAATTCTTGACAATACATTTCTACCATACGACCCCATCACTACGATTGATGTACGGTGTGTATTGATATAATTTGCCAGCATTTCGCCAGGATTACCGTGTGGTAATACTTCAAAATGGACGGTACTTACTTGTTTTTTCAGAAAATTCATAAACGCCTCCTCACGAGGAATTGTCATGGAACCTTCTTTTTCTGCCACAGATACTACTGTAAATTCTTTATAGCGCTTGGCAGGAAACAAGTATAAAAATTGTTTTATCGCAAAAACCGATGACGCTGAGCCATCATACGTCAAGGTAATATGATGAATCGGGTCTGGGTCTTCTGGTACTACGATAACAGGGCATTCGGCATCTTTCAAAAGCTCTTTTACAAACTGATTATTGGCTTTTTGCTTTTCTTCGGTAAACGAAACCTCTCCCCCTACAATAATCACATCCGCAAAACGACTTTCACGTACCAAATCATAATCAGGAATACCCATGTCTTTTACAACCTCATAATGTGGGTAAAACTCCTTGCAATACCACTCAAACTGCTGAATATTTTTGTTGAGTTCTACTTCTTCTTCCTCTGCCAATTTCAACAAGGGACTTGCATCAAAATAGGGTTGACCTTCCAACACGGTAGCCGAAGCACCGTAGCGATAGTACAAATCGTGTAGAAAAACGCCCGTAATAACCGAGCCACTATCTTTGGCCAACTGAATGGCATAATTTACTGCTCCTTTAGAGAAATGAAGACCATCAAACGCTACGATAACTTTTTTCATGACCAATGCTGTTTAGGTTGAATTTCTATGTCAAAACTACAAAGCATTGTTTTATTACTAAATGACGCTAATCACTTCATTATGAGATAGAAATTAGTCGCATTTCTGAGAAAAATCAGACATGAAAAGATTGGTGCGGGGCGGGTATATATACCTCCACAAATCCTTTTTTGATAAGTCTTCTTTTAAAATGTTCTTGCACTTCGGGCTCGCCATGTACGACAAAAAATTGTTTGACCAACTGTGGATCCTGACAAGCTAAAAACTGCGATAAATCTTCATAATCAGCATGCGCCGAAAGGCTTTTTATTTCGGCAATTTCAGCTTTTACTTGGTATTCTTCTCCAAAAATAATGACATTCGAGGGACGTAATTTGAGGCGTCCACCTAAGGAATTAGGCTCACAATAGCCTGCTAATAAAATGGTATTTCTAGAATTTTGAATAGAATTTGCAATATGGTGTTTTACTCGCCCTGCCTCTGCCATTCCTGATGCCGAAATGATAATACAAGGCTCTTTTTTCTGGTTTAAATCTTGTGAAGATTCTTTATCGGTTATATATCTTAAGGTCGAAAAGTCAAATGGATTTTCATCATGCTCCATATATTTCAACAGTTTTTTGTTAAAACACTCTGGATGATTGTAAGTGATTCGCGTCGCCTCAGTAGATAATGGACTATCAACATATACATTCAATGAAGGAATATTACCACTTTCTATCAAACGATTTAAGATATACACTAGCTCTTGGGTACGCCCAACACTAAAGGCAGGAATAATCAATTTACCTTCTCGCTCAAAACAAGTTCTCAGAATAACTTTGATAAATTCTTCTTCCGAAACTTGTGCATCATCATGCAAGGAATCTCCATACGTAGATTCACAAATAATAATATCTGCTTGTGGAAAAGGAGCTGGTGATTTCAAAATAGAATCGTTGTACCGACCTACATCGCCTGTAAATGTCAAATGCTTAATTTCCTCATCTTCTTTAATTTTGAGATTTACCACCGCTGCCCCAAGGATATGTCCTGCTTCGGTAAATTTGAGCTGAATATCCTCATCGATTTGATGCCATTCGTCTAGTTCTTTGGGCACAAATCGTATCAAACAACGCATGACATCCTGCGTTTCATACAATGGTTTTAAAGCTGATTTGTTAGCGTCTCGACGTTTTTTGTTGATAAACTTAGCATCTGTTTCTTGAATATGTGCTGAATCTAACAAGAGAATTTGAGCTAAATCTTTGGTGGGATAGGTGCAGTAGACTTTCCCTTTATAGCCTTCATTAACCAGCTTAGGAATCAGACCTGAGTGGTCGATATGAGCATGCGAAAGCACCATATAGTCAATTTCGGCAGGGTCAAATCCAAATTCTCTATTAAGCGAATCGGTTTCGTTACCTCTCCCTTGAAACATCCCACAATCCAATAAAAGTTTTTTGCCGTTTTTCAGCGTAATTAAATGCTTGCTACCTGTAACAGTCTGAGCAGCACCGTGAAATGATAGTTTCATAGCTTTAGATAAGTTTGTTTTTGGATGAAAACTCTATATGCTAAAGGTAGAACGAAACATCACACATTATTCTTAGCACCGTCAATAAAAAAGATGATATAAATCAAGTGGGGAGTAGGCTTTGGGGTGTAATTTGGGTGGTAAAGCCAAAAATAAAAGCGTTTTAAGTATGACAGAATCCAATATAATTTGGTTTTGTCGTACCTAAAACGCCTTGGTTCTATAATGTAAATAAAATTTATTTCACAACAGCTTTCACCGTATATCCTTCTTTTCTCAATAAATTAATCACTCCATTTTCGCCAGGCAAGTGCCCTGCTCCTACCGCAAAAAAAGTAGATTTTTCATGAATAACTTTTTTGATTCTTGGTACCCAATTTTTATTTCGGTCATTCAATAAGTTCTTTTCAAACTCCTCATCCATCGTTGAAGAGGCGGTCATATCTTTGAGTAAACCCTCTAGATTTTGAGATTTATAATCCTTAATCATTTGGCTAAAGGTATTTTTATCGGCATTCCAATTTTTTACCATTTTAACCAACATCATATCTGCTTGTTGCTCGTACCCCATTTTATCGATGGCAGACATTTGCTCCTCGACCGTCTCTAACCCCAACACCTCTTTCTTTTGAGCTTTCGCCATTTCTACAAAAGTCATTTCGTAGCTTTTGATAGGACAGTTAAGCATTTTCATCACCGTCATTGAACTCAACGCAAAAGGTTTTAACTTTTGTACCTTATCGACATTTATCCCAATAGAATCTTTAAAAAACTGTGATACCAACTGGTAATCTCCCTCCTTCATCAGCGATTTGAGCGTTGTCCCTTCAGGCATAAACATCATTTTTTGCATATCCATCATCATCGAAGGCTCGTCCATATCCAACTCCAAATACACTTGTGATGCTTTTGTTACACTTTGTTCAATACTCTGATTCATGACAAAATCCTTTGGGCAAATAGCGTGTATCGTTCCAAAAAGATAGGAAGGCTTAGAAAGTCCATTTCCAGAAATTTCCCATAACAAAGAATGCTGTTTTTCTTGTGCGTACAAACGTGGAAGCAACAATGCACTAAAACATAAAACGATGAGAAAACATTTAGCTAAATAAGTCATGTTGAGTTATGAATTTTGAGTGAAGAGTTTTGAGATTCTACTTTCTTTTATCATTACCTTAGTTTTTCTTCACATTATTCAGAGAAGTATAGTAGAAGAAAAAGGCAACAAAAAAACCAATTGGTAATCCAAGCCAAAAACTTTTAATAATCCATCCTAATACGATTCCAAAAAGTAAACCCACCAATAAATAAACCGTGGCCTTTGCTTCTGGGTCGTATTTGAACTCCATAAAGAGATGCTGACGTAATTCTTGGTAATTACTCAAAAACTCCTCTGAAGGTTCTGGATTTTTGGTTGAAATAGCATCAATTGTTTTTTTCAAAAGTCTCAAAGCAGTTTGTTGCTGAGCACTGTTTTTCAAAGACTTATTAAGTTTATTGATAACTTTGTAGAGTTCTATCACCTTATATTTTTTTTTCTGCTCAGTCGAAAAGGCTTCTACTTTTTGTGCTAATAAATTTTTGAGAATATCTGTTTGCATAATTCATGTTCTATTTAAACCACAAAACTAAAACTATTCATTCAATTCTTGCAAAATGCTTTCTAATCGTGTGAGGTGCTGACCATAAAGACGATTGATATACCAACGCATCAACCACCACATTAAGGGAGCCATGCCAACAGCTATCATCGCAGAAGTTTTTAGACCAGCTTCCAAAGGACTAAAAATGAGATATGCTCCTAAAAAATTGGCAAATGGTATCAACAAAATATTCAGCCATGTATAGGCTTTGATATAAAGCTTAAACTGTTTAATCAGTTGTGTCAAAGATTCTTTTAACGAAATATCAGCCATTGAAATAGACTTTAAGCGAAACAAACCCCACAGGTAAAATCCTAAACTTGCTATCATAAAAATACCCATCGTCAACCCTCCTATTCTCCAATGTTCTTCAGCATAAAACAATGTATAATAAAACCATGCGATTACCACGAAAATAGAAACCACCAGTTCATACCAGATATTTCGAACTAAACGTTCAATGATATTTTGAGAGCTTTGCTTGGTTAGCCGCAATAAAGCCTCAGCATCCATTGAAGGCTGAGATTCTTCACCTACATTTTGCCAAATATGTTTTAAATCATCTAGTTCCATGTTGGATATTGTAATTTAAAATGGAGTGATTTAACGGAATAAATTACTATTTTCGACCTATTTCAGTTCTCAATTTCTCTCTGATCCGAGTCATTTTTACTCTAACATTATTGGCAGTTATCCCCATAATATCAGCAATTTCTTCATTTTCTTTTTCTTCAAAATATAACATCAACAAGGCTTTTTCTACTGAAGAAAGGTGTTCCATTGCTTTGTATAATAGTTGTAATTTTTCCTCTTGTGCTGAATCAGGTATCCAATCAGGAATATCATGATGAAGTTCGTCAAGTGATTGAGAAACAGGTTTTCGTTTAATTTTTCGTAAGTCTGAAATCGCCACATTGAGTGCTATCTGATATACCCAAGTAGAAACTTTGGATTCATGTCTAAACTTTGGAAATGCCTTCCATAACTGTATCACAATTTCTTGAAAAAGGTCTTTTCGATCATCAAGGTCACGGCAATACATCCCACAAATTTTGTGGATGATTGCTTGATGAGCCTGTAATGCCGTAACAAATTGTTTTTCAATGGACACGTATGAGTGCTGAGTTTTGAGTTTTGAGTGATGAGTTGTCCTTTGTCCTTGCCTAAAATAGGTTGCCCTTAAACTCATTTTAAGGAATTTATGACATTTGTCGTCATAACTATGGAAGAATTACAGGAATGGTCTATTTTTTTGTAAAAAATATAAAAAAAATACCCCCGAAAGACACAAATTCCTTCGAGGGTACATTCTCTACTTATCTTAATTACTAACTAAAACACTCAATCAACAAAATACGAGTAGTTTTATCCGTTACCTTAAAACGGTCATCTACACGCTGGTTGACCACCCACATGGTTGAGCCATTGGAGGTAAGCAAATAGGTTTCTTTTTTCAGATTCAAAGGCACTTTTTGGTCTGTCAAGAAATCACTTATCAATTTTTTCTTATTCATTCCCAGTGGACAGAACCAATCTCCTTCTTTGTATTTACGAAGTTGTAGCGGGAAACGTACTTTGTCAGCATCCAAGCATGCGTACTTTTTCGCAGTAGGTACTTTATAATCTTCTGGGCGATCAAAAATCTCAAAATCTAATTGGAAACTATCTGTTCTAACCTTAGTATCATTTGCTTCAATGACACGACTTTCGAAGCTAGTCAAGTTTTTGAGCGTAATAACCAATTCGGTTCTATCCTTCACCAACTCATGCGTAGGCGATAAGAAAGTGCGACCAGGTTCTTTGTCAAAACTAGCAAAAATCTCTTGACACTGCTGATAAGTAAAGTTGAAAGGCTTTAGCAACTCCGTCAGTTTCACTATCGGTTGCGAAAGCGTCTGAATCGCTTTATAATTCACAAAAAACACCTTGCCATCACTCCAAACAATTTGCTTACGAAGCATTTCGATTTCTTGATAGAAAATCTCCTCCACTGCCGCAATACGCTCTACCGTCTGTTGAATAGTCTGCTCCAAATTTGGATTGATTTGCTTCAATAAAGGCACTACTTCATTACGAATCAAATTACGTTGGTACTTATTAGACTCATTTGAAGAGTCTTCACGCCAAATAATTTGATTTTCAACTACATAGTCAAATATCTGTTCCTTTTCGGCAAACCAAATTGGACGAATGATTACGCCATTTTTGATTTGGATACCGTGCATTCCTGCAATACCTGTCCCTTTTGTTAGATTCAAAAGTACCGTCTCTAGCACGTCATTCTGATGATGCGCCGTTGCGATATAGTCAAACTGATGCTGCACACGTAATTTTTCAAACCACTGGTATCTCAAAATTCTTGCAGCCATTTGGATTGAAACCTTCTCATTTTCAGCAAATTCTGCTGTTTGAAAAGTAGTTACAAAGAACGGAACTTTGTATTTTATAGAAAGCTTTTTTACAAAAGTCTCATCTTCGTTTGATTCTTCTCCACGAAGTCCGAAATTACAGTGTGCAATGGCAAAGTCTATTTTGGCTTTGCTAAATAAATCACACATTACTACTGAGTCCATTCCACCACTTACAGCCAAGAGGACTTTATCGGAAGAATTAATCAGATTTTTGTTGTTAATAAACGTTAAAAACTCGTCAAGCATGGTTTTATTGGCTAATTTTGTAGCTCTAATATGATGCGACAAAGTTACTCTAAAATACAGCAAATCGGGACATTTATCGGCTCGATTCCTTCTTTTGAGACAAAGAAATCTTTTTTTGCCTCAAAACCGTATATCCTTTTGTTCATGATTTTCAGTCTTTTGGGCTTTCAATCAACTTCTTTTGGACAAAGTCAGGTAGAAATTATCAAGGCAGATAGCTTGGTGGGACAAAATACCCCTTTCATGCAAATTCGTAAGCTTTTGGGCAATGTAGCCCTACGTCAAGGTACCACTTTGGTGTACTGTACACAAGCTATTTTAAATGAAACAACCAATGTTTTAGAAGCTTACGGAAAAGTAAAAATCATTCAAGCTGATACGGTAACAATCACAGGCGATACAGCCTACTACTTTGGTAACGACCGATTGGCAAAAATGAACGGACGTGTCAAACTCGATGATGGCACTATAATTCTGACAACCAAACAGATGGATTACAACCTCAATTCGCACGTGGCATACTACAATACCAACGGGAAAATTGTGGATAAAAAAAGTACTCTGACCAGTCGTGAAGGTTATTACAATACAGTTACCAAACTTTTTGATTTCAAGCATAATGTTAAAGTGGTAGACAAAGACGGTTCACTTACTGCCGATTCGTTACGATATAGCACACTATCGAAGGAAGCATTTTTTATTGCACCCACGACAATTGTGAATAAAAAAGATACCACTTATGCCAATCCAGGGAGTCAGTATAATACCATTACAAAAATTGCCAATCTGAAAGGACGTTCTACGGTCAAGACGGATGACTATGTCATGACTGCCGATACGATGATTTATGACCCTCCTACCGAGATTGGGATTGCCAATGGAAATATCGTTTTTGTTTCGAAAAAAGATAAAGCAATTCTTACAGGAGAGCATGGGCGATACGCCAAGAAAATAGGAGTTACCAGAGTTTTTGGGAGAGCTTTACTGAAAAATGTATTTGAAAATGATACCCTTTTTCTGACAGCCGATACCTTGGTCTCATTGGACAATAAGGAAACCAAAACTCGTAAGCTTTATGCGTACAAAAAGGTACAGGTGTATAAGTCTGACCTTTCGGCCAAATGTGACTCGCTAAGTTATAACGTATCTGATTCAACGATTTATTTTTATCAGAAACCCATTCTTTGGAATAATAAAAACCAATCAGAAGCTGATTCTATCAACATTTTGTTGAAAAATAACAAAGTGCATGTCATGAATATGAAAGGTAAATCTTTCGTAGTTTCGGTAGATACCCTTAATAATTACAACCAAGTAAAGGGTCGTAAAATTGTAGCCAACTTTACCAAAGATTCGAAGGTAGAAAAGGTAAGCGTCGATGGAAATGGAGAGAGTATTTATTTTGCCATAGATGATAAAAATAAGCTTACTGGGATGAATCGTGTTCAGTGTAGTAAAATGAATATGTATTTTGGAAAAAGTAAAATCTCTAAAATTGCATTTTTAGCCAAACCCGATGGCAAATTCATGCCTCCCAAAGAAATTAAAGAAGATGATAAAGAATTGGATGGTTTTAGGTGGAAAATTGCAGATAAGCCTAGTAAAGAAAGTATTTTGAAAAAAGTAGCTTATATCGCACCTGTCGAGACTAAACCTGCACCAAAAGATTCTGTCTCACAGAAGAAAAGCCCCGTTAAAACGCCTGCAAAGCCGTTAGCTAAAAAAAATATTAAAAAATAGTTAGTGATAGTATAATTGAAATATTTTACTATATTTTTGTGTAATAGTACTTGTACGAATTTATTGTGTAAATCGTAAAAAAAATTTTACTTTAGGAGCAACCTTTTCATACATTTATCAGTCTATAGTATAAAGTTTGTATGATTATTGCTTGAAAATAGGAAAACACCAAGCATTATTAAATTTATCGTTACAAACTTCCTTATTTTTTGTTTTAAAATTTATTAATATCAATTAGATGAAATGAAACTTCTACAAAAATACATATTGGGTAGTTTATTAATGCTGACAGCAGTGATGTCGAGCATTGAAGCTAGCGCCCAAACTGAAAATAAATATAAAAGCCGTTTGGATATGAAGCCTAAGCAGAAAACTAGCACTTCAGCATCCACGGTTTCATCTTTGAGAAAATCTACTTTTTCTTACTTTCAACCCTATTCGAATACACTTGATCGTGGTATTCATGTACAACGCTCTACTGCTATTAATCAGTATTTTTCTAACTCGTTATTGTCGCAACAATCAGCTAAGACTGTAGCAAAAAATGAGGTTACGAATAACAATGCTGTAGCCGAAACAGCTCGTACAGAGGAAGCATTGAACGCAGAAGAACATTTGTTCTCTAATGACAAACTTTGGGTATCTAATATTTTCCCAAATCCAGCAGACGACCACGCAGATATCAATTTCAATATCTCTTCGCAAGTAAGTGAAGCAAAAATTACTTTCTATAATATTTTGGGAAGTGAAGTAAAAGAAGAGATTTTGGAAAAAGATCAACGTAAGTCTAGAATATCGACAAAAGACTGGCCAAATGGCATTTATTTATATCAATTGACAGCAGATGGACGCTCATTAGTAACCAAAAAATTGTTAGTGAGACACCAATAAAATATTGTAGTGTTAAAAGGTTTAAAAGAGGCTATCTTTTCGGGTAGTCTCTTTTTTTGTGCTTTCGCAAACATCTCTTATTTAAGCAAGCTTTGATGAATCTGCAAAATCTGAGGAATTACTGGAGTTTGGTCGTCATTTTGGATAAGCCAATCCGAAAATTTGATTCGCTCAGTATCTGAAAGTTGTCTTTCGATAATTGCTCTTATTTCTTCTTCTGAGCGATTATCTCTCAATTTGACACGTTGTACTCTTAAATCAATCGGAGCAATTACACTAATAATTTTATCACATAGATTACCATCGCCTGCCCCTTTTAATAGGGCTGCCTCATACAACACATAAGGAGCCTCTTGATGTTGTATTACCCAGTCTTGCGCATCTTTGCGCACTGCAGGGTGCACAAGGGCATTGAGCTGTTGTAATAATGCTGGTTGTCCAAAAACTTGCGAAGCTACCCAAGCACGATTATAGCTTCCATCAGCCAAATAAGCCTCAGTACCCAACAACGCAATAATATCATTTTTGAGCTCTTGATTTTGGATAATAATCCATTTTGCTCTCGAGTCGGCTTCGTAGATGGGTACGCCCAATAGCGAAAATACTTTGGCAACAGTACTTTTTCCTGAGCCAATACCTCCTGTAATACCTACAACAACGGGTTTTGTTTTCATGTGATAAAAAGACAAAAAAATAGCCGATAGACAACTATCGGCTACTAATTTATGAATTACTTCAATAATTCTGCAACTTCAAAACTCACCGAAACACGTTCTTTATTGGCTTTGAGATAAGAATTTTTAGGAAGTGGAATTCTTATTTCATCGTCATAATTATCTTGAATTCGGCGACCTGGTACTTTGACACTAAGCGTCTCTCCTAGTTCGTTTAAGGTACTTTCTGGACCTTCCACTTCAATTGTACTAGGATTAAGATTAATCACGCTAGAAACAATGTAGCGATCCTGCAAAGGAATATTCAAACTATCAACACGCAACCTAATGGTGCGTTTTACTTTTTTGTCAAACTCCAATTCAAAGCGGTCGGTTACAACATAATTTACACGAACATCTTTGATATAATCTGAAAGAGAGTCGGCTAACGAACCTGTATTTAAAAACTTTGTTTTTAAAGGCTTATTAATCGAGTAATATACGGGTGCTACATCCAAAGCCAAGGCTTTTCGTAGCAAACTCCATCCGTTACCTGTTACATGTACTGTAATTTTTTCGGGTAATGGCTGAGTCGGGATATACAGAGAATCGTTGTACGTAAAACGAAGTGGAAACGAAATCTTTTGGGAATAACCGTCTTTATTCAATGCGTTCATTATCCAAAAAACTGTTGCAGCCAAAATGCTTAAAAAAAACGCACGATAGTCTGTTTTAGAAGTATTTGGTTTCATCGAAAATTAAATTTCAGTCAGAAAAGAGAAATGTAAATCTTCACACCCACTCTATTTCCTTAGATGAAGTGCTCTCAACTACTTATTCAGCAGTTAATTGAGAAGAAGCATCTTTAGAAATGGCTGTCTTTAGAAATACAATACGTACACCTTTGCTAGCATCAACCTCAACAACAACTGTTTTTTCACGAACCGAAACGATTGTTCCGTGAGCACCACCAATTGTAACTACTTTGTCACCAGCTTTAAGTGCATCAACATAAGATTGTTGTTCTTTTTGTTTCTTTTGTTGAGGACGAATCATGAAAAAATACATGATCACGAACATACCAACAATCAAAAACAATGATGACATATTACTACCTGCTACTTGTAAAAGAATTGAATTTAACATAAAATTTTTACCAATTTGAAGATTTGACATTTGAAAATATTCCCAAATATGGGAATTATTGGGATTCTTTTGTGTTCAGAAATTCTTATTTTCTTTTAAACACTTCTACTTTAAAGCTAAATGTATTTTCGGAAGGCACCGTGTTGGCATACGCCGTGATGGTTTTATTCTGTTTACCTTCTTTATTTTTACTGTTAAACTTCACCGTAATAAAGCCTTGTTCACCCGGAGCTACTGGCTGTGTTGAATAAGAAGGTGTAGTACAACCACAAGATGTACTAACATTACTAATTACCAACGGCATGTTACCAGTATTTTTGAATTTGTAGGTATGAACGACAGAATCGCCTTCGGTAAGTGTGCCTAGATCGACAAATGGAGTGTCAATTTGCATCACAGGGAAGCTGTCGGCTGTAGGGCGAAGACCCGCCAATGAATCGGCTAAAGCTTCGCTAGGTGATTTTTGTTTGTTTTGGCAAGCTGCCAATGCTACAAGTGCTGTAGCAACGATAAGAATTTTTTTCATGATGATAAAGGCAAAAAGAAGAACAGACGATTGGGGTGTGTATTGACCAACCGTCTGTATTTTTGAGTTCTATTAAGCTTTTGCTTTAATTTGATTCATCATATTCTCTACATCTTCGAGTAGTCTTTCCGCTTTTTCACGAGCTTCATTTACTACTTTCTTCCCTTCTGATTTTGCCATTGTTTCAGGAATTTCTTTTCCATCAATCAAATCAGTGATAAGGTTTTGTAGTTGGTCACGATATTTTTGCAATTGGAACAACAATTTGCTACGAGTATTTTCTCCTTTATCTGGAGCATACAAGATGCCCAACACCGCACCAACAGCAGCACCTGTCATAAATGCCCAAAAGGTCTTTGATGATTTGCTCATGAGTTGTTTTCGTTAATTAGATTTATAACTGAACCAAGTGTTAAGACGTTAGTAGAGCGGTAAGCTATGGCAAAATAGGTTTGATGTCAGCTAACACGTTTTATCATCTAATTTTCAAACATATATCGTAAACATTTCTATTTACAATCCATTTCGCACCATAACCAGGCTACTAATCGCCTACTTTTATTATTCAATGAGTTGCGAATATATACATCAACATCCACAACTCATCAATCAAAATTATTTATTATCAATCAAACCACGACCAGACTTACGAACAATACCGTCCTCAGCAAGTTTTTGAGAAAGTACATCTAACAAACCGTTCACAAATTGTCCCGATTTTGGCGTCGAGTAATTTTTAGCAAGTTCGATGTATTCGTTGATAGACACTTTTACTGGGATACTTGAGAAATGAATCATTTCGGCCAAGCCCATTTTCAAGATAATCATATCGGTCATTGCCAAACGGTCAGCTTCCCAGTTTTTGGTTTGCTCAATGATGATTTTTTCATATTCATCGTCATTGTTAAGCGTTTGGTCAAATAGGTCTGTAAAGTAAAATTTATCGTCGTCCCAATTCAAGGCTAATGGCTGTAACACCAATTCAGCGATGTTTTGGATTTTGAAAGTCTTCGTTGTTAAACTTTTCAAAACATCTTTATTCTCGCCCCAATTTAAGTCTTTTTCTTCAAAATACGCCACCACAGAGTGATGTTTCAAAATGAAAGTCTTAAGAATATGTACAACAATGGCTAAATCTTCTTCAAAATTATGCTTTGATGTACGAAGGTACGATTGGAATTCGGTATCTGGCAAAACAGCATCCAAGAAAAGTTTACGGATAAAGTTTTGGTCATCTTCTGTCCAACGAAGGTCACGTCTGATAATTTCGTTTTCGAAGTTAGGAAGATTACGAAGGGCAAGAATTACTTGGTTTTCGCCAAAACGAGAAGTTTTATGTTCACTTTCCAAAAGGCGACGTTGTTCGTCCCAAACGGCAACATCTGCCAATTCGACCAACAACAAAAGTAATTTCAAATAATTATCATAGATTTTTTCTACTTCTTCAATCATAGCGTGCTTGATACGCACACGGTCGCGTTTTACCGCATCGCGATAAATTGCTAATGCTTGTCTTCCTGCATTTTTCGAGTCAGCAGGAATATCCTCAGCTTTAACCTCACCCTTGAACAATTCTTCGAAATAGAGTTCAGCCAGCTTGCGTAAACCTTCAAGTTTAGGCATCTGTTCTTCTTTCGGAATCATTAAATCAAGATTTGGTAAAAATTGCTCGGCAATATAATCGAAGGCTAATTGATAATTGGCACGTTCCACTGTGCGGAAGGCATAGATAGTTTGGAATGCTTTTGTACGGAGTAAGCGTCGGTTGACCATTGGATATGCAAAGAACGTTTTTTGTAAATTTTTAACTGCACCATACCTTGGCGCTGAAATTCAGTGTGCAAAATTAGTATTTTTTTTAGAAACATACATTAGTAAAAAGAAAAAAAGCTTCGATTTTGAATAGTGATTTTCGCATTTGGAAGATTAACTCTCAAAATTGTCCATTCTTTTCGCAATTCTTTCTAAATCAACTCAAAACCTCAAGGAGTACCCATTCAATTATGAGGGATAAGCAAAAAAACAAAATCAAATATCCGAAATCCACAATCATCTAATTATGTTTGTAGAAGATTGTACAATAGACCCAAAAACATATCAATGTATCGACATCGCTGGAAACTATTGCGAATGGACATTGGTTAATTATACATGAAAGCATTAAAACATCTCAATAAGTATTTCTTCCAATATAAGTGGTATTTGATTCTGGGTACGCTTTTTACATTTATCTCCAATTTGTTTGGAGTCGTGCCTGCCCAAATTGTTCGCTACGCTTTAGATTTAGTAAAAGAAACAATCTCTCTTTATTTTCTGTATGATGGATTTGGCGCACAAACCGTTGTATATGAAATATTTGCTTTCTCAATTTTGCTCTATGGTTCTTTGATTCTCATCATGGCTTTACTCAAAGGGATTTTCTTATTTTTTGTAAGACAAACCCTCATTGTGATGTCACGCCATATTGAGTATGACCTCAAAAATGAAATTTATCATCATTATCAAACTTTGCCTTTGAGTTTTTATCGTAAAAACAATACGGGTGATTTAATGGCTCGTATTTCGGAAGATGTCGGCAAAGTGAGAATGTACGTAGGACCAAGTTTGATGTACGGACTCAACCTTATTTCGGTATTTATTTTGGTGGTTGGATATATGCTTTCAGTAAATGCCAAGCTGACTTGGTATGTACTATTACCTGTGCCATTTTTGTCGGGGAGTATCTATTTTGTCAATACTATTATCATTCGTAAATCAGAAGAGATACAAGCCAATCTTTCCAAAATATCTACTTTTGTTCAGGAAGCTTTTTCAGGAATTAGAGTGTTAAAAGCTTTTGTTCAGGAAGAGCCGTCTACAGTAGCCTTTACGAAACAATCGAATATTTATCGTGAAAAATCATTGGATTTGGTAAAAGTTGATTCTCTATTTACGCCATTGGTTTCTATTTTGGCAGGTTTGAGTTCTGTATTAGTTGTGTATATTGGTGGACAAGAAGTAATGGCTGGTCGCCTTACTCCCGGCAGTATCACAGAGTTTATCATGTATGTGTATATGCTCACATGGCCGATGATTGCTTTGGGTTGGACGACTTCTCAAATCCAACGTGCGGCAGCTTCACAGCAACGTATCAATGAATTTTTGAATATCAAAACTGATATTGTTTCAACAAAAGATATTTCGCAGCCCATCGAAGGAGCAATTGACATAAACCATGTAAGATTTGTATATCCAGACTCAGGAATCGAAGCGCTACATGATTTTAGTATGCATGTAAAGGCTGGAGAATCAGTAGCTATTTTAGGTACTACAGGGTCGGGTAAAAGTACCGTTGCAAACTTGCTTTGTAGAATGTACGATACCACGGAAGGTCAAATCAAAGTAGATGGTTTTGAATTAAAAGAATGGAATGTACAGAGTCTCCGTGGTCAAATCGGTTATGTACCTCAAGATGTATTCTTGTTTTCTGATTCTATCAAAAACAATGTACGTTTTGGTAGCCTAGATATGTCTGATGAGCAAGTCATTCAAGCAACCAAAGATGCAGATTTATACAATAATATCATGGACTTCCCCGAACAATTTGATACTGTGTTGGGCGAAAGAGGTGTTACATTATCGGGTGGTCAAAAACAGCGTTTGTCTATAGCCAGAGCCATTGCCAAAAGTCCGAAAATTCTCATTTTGGACGACTGTCTTTCAGCGGTAGATACCAAAACAGAGCATCAGATTTTGAACAACTTACAAGAAATTATGAAAGGCAGAACATCAGTCGTAATTTCTCACAGAGTATCTTCCGCTAAGTTGGCCGACAAGATTATCATGCTTGATGGCGGTCATGTTATCGAGCAAGGTACGCATGAAGAACTTATGGCAAAAGAAGGTGCGTATAAAGAACTTTTTGAGAAACAACTTCAAACAGAAGAAACTAATTCGTAAATTGGAGCTAACCTTTACAAAATTTTAGAGTGACGATTTAGCTTTAAGATATTCAGCAAAAAACGCTCTGCTTGTAAAGGCAGGGCGTTTTTTGCTTTAGTATTACTAAATTTGCTCAAACAGATTCCTAATCAGTCATTATATTCTTGAAAACGATAAGTGCTTATGCAGCATACATTCAAACACAAAGTATATCACGTCTTAGAGGTAGCAAGAGGGAAGAAAAATGGGGTCAACTGGCTGGTCAACATTCTAATAATGAGCATTATTGCACTTAATACAGTAGCCATTATTCTCCATTCTGTCCGAAGCATTCGTCGAGAGTTTGATGAAGTTTTTGTTGATTTTGAATATTTTTCAGCTGTATTTTTCACTGTTGAATACTGCTTAAGATTATGGGTTTGTACCGAAAATGAAAAATATAAACATCCTATTTGGGGGCGTTTGCGATATATGACTTCGACAGGTGGTATCATTGACTTACTGGCTATTCTACCTTTTTACGTATCTCACTTTACTTCTGACACTGGATTGATTCGTATTTTGAGATTATTTAGGGTATTTAGGTTATTCAAATTTTCACGATATGTCCATGCCTTGAGAGTCATTGAAGGTGTAATTAAGGAAAAAAGAGAAGAATTGGTATTGAGTTTAGTTTTCTTAATTTTTCTGCTACTTATAGCCTCCTCGGTGATGTACTACCTCGAAAGTCCAGCACAGCCAAGAGTTTTCTCGAGTATTCCTGCAACTTTATGGTGGGGCATAACTACCATAACATCAATTGGTTATGGAGACATTTACCCTGTAACGATTTTAGGAAAAGTATTCGGCGGGATAATAGCAATTTCAGGAATTGCTATCATTGCATTACCTACGGGTATTTTAGCTTCAGGATTTGCTGAGCATATCAATATTCATAAAAAAGAGAGAGAAAAACATCGCTTTTGTCCACATTGTGGCAAAGAGCTACCATAAACTCTTAACAAAAGTCAATATTTTAGTTAATGATATACTAAAAGCTACGTATAGTATGTATCTTTCTGAAGCTTTTAAATTCTTGATAAGTTCAAGAAAGAAAACTAATTACGGTTAGACCAGCTCTACTTTTTGATTGAAAAAGGTATTTCATACAGGAGATTATTCAATAATTTTTACTTTGATAAACCATAATTAATTGCGACTGTGCAGGTATATTTTTGTTAGAAAGTTAATAAAACTTCATATTATCGAGGCATTTTAGTCTAAAAGCTTCAAAATTTGTGTATTTTTGACAATTACTAATATTGAATATCCAACCCTAATCCAAACGAACCAGTTCGCCAGAAAATTTTAAATCTGCCTATGGCAAAACTATTAATAATCGACGATGAAAAAGCCATCCGTGGCGCCTTACGTGATATTCTTGAATATGAAGGATATAGCGTAGAGGAAGCAAGTGATGGAGAACAAGGGCTAGAAATGGTCAAAAACCATGACTATGATGTAGTTCTTTGTGACATACGAATGCCCAAAATCGAAGGTTTGGATTTGTTGCTACGTGCCACAGAAATGGGCAAAGGGACTCAATTCATTATGATTTCGGCTTTTGGCAATGTGGAAACAGCCGTAGAAGCAACCAAACGTGGAGCCTTTGATTTTATTTCGAAGCCACCAGATTTGAACCGCCTATTGGTGACAGTACGCAATGCCTTGGAAAGAGGTAAAATGATTACTGAAACCAAAGTGCTCAAAAAGAGAGTATATAAACTCAATGAAATTGTTGGAGATTCTGATGCTATTCGCCGAGTAATTGATACTTCTGATCGTGTAGGGCCTACCGAAGCTCGTGTGTTAATCACAGGGCCGAATGGTTCGGGAAAAGAAATGGTAGCCAAACGTCTTCACGAAAGAAGTAATCGTGCTCACATGCCTTTAATCGAGGTAAACTGTGCGGCGATTCCTTCCGAATTAATTGAATCAGAGCTTTTTGGCCATGAAAAAGGAGCCTTTACCTCTGCCATCAAACAACGAATCGGAAAGTTTGAGCAAGCGGATGGAGGTACTTTATTTTTGGACGAAATTGGCGATATGAGTCTATCGGCTCAGGCAAAAGTACTTCGTGCTTTGCAGGAAAATAAAATTACACGTGTAGGTGGCGATAAAGAAATCAAAATCAATGTGCGTGTTTTTGCCGCTACTAACAAAAACTTACAGTTAGAAATTGCAGAAGGACGTTTCCGTGAAGACTTATTTCATCGTCTAAACGTGATTCCGATCCACGTTCCTGCCTTGAATCAGCGTCCTACAGATGTCCCTTTGTTGGTTGATAAATTTTTACAAGATATTGCCGACGAGTACGGTCAGCCAACGAAAGAAGTAACTGATGATGCCATGAAGTATCTTCAAGCACTTCCATGGACAGGTAATGTACGCGAGCTTCGCAACGTTGTGGAACGCTTAGTGATCATGTGCGGCGATGTTATCAACCTCGATGACGTAAAACTCTTCGCTATGCCAGTCATTTAGATTGGGGATTGTTGATTTTGGAATTTGGATTTTCTGTCATTCCTAATTTAGTGAGTTAGTGATTGAGCGATTTAGTGATTATTTTTAATATAAATTTTGCTTGTAGAGATGCAATGCTTTGCGTCTAAAGAGTTATCATTCGAAATATAGTATTAACGAAACTTAGAATGATTCTATAACTTTTCATTAAAAAAAGCGGCCGAAAAATAAATTTCGACCGCTTTTTTTGATGCAACTCGGCTTAAGACGCAAAGCATTGCGTCTCTACAGCTAGAATATAAATTTTAGAATAATCACTAAATCGCTCAATTGTAAATCACTAAATTAGAGATGGCTCTTTTTTGTTTTACATTCTCTTCGACCATAAATACGTTATCGCTCCAATTAGCAAAATCCCTAAGCCAATAAAGCTTTCTTGCGGTTTGTCATAAATGATAAATAGTAGAACGATTAAACTAAAGCCTACATACAAATACTGAATATAAGGGCTCAAGGGACTTCTGAAGCGGTCACCCTCGTGGGGAATCTTCAAGAAACTTGCTACAGCGATTGTTCCCATAAGTTGCAATACAAAAGACGAATAGAGTAATATCTGTTGTAAACTTCCAGATAGCAATAAAATCAAAATCACTGCACATAATAACCATATCGCTCGAATTGGTACATCGTGTTTATTAGTTGGACGAATCCATTTCCATAAAGTATAATGCTGCGCCATGGAGTGTACAATTCTAGAACCTATCCAGATATAAGAACTCATCGTGGCAATCAATTGAAAGCCAATACCTGCGCTAATCCATTTGTTGGCCGTTGGACCTAAAATATTCTGAGTTGCTAAAATCGCTACTTCAGCTTGACCCTTTAATTGAGTATAGGTACCAAACTTCAGAAATACTAACTGTAAAAGAACATATACGATAATCACGCCTAAGGTGCCAAAAATCAAAGCCTTGGGTAAGTCTTTACTAGGATTTCGTATTTCTCCTACGATGTACGCAGCCGCATTCCAGCCTGTGTAGGCATAGGTCACATAAAGAAGTGAAACGGCAAAACCTGTCTTGGTAATTTCATTCCAAATTGGCACTTGGACATTAATAGCATTTTGAGGAATCGGTGCATACCAAATACCTATTCCTAATAAAAAACCGATGAAAAGTACCTTTACAACGGTTGTAATATTCTGAAAAACACTACTATGTTTGAGTGAAAATGAGTGCAATAAACTGATTAAAATAATCAGCAAAACGATATACCAACGCAAATTCGGTATGTCAAACGGACTCAAATAGGCTTCCATTGCAAGGGCTGCAATAGCTACAGGAGACGAAAAGCCTACAATCAAAGAAGCCCAAGCGGTGAGATAACCCCAGAAAGGATGAAAACCTTTACTGACAAAAATATAATCGCCACCAGATTCATTATAGTGCGTTCCTAGTTCGGCGAATGTAAATGCGCCAATCAATGCTAAAACACCTCCTAACACCCACAGCAATACAATACTCCAAACATTTTGTACATCGACTAATTGATATCCCAAACTGGTAAAAACACCCGTTCCAACCATATTGGAAATAACTAACATAGTGGCGGTCTTCCATCCTATTTTGTGCGACATAGGGCTTTTCTTTAAATAATGTCAAATATTTACTCAAATATAAAGGCACAAAGCCTTTTACACTTTGTGCCTTTATTCCTTTTTTAAATACTTTTTACAAAGTAAAATTCAATCTAGCAAAAATGGATGCTCATTTGAGGTGCAAGCAATTACTGTTTCTTTTCAGACTTAACAGAGGACTTTTTATCTTTTTCTGAAACCATAGTTTCTTCTTTGACAGAACTTGTTGAGGCTGGCATACTTGTATGATTTACCATTTTCCATTCACCTTTGATTAGCTCTACAATTCTTAACTCTTGAGAAGTTTCTTTCTTACCATCCAGAGTTTTTACTTGTTTATAAGTTACCCACACATAGGTAGGATTTACCTTTCTAAAATTTGTTTTTTCTCTTGCGAAAGTAGGCTTTGCTCCTTTTTTACCTTCATTAAACCAAGTGGTTGCCCAAGAGCTCAAGGCATCCCAACCATCCTTCACAATCAATTGACTTTTTTCGTATTGGGCAAAGTACGTCTGTGGAGTTTGACGATAAAGTGTCATCCATGTTTCGTAATCTTTGGCGTAAAAAGCTTTAGTCTCGTCGGCTATTAGTTGTTTAATTTTACTTTGGTCCTCGGGACTAAGAGTATTTTGAGCCTGAGAAAGGTTCACAAAAAGTAATAAAGCAATGCAAAGAGATCCTAGTATTTTCATAAGTAAGAATGAGTAAAATTAGATTTAAAATTATAAGGCCTTATAATAAAGGTAATAGATTTTGGATGAAAAATATCCGTTCTGTTTCTAAAGATTAGGTAGTTTTGCTTAAAATCAGTATCAACTAAATAGTAACGAATGATTTCATAAAATGTCATTCTTAACATGGATTTTTTCTTGCAAACATGAGTCATCCCTAATTTAGAGATTGAGCGCTTTGGCGAATGAGTGATTATTCTTAAGGAAGAAATTTACCTGTAGAGAGGCAATGCTTTGCGTCTCTACAGGTATCATTCTGAAATATAATATCAAAAAAAAGCGGTCGAAAATAACTTTCAACCGCTTTCTTAACTCTACTATATATAACTCAGCTTGAGAAGCAAAGCATTGCATCTCTACCAGTAAAATAATCACTCAATTATGGGTGACTTATATTTACTTTCTATAATCCAAAGCTGGTTTTCTATCGCCCAACAAGGCTTCATATTTAAAATCAGCACCTCCTCGTTTTTCGAGCCACTCAGCTTTAGCTTTATCGATAGTCGCTTGGTCATTCATCAAGTCAAGCGCTGTGATTGCTAGCGTTTTTGCGGCTACAATCATCCCTTTCTGACCAATAGACATACCACTTGCTGCGGTAGATTGCCAACTATGTGCCGACGAGCCAGGCACCCAAGTTGCAGTTCCTAAACCAACGGTTGGTACTACCCAACTCACATCGCCTACATCTGTCGAACCTCCTGAAGTTGCACTCTCTGAAGCATCATTAAAATTCTTTATCTTAGCAGCATTGTTAATATCTTGCTTTTGCTCACCAAGAGTTTCAGCTATTTTCTCTGCAAATTTTTTCTCTTCCTCATTGTACACAACCCCACCTACTTTTTGCATATTTTGATGAACAAGCGTTGCTAAAGTTACGTTTGGTAAAAGATTATATACTCCTCCCAATACTTCCCATTCAACTTTTGTACCTGTACCTAGTGCAGCACCTTGCGCGGCATTTTCAATTCGTTTCCAGATACTCTGTAAAATTGCTCTGTCTTTGTGGCGAGCATAATAATACACCTCAGCATAAGCTGGCACTACATTTGGTGCTTCACCACCTTTAGTAATTACATAATGGATACGAGTATCTTGTGGAATATGCTCACGCATCATATTAATCATATAGTTCATCGACTCTACACCATCTAGTGCCGAACGACCACGCTCAGGTGCGGCCGCTGCGTGCGATGCGATGCCTTTAAAACGGAATTTAGCATTTTTATTCGCCAATGACGTACTTGCATCCGCCGCATTCGCTGAACTTGGGTGCCAGTGCAATACCACGTCTACATCGTTGAAATACCCTTCACGAACCATATATACCTTACCCGAGCCACCCTCTTCGGCTGGACAGCCATATATCTTGACAGTACCAGGTTTACCAGATTTTTGAAGCCAGTTTTTTACCTCAATAGCAGCAGCTACAGAGGCTGTCCCAAAAAGATTATGTCCACAACCATGTCCTCCTTTCTGATTTGGAATTGGTTTGATTTCTGGGGTAGCCTCTTGTGCTAAGCCTGGCAATGCATCATATTCACCCAAAATACCTATTACAGGTTTCCCAGCACCATAAGTTGCTACGAAGGCCGTTGGTATCCCTGCAATACCTGCTTGTACCTGAAAGCCCTCTTTTCTCAATTGCTCTTGCAATAAAAGAGAACTCTTTTCTTCCATATAGCCAAGCTCTGCATAATCCCAAATTTGTTTTGAAATCTTGGCATATTCATCGAATCGTTTGTCAAGATTACCAATCATAGCTTGCTTCTCAGCTTCCAAAGGATTCGCTATAGCAGCCTTCTTTTTTTGTGCCATACTTGCGAATGATAACATCGAAAGCACGAGCAAAACGCATTTTTTCATAAATAAAGGTAAGTTTTAGTTTTAGTAAAGTGAATGTTGTGGATTTTAGTACTAATGTTAAATTTTCCGAATGACCTCCTCTGACGAGACTCTTGTTCTGGCTGCATAAATTCCTTCTTCTGTTCCTTTTCCACAGGCTACAATCATACAAACCTCTGCACCTGCTGGAGCATCAATCAATTTTTTGACCAAACGACTATCAAAACCTTCCATCGGACAAGTATCATATTCGTGCGAAGCCATACTCAACATAAAAGTTTGGGCTGCCAATGCACATGATTTGTGTACCATCACTCGTTGGTCGGCATGCGATGAGACTCTCAGAAAGGGACGATTAAATCCTTTGACTAGAACAATAAGCTTGCGAAGCAAAGTCATAAAGCCAAACCAGTCATTGCGATAAAACAATGGCATCAGTTTGCCATAATAATCCATCGCTCGTTTATCACGACCTGAAAGTTCTTTTCCTTGAAATTGCTTTTTGAGATTGTCCAAGTTCCATTGTGCCATATTTTTCCAACGGTCTTGGCGAGTCAAGAAAATAATCAAATGAGGGGCTGTTCGAGCGGCAGACTGATTGAAACAGGCCTTGGCTATAGCTTCTTTTTTGTCAGGACTACTAACCCACACAAACTCCCAAAGTTGCATATTACTGCTATTGGGCGAAAGCGTGGCCAACTCCAAACTTTTCTGGATAATCTGCTCGTCTATTTCAGCTTGAGCATCATATACTCGAACCGAACGGCGATAGTCAACAATCTTGGCAAAAAAATCTTGCTGCATGTGTCGTATGTTGATGAATTAAATTGGGCTTGTCTTACAAAGTTAAAATTCTTAGGCAAAAAACAAAGCAAAATCAAGGTATATATCCATTAAAAAATCATTTTGATACAATTAAAAATAGCGATTAAACTTTTCTTTCTTCTGATTTTTAGACAAATAAGTATTGACAAATATATTTTTTAGCCTATTTTTGTATAAATTTTTAGACTAATCTAAAAATTAAATAAACCAAAGCTAAACCATATCTCATCTTATAACTTTCTAAGCCCAACAAAACCCTTGTTTCACTCTCATGAAAAAATTATTACTATTACTTGGCATATTGTATTCTATTAGTACTCAAGCACAAGTACGACTCCAAGGCAATGTGATTGCTTCTGACACAAAAGAAGAAATCATTGGAGCCAATCTGTATTTGGTAGAACTTCGTCGTGGCACTCTGAGTCAATCCGCTGGAAAATTCAGCTTTGAGGAAGTCAAAAAAGGGAGTTATATGCTTCAGATAAGTCATATTGGATACAAAACTTTCACTCAAAAAATCAGTATAAAATCAGATAGCACTTTTCAAATCGCCCTCACGCCAAGTGCGGTTTCGCTCGAAGAAGTCATTGTCTCTGGCTCGGCAAGCAAAACGGTTGTTAAAGAAAGCCCTATTCCCATTGCCGCACTCTCCAAAACACAATGGCTTCAATCAGGTAGTACCAACCTTGTCGATGCAATTAGTAAACTCCCTGGCATGTCGCAAATTACCACTGGCGCCACATTGTCAAAGCCTATTATTCGTGGACTCGGCTTTAATCGCGTGATTACCATGCACGATGGAGTTCGTCAGGAAGATAATCAATGGGGCGAAGAACACTCATTGCATATCGACGAATATTCAATTGATCGATATGAGATTATTCGAGGAGCAGGTTCGTTGATGTACGGCTCAGATGGTATAGGAGGCGTTATGTCAGTTATTTCAATTTTGCCTGCTGAAAATACGCCTCTGGCAGGAAACATTTTGTACAATTATCAGAGTAATCAAGGGTTTCATGGAGTATCTGGTACTCTGGTACACAATCAAAATGGGCTACTTTGGCAAGCGAGATTTAGCATGAAAGATGGGCAAAACTATCAAAACAAATATGATGGTCGAGTTTGGGGTTCAAACTTCAATGAACTTAATTTTTCAGGAATAGTTGGTGTACAAAAGAAATGGGGATACTCCCGTTTGTACTTTTCAAAGTTTGGTCAAAATATCAATATCATCGATGGACAACGTGATTCACAAGGGCATTTTGTCAAATCTGTTTTGGAAAATGGAGAAGAAACGTTAGTTACTGTATCTTCTCAAGAGCTTGAGGGACGAGCCATTAATCCCAGTAATTCGCAAGCGCTGAGCAATTATAAGTGGACAAGTAGCTCCCTATTTCAGTTGGGTGCTTCTTCTTTAAGCTTTGTTTTTTCTTATACTCAAAATCATCGTCGTGAATATGGAAATATTTTCAGACCTTCTGAACCTGATTTGTATTTCTTTTTACAAAACTATTACTACGATATTCGCTTGCATTTGCCCGAACGCAATCAATGGGAGACCAGCATTGGTAGCAATGGTTTATGGCAAAACATGAATAATAAAGGTAATGAAACGCTATATCCTAATTTCAATTTGGCAGATAAAGGCATTTTTGTTTTTTCGAAAAAAAAATGGAATAATTGGATTGTTAGCGGAGGACTCCGCTATGACTATCGCCAATTAAATATCTCTCAACTTTATGTAGATGCGAATGGCAAATTTCAGACATCGCCTCAAGGAGCTGTAGAAGAGCGTTTTAGTGGGCTCAGTAATTCTTACAGTAATATAACAGGAAGTTTGGGTGTCGTTTATAAACTCAATTCAAACCTAAGTCTGCGCACCAATACCGCCAGAGGCTTCCGTGCACCATCTGTTCCAGAATTATCATCAAATGGCGAACATGCAGGGACTTATCGTTATGAAATTGGGCATGTAAATCAAAAGTCAGAAGTTTCTTTACAAACAGATATTGGCTTTACGTGGGAAAATCGCCAATGGTATCTTGATGTGAGCTGGTTTAGAAATCAAATTCAACACTATACTTATTCTGAAAGAGTTCAGGCGCCAAATGGAAAAGATTCTATAATTAATCAAGTGCCTGTGTTCAGATATGTACAGGGCAATGCGCTTTTGCAAGGCTTGGAGGCAACTGTCAACTTTACTCCTGTACCATGGCTGAGTTTCAATCAAAGCTATTCGATGGTAAAAGGTATTAATCAACAAGCCATTAACGACTCGTCAAAGTATTTGCCATTTATGCCACCAGCACGATGGATTAGTCAAGTAAAATGGAGTAAAAAAACTTGGGGAAAATATGTGGAGAACGTGTATTTCTTAGCAGAATTAGAACATCATCAAACTCAAAATCAGGTGCTTTTGGCTTACAATACCGAAACGATTACACCAGCTTATACCCTAGTAAATCTAGGAACAGGTATGACTTGGCGGAACAAAGACAAAAAAACAATTGCGTCGCTCTATATCAATGTCAATAACCTCTTTGACTTGGCATATCAAAACCATCAAAGCCGACTAAAGTATCTCGACACAAACCCCACGACTCAAAGACGTGGAGTTTATAATATGGGCAGAAATGTCAGTATAAAATTGGTCGTACCGATTCATTAATTGTGAATTTTGAATGAGTGATTTAGTGATTATTTTAAAATCATTGAATCATAAAATAAACTAATCACTCATTCAAAATTCACTAATTCACTCAATACTTCTAATGCCACTGCAAGGTATTAATCAAGCGAATGACGTCTGTTTTGAGATAGTCAATTACAGGAGCTAAAGAATCACTTTTTGTGGCTGTATTGAAATACAAAGCACCTCTTAGATAATGCTTGGTGGAGTCGGTCGTATAGAATTGCACATACGTTGGCACTTCGCCTTCTAATTCTATCAACTTAGCCGTTTTGCCAGACTTAGTTTTCATAACCAAATCTTTGATAGAATAAGCCTTAATATTATGCCTTGCTGCCAAACGGTGAGCATCGTCAATAAGTTTAGCCAGCTTCTGTTGGTCACCATTCAATGACTTATAAGTCAATTGAATCATTGCTTTCATTTCTGGATAATAAATATAAATCCAGTGTGGCTCCGCCCATCGAACAGTATCAGGCTTAATAATCGCATACTTCGAGTACTCAAAGCTATATGGGTGCTTTTCAGTTAGCATTTGATATTCGGCTTTGGGTAAATCAATACGATTATAGCCTTTGGGCTTGGGCGTAAAACCATCATCATCCTTTTTTTGACGACAAGCAGATACGCTCATCAAAAGAATGACTAACAAAGCAGAAAACCTCACAGCCATCAGACCATGAGGTTTTCTTTGAATCGTATATGTATGAATTTTTTTGAGATTCATTACAAAAGTAGTTATTGGTGATTGTGTCCTATTCTCTATAGCTAGAAGCTTTGGATAGGCTGATAATACTTGCAAAACTACATTATTCAAGTATAAATTCTAAGAGAGTGTTTAAATTTTGAAAGTTCCTTAAAATAAACACCTCATAGTTTGTTATATCTTTTTTATGAAATCCTACTGTTTGAGCCGAAGGCGAGTTTAGGATTTCTTGACTTTCTTTTGTTACTTTTCTTGTGTCAAGACAAGAAAAGTAAGGAGTTGCGAAGGGAATTTTTATTCCTTTTACAACGAAAAAACTCAAATATGTATAAAGAGGAAACGTTCTTATGTAAACTTTATTGCAAAATTTACGCCTACGATTAATCTTCGAATAAATTACCTAATCCACCCAATACCGAACCACCTTCCTTGTTGGTATTTTGACCATACGGTGAAAGTGTACGAATTAATTTAGAAAGAGGCATCGATTGAATCCAAACACGTCCTGTTCCGCGCATTGTAGCCAAGAATAGCCCTTCTCCACCAAATACCATTGATTTCAAATTACCTGCACGTTGAATGTCATAACTCAAGGTTGGTTCAAAGGCTACGATACAACCTGTGTCAATTCTCAATGTTTCATTATTCAAGTACTTTTCGACAATAGTACCACCAGCGTGTACAAACGCTAAGCCATCGCCTTGTAGTTTTTCAAGAATAAATCCTTCGCCACCAAAGAAACCAGAACCAATACGTTGGTTGAATGTAATAGATACCTTCGTACCTAAAGCTGCACACAAGAAACTATCCTTTTGAGCAATTAAAGTATTGCCAGGCATAGTAGCCAAATTAATAGGAACGATTGTACCTGGGTGTGGCGCTGCGAAAGCTACTTTACGTTTACCATAACCACGGTTGGTAAAGTGCGTCATAAACAACGATTCTCCTGTCAACAAACGACTCCCAGCTTGGAAAATTTTACCCAAAACAGAGTTATCAGCATTTGAGCCGTCGCCCATTTTAGTTTCAAAAGTAATACCATCTTCCATATAAACCATGGCGCCTGCTTCGGCTATCACAGTTTCGTTAGGATCTAATTCAATTTCTACAATTTGGATATCTTCACCAATAATCTTGTAATCAATTTCGTGCGAGTACATAGTTTGTTTTAGTTTTTAGATTCAGTAAAACGTTAATCTTATGATGCAAATTAAGATAAAGAATTAGTTCTAAAAATAACATTTGTGGATAATTGGCAAATTTGTTGAGTAATCGGTGTTTAAAACTGACGACCTTATCTCTGTCAAATATCCGTACTTCAAAAACTAGCAAATATTAGGAGTTGTATTCCAAAAGCGTACTTTGAATTACTTGAAATACCTCTTCTTTCAAAGTCTCTACATCTTCCTGAGTTTTTCCTATTGTTGAAATAGGCTCATGTACAACCACGCGCAAAGGCATACGAGTCAACGAAGGATTGCTATCAAACATAATTTTGTAGTTATTCACAAACGTAACTGGCACAATAGGCACCTGTTGTTGTATTGCCATTACAAAAGCCCCATCTTTTAGAGGTTTGTGCATCAATGGAGGCTTTTTAGATTTGATTCCACCTTCAGGGAAAATCACGATACTTCGTCCATTTTGCAAAGCTCTTACCGAACGAGTCATCGATTTGGCACGACTACTACGGTCTTCTCTGTCTACCTGAATATGTAGTTTAGAAAACATATATCCAAACAGAGGCACCTTCTTAATAGCACTTTTACCCACAAATGCGTAGTAGTTTTTCAAAACAACTCCCATAGCGGCAATATCCAAATACGAAAAGTGATTGGCACAAAAAACATAAGCTTTTTGTGTATCTGGTTGAAAACGGTATTCAACACGAATAGGAACTCCAATAATTGGAAAATATAGTTTTCCCCACAAACGATTCAGATAATGAGCTTTAGGTTTCCATGATTCTTTTTGAAGAAATAACCAGAAGAAAGGAAACAACAGCAAGAAAATAAATATCAGCCAAAACGCTGCCCAGATATTATAAAGAGTTTTAAAAATACGCATAGAGACAAAATTAGAGAAAAGTCTTCAGTTGAGAGAAGATAATTGTCAGGAAAGAATTGAGGAAACAATAAAAAAGCTTGATAGCTGTTGCTATCAAGCTCCTAAAATATTGTATTGTAAGAATCATATTTAGTCTGTACATATTACTAAACTCATAGATATGAGTTATCAATATGTAACTTATTTAGATTCCCATCATTTCTTTGAAGGCTACTGAGTTTCTGGTCGAAATCTCTAGTTCGATACCATTGTTCAATACCACTTTCATACCACCTTTGTAGTAAGAATCTATATCGTGGATATACTCAGTATTAATGATTTGCTGACGATTTGCTCTGAAGAAAATCGTAGGATCGAGGCGTTCTTGGATTTTATTTAATGAACGGTGAATCATCGGACGATTATTGCCAAAATGGAAACGGCAATAGTTACCAACTGATTCAATCATAAATACTTCAGACAATCTAACGAAATAGCACTTTTCGCCATCTTTCAAGAAAATACGTTTGTCGGGTGACAATCGACCTTCCGAAACAGCGGCAGTAGCTCTTTCTTGCTGAATTTCTGAACGTACTTTCTCAATCGTTTTGGCCAAACGTTCTGTCTTGGTAGGCTTCAGAATATAGTCCATTGCCTCAGACTCAAATGCTTGGATTGCGTATTGATTATAGGCCGTTACAAACACCACTTTTGGAACAAACTCTAATTCCTCTAGTAAATCGAAGCCATTTTTTTCTGGCATTTCAATATCTAGAAAAATCAAATCAGGTTGAAGTCGGTGTATTTTCTCCAAAGCCTCATCTACGTTCTCAGCTTCATCAATGATCTGAATGTCTGAAAACTCCTGTAATAAGTACTTTAGCTCTTGGCGCGCGAGTCTCTCGTCATCTACCAAGATAGTTTTAATTTTCTTACTCATCGGTTGTAAATTTAACAAGTCGTGATAATGGCGGTTACCAGCTCTTGGAGAATAAGGCAGTCTATTAGCCATACCTGAGTAACTGATTTTCAATTAATTAACAACAACAGTTCAACACCTGTGAACTAATCAGGATTGATATTTTAGTAAATACCTCGGATTTATTGCTAATATAGCAAATTCTATTGCATTTTGTTTGTGTCCTCATCGATTATTTCGAAAAACTCAGCCCTATTTTTAGTCAAATAGATTCGAAAAATCGTCTTTGCTCAAAATGTTAATTTTTTCTTCAAATGATTAAAAATTAACATCAAAAACCATGAGGATTGCTAAGGAAGTTTTACCAAGTTGCTTCAGGAATAACTGTGTCAAATCCCATTTCTCACGACTATCATGTATTTTATGGATAAAATTAACAACTTTCTTGACAACTATACCTACCGTCTAATAAGAAATAACGACAGTCTCTTTATTTCCCCTCTTACAACTGATTTTTCACAAAGCTCCATTTTTAATAGTTTATTCCCATAAAAATACAATCATTCCCTTATCATCTCCTAATAAGCTCCATAAATCTCGAGTTTATTGCTCAATTATTACCATTTGGTAACTACCAAATTTATTATTTCAAAAAATATAATAATAAAAAAGACGTACCCGAAGGATACGCCTTTTTTATTATGGGAAGGTAATATTACTCAACTACACCTAATTGTACAGTGTTAGTTTTCAAATCTTTGTTTGAAGGAACGCTCAATGTAGTTACATAAGTATCTCCTTTTGCGAGTAATCCTTTTGCCACCAAGATGTCAGTCATACCATTTACAGTAGCTTCTACATCTTTGCCATCAGCTTCGTAATAGAACACTTTAGCACCCCACAACAATCCCATCACAGTCATGATAGCTTTGTTTGATGTGAATACATAAAGGTTTGCTTTTGGACGGTGAGCCGACAAACGGAACGCAGTGTAACCACTGTTTGTGATACAAAGAATCGCTTCTGCTTTAGTATCACGAGCCAAACGACATGCACTAGCAATCATTCGGTCGTTCAATGCGTATTTAGAATCATTGTGTGCCAATGAGTGGTTTTTGAAGTAAATAGCAGCCTCGTCACCTTTTACGATTTCGATTTTGTTTTGTTGTTCTTCAACCACCTCTTGGATATGAGCCATTGTTTCTACTGACTTCACAGGGTAAGTACCTGAAGCAGACTCAGCACTCAACATCGTTGCAGAAGCACCTTGCAATACTGCATTAGCAACGTCAGAAGTTTCAGCACGTGTAGGAACTGGATTCGTAATCATTGATTCCAACATTTGTGTTGCAACGATTACTGGCTTACCAGCTTGCGTACACTTCTCAACCATTACGCGTTGCAAATGAGGTACTTCAGCACCATCCATTTCAACACCCAAGTCACCACGAGCTACCATGATAGCATCAGTAGCGGCAATAATTTCGTCTAGGTTATCGATAGCCTCTGGTTTCTCGATTTTAGCGATAACTTTAGTATCTTTTCCGTAAGCAGCGATTTTTTGTTTGATATCATAAATATCATCAGCTTTACGTACGAATGAAAGCGCAACCCAGTCAACACCATTGTCCAAACCGAAGTACAAATCTGCTTCGTCTTTTGGAGTCAAACATGGTAATGACACTTTTGTACCTGGAAGGTTAATACCTTTTTTAGACTTCAAGATACCACCATAAATTACTTCGGTAACTACCTCTTTTTTCTCTTTGTCTACTGCTAATACTTTTACTTCTAAGTTACCATCATCCATCAAGATACGCTCTCCTGGATTTACGTCTAAGTACATTGAAGTGTAAGTAGTACCTACTCTTTCTGATGTACCTACAACGTTTTCGTCCATTACGAAAGTAAGCGTTTTTCCAGCAATCAATTCTACGCCATTGTTTTCAACAAGTTGAGTACGAATTTTCGGACCTTGTAAATCTTGAAGAATTGTTAGGTTTGTACCTAATTCTTCAGAGACAGCTCTGATGTTCTTTACTCTCTGAAGGTGGTCTTCATGAGTACCATGCGAGAAATTAAGTCTGAATATGTTTGCACCTGCTTGGGCAAGTTTGGTCAACATCTCTGGTGATTCTGATGCTGGGCCAATCGTAGCTACAATCTTGGTCTTTCTTTGATAAGACATCTTTCGGTTACAGTTTAAGGGATATGATTGGGGAAAGTTATCGAATTCTTCTACTTTTTACAGCTATTGAGCTCTCGACAACTCGACAAAAAATTCAAATGATGTTGCAATTTACAATTTATGAATCGAAAATAGAATCTTATTTTGAGTATTTATTACGAACCCTAGCTTTAGGCATCATAAATTGCATCTAAATTAGGCAAATTTGGAATAATATGCACCAAACCGAAGAAAGTTTGCAGTTTATTTCTTTTTAGTTAACATGATTTCGAATGTATTCTTACAAAAAGAATATATTTTGGTTATATCTTTCTGTGTTTCTCTACTAGCGTTTTTTCGCTCTTCCTTTATCTTGTGGCAATTCAAAACTTTTAAATTTCCGCTATTACTCCTATCTTCGAATCTACTATCCAATTTTTTCTAATCAACTATGTTAAAGTCAACTTACCTCGCTTGCGCTATCGCAGCTATCGGACTTTCTTCTTGTAGTCCCAAAACTTTATTCCAAGCACAAGATTTCACCAAAGAAAATCTTTTTACTCAAAACATCGAAGGTCCTAACTTTGACTCCAAGGGACAACTTTATGTCGTTAATTTCCAAAAAGATGGTACCATTGCCAAGGTTATGCCTGATGGCTCTTGTGAGTTATTTCTTACATTGCCACAAGGAAGTACGGCCAATGCTATCCAATTTGATGATAAAGGTGCTATGTACTTAGCAGATTTCTCAGGACATAATGTGCTGAAGGTAGATATGCAAACAAAAGCGGTATCGGTATTTAGCCATAATGACCGTTTTAATCAACCAAATGATATTTGTATTACTCGTAAAAATGTCCTTTTTGCTAGTGATCCCAATTGGAAACAAAGCACAGGTCAAATCTGGCGAATCGATACAGATGGCACTTCGCATTTGTTGACATCGGATATGGGGACAACCAATGGTATTTGCTTAAGCCCCGACGAAAAGACGTTATATGTCAATGAAAGTATCCAGCGTAATATCTGGGCATTTGATGTCGATGCTCAAGGAAATATCAGCAATAAACGTCTTTTTACCTCCTTTAAAGATGGAGGCTTAGACGGGATGAAATGTGACAAAGCGGGTAATTTATATACTACACGCTGGGGATTAGGTAAAATTCTTATTTTCAATCCTTCGGGACAATTGATAAAAGAAGTCACTACCAAAGGAAAACAAACTAGTAACCTCGTATTTAGTCCAAACCAAAAAGAAGCTTTCGTGACTTTGCAAGATCGTAAGGGTATGGAAAAATTTAAGATAAAATAACAGGGTATCAGTCTTATGGCTATCAGGCAAAATCAAACATATTGCCTGATAGTCGCAAGATTGCTACGCTATAGCCATAACAAAACAAAACCCAAGAAAAAGATGATTATTAGAATTGTAAGAATGACTTTTCAGGAAGATAAAGTGGATGATTTTCTTGAAATTTTTAATAACTCCAAAAATAAGATTCGGCATTTTGAAGGCTGCCATCACCTCGAATTACTCAAAGATGCCAACCTACCAAATATATTTATGACTTATAGTTATTGGGAAAGCGAAAACTATTTGAATCAATATCGTGATTCTGAGCTTTTTCAAAAAACTTGGGCAGCAACTAAGGCATTATTTAAAGAAAAGCCTATTGCCTTTTCGTCAGAAAGAGTAGAAATCATTGAGTGAATGAGTGATTTTTATCTATATTTAAATAATAATCACTCATTTACTCAATCATCAATCACTTAATTTAGAATAACTTATGTTATATCGTTACTCGAAACGTTTATTCGAAAATCGATTTTAGTTCGACAGCATCCTGAGCTTTCATACGACCAGCCAATACCAAACGCAATTGACGACGACGTAATGCTCCTTCGTACAATGCAATTTCATCTTCAGTTTCAGGAACAGCCTGAGGCACATCAATAGGGCGACCTGATTGGTCCACTGCCACAAAAGTAAAAAAGGCTTTATTGGTTGAAACTCGTTCTTTTGCAGGAATATTTTCCGCCCACACATCAATCACCACTTCCATCGAAGAACTAAATGCACGAGTCACTTTAGCTTGTAGTGTTACTACACTTCCAAGTGGAATAGACTCCTTGAACGACACGTTGTCAACAGAAGCTGTTACTACGATTCGGTTCGAGTGTTTTTGTGCACAAATAGCTCCTACTACGTCCATCATTCTCATGAGGTTTCCACCCATCAAATTTCCAAGCGTATTGGTATCGTTTGGAAAAATCATTTCGGTCATGGTAGTAAGCGATTCTGATACTGGTTTGCTCTTTGCCATTGTTTAAATAAAAGTAATTTCTACCTATTACTAGATTGATGAAGTTATATATATCAGACCTGGGCAGACAGGCTTGAATGCGAAAGAGAGAAGGATAATCGAGAGAATCTATTTCTTCAACTCATTGATTTCGTCGAGATTAACAGTTTTGAAATGTTCATAAACTTTCAAAACAATAGCCAAAGCAATTACTGCCTCACAAGCTGCCACAACGATTACGAATAAAGAAAATATTTGACCTTGAAGACTAGGGTCATTTTTACTAAAAGCCACCAAATTCACATTGACAGCATTAAGCATTAATTCGATACCCATCAGTACCACAATAATGTTTCGTTTGACAACCACCAAAGCAAGTCCGATGCTAAACAACAAGGCACTTGTAAGTAAGTAGTAAGGCAAAAAACTGTTATCCATGAATTGATTAATTTTTAGTTTTGGTACTTAAATACGCTGCTCCAATCAGTACTGCCATCAATAATATACCTGAAACTTCAAAAGGCAATACATAGTTGGTCATTAGCTCTACTCCTATCGTTTGAGTAGTAGAAGTAGGTTCTACAGCCTCAAATAGGCTATCTTGAATGGTCAGAAATCTTGCTCTACCAAAAGTATATAACAAGGTGGCACTAAAACCCAACATCACAAATATCCCAAGAACTCGGTTGGAACTTTCGGTGGTAATATCGTTGCGTCCACGGCTTTTATTTCCTTGTTGATTGGTTAGCATTACGCCAAAAATAAGGAGTACTAATACACCTCCGACATAAACTAAGATTTGGGCTACAGCCAAAAAATCTGCCCCTGCCAATACATACAATGCCGATACTCCTAAAAATGTACCAAGCAAACTAAAGGCTGCATACAAGACATTTTTGGTAAGTAATACGACCAAAGCCGAAGCTAAAGTCAATACCATGAAAGCTATAAATACAAATTGTATCAAAACTCTTGAGATTTATGGTTGGTCAAATATCTATTTCAAAAACCTTATTCTGGTCTTTTAAATTTTGGACGAAACACAGGACGAGGCTTAGGCGCTTCTTCATTCGTAGCGGTATCTTCCTGTTTGGTCTCTTCTGCTTTTATTTCCTCTTGTTCTGCTTTAACAACTGGCTCAGTTATTTCTTCTTCTGTTTTTGCAGGAGCTTTAAACTTAGGTCTAAAAGCTGGACGAGCAGGTTTGGATTCTTCCGCTGGTATTTCAACCTCTGGTGCTACCTCTGCACTAGCCTCTACAACTGGCTCAGATGCCTCATCTACTGGCTTAGTTGCTGGCTTAAATTTTGGTCTAAAAGCTGGACGAGCAGGTTTGGATTCTTCTGCTGGTGCTACAACTTCTGGAGCTACTTCTGCACTAGCCTCTACAACTGGCTCGGATGCCTCCTCGGCTGGCTTTGACGCTGGCTTAAATTTTGGTCTAAAAGCTGGACGAGCAGGTTTGGATTCTTCTGCTAGTGCTTCAACTTCTGGAGCTACTACCTCTGCACTAGCCTCTACAACTGGCTCGGATGCCTCCTCAGCTGGCTTTGACGCTGGCTTGAATTTTGGTCTAAAGGCAGGACGAGCAGCAGGCTTTATTTCATCGGCAGCAGTTGTAGCATTTTCATCGGTAACTTCTGTCGTATTTTCAACAGAAGTTTCGGTTGAAGGTGCAACCTTCATTTTTGGCTTAAATGCTGGACGAGCTACTGGTTTCGGCGTATCTTCCGTTGAAGTTTCGTCTGTAATAGGCTTCGACTCAGAGCTTTCAACCTTCATTTTGGGTTTAAAAGCAGGTCTTGGCGCTGGCTTTGGTGCTTCGGCAGTAGCTTCAGTTGCAGCCTCAGCTGGAGTTTCAGTGTTAGCTACAGGACGAGCTGCTGGTTTGAAAGCAGGTTTTGGCGCAACTTTCGGTTCTGCTTTTTGAGCAGCAGTTTCCTTTTTGAATGCCTCTTTCTCGAGCATATACTGCTCATACAATTTTTTCTTTTCGTCAGCTTGTTCGTCTGTAAGGTTGCCAAAAGCAAAATTGTGCTCGGTAATGTCAAATACAGAAAAGTCATACTCTTTTTTCATGGTAAGACATTCGGTAGGACATACCGTCGTACACAAGCCACAGAAGCAACATTTTGACATATCAATATCAAATTTGGCAGCATACAAGCGAATCGCCGAGCCATCTGAAGCATAACTGACTACACCAGTTGCTTTGATAGGTTCAATTTCTATACAATCGACAGGACAGATTTTAGCACATTTATCACATACAATACAATCATCCATTTCGTTATGCAACTGATAACGCCCATTATCTGGTACGGGTAATTGCTCATAAGGATATTGAGTTGTGACAATTCCTGTTTTTTGATCGAAATACTGTGGGTCATCTACAAAAATCGGTTTGCGACTTTGACGAGCATCTTTAAAGTGTTTGAAGGACAAAGACAAACCTTTCAAAGAAGTTTTGATGCCCTCTTTGATATTTCCCCAATATGTATTGTTAGCTCCTTTTTGCATAATTTGGTACAGAATAATATCATTTGGAGAGTTTTTTGATAAAATTTTATTCTTAAAATTTTACTTCTCCAGACAATTACCACAAAACTACTCTATAAAATACTGATTTTATAGAGTAAACCATTTTTTTTAGAAAATGAATCCGAGAGGATAGTTTTTAGTATCAATTTGTACCTGTAAGATGAGTATCCTTTATAAAAAAATTCGGTAAGAGTTACCTTACCGAATTTTTTATCATTGATATTTTTCCCAAAATGTAATCCCTAATATAAATCAGGGAAACGACTTGGTTGAGCTTCAGACATCATTTCATAAACGGCATCGAAAACAGTGTCAGCGTTGGGTTTTGAGAAATAATCGCCATCAGAAGTATAGGCAGGACGATGCGGTTGGGCAGCAATACAAACAGGTTTTGAATCGAGCCAGCGATACGCATTTTGTTTATCTAATACTTCTTCCATCATATAACCTGTACCTCCACCTGGCATATCTTCATCAGCAAAAATCACACGATTCGTTTTCTTTATCGACGCTACGATTTTGTGTCCTAAATCAAAAGGCAATAAAGTTTGAATATCTACAACTTCTACCTCTATACCTACTTGAGTCAATTGAGTCGCTGCCTCCATCACGATACGACACATAGAGCCATAAGTGACAATAGTAACGTCACTACCTTCACGAAGTATATCAGGAACTCCCAGAGGCACGCGAGTATCGTGCAAATTTGAAGGCAGTTTTTCTTTGAGTCGATAACCATTTAGGCACTCAATCACAACAGCAGGATCGTCGCTATTAAGCAAGGTATTGTACATACCTGCCGCTTGAGTCATGTTGCGTGGCACACACAAATGTACCCCTCTCAAACCATTCAACAATACGCCCATTGGCGAACCTGAGTGCCAGATACCTTCTAAGCGGTGCCCACGAGTACGCACAATCATCGGAGATTTCTGTCCTCCTTTTGTACGATAGTGCAAACAAGCTAAATCATCTGATAGAGTTGCAAATGGGTAAAATATATAATCTAAATATTGAATTTCTACAATTGGACGTAGCCCACGCATAGCAGCTCCAATACCTTGTCCTACTATGGTCATTTCACGGATACCAGTATCGGTTATTCTCCACTCTCCGAACTTGTCTTGTAATCCTGCAAGTGTTTGATTAACATCACCGATTTTCCCTACGTCTTCACCAATAATAAAAACTCGTGGGTCTGTTGCTAACCAATGATCAAAGTTTTTATTTAAAACTTCACGACCGTCTACCATAGGAGCATCTTCATCGTAGATAGCTGGTTGTGCTGAAATATTGAAAGCCGATTTGTCCGAAGTTGAAAATTGAAAGGAGTTAAAGCGATCAAAATTAGCCTCTTTTGACTTTTCAAGCCATTCTATTAATCCACGTTTAGCAGGAAAATTTTCGAATCTTAGCAAGCGTAACGCTTTCTTTACGGCCACCACGCTATCACGATGGATAGGATTCATGGTTTTACGAAGTTCTTCTGCTATTTGCTTGATGGTAGCACCATTTTTACTTTCTGCTGCCGCTTGATTCATCAAAGAAAGTGCATCTTCTTTTTCAGGCTTAATCGAGTCCATATAGGCCTGCCAAGCATCTTTCTGTGATTTACGAGCGATTTTTACCGCTTCTTGATCAATTGTTAATAGTTCTTCCTCTGTAGCAAAATCATTATCCAGAATCCATTTTCTGAAATGGGTATTACAGTCAAAGTCTATCTCAAATTGTAAACGTTCGGGAGATTTATAGCGCTCGTGCGAGCCAGAAGCAGAGTGTCCTTGTTGTTGAGTCACCTCTTCTACGTGAATCAAAGAAGGGATATGATTTTCACGAGCCAGCTGAGCTGCTTTATGAAAAGCCTCCATCAAGCCTACATAATCATAAGCTTTTACAGAAATAATTTCAAGACCTGCCTCATCGTCTGTTCGTTGATAGCCAGCCAGAGCCTTTGAAATAGAATGCTTGGTAGTTTGATATTGAGTTGGCACCGAAATACCATAACCATCGTCCCAAACTGCCATTACTAGGGGTATCTGTAAAACGCCAGCGGTATTAATGCATTCTAAGAACATGCCTTCAGAGGTAGAAGCATCACCAATCGTCGAAAAGCATACTTCATTGCCTTGTTTAGAAAACTTTTCAGCTATTTCGCCCTGAAGTTCTGGAACATTACGATAGAGCTTTGAAGCGTACGCTATACCAATCGCTCTTGGTATTTGTCCAGCAGTAGAAGATATACCAGCAACAGAATTAAATAATTTTGTTTGGTCAACCCAATGCCCATTAGCATCTAGCCATTGTGTAGCATGGTGGTTGTTCATAGTACGCCCGCCAGTGTGAGGGTCATGCGCTTTATCAGGATGACCGTACAGCTGTGCGAAATACTGTTGCCAAGTCAAATCACCTACAGCAGCCACAATCGTTTGGTCACGATAATACCCAGAAATAAAGTCACCTGCCTTCATGGCTCTTGCTAGGGCAATTTGGGCGAGCTCTTTGCCGTCACCATAAATACCAAACTTGGCACGTCCAGCAAACACTTCTTTCCTTACTAGTAAAGAACATTCACGGCTAATACGTGCAAGACGGTAATCCTCGATAACCGACTCTTTTTTAAATAAAATTGTTTCTGACAGTAGTTCGTTTTCCAACACGGCAATTTCGGGCTGATAAAAATAGAATTAAAGATACAGTTGATGGTGTGTTTAAGACTTATAAGTTAGAATCAAACATCTACCCTTTGGCTTAAAGCTGTATCAAAAATAAGATAATTTAATTAGTATAACAAACAGTCGAAATTTTGGAGAGTTGTTAATAATTTGTTAAAGGTTCTCAAAGATTTTGCCAACCTTTTGATGTAGTTTACTTTTGTTTCGGAATAAATCAATTCACTCAAGAAAAACTGAAGTAATATTTTGAATCTGTATTATTTTATACTTTTTTCAAAAAAATATAATTTTTCAGTCTTTTTTTAGAATAAAATCCGCTTAAAGCTCATTAGTTTGGTCCTTTAAATAAGTTTTGCGGAAACAAATTCCTTACTTTTTCGTATATTTATTACGAAAGCTTGTAAAGCTATTTAATAACAACTAAACATTCTGTTCAAATGAAAAAACTATTTTTCTTTTTCGCATTTTTGTTCACTGCGACATTGGCAAATGCACAAGGAGTAATCAAATTCAAAACTGAAAGTCACGATTTTGGTAAAATCGAAGAAGGAACACAGGCTACTTACACATTTGAATTTACTAACACTGGTACTGCACCTGTAGTAATTTCTAATGCTCAACCTTCTTGCGGATGTACAACTCCAGATTGGACTAGAGAACCAGTACTTCCAGGAAAAACAGGGAAAGTAACTGCTTCTTTTAACTCAACTGGTCGTCCTGGTGCTTTCAACAAAACTGTTACAGTTATCAGTAACTCAGAAACTCCAACAATCGCTTTGACAATCAAAGGTGAGGTAGCTCCAAAAGGAACTGCAACTGAAGTAGCTCCTGCAGTGGCTCCAGTACCAACAGTAACTAAAAATGCTGCTCCTGCTGCTCCAGCAAAGCCTGCTAAGAAAAAATCTGGTAAATAATCGGAAGATTCTTTAGCTGAGGCTCCATCGGTTTTCTAAAAAATATTTGATAGAAATCCCTTTTAGCCTCTTAATCATACAAAAAAGGTGTCGAAATTTCGACACCTTTTTTGTATTACAGCAGTATATTCATTGAAATGATTTACATTAATGTGTATTCTACCAAACTGTCGCTCCTACGGAGCCGAGGTAAATGATTGACTATCGCTTTTCAATCTTCTGGATAAACAGGTATTTCTTTGTTGTATAAAATTCGTTTTGAATATTTATCCAATGAAGCGTAAGCTATTTTAGGCAAGGACAATTCACAACTCCGCACTTGTTAGCTTTGCCCTATTCTTTTGAAGAATTCTTCAGAATAATGCTCGCTTACAGGAATTTGCATATTGCCTATTTTGATTTTGAGATTACGAATAGACTCAATTTTAGGCATTGCTACGATATACGATTTATGAATACGGAAAAAATGTTCCGTAGGAAGTTTCTCTTCAATAGCCTTCATGGTCATGCGAGTCACGATAGGTTTGGTAGAGCCTTCCAAATGAATTTTGATATAATCCTTCAGTCCCTCAATATACGTAATGTCTGATATTTTGACTTTTACCAAAGAATAATCTGCATTGACAAAAATAGAATCTGTTTCATACACCAATCCTTTTTCCTTTTCCTCGACTTCAGTAACCTGAGCACTTTTTAATTTAAGGTTATGTAAATCGTAAGCTTTGTTTACCGCTTTTAGGAACCTATCAAAAGAAACAGGTTTAAGTAGGTAGTCTACTACATCCAAATCAAAGCCCTCTAATGCGTATTGTTGATAGGCCGTAATGAAAATTACCATTGGAGGTTCTTTGACACTTTGTAAGAATTGAACTCCTGTAATTCCAGGCATTTGAATATCTAAAAAAACTAAGTCAATCGACTCATTTTGAAGTGTTTCAATAGCATCAAAAGCATTTTTACAACGTTTTACTAAGTTTAGAAAGGGAACTTTGTTGATATTATCTTCCAATAAATCTAGGGCGAGGCTCTCGTCGTCCACCGCTAGACAGTTTAGTTTTATCATATTTTGAGAAGTATTTGAAAATCAAAAAGCAACTAATAAGCTAATGGGCAAAATGACATTAATATTACCCGCATTAGGCATTAAGCGTTATGCTGTAGACCAAAAGGTTAATAATATTTTGAATGAAACAATAAAAACCTTTTTGCCTAATGCTTACAGCTAATTGCCTATAGCATTAAGACTATTAGTTACCGAAAAGAGTTGCCTTAGGCTTCACGAAAGTATGAAAAGTACAGCATTTTACTAACCTTGTGTGACCTAGACACAATACATTTATAGCCTAACAACAGCTAGATTAGGCTAAAATACAAGAATCTTCCGACTTAAACTTCAATGTGTAGACGAACGTCATACCAATGACTGTCCTGTGTGATGATGAGTTGGTGTTGTTCTGGATATAATAAGGTTAAACGACGTTTTACGTTACTGAGACCTATGCCAGAGGCGTGGTCTTTGGCTTCGGGTTTAGGATTTGTTTTATTTTTTACCGAAAATACCAAGCCTTTATCATCTACCTCCATAGCAATATGAATCTCTGGGCTTAGAATCATTCCAATGCCATGTTTGAAGGCATTTTCAACGAACGGTATAATGAGCATGGGTTCGAGTAAAATATTCGATTCTTTTTGGGGTTTCTGAAAAGAAACGACAACATCATCTCCAAAGCGAATCATTTGTAAGTCGATATAGCTTTGTAAATATTGAATTTCTTTGCTCAATAATACTTTTGTTCCTTCAGACTCATACAACATATAGCGCATAAGTTCTGAGAGCTTAATGACCACAGGTTCAACCATATCAGGCTTGCGTCTTGATAAAGATACAATGCTGTTGAGCACATTGAACATGAAGTGTGGGCTTATCTGCGAACGCAAAAATGAAAGCTCAGATTTGAGCCTCTCATTTTCTTGTTCTTTGCGAACTTCTTCTTTATGGATATTATCGGCCATAATGCGGTAGCTGGTGCTAATTGCCAAGACAAACAACGTTTGGAATATAGTACCCAAACGAGGGAACCTTGTTGCATTTGGTCCAAATAATAATACCTTTCCTAAACCATTTAAGTAAAAAAGTGTTGTCATTGCCACAATTAGCGCAATGATATACAACCACACGTTATTACGTTTTGTCCAAATCTTGGGGATCAAAACTTGCGAATTGAGATAGAAGAAAGGGATATTGAGCATACTCAACAACGTAAAATACATGGTTGCATTTGCGTTGGGCGGAGGCAGGCTAGGATTGATTTTGGGAGGATCTGGCGTTGTTCCTCTTAGTAAATATGGCAATGACAAGAAGCATATCCACCCAATAATGTGGAAAAGCACTTGTTGTTTGTTGATATTTTTGATAGAAATAGTCACACTCAGTTTTTTCTACAAACATAAGTACTTTACACTTTCCTCCCAAAAGAGAAGTGTAAAGTATTGTATTTCAACGACGAAAATGTTTTTTCTTGAGACAAGGAAGCTGCTAGTTATTCTATTCTAAGAAGTACTGGATTGTTTGTTGAACATTATTCGGATTTCTAATGAATATGCTAAATAGAGACTATTACTTTCCAATATCCGCCGTTGTCGCCTCCAACTCTTTCGATTTTGTTTTCTGTTTTCAAGCTTTTAATAGCTCTTTCAATAGTTCTTTGGCTTTTGTCTAATTCTTTTGCTAAGGTTATTGTAGTAATATGAGGATTGTGATTGATTAGTTTAAGAACCTTCTCCGACATTTTCTCCGACACAATTATTTCTTTTTGTTTGATTTCGAGGGTTACACTCGCAAAATCATAATTAAATGTGGGAGTAGATAGACCGTAGCTGATGCACTCATTGATAATTCTTATAGTACCACGTCTCTACATCTAAAAGCCACTTAATAAGACTGGTGACACTTCCGAAATCCCACATCCCAAATCCGCAATTCATCACTTACAATTCCGCTAGGGCTATCTAAAACTCAAAATTTATCCGTATTTTCGAAAAAACTCTTATTCAACAAACCTAATTCTTCATCGAAAATGAACAAATCCCTTTCGCTAGTATCAGCCTTGGTACTGGCTCCTATGTTAAGTATGGCGCAGTGGAAATACCCCGAAACAGCAAAAGTAAATCAAGTTGATAATTATCATGGTACACAAGTAGCCGACCCGTATCGTTGGCTCGAAGATGATCGTTCTGCCGAAACAGCACAATGGGTAAAAGCCCAAAATACATTGACTTTTGATTACCTCGAAAAAATCCCCTATCGTAACGCCCTCAAAAAGCGTATCGAAGAGGTGTTCAATTATACAAAGCTTTCGGCTCCTTCTCGCAAAGGCGAATGGTTTTATTTTTACAAAAACAATGGATTACAAAACCAATCAGTGTTGTATCGCCAAAAAGGTTTGAATGGTGCGCCAGAGGTGGTGCTTGACCCTAATCAATTATCGCCCGATGGTACCACTCGTTTGCAAAGTTTTGTGATATCTAAGGATGGCAAATATGCAGCCTACACCCTTTCAAAAGGTGGTTCAGACTGGCAAGATGGCTATGTGATGGACTTGACAACGAAAACCAATTTGTCAGAAAAAATCGAATGGATTAAGGTTTCTACGATTTCTTGGCAGGGCAATGGCTTTTATTACAGCCGTTATCCCAAACCAGAAGGAAGTGCACTGGCAGCCAAAAATGAAAATCACCAAGTTTGGTTCCACCGTGTAGGTACATCACAATCTGATGATCAATTGGTCTATCAAGATTTGAAAAACTTACAACGTTTCCATTACTTACAAGTAACCGAAGACGAAAAGTTTGCTATTTTGATTGTCTCTGACCGTGGTAAAGGCAAAGAAGGAAATGCGCTTTTTTACAAAAAAGCAGGACAAGAGTCTTTCCAACCTATCGTGGCAGAAGTTGACAAATTTAGCTATTCGGTAATCGACAATATTGGCGATGAGTTTTTGATAGAAACCAATGAGAATGCTCAAAACTCGAAAATTCTTCGTTTTAATCCTGCCAATAAATCTTGGAAAGTAGTTATTCCCGAAAAAGCTGAACCGCTCCAAGGTGCTCGTACTGCGGGCGGAAAATTATTCCTTTCTTATCTCAAAGATGTAACGACTCGTGTATATGTACACGCGATGGACGGTAAATTGGAAAACGAAGTGAAATTGCCAGGCTTGGGTACTTGTTCAGGCTTTGGAGGTAATGCCGACGATAAGTTTGTATTTTATACTTTCACGTCGTTCACTTTTCCTCCGACAATATACCGCTATGATATTGCTACCAAGAAAAGTACAGTATTTACGAAACCTGAGTTAAGTTTTGACCCATCTGCGTTTGAAACCAAACAGATTTTTTATACCAGTAAAGACGGAACCAAAGTTCCTATGTTTATTACTTACAAAAAAGGACTTCAGCTCAATAGCCAAAATCCAACTTTATTGTATGCTTATGGAGGTTTCAATGTAAGCTCATTGCCAGCTTTTAGCGCTACTTTGATTCCTTTCTTGGAACAAGGTGGGGTATATGCTTTGGCAAATATTCGTGGGGGAGCTGAATACGGTGAAAAATGGCATGAGGCAGGAATGAAGCTCAAAAAGCAAAATGTGTTTGATGATTTCATTGCTGCTGGCGAATACCTAATTGCTCAGAAATATTGTGATAATCAGCACTTGGCACTAAGAGGAGGCTCAAACGGAGGCTTGTTGGTAGGAGCGGTGATTAATCAACGACCAGATTTATGTAAAGTGGCATTTCCACAGGTGGGAGTAATGGATATGTTGCGTTATCACAAGTTTACCATCGGTTGGAACTGGTCACCAGAATATGGTAATTCAGATGATGCTACCGATTTCAAGAATTTGTACCAATATTCTCCATTGCACAATATCAAATCGGTGGCGTATCCTGCCACTATGGTAACTACCGCCGACCATGACGACCGTGTTGTACCAGCGCATTCATTCAAATACACAGCCGAGTTACAAGCGAAAGCAGGGTCTGTATCTAGTAACCCTTTGTTGATTCGTGTAGATGTAAACTCTGGTCATGGGGCAAGTAATACTGCCAAAAGCATCGAGCAAACAGCAGATATTTATGCGTTTTTGTTTTATAATATGGGCTTTGTTCCGAAAAAATTGTAATTCAGTGACAAAGGGGCAAAGGTACAGAGGCACAAAGTGAGTTTTAAGGATTAGTATTTACCTAAAAGAACATCATTTACCCTTTGTGCCTTTGTCCCTCAGTGCCTGTTCCCTTTTAAAAAACTATGCTACCAAAAATCATTTTTGCTTCTCTATTTTGGGTAATGCTAAGTTTGACAGCTTGTCAGACCACCCAGAAGATTTATGTGGTTCGCCATGCTGAAAAGGATGTGGCTTTTCAAGGAAATGACCGTATGCGTCCACTCAATACTCAGGGACACCAACGCGCTAGCGCTTTGTATCATCGCTTAGCAAAAGCTGGTATTCAAAAAATCTTTGTGACTGAGTATTTGCGTGTGCAACAGACCGCTGATTCGCTTCGTATCAAAAATCAGATAGACACACTTTGGTATAGTGCCAAAGATGTAGTTTTGTCAGACAATTTGGAAAAAGTAGGTGCTCAAAACAAGACAGTTTTGATTGTTGGTCATAGTAATACGGTTCCTGATATCATTCGAAAATTTGGTGTAAATTTTGAAACCAAAATTCTGCCAGATACCGAGTATGATAATCTATATATTATTAGCAGGAAGAAAGGAAAAGTGCTCAAGTTTGAAGCAAGTAAATATTAGCGAATAATAGGATGAGAAGTCCCCTGTATAGCTAGACTATGCAGGGGATTTTTGTTTGGTACAAAAAAATATTGAAATATTTATAAGTAAAAATGCTTATTTCTTTTTTAGAGAAAGTACTCTCAATTATACCTACATTTGTCAATTTTTGTATGAATAATTGCTATAACAATAGTTTTTATACCTTCTTTTGGAAAAAAGAAATAAAATCCAGTTATAAGCATGCTAAATATCAACTTCCAATAAATTAAAGTGCAAAAAAATATTTGAAAAATTTAGTTTTTATGTTTTTTGAAAAGAGGGCTTTCAAAAAATGCTGGTTTTGAAATAAAAAGTGATTTTTGTTGATAAAGGGTATTTTAAAAGTAGTATTCAGTTCGAAAAAAAGCCTAAAATCACTAGAAAAAGGGCTAAAAATCAACTTTTTGTCAAAAAATGAGGTGCTTGACATTGATTTTTTTTATTGTAAACTTTCGGTCGTAATTCTTACTAGAACAACAAACGAAACAAAATAAAACCACAATAAAATAAGAAAAGATATGGAAGCGACGATGAAAGCAAATCAGTTTTTGACTCCTAATTTATATACAAGCATAAACGAGGTAGAGATCTTAGATTGTTTAGTTGATTTTGGATATATGCCAAAAGAATTCAACCAAAATCAAGTAATCTCATTCGTAAAAGATGAGAATTTTTACCTAGTACTATTTATGGTACGCGAAGATGGACAGAAGGGTTTCTTAATGTATGAAATATTAGATTTTACTATGCACGAACAAGAGCTCTATATGATGTCTCATCTTTTCAGAAACTTAGTAGCGTCTAATAAAAATAACTATACTTATCGTAAGGCTCAGTACAAACTAGACGAAATGTTAGGTATGGTTCCTACATTCAGAGCGTTGTACAAAAAACGTTTTGATGTAGATGATTATGGAATGGCTGCATAAGTTTTTCTTGATGTGAATTTTCTGAAACAAATCACATACAATTAAAATTTATTGAATCATGAAAGTATCAGTTTTTGGGGCGGGTTTGTTGTTGATGGCAAGCTTTGGAGCACTCGCCCAAGAAATCCCAGCGGGTGACCCTGGTTACAACACTGGCAACTACAAGCACCCCAACAAGGCGGCTGCGGCTGCCAAAAAAGCAAAGTACATTACACAAACCGAGCAGGTAGTTTCGAACAGGAATTACAAGCAGAGTTTAGGTAGTAAAACGGTAGAAAGTGGCTTAGTAATTGAGAGAACGTCGTCAACGGAGCCTGTTAATTACAAAATGCCATACACCAAGAAAGTCAAAAAATCTACAATTGCCCTTCAAGATACTAGTAAAGGTGTTGCGGGAGAGTAGTGAAGATTAATTTTAGAATGGTGAATTATGAGTTGTGAATGAAAGTAATTATTCACAATTCGTAATTCACCATTCTACATTATTTAGTCGTGATTCTCCAATTTGTTCAAATCTGCTTGAGCCTTCTTCTTGCCAAGCGCATTAATCCACGCTGCAATTTTTAGTACATCAGCCTTTGGCACGTGTGTCATCGATGCCATTTCTGTGGCATAGTCTGGCCAGTTTTCTGGTTTTGGGTGATATACCAATTCCAAAATTTGCTCATTTGTATAATTTCGTTTCGCAACCTCTGTAAACGGAGGCCCTACTACACGCGTAGCCTCTGCATGACAACTGGTACAAGCGTGTTTTTTCAATAAAGCCGCTACTTGTTTGCTATCAATTAAACCTGCATCTGCTACCTTTTTAGTGCCATTGACAGGAGTCGTCTTTTTCGCTGGCGTGCTTGTACTTGGTGCTGGAGCAGTACTAGCTTTTACTTTCTGAGATTCTGTTAACTGTGCCGCTTCGCCATCAGGAATATTGTTGAGCGTATAATACCCGACTTCATGCAAAAGAGGTTGTCCTTCCTCGTTTAAGATACCCGATGGGCGAACTTCATGGATATATCCTTTACGCAAGTTGTCAATTACCAAACGAACTTTCTTACGGTCTGCTGATACAATAATCCCTTTCAATGGAGTCTTTTCTTGATTAATAATCGGACTACCGTAATTGTGGTGATATTTGTATGTGAAGCTTTTTAGTTCATAATTTGCTGCATCAGCGGCAGTTTTAGCATCCACAGGTTGTGTAAATTCAATCTCAAAACCATCTGGTTTGGCGCTAATTGTTTTCATTTCGAAAGGCAAACGACCATTCCAAACCAAGCGCTGTAAACCATATAAATCTTTTCCTGTAGAACCCCAACCACGTGAAGTCATCCCTACGAAAATAGAACCATCGTTACCCCAACGTGCACGTACAGTACCTGACTGAAAACCTTCACGGAATGGATAACAAGCACCTTGGTATTTGCCATTGACTTTTTCCAAACTCATACGCATGGCTTTTGATTGTCCTTGGTCAAATACAATGTATTGCCCTTGGAATGGACCAAATTTGCCATTGGTTTCATCTTCAATCATGTCAGCAGTCGAAATACCCATGATAGCATGAGGGAACCACACTGCTGGTAATTTCAAAGCCTTTACTTTCTTGGCAGCTTCGTACATAGGCTCGCCAGTATCTGGAAGGTCTTCTCTCGTTAATTTTAAAGGAGAATCTGGTTCTTTTGTCCAATACAAACCACCTGCATTTCCTGCAAAATCCCCTTTTTCAAGGTGTGTCACACGTCCAGAACCAACCCAGTCTCCTTGGTTTTCGCCAAATAAAACATCACCATTAGAGTTTACCGTAAAGCCTGCTGGTGAGCGCAATCCTGTAGCAACTGGCTCTAGTTTGCCATCTTTGGTTACTTTTACCAACCATCCACGCCATTTAGCCAATTTACCTTCTCCATAACCTACCCATGCCACGTTGAAAGTAAGGTACATATCGCCGTTTTTATCAAAAACTGGTCCATAAGAATACTCGTGGTAGTTACCAGATAAGTCCCAATTGGCTACATTTTCGTATAAATCAGCTTTGTCGTCGCCGTCGGTATCTGTCAATTTAGTCAATTCACCACGTTGTGTGCAGTAAAAAGAACCATCACGGTACGCTAAACCCAATGATTCGTGCAAGCCGCTTGCAAAGAGTTTGTAACTAGGTTTTGTACCATTAGTTTGGTAAGGGTTTTCGATAATCCAAATTTCACCACGACGGGTACAGACACCCAAACGACCATCAGGCATAGGAGCAAGACCGCCTGCCTCCAGGCGAATACCATCAGGGATGGCAACGGTTTTTATTTCATAAAAATCTTCTTCTGTTAAAGGCTTCGGTTTGTTTTGTGCGATACCCGAAGATGCTCCAAGTCCCAAGAGTCCTAGGGTGAGGAGTAATTGATAATATCTTTTCATAAATCTTGAATGCTTAAATAGAAATGTTGAAAAATCTGTGAATACAATGATTACTTAGAAAGTCACTTGATAACTTACCTCTTTTAATCCACTCACAGGAATCAATAATTGGGTTTTGCCGTTTGACTGACGAACCACAGCTTGCTGATTGGCAGTCTCGCCCAATAGCTCTATATAATACGTTTGGTTATTAATGGCATACAAATTTTTACCAACATTCTTAATAACTTCTCCTTCTGCCACAAGCGCATACAATGGTTGTGAACTGATTGCATTGCCTGCGATTTGTAAACGACGAACCAAGCCTTCGTTTTTTGTAGAAGAAATCGTTTGGTCTTTGATAGACAAACCATTGTATTCATAGGTAAATACAGGATATGCCACGCCATTTTCTTGCTTAATGAGCTGGTAACCTTTGTATTTCAACTCAGTTTTATTCAAAGAATCTGGAAAAGAAGCATTGGCACTAGCAATAAAAGCCAACGGGAATTTACCATTTGACTGTACCGTAACACCCATTGGTGCGGCAGTTTGAGGCTCGCCACGGTCATGCCACATTTGTGTCACATCCAAAAATTTACCTCTCCAACATTCCAAGAAACCTCCTTGGTTAAGGTCATAAGAGAAGTTTAACCCTCCTGGCAAACCTACACTAATAGCATGTGTTTTTTTACGGTCATTATATACAACAAAAGAGCGTTGTAGTTTTGGCTCTTGGTCGATTGTGATTTCTACTAATGGAGTAGCTTCTGGTTCTGGCAGTGACGTACGCTCAGTGATAGACTGACGATGTGTACCCACACGTTCAACAAAACATCCTAGAGCTCTAGGACCCCAACCGAAGTCTTTAGCATAATATAAGGTATATTTATGAGCCCCAGCTGATAAGGTTCTCTTACCTTGTACGTCTTCATTGTACCAGTGACTACCTGTAGTAATCGTGTCTCCATCAATCAATAATGCTCCTGTTCCTGTCCAGTTGGTAGTGAAGGTATAAGTATCCTTTTCTGGAATAGTAATTGTTCCATCAAATCTCAGCAAAAAGTCAGATTTTGCTTGAGCTAGTTTCATAGAAGGTTCTGCGGTAGTTCCAGTAGCTTCAGGCTTTTGGTCTTTAACTTTGAGGTCAGCCAATTTGCCTTTGTAGTAAGCATAATCGGCAGTTCCCATTTGAACTAGTGGTTTGTCAAAAACTTCATAACGAATATTTTTGAAAGCAACTTGACCGTGGTCTCCTTGAATCATCAATGGAGCTTTGCTGGTTTCTTGAGTCGAAACTGCGCCACGAGTTACACCCAAAAGCTCTACGTTTTCGTGAAGCAAAACGCCATTTAACATGATTTTGACAAATTTCGCATTGGCAATTTTTTTGCCATTAGCGTCAAATCTTGGTGCTTGAAAATCAATTTCGATATGATTCCAAAGCCCTGGTGCTTTGATAGCATTTTGGCGTGGAGGATGTCCTTCATAACCTTCTTTTCCTGCACCACGAGCTTCGTCCCAACGGTGATAAATAGCACCAGCATCGCCATCACTTGGGCGAAGTTTTAACCAGCTATCTAAAATTTGAACTTCATAACGGCTTTGTAAATAAATACCCGAATTAGAACCCTTGGGAATCATATAGTCGAGCGACAAACGAATGTCACCATGTTCCAAAGCAAATACCAAATCGTCGGTACGTTGGTATTTGGCTGCTTTTAAGGTATTGACCAAAATACCTTTTCCTGGACTTGTTACAAGTGCTTCGCCTTGCGGTGTTCCTACAATTTGCCCTTCGATAGACCAGTTGGCACTAGGTTTTTGGAATTGGCTCAAATCATTGAGCGGTATTTCGGTTTGTGCATACACCGAAACTGGAAATAGGAGAAAAAATAGTCGCTTCAACATTAGGATGAATAGTAGTTTTACTAGTTAGTACAAGGCACAAAGCACGCATTCCAATGAGCCTTTTGACGGTTGAGGATTGTTGGTTTTGTGTTTAAGATTTTCTAATAATCAAATATATCTGTGAATTTATAGAGTTCTACACTGTTCTATATTGGTAAAGATAAAAGACGTTTTCTTAAAATTTGAATATTTTTAGAAAAAATGTACTTAAAGTGGCAGAGGTACAAATCGAAAAATGAATTACCTATTGAGTTTTTAACCTTTCAATGCAGCATAACTCTATTCTTTACAATTTTGCCAATACAATTTCTCTGCACGCTTGAGTCCCTTAGATGACAAGAAACTCCAATCCATACAAGCATATTTCATGATTCCTGCTGACTGGTAGCATTCGGCACGTTTATAAAGTGCATCAATAGAATCTTCAGTCATCAAAATACATTTGGTAAGTAAGCTCACCGCCTTGTCATATTTTTTACGAGTCATTAGACCCATCGCACGATTGTAGAAATTGTCATAAATCTCAGGATCGTAGGCAATAGCCTTAGGATCTTCTTTTTCTGTTTGAAAAGCATATTGGATTCTTGACTTATAGTTTTTCTCCTTCCATCTGGCGGGAAGCCATTTTCTACTGGTGTTTTGTATTGCTGCTATTAGATAAGGATTATATTCTGGATTTGTACTTGAGGTAATGACAATATTTTCAACTAATCCTCTGGTCGTCACATCAAATGAAACCTCAAAACGAGTATTGATATCTTTGGGTAAATGTGATACAAACTCATCTTCGATGAAGTTGTACGAAACGCCATAGGTGTCGTCAAATGCCTGTTCAAAGTCTGGTACATTACGTAGCCATTCGGAGTTGCCTCTGAATTTGGGATAGACTTCTTGGTTAAATAAAAATATAGTATCCTTTTTAGGAGTATCTACAACAATATTGGGTTTGATTAGTTTTCGCAAGTAAATGTCGCCAGGCGTATCCTTCGTAGCCAAATAGTGAAATCTAAATTTCTCGCCTTCATCCATATTTTTGGCATAAACACTAAATGTCATTTCATAATCATTGATTTTATCGATTTTGTAAATGGCTTCATTAATTGTAACCAACGAATCGATAATACGATAGCGAAATGAAGCAGCTTGTTCACCTTGCACAAATGAGCCAGTTCCATTTTTTCGAAATATTAAGCACATCACTGTTTTTCGTTCGGCTGCTGGGTCTTGCAAAATGCTACCATCTTGCATATCTACATAGTTTTTCTCCCAATTGTATTTGGTTAATAATTGAAAGACTCGAACAGGATAACTTAAAGAATCAATTTGAGATTGAGCAAAGATGATGGTTGGAGCAAGGCATACTAATAGAAAGGATAAAACATTTTTTTTCATAGGACTATCGTGTTTGTAAGCGGGTCATAAAAATTGATATACTAAATGGGATATAAGGTATGTGAAATGAGGTGTTGTTTTTTAAGGGCAAAGTTCAAAAGTTTGTTTGTAAAATAAATGTAAAAAAAAGTAGTTTCAAACAATCCAAACCTAAACCATTCTCGTAAGTCTGGTTAAAGACATCAATCAATAATAATTATTTATGAAACAGCTTATGTTCCCAATGGTTTTGCCAAGAACAAATGCTGTATTTTCTGCTCAGACTCAAAATACTGCAGTTTTTGGCCGAACGCAATCCCTGCTATCAGAAGAACGAAGCAGGCGACCAATCCCGAAAAAGCGTGGCGTACAGACTTATTCGGTAGCGATTCTGCAATGAGCGTATAAATGAGAAATCTCATCTGAGTGGCCGAGCAATCAACTTGAACATTTGCAATAGTATAATTTTTCGAACAACCTTGATTCTAAGTAGTTATATAATAAATAGGCCAGCAAGCCATCGTCCACCAATATTTGTGAGCTTTGGAGAGATAGGATAATCCAATGATTCTCGGTTTGATTCATACTGGAGAAAATTGTAAGATTCTATCTCACCAAATAAATAGGTGTGGTTTAATAATGGGTAATGTGCAAAGGGCTTTCAAATCTGAAAGTCCTTTGTTTTTAGATAGTTAATTCAAAGACATTTTTCTATCTTTGTTTTGACCCTATCGAATACTCTATTAGACCATATCATTGACAGCCTCACGAAGTATTTATTTCCCATTATTAATTTAGATACTATTAAACACACCCCTATGTCAAAGCGAAAAACGGTCATATCTGAAGACTCATTGGTGGCTTTATTGCGAAATAAAGACCAGCGTGGTTTTTCGATTCTGTATGATAACTATTCGACTGCTTTGTACGGAGTTATACACAAAATTGTACACTCCGAAGAAGTAGCCGCAGATGTTATGCAGGATTCCTTTGTGAAAATTTGGAAAAATATCGATGGTTATACTCAGTCGAAAGGTACATTATTTACTTGGATTCTGAATGTAGCACGCAACACTGCCATCGATAGGATTCGTTCTCAAGAGTATCAGAACTCCCAGCGAAACCAAGACTTAGATTCAACCATAAATTTGATTGACAGTCAAGGCTCTAGTCAGTTTGATGTAGATGCTATTGGCTTAGGTAAAGTTGTCGAAAAATTAAAACCAGAGCATCGTCAAGTAATTGATTTGTTGTATTTCAAAGGCTACACACAAGAAGAGGTTTCAAAAGAGTACGGAATTCCATTAGGGACAGTGAAAACACGTGTTAAGTCAGCTATCAATCATTTGAGAGATTACTTTGTAAGTTTTTCATTGATGCTTCTGGCATGGCTAATTTAGAGAAGATTGAAACAGCCATTTCAGTTAGGATCAAAAGTTGGATCTTTTCCACTATAAATTTATTTAAAAAATGAATATTCAAGAATATATAGCATCAGGTATTTTGGAAAGCTATGTGCTCGGAACTACCACTGCCGAAGAAGTTGCGGAGGTAGAGCGTTTAGCCCAGACCTACCCAATTATTCAGCTAGAAATAGACGCTGTCAGAGACAGTATTGAAGAATATGCCTTAAAATTTGCTAAAACGCCTCCTCCCGAGCTGAAATCAAGAGTGATGAATGCGCTACTGGAGTTGGAGGAAGCCGAAAAAGCAAATATACAGGCAGTTGCTCCAGAGACCAAAGTAGTAAACTTTACTCCTGAAAGTAAAGGTGCTTCTTTCTCATTCAAGTACGCAGCCTCATGGGTACTACTTGCATTGAGCATAGCAGCCAACTGGTTTTTGTATAGCAACTGGCAAAAGTCAGAGGATAAAGTTGTTGCTTTGGAGTCGCAAACACAAATTTTGGCAAGCAGTGAACGTGCTCTCAAGGCTAGTTACCAAGAGAATATCAATACCTTGTTGAATCCCGAAACGAAACGAGTGCAATTGGGTGGGCAAAAACCTGCGCCAGATGCCCAAGCGATTGTTTATTGGAACTCTGCTACGCAAGAAGTGTATTTGTCTTCGGTAAAATTGCCTGTAGCTCCTGAAGGAAAACAATATCAGCTTTGGGCAATTGTGGATGGAAAACCTGTAGATGCAGGTTTGTTAGATAACCCAGAGACTTTTGAAAAAATGAAGTCGTTGGGCAATGCTCAGGCATTTGCAATTTCGCTAGAAGCTAAGGGTGGTAGTACCACCGAGGCAGGACCAAAAGGCGAAATATTTGTACTTGGAAATGTATAGGTTTAAAGTTGAAAATAAATTGAGTGTAAAAACCTCGCAGGAAAATTCTTGCGAGGTTTTTGTTTGAATAGCGAATAAATCGCAACTTCACAAAATACTTGATTCCTATATTTGACTATGAAAAACCTTAATGCACAAAGGATACTGATACTCTTTGGTATCATATCTACTCTTGAATTGTTCTTCTTAATTTTTCCATCTGAAAACTTTCCCATTCGGTATTTTACCAAACCTCTACTTTTACCCTTGTTGATATTATATGATTATCAAAATCAACAGGATAGAAAGTCATTTTTCTCTACATTCCGAATTGCCCTTGCCTTTGCGTGGCTGGGCGATGTGCTTCTGATGTTGCCCAATGCTTTTGTGCCAGGCTTATTGGCTTTTTTGATGATGCAGATACTATATATCAGAATTTTCTGGCAAGATTGTGCCACGCCTCAAAAGGGTTTTGTTTTCCGTCATTTGTGGATTATGTTACTATTAGTGGGCTATCACCTGATGATTATGTTGCCTGTTTGGCCATATTTGGGTGCTATGCAGATTCCAGTATTAGTATATTCAATCGTCATAAGTATTATGGTTTTAGCAGCTATTAATCGCATAGGAGAGGTGCCAAATGCGCTAAAAGTTGCTGTTGGGGCAGTATTGTTTATGGTATCTGATAGTTTAATTGCTATTACCAAATTCGGTTCAGATTTTGCCTATAGTGGCTTTTGTGTTATGTTAACTTATATCGTTGCCCAATATTTGATAGTAAAAGGTAGAGAAATACCGAAATAGTAGATACAAATCGTAGCAAAAAATTGTGATGTATGTTGTATCCAAAATAATTGCAGTGCGACAAGGATGAATCAATAGCGTATTTTTAAAAAAAATGAAAAAAGATAGGGGATATATACTAAATGGTTGTCATAGAAGTAATTAAGGAGAGTTAATGAAAATATTATTTTTGTATGTTATTTAGAAGCTCAGGAGCTTTATTAAAATACCCTATACCTTTTATAACTAATAGATGCCGTTTAAAACTAATTGCTTAAGATTAAAAAGTGAAGCTGTGTAACTTTGTGATGTCTTGATTAAAATTGCTTTTTTTAATCAAATTGATTTTCTTTAAACTTAAATCCATCACAAGCTCTTGGCCTTGCAACTTACTGATACCGACATACTCGAAGCAATTCGACAAGGAAATGAACGTGTTTTTGAAGTAGTCTTCCGAAAATACTATCAAGCCTTGTGTAATTATGCCTTTGGTCTTCTCAAAGATATGGACGATGCTGAGGAGATTGTACAAGGGATGTTTCTGAAAGTATGGGACCAGCGTCAGGACTTAGAAATAACTGTTTCGCTGAAATCATATTTATATCGAGCTGTGCATAATACTTGTTTAAACCGTATTAAGCACCTCAAAATCCAAGATACTTATCGCCAGCATGTGGGTGATTTTATGGAAAATAACCATGTGTCAGCTACTGATGAATTATATAAAGCAGAATTAGAAGCGCGTATTGCCGAGGCCATCGAAAAACTTCCAGAACAATGTAGATTGATTTTTCGGATGAGTCGTTTTGAGGAACTTAAATACCAAGAAATTGCCAACGAACTTCAACTGTCGGTAAAGACGGTTGAAAATCAAATCGGAAAAGCGCTCAAGATATTAAGACAAGAGTTAGCAGAGTATTTGCCAAGTATTCTTTGGCTTGGACTTTTGTTATTTCACCACTGATAAAAAGATTCTTACTTGTGCCAAGCGTACACTTGGCGTTGAATAAATATGGCAGAGCATCAAAACATAGACGAACTTTTAGCAAAGTATTTGGCAGAAGAAAGCCCAGAGGAGGATTTTTCCGAAATCCAAGACCATCTGAATGAGCTTCCTGATGGAAATACCGTCTTTGAACATTCCAAAATTATTTGGGATGCTAGCGCCGCATTTCAACAAAAAAAACCTTGTGATATAAATGCCGCTTGGCAAAAAGTCAAAAAGCAAATGTCTTGTCCTTCCAAATTGGAAGATCATACACCAATTGTTCATCTCAACGAAGCGTCAACAATTATTCGTCCATTATCCGAAAAACGAGTAATTCCTTTCAAGAGAGTGATAGGTATCGCAGCAAGTGTAATTGTATTGATGGGAGTAATGCTTTTTCTCTTTTGGAAACCAGCACCTGAGTCAGCACCGCTACAAGAATCCATTGCACAAGAAAAAGTACTTAATTACACTTTGCCTGATGGCACTAAAGTGAGCTTGAATCGTGGCTCGAAAATTTCGTATCCTTCTACCTTCGAAGGACAAACACGTGAAATTACTCTGCAAGGGGAAGCCTTTTTTGATGTCGCTCATGATGCCCAACACCCCTTTATTATTCATGCACAAGGGGCAGACATAAAAGTATTAGGAACTTCCTTTAATGTAAATGCCTATTCGAAACAGGTAAAAGTCTGGGTAAAAACTGGTAAAGTTCAAGTCAAAAAATCTGCTTCAGTTATGCAATTGCTTCCTGGCGAGCAAGCGGAAGTCCAAGGCGACGATGTTGTACGCTCTGCCAATGTAGATGCCAATCAAGCTGCTTATTTTTCTCAAAGTTTTAATTTTGAAAATACCGATTTATCTTCTGTTGTAACGACCTTAAGTCAAGTTTATGGGGTAAAAGTAACCTTAGCCAACGAGGCGATGAACCATTGTAAGCTGACTGTAAATTTTGAAAAAGAGTCCTTAGAAAATATTCTTGCCGTAATTGCTACAACTTTTGACATAAATGTACAAAAGCAAGGTCAAAATTTCGTTTTAGAGGGAAAAGGTTGCCAATAATTTCCTAATTTTGGAGCCGCATAAACTCTCTTTAAACAACTTGTATCTATGTCTTTTAGTGTACGAAGCATAATAGCGTTTTGGACTTTGTCTGTATGCTTGTTGGTACACTCCAATGCACTTGCACAATCTGCGAATCTTGAACGGGTAGTCACTGCTCGTTTTTCGGATGTTTCCGTAGAGGAAGTTCTGTCCTATTTGTCTGCTCAGGGAAATTTTAAGTTTTCGTATAATTCGTCATTAATTGATGAAGACAAATCTGTTGAGTTAATTCTTGTCAACAAAACCATTCGTGAAGCCATCGGTTTGCTATTTAAAGGAACGATTCGGTATAAAGTGCAAGGTCAGTATGTGATTTTGCTCAAGGCCGAGCGCGACCCAGTATATATTAGTGGCGTGGTGTACGATGCTATATCGGGTAAAAAACTTCCCAATGTCAGTATTTACGAACGCAATAGTTTGGCGTCTACGGTTACCAATCAGAATGGTTATTATCGTATAAAGCTCAATCATACAAAAACTATTTTTAAATTGTCAGTATCAGGTCCTGAATATGAATCACAGACTTTGGTTGTCAAGCTTTTACAGTCAGAAACCAAAGATTGGGCACTTCAACCTAAGGTCAAACAGCCAGAATTGCCCTTTGATGATAATTCACCTTATTTCCCCAACTTGATCGATACGGTTGCAATCCCCAAAGAGGTTCCCATCTTAGTGCCCAGAGTGCCTGTGACAGGTTTGCTACTTTCTGAATATAGCGTAGCAGATACCACGGATAATATTTTCCCGATTTATCGAAAAGATTCTAGTCGTTTATTTCGATTTTGGGATGAAATCAAGTCGAGATTTAGCAAAATGATGATTGCTCGAACTCAAAGAATCCACGACAAAAACGTAACAGATACGCTATCTCGTCCTTTTCAACTATCATTATTACCATTTCTAGGAACGAATAAGCTCCTTTCTGGAAGTATCGAAAATAGAGTTTCGGTCAATATTGTGATGGGCTATTCGGCAGGAGTTCGCAAAATGGAATTCGGAGGTGGTCTGAATGGTGTACGCCGAAATGTCAACGGTTTTCAGTTTGCTGGTGTAGGAAATATTGTAGGGAAAAATGTAATTGGTGTGCAAATGGGCGGGGTGTTCAATACCGTTTTGGGCGAAACCCAAGGTGTTGCGATGACATTGGGCTGGAACCATACATGGAAAAATATGACGGGTTTACAAGCCGCTGGTCTTATTAATATTACCCACAAAGAAACCAGAGGAGCGCAATTGTCAGGTGTGTTAAACGTAACAGGCAAGCTGTCGAAAGGTCTTCAAATGGCGCCAATCTTGAATGTTGTGCTCAAAGAATCGAAAGGATGGCAAGTAGGGCTTCTTAACTTTTCACATAAAATCTCGAAAGGAGGACATCAAATTGGCTTTTTGAACTTTAGTGATTCCTCTGCCACCGCACCAATCGGCTTTTTGAGTTTTGTGGGCAAAGGCAACGGCTATAAACGATTTGAAGTAGCTATAGATGAGATACAGTCCGCTAATATCACATTTAAAACGGGTGTTCCTGCATTTTATAATATCTTGACGCTTGGCTCCAATTTTGTTCGTGCCTACGAACTGGTAAATATTGGCTATGGTTTCGGACGAGCCTATAAACTAGGAGGAAGATGGATGATGAATACCGACGTTACGAGTGGACTGATGGTTGAGTACAATCAATACGGAGAGGTTAACCAAGGGGTTTTATGGCGCTTTGATTTAGGCTTCGAAAAATTTCTAGCACGTAACTCAACGCTCACCTTTGGACCATCTATCAAAGCGCTGGTAATTGACCCCGCCAATTCATCGTATGCCAATGGTAAACCATTCAAAAATATGCCAACTTATCAGGCGATTCGTTCTACAGAAAGATTTACACTTTGGTATGGTTTTCAAATGGGATTACGCATCAAACAACGATATGGAGACTAATGTAGTGCTGAGTGAGGAGTTGTCCTTTTTATTTGCCCCAAAAAGCGCCGTAGGAGAGAGAAAATTCAATCTAACCGATATTCTTTCTCACCTACAGCGCTCTTTTTTTAATAACTAGGAGATATAATTTTCTTAATAATCAGACTTCTCTCTACATTTTGGGAAATTGCGGAAGGTAACGCAACCTATGTTGGACAAGTATAACTACTTTTGTCCAAAACATTTCTCACTCCAAAAACACCCTTTGTGCCTTTGCCCCTCTGCCACTTTGTGCCTCCAATAACAATATCGCTGAAATTCCCACTTCTATCTACAAACCTATGCGATAGAGCGATTTCTTATATTGAAATGGCAACGTTTATCGGTTCTTCTTTAGTCCCTGATATTGGGAAAATGCAAAAACTGCATCACAAAAGCTTAACCAAACATATTCGTTACACTATCAAGCATGAGAAAAATACTATTACTGTTCGCATTGATTTGCATTCAATGGTCTTTTCAAGCATGGGGTCAACAAACACCCATTTCGGTCAATACGACAGGAATTACCATTGCCGATGAATTCTACAATAATGCTCTTCTTTCTGAAATTTGTCAGGATTTAACTAAAAAAACAGGGGTAAAAATCGATGCTGACCCTACCCTTCTGAGCAAATACCGTATTAGCTATTGGTTTCAGAAAATCAAAGCAGAAATTGGCTTTACTAATGCCCTAAAAAATACAGATTTGAAGATATATGTCGACGAAAACAGTGTCCTTCATATCGTACCCAAATCTCAAAAAGTTACTGTTGCCAAAGCCATTACCGAACAACAATACAAAGGCAAATCAGAGAAAACAAACTTTAGTATTTCTGGAAAAATCGTAGATGCGCTCACTGGCGAATCTCTAGCTTTTACAACGATTACCGTAAAAGGTAGAAAAACTGGAGTTCAGACCAACGTCGATGGACTTTTCACCATCCAGAAAGTCCCTTCTGATACTAGTGCCTTGGTGATTAGCTATATAGGTTACAGAACTTTAACCTATTATCTAAATCCTCAAACGCCTACGAGTAACCTTCGTATTGACCTAGTGCCTGCCAATGAAGAATTGGATGAGGTAAAAGTAACAGGAGAAAAAACCGAAATCATGAAAGTCAACGAAACCGTTGGGATGTTTATGATGACTCCTAAAAATATTGCAAAACTTCCCAACGTGGGAGAAAAAGATATTTTCCGAGGTTTTCAGTTGATGCCAGGGATTAGTGCTGCCAACCAATCGTCCTCGGGCTTATATGTACGTGGTGGTACGCCAGACCAAAACCTTGTCTTATATGACGGATTTACCGTATACTATGTCGACCACCTTTATGGCTTTTTTAGTGCTTTCAACTCCAATGCCATCAAAGACGTGCGTTTGTTTAAAGGAGGTTTCGAAGCAAAATATGGCGGACGTGTATCCAGTGTGGTTGATATAACTAGTAAAGATGGCAACCAAAAGGAGTTCAACGCTACCGCCGATGTAGGCTTGTTAAGTGCCAATATTTTAGCAGAAGGTCCTATTACCAAAAAGATGACCTTCGTGGTAGCAGCTCGCCACTCGTGGGCTGGACCGATTTACAACAAAATCTTCAATACTTTCAAAGCTCAACAAGCTGCTAACAGTAGCAACAACGCTGGCTTTACAGGCGGATTTGCTCGTAGATTCCAGTCTGGACAAACGGTATCATCTTATTTTTATGACCTCAACGGCAAAGTAACCTATCGTCCAACCCAACGAGATAACATTACATTGAGTTTTTATAATGGCGAAGACTTTTTGGATAATTCACAAAACCTTTCACTTCCATTTGGTGGCGGTCGCGGAGGTGGTTTTGCTAATACCGACGTTTCTAACTGGGGTAATACAGGTTCAAGTTTGAAATGGTCACGCCAATGGACTGAGCGTTTTTATACCAATACCCTCTTTAGTTTTTCAAACTATTATAGCAACAGAGATAACACCAACCAAAATACGATTACTCGTACCGACGGCACAACTCAAAATGTCAAGTTTGGTTCTTTGGAAAACAATGACTTAAAGGATATTTCTTTCAAATCAGATTTTGAATATCGTCTATCATCTCATCAGTTAATTGAAATGGGCGTGCAAGCTAGTCATTTGCAAATAGATTATGCCTACAGTCAAAATGACACCACTGTAATTTTAGGAAAAAATGATAGAGGAAATTTGATTTCGGCCTACCTCCAAGACCAAATCAAATTTGGGGATAGTAAATTGGTTTTGAAACCAAGTTTAAGAACCACTTATTACGACGTAACCAAAAAGAACTATTTAGAACCTCGACTTTCAGCGACTTTTTCTTTAACCAAAAAATTGATGCTAAAAGGTGCTTTGGGACAATACTATCAGTTTGCCAAACAAGTGGAGCGTGAAGATATCACCAATGGTAGCCGTAGTTTCTGGTTGTTGGCCAATGACAGCTACTTACCTGTCACATCTTCTAAGCACTATATTATTGGAGCTAGTTATGAAATAGACGATTATGTATTTGACGTAGAAGCCTATTACAAGGACATCGACAACGATACCCGTTATACCCTGCGCTTTGTGCCAACGGTAGGCAGAGGTTTATCTGCCAGCGAAACCTTCTTTACGGGTACAGGAAAAGTAAGAGGGATTGACTTTTTGATTCAGAAAAAATTTGGCGACTACACAGGTTGGGTAGGCTACACTTTAGCCAAGTCAGAAAAAAGTATTGCTCAGTTTTCAGCAACGCCATTTCCTTCTAACTACGATGTTCGCAATGAATTCAAAAGTGTAAATATGTACAAAATGGGGCACTGGGATTTTTCACTTACGTGGATATATGCCTCTGGTATGCCATATACCTCTATTACGGGTGGCTATATCATCAAGTTATTGGATGGTACCGAAAAGGATTATACGAGCCCATCAACGACCAATGCCAATCGTCTGCCAGACTCACACCGTATGGATGTGGCGGCTACCTACAACTTCAAACATGGCAGTATTGGCTTGTCGATTTATAATTTATATGGTCGCCAGAATGTTTGGTACAAAAAATTTCAAACCATTACCGACAGCGATACCAACGAAAAGTATTTGTCGGTTACCAATGTGAATTACTTGGGCTTTACGCCAAACATCACCTTTACTTATAAATTGAAATAATCCGTAAAAGCATTTACATATCATGAAAATATATCATTTTATAGTAGCCATTTTGTTGGGAGGCATCTTATCGAGCTGTAGTAATGAAGGCTCAGTAGAAGTTACCGACAATGCAGTAATAGAAGCGTATCTTGTGGCTGGGCAATATATTACCATGCACGTCAAAAAAGAAATCCCATACAGTGACCAAAGTATCAGCTCAGAAGAACCAATAGATGGGCTCAAAATTACAGTAACTGGAGATGGAAACACGTATTCACTTGTATCGCTAGGGAATGGCGACTATCGTTCAGATACTACAATAAAACTCAAGGTTGGCGTGAGTTATAGCATGAGTTTTGTCTATAATGGAAAAACCATTTCTGCCACCACGATTATTCCCAGCAAACCCGAAAATTACGCCCTTGACCAAAGCTCTATTTATTTATCACAAATTGATTTAAGTAGTGGAGGTAGACCTATGGGCGGCATGGGCGGAACCAACATTCAGGTAACTTGGGACAACACCACAAGCGATTATTATTTTGTAGTGGTAGACAATATCGAGACAGACCCAACACCCATTTACATTTTGGCTGATGATGCTGACTCTACTATGTTCACTCGTAGATTTAGAAGTCAGCCCGTACAAGGAACATCCACCAGTGTAAACCCCAACGAATTTCAATACTTTGGTATGCACAACGTGATATTGATGCACGTAAACCCAGATTACGCCGCTTTGTATCGTAGTTCAGGCTCAACCTCACAAAATATTAGCACCCCTCCTACGAGTATTACGAATGGTTTGGGGGTATTTACAGGAGTAAATGCAGATACACTCAAGTTTGAAGTAAAACAACGATAACATACAGTCTTCTATGAAGATCAACTTTGTTTAATATAGCTTCATAGAAGACTTTATTTCTTATACAAAAGGATAAAATATCTTTTAAATTATTCATTTATAAACAGAAATAATCAATAATTGATAAAACGTACACTTTCTTTTATTTATTTTGCATAAAACTCAACTATAAGGTTTCACACTATGCAAAGTATATTTCACTCCTTCCAAGATTTACTTCACGAGTTTATCATTTTTTTAAGACTAGAAGGTCTTCTAGCTGTCATTCATGATGGCAACTGGCGAGCATTCAAAACTGTCGACGGTATCTTTACATTGTTGATGCCTTTAGCTCCCATTATTATTGTCGCAGAGATTTTCCTTCTTATTATTACCCATCAATTTAACAAAAAATTTTATAAAATACCTTTCCTTATTATTATCATTAACCGTATCCTTGAAAAGGTTTTAAAGTTATCTATTACTATTTTCTTTATCGCTTTATTCAAGGATTATGCGTTATTCCATCTTAGTTTAAAATGGTATTTTATACCCTTGGGGTATCTTATTTATGAACTAAATTCATTTATAAGACATTATGCAGCACACAAAATCAGACTACTTTGGTGTAGTCATGCTGTACATCATTCTGCTACAGAGATAACTTCTTCAGTTACTTTAACTACTGCATATCTCGAAAACATCTATACAGATATTTTTGCGGCCAGCTTTTGCACCCTAATGGGATTATCGCCTTCATTATTCTTTTTCGTAATGATTCTGGATAGTATCTGGGGTGCGTTCGTTCATGTCAGTGAAAAAGCCCTCAAAAATGGAAGACTTGGGTTTCTGGAAAAATTAATCCTAACGCCATCGCACCATAGAGTACACCATGCTAGCAACGACTTGTACATGGATACCAATTTTTGCTCAATTATCAACATTTGGGATAGACTTTTTGGTACATATCAAGAAGAGAAAACCTATGAACCCGTTAAATATGGCATTACAAGACCAATGGATGCCAATAACTTTTGGGATGTTTATTTCGGCGAATATGTGGCATTGTGGAACGATGTAAAAAATGCCAAGGGTATTAATAAAATCAAATACATCTTTATGCCTCCAGGATGGCATCCTAATGGCGAACAACAAACCGCTGCCATATTGCGACAAAAAGCAATAAATCGAGAATAAAAATAAAGCCTCCATGTCATAGAGAAGACATAGAGGCTTTATTTTTATTCATGTTATTTATTATTTCTTCTGACCTCCAAATTGGTATCCTACTCCCAACCAAGAACGAATAATGCCACTTGTACCTTGAATGTTATTGATGTAAGGCGATATTTCGTAATTAACACTTAATTGTGGTAATTTTTCTAAAGGATAAATTCTTGTTCCTATCGAGCCAAAATATCCTTTGATCAAATCATCTTTATTGACAATAGCTCCAACAAACCCAAAGTTTACCCCACCCCCAACGTAAAAATTAGCTTTCCCTGCCTTTGCTACATTCAGCATCAAAGCTGGTTCAGTATTCAATGATGAAGAGAAGGAATTTAATTGAAAACGGCAGTCTACCCACAATCTCTTGGTTGCATTGCTCGATACCGAAAGAATGTTATTCCAAGGGTAATAACTAACGGCTTGCGCCTGAAGCTTTATTGTACTAGTTAAGGTTAATATCAAACCTAAAAACAAGAGGCTTTTCCTCATAATTTTGATTTTTTAGTATAAATAAAAATGATTCCTATAAGTCCACAAACAATGATGATAGCTCGAAATAGCTGAGCTGATTTATGCCAAAGATAAAAGAAGTCTTACGGCGAACCAACAATAAATCATCAACTCTCTGTAACTTTGCCTCATTGATAAAAAATACACTGAACTCTCTCTGATATGTCAGTTTTAAAAAAATTGGCGGGCGAAACCGCATCTTATGGAATTTCTACCATTTTGGGGCGTTCGCTCAATTTCCTATTAGTATTTATTCATACGGCAGCATTTCTGCCCGAAGATTTGGGTATCAATGTCAAGCTATACAGTTATGTGGCTGTAGCTAATATCCTTTATACTTATGGCATGGAAACGGCTTTCTTTCGCTTTGCTGCCGAAGATAAGACTCGTTACTACAATCTCATACAAACAGCATTATTGGTTACCAGTACCATTTTTTCAGGAGTACTGATTCTTTTTTCGTCTTCAATTATCACGAATTTAGGTTACCCACATCGTGAATTAGACCTAATATGTTTAGCTGTGCTCATTTGGATAGACTCTATTACTGCTATTCCTTTTGCTCGCTTACGATTAGAAAAAGCCACTAAAAAATTTGTCGCAGCAAAGATTATCAATATCCTCATCAATGTTGGACTCAATATCTTTTTCTTATTGGGTCTGAAAAAAATCTCAGAGGGCGACTATCTAACATTTTTACAACCAATAGCCCAAACGTTGTATGTCCCTTCGATTGGAGCTGGCTATATCATTATTGCCAACCTGTTGGCCAATATGTCCTATATCTGGTTATTGAGAAAAGAAATCTTCGATTACAAATTTGAGTTTGAATGGCCACTTTTCAAGGAGCTATTGGTATATGCGTATCCTATCATGATTATGGGTTTAGCAGGGATGGTCAATCAGGTTTTTGACAGAATTCTGTTAGAGCAATTTTTACCAGAAAACTTTTACCCAGGTCGTACCTCGCGCCAAGCCTTAGGAATTTATGGCAATGCCTATAAACTTTCTATTTTTATGGCTTTGTCGACACAAGCCTTTAGATATGCAGCCGAGCCTTTTTTCTTATCAAAAAATAAAGACAAAAACTCTACCGAGACTTTGGCCGAAGCTACCAAATGGTTCACCATCGTTTGTATTTTTATCTGGCTGGGCGTATGTCTTAACCTTGACTGGCTCAAAAAGTTATTCTTACGCAAGGCCATTTATCAAGAAGGCATTACGGTTGTTCCTTTGTTGCTCTTGGCAAATTTATTCTTAGGAGTATATTACAATATTTCTGTTTGGTTTAAGTTAAATAACAAGACTTATTTTGGCACGATTATTACTTTTATAGGTTTGGCAGTAACTGTAATTTTAAACATCGTACTGATTCCTAAACTTGGATACATGGGATGTGCTTGGGCATTTCTGATTTCATGTTTTACGATGACTGTACTTTGTTATTATTGGGGACAAAAGTATTATCCTGTTCCGTATAGAATCAAATCGGCAGTTGGTTACATTGTCAGCGCAGGGGCGCTAATTTATTTTACATTGTCGATACCAATTGCAAATCTTTGGATTTCTATTCCATACCATGCCTTGTTATTGGTTCTATACACAATAGGAGTAATTGTAGTAGAGCGTAAAACTGTACTACCTCAAAAATGGCAAAAACGCTTTAAATTGAGTTAAAATGGTCATTTTATCTAGAGATTTTGGGCATTAAGCCCGAAGAAAAACCATTCAATAAAAAAAGGCTGATAATTGCTCAATTATTTAAGAGAAAATTAAGAAATTTGTATTAGTTTTAGTTTTTTGTAATACATAAGACTATTTTCTTCATACAACCCGATTAACACAGTAATTCTTACTTTATTCAAAATCCATTTTGCTCATGACCGAATTTCAGATAAGAACCATTATTGATTCCTTAGAAGTAAAGCTAAGGAAATTGGTCATGGCCTATACTGAACTGAAGGATCAGTTGAAAGAGTCGCAAAAGGAAAAAGAATTACTTAAAAAGAAGATAATCGAGATTGAAAAAGAGAATTTAGATTTACAGAAAAAATTAAACGAACAGTCTAAAAACTTTAAAAAGTCAGATAAATTTACTAAGATTGTAGCGAACAATCTCAAAAACGCAGGTGACCCTGCCGAATTGAAGGAAAAAATCGACGAATATATTTTGGAAATAGATAAGTGTATTAGTCAACTAAGCGTTTAAAAATCTCTAGGTAACTGGATATAGCATATATAAATTTATAGCTCAGACAAAGCCGAGACGGTATGAGTCATTAAAAATCCTAAACCAATGGCAGATAAAATCCCTTGCAATATCAATGTAGGTCTTAAGGAGTTCAACCTGATGGTAGGACGAGAGGAGGAAGAGTACGTTCGCAAGGCAGCAAAGTTGATTAATGAAAGAATGGATTTTGTGAGAGAAAAAGTTGGTCTCTCTGAATCATACGAACTACTCGCTTTTGTAGCATTAGATTACGCCATCGACAATCTAAAGTTTGACAACAAGCACTCTGATCTCCAAAAAACTGTAATGACCAAAATATCAGAAATGGATACTCTTGTTGATTCCATTTTAAAGTAAAGTCTTAAAGTATATTCGTGTGCACTAAATGTTTTGCTTCTCCATACTGAATATTTTAGAAAGTATTTTTAAGCCAAAACATCAAGATAGATTATTTAATTAGAATATTTTGATACAATGCCTTGCTATATAGCTTGGGTTTCAAGATATATTGTATTTTAATATCTGTATTTTTATAGGTATTGACTAATCTTCAGCTTTGATATTCCCCATCTTCGGTAATTGCCTGTTTTAGTATTTTTTTTCACAATCGTTATTTAACTATTGATTTATGCTCGCTACCGAGCTTGATTCACTAATAAAGCGATTCTAAAACGGTATTCTAAAATGTTAACTCCAATTATTGCTGCTGTAGTTTCTCTTGTGGCAGGTATATTTCTTGGCAAAGTGATTTTTGCAAAAAATACACAAAAAATCGAAGATGAGGCTATCGCCAAAGCTTCAGACATTGTAAAAAATGCTGAGTCCCAAGCTGAGAATATCAAAAAAGACCGTATCCTCGAAGCAAAAGAAAAGTTCCTCAAATTGAGAGCAGAGTTTGAAGAAGACTCCAATAAAAAGAAGCAAATTCTTATCCAAAACGAACAAAAACTTAAAGAGAAAGAGCGCAGCATTCAACAATCAATGGAGCAAGCGAAGCGCCTTGAATCTGAGTTGAGTAGCCAACGTCAATCGTTGAACGCGAAGGATGAAAACTTAAAACGTAAGTTAGAGGAAGCAGACCGTAAACGTGACGAAGCTGAAAAAATGTTAGCTTCACAAGTAGCTCAATTAGAAAAAATTGCAGGTCTTTCTGCCGATGAAGCTCGTCAACAGTTAATTGACGCATTGCGTGGTGAAGCTGAAACTAAGGCATCTTCTATTATCAAAAATACCATCGAAGAAGCGAAGTTGACAGCTACGAAAGAAGCGAAAAAAGTTGTTATTGAAACGATTCAACGTACAGCTGCCGAAAATGCTATCGAAAACTGTGTGTCTGTATTCAACATCGAATCTGATGATGTAAAAGGTAAAATCATTGGTCGTGAAGGTCGTAACATTCGTGCATTAGAATCAGCTACTGGTGTTGAATTTATCGTTGACGATACTCCAGAGGCGATTATCATTTCAGGTTTTGATCCTGTTCGTCGTGAAATTGCTCGTTTGTCATTACACCGTTTGGTACAAGATGGTCGTATTCACCCAGCTCGTATTGAAGAAGTTGTAGCTAAAACGAAGAAAAATATTGAAGAAGAAATCATCGAAATCGGTGAGCGTACTGTAATCGATTTGGGTATCCACGGTTTGCATCCAGAACTAATCAAGATGGTTGGTCGTATGCGTTTCCGTTCTTCTTATGGTCAGAACTTATTGCAACACTCTCGTGAAGTAGCCAAACTTTGTGCTACTATGGCGGCAGAATTAGGCTTGAATGCGAAGTTGGCTAAACGTGCAGGTTTGTTACACGATATTGGTAAAGTATGGCCAGAAGAAGCTGAATTACCGCACGCTATTTTGGGTATGCAGCTAGCAGAAAAATACAAAGAGAATGTAGAAGTTTGTAACGCTATTGGTGCTCACCACGATGAAATTGAAATGACATCTATGATTTCTCCAATCGTTCAAGTATGTGATGCAATCTCTGGTTCTCGCCCAGGTGCTCGTCGTGAAATGATGGAATCTTATATGCGTCGTTTGAAAGAACTTGAAGAATTGGCGACAAGCTTCAATGGTGTTCAAAAATGTTATGCTATCCAAGCTGGTCGTGAACTACGTGTATTAGTGGATTCTGAAAATGTATCTGACGAAAAAGCAAGCATGTTGTCGTACGATATTTCTCAAAAAATCGAAAAAGAAATGCAGTATCCTGGTCAAATCAAGGTAACTGTAATTCGTGAAATGCGTGCTGTAAATTACGCGAAATAATTTCACACAATAAATTCACAAAAGCCTCATTAAACTAATATGTTTGATGAGGTTTTTTTATGTCAAACTCTTTCACCCCAAATCCATATAATTGTTATTTCCTATGAAAACACACTTTCAATCATTATTTAAAAACCTAACCATTTTCATTGCTAGTTCGTGGTTGTTCTATTCATGTGTGAGCGTTTACACACCAAACAATACGAATACCAATACCAACAAGACTACTAATGTAGTTAAGGTAGTCAGTAATTTTCCAGAGAACTTTGACCAAGTAAGTAAAAACAAATACGAAACAGCAACCATTACCACTAATTCTGGAGATTGGTATTTTGAAAATGCAATGATGGGAAGTACTGACAATGACGTCAAAAATGGAGCAAAAGCGATTCGCATCAAAGAGGATGGCTTGGTTCGTTTTGATACAGACTTGACATCAGGTATTTACCAAATCAAATTGAAGGCAGGGCTATATCAGTCAGATAAAACTGCTGCTTTTGAAGTTCGTATTTCAACCAATAGGGGGAATACTTGGAACAAAATCGGTAACACGATCACATTGACTGATAAGTTTTTAAAAGACTTTACTTTTACGGTAAATACTACTGTTCCAACCCGATTTGAAATAGTAAAAGTGGATGGCACCAACGGACGATTGAACATCGACGACGTCAGTATTTCGGCTTACTCAGGGAGTGTTTCGCCAACACCCAACCCATCTCCTACCCCAACACCTACTCCCAATCCAAGTCCAAAACCTAATCCAAAGCCAGCACCAAATAACGTAGCGACTAAGGACAACAATTTGTTGCTAGGCAATCCAAGCAATGCTATTAGCAATACTAACTATTCGAATAATTTTTTGATGTTGAAAAATGCTTACGCCTTATCTTATAACAAATCGAAAGCGACCGCCAATTGGGTTAGTTGGCACGTGAGCGCAGCGTGGAAAGGTGACGCACAAAGACAGAATGATTTTAGACCCGACAGCTCCCTTCCGCAAGGTTGGTCGGCAGTCAATACTAGAGACTATACAGATTCGGGTTTTGATAGAGGACATATTTGTCCGTCAGACGACAGAGATGGAAGTGTCGAAGAAAATCAGGAAACATTTTTAATGACCAATATGATGCCTCAAGCACCTGATAATAATCGTGGTGTTTGGAAAAACTTAGAAGAATATGGACGCAAACTCGTAGAGCAAGGTTATGAATTATATGTCATCGCTGGTCCTTATGGACAAGGGGGCTCTGGTTCAAATGGTGAAGCTCAAACTATTGGAAACAAAAATACCATTGTAGTGCCCAAATCTGTTTGGAAAATCATTGTCGTATTGCCTGTTGGACAGAACGACTTATATAGAATTGGCACAGATACTCGTGTGATTGCAGTAAATATTCCAAACACCAACCAAGCTGGAGCTACCAATTGGCGTGACTATCGTGTATCAATAGATGCCTTGGAGAAACTCACAGGCTTTGATTTCCTTTCAGACGTACCAAAAGATATTCAGAATATAATTGAAGCGAGAGTGGATAATAACTAAGATGGCTTTAGGCTTTTAGTATAACCTACTAGGGTGCGACTAAAGTCGCACCCTAGTAGGAAAATTTTAGAAATACTACACTACAGCAAATGAGTAATTATGTGAAAATTTGTATTCTAGCAGTAGAGACGCAATGATTACGTCTTAAGATGTATCATAGGTTAAAGGTAATCACCTACTCCCTATTAGGAGTGTACCTAGGATTATAAAAACCACTTATTTCGGATATCGGATGTTGGATTTCGGAAGTGTAAACTTCTATATTTTGTAAAAAATAAAGGTATTTTTCTTTATTTCCGAAATCAGAAATCCAAAATCCGCAATAGTTAGAATTCCTTCGTACAGTTCTGACTCACTATCCTCTATTACTCAATAACCACGCTCTTCTCCCCTTCTCTTCCAAAAAACACAGGGAAATACATGAGTTCTATTTTGGCAGGGTTAAGACTAAATTTACCTGCAAAAGTGCTAGTTAGTTCTATTTCATAGCGATACTTTCCTGCACGGATTTTGGTAAAATAATAGTTCTGCTTATTCTTATATTGCTCGGTATAATAGCTGTTGTTAAACCAATAATTTTGCACTTCTTTGGTATACATACAACCTGCAGGAATAGGCACTTCGAGCATTACGTAGTCAGCATCTTTCTTTACTTCTACCTCCACTATCAACTTGGTTTTTTGAGCCGTTTTCAGTTTAGTTTTATTACCTTCAAAATAGGTATTTACCACAAAATCTGATTCAACCTTTTTAGGATGAGTATTTTGTTTTTGCTCAAATACACTCACAAATACTGGTGCTGACGACAAACTCTTCACTTTGACTTTATCTTTCACCACAATCTCTTTTTGGTATGGAAATGTAGTTTCTACCGTCGTTTTTCCATCTATTTCTATTTGTAAACTTGGTTTTGAAACCGTACCATCCACTTTTACGTCTTTCCCCAAAACATCAAGTACCAAAGCACTCTCATACGTATTGCGCCAGTAGCCTGTGTTATTTCGTACCTCATAAAAATACTGGCGAATCTTATTGAGCTTGCTTTCGTATCCGCCTACTTGTTTGAGTATTTGATATACTTTTAAGGTATTCAAAAATTCATTTTCGTAAACAAATACTTCTCTCATACCGTAATAAATACCGCCTAAAATAGTCGTTTTTTCTTCTTTGAAAATATCCGCCAAGTCTACTTTTTGACCTTGTGAAAGTAATAACAGTTTGTAGTTAATTTTATCGGTCAGTATTTTCACAGAGTCGTATTTAGGTAAAAAGGCATTTACTTTCAGCAAGGTGTCAAGTTTTCGAAGTAAAAGGAGATTCTTTAATTTTTCAGAAATAGACTTGTTATCTACTTGATATAATTCTTTTTGTGCATATAACTTAAAGTCAAATTTGACCTCAAAGCCTTGTTTTTGCGCCTGATAAAGTGTTTCTACTACGTGGTCAGAAATCCATGAAGACGTTGGTGCAATACCCCACCATCCCCATTTTTGTTCAGTATTGACATTGCTTAATAGCTGAGAAGCAATCTTCCTTACATCTTTTTCATAAGTAAAAGCCTTTCCTTTTTGTAAATCTATGCGTTGTTGAAGCAAATAAGCTTTGAGCTTCGAAGCCAGTTGTTCATTGCAATAGTATTGATAGTTATGCAAATGCTTGATTTCTTGCTCATACACTTCCAGCGAAGTTGCCAAAGCCGAAATCTTGAGGCTAGCTTGTTGGGCATTATAAGTCAAACTTGAATCCTTTTCCAATACCTTGAAAGTTCCTGTGGTTTCAATCGTTCCTTGTGGATATACGGGAACTTTACGTTCCTCCGCATCTTGGATATTGGTTTGGGTTTTGATACCAAAGTATAATGCAAGGGTATCTTTGGTAGATGCCTTTACAAATACTGAGTCCATTTTTGAGCCTAATACGCTTATTTCGTTCGACTTGAGAGATACTTCTTTTTGCTTAAACTGCGTTTTAACCTTCAAAGAATCTGTTCGGTAGTTTTTTACTTTTCCATAAATCTGCACGGAATCACCCTCTACCAAAAATCTAGGTACAGTAAGATTGGCTGAAACCGCCCTAAAGCTTTTAATGACAGTCTGCATCATACCTGTTTGTCGATTGGTACTTGTGGCAGCTATGTGTGTATTCCAAGTGGTAAGGTCATCAGGAAACTTAGCTTTAAAGTGAGCCTTTCCTTGTTGGTCAGTAGTTAGTTTAGGTTGCCAAAAGGCATCATCTTTAAAGTTTTTACGGATGGCTGGTGTTGCTTCTACTGCACCTTTTTTCTGTAATACATATACGCCTCCTTGGGCTCGTGAGCCATATAAAGCGGTAGCCGTTTGTCCTTTTAATACTTCTGATACTTCATATTCTCGATCATCATATTCATTAACGAGTTTGCCGTTGAGTACATACACAGGCGGAGAAGCTTGCGTATCGTCATCAGCTTTAATTTCAGGGGGTAAAAATTTAAGACTTGAAGTACCTCGGATAGCTACTCCCGCCGCCCTACCCACGAGTGCTTGTTTTAACTGAGCGCCATACCCCACTACAACAACCTCATCTAAGTGTGTTTCACTCTCGAGAAGAGTAATATTATTCAAAATAGCATTTTTGACAATATATTCGGTAGAACTATAACCAATGGCAGTCACCACTAAAACCGAGTTAGGAGGACATATCAATCGATACTGTCCATGCTGGTCTGTCATTACACCTTTTGAAGTACCTTTTATATTAATCGAAACTCCTGGGATAGGTTGGTTTTCTGAATCTGTTATGGTTCCAAAAATTGAATTTTCTTCTATGCCAAATCTGTAATTAATGGGTGTCTCTAATTGATATATCTGTTTTAGTTGGTTAAGCTTATTGGTTTCAAATCCGTATAAACTTTGTAATACCAGACCATTCATTTTCTCCGATTTCTCGTTAGATTTTTGAATATTGTTATCTGAGATAAGTATAGCGTTCAGACCTCCTAAATGCAGTTTTCGTACCGGTATTTCAGAAAAATCATTATTATTCCAAAGTAAGTAAAGTGTATATTCACACTGCTCTAGCTCATGCATCACCGATGTGCTTGCAGGATAAATACGAATAAAATTAGGTTCGTTATCTTTGAAAAGAATAATATGTTTGAGATATCGATTTTCTCTAAACGCTTTGTATAAGAGGTTTAGCTTCGTATGATTTTCAGTCGTTGTGGAGGGAACTTTGTATTGAGCTACAGGTTTAGCCTCTTTTTCCTTCTCTATTTTGTCTTTCAATAAAATTTCTTCTTCGGTCCATGCCACTTCGTCAAAATCTATATGAGTAGGTACGTCTTGAGCTTGATTAATATTTTCAGAAGAGTTAAAATTATAGCTTGTATAACTTTCATTTGGTTTCATTTTGATAATAGGAGCTAATACTTCGTAGCGATATCCTTTTTCAAATTTGAACTCTAGTGAAGAAATGTTAGGTGCTAAAAAGTCAACTTGGGTTTCAAATACGGGACCTATGATTTGTTCCTCAGGTTGTCTCTTATCAATATAAAATACTCTTTCTTTTTGTTTGACATAGCTATTTTTAGGCAATAAAACCGTTTTTCTGATTGGCATCAACAAATCATTCAGCATAGCTAGCTCAGGTGGCGTGGCCATCGAACTCAAAGGCGTAACTTCTATATTTGGATGACCTTTAGTAGGGTCTATTCCTAAAATCGTTTTATGATTGGGTTTAAAGACCACATTGTTTAGCTCAACAATTTTGGTTGAGGTACGAATCAAAAGGTTGTGAGGCTGGTTGTCTGTCTGAAAGCTATATCTCTGTGACTGGGCAGCTAAACCTAAATACACGGGAACGTGGTCAACTACCAAATACTTGATGTCTTGGTATTCCCCATTTTCTATGATATATGGTGCAAACTCCGTTCGGTTTTCGACAGGAATAGTAGCTGTAAACAAGCCATTTTGGGGAAATAAGAATTGGTAAAACAAGCTATCTCTCACAGCAAAGCGCTCCAGCCAATCTGGCTTTTTGATAATAGTGTTACGATACTGATCTCGAGTATCCTTGGTAAAAAAATTATTAAAGACTTTCCGAGCTTTATATATTTTACTGTAATTCTTCAAGTAGGTATCTGATGACTCCTTAAACTTATTGGTAAAAGCAAAGGCGGTAAGGTCAACATTAGGTTGTGGCTTGTCAAAAGCATCTTTAACCGAAACAGTCATATCCACCTCCTGCCCAGGCGAAATCACAGAGGGGGCGTCTAAGTCAAGTTGGAGTAATTTGTCTGAGAACCTGAAAACATCACTGACTGTTTTGACTTTGTCATCTTCGAGATAATGATAAGCAATAGAGTAATCCCTTTTTCTTTTAGCATGAAAAGAAATACTTTTAGACGTTGTATCAAAGCTTTCTTCCAGCTTTCGATTTTTGTAGTACAAAGCGTACCAAAATGGCGTATGCTCAGGGTTTTGAATAGTTACTTGTAGAGAGTCTACATTTCTAGAGGCAGTAACACTAAAAGGTATTGCTGCTTGCTTTTGCTGTTTACTGAGAAGCTCTTCAGGAGTTCTTTTACGAGAATAATAGTTTAAATAGGCAGTTTTGGAAAAAACTTTATTATCTGTGGTTGTAAAATCGACTGTGATTTGAAAACTTCCAGAAAAGTTTTTCTTCAAAGAATCAGGAAAAGTGATAGTTTCTTTGCCCGAAGCAGGCATATTTCCCGATTTTGTCCAATACAACGTAGGGACAAATACCTGTTGGGTATCTATTTTATAGATATGTTGTGTCTGAACTTTTAAGCTGTAGCGGGCGTCACTTATGGCGATACCATTTTCATCAAAAGCCGAAAGAGCCAATTGAATCGTATCGGTTTGATAATACGCATTTTCATCAATCTTTATCTCAAATAACTCAGCATTAAGAGCATAATCTGCATATTTAAAGGATGTTGACACTAAATCATCTTCATCATCCATAAATCGTAAATATTGACTTTGGTCTAGTTTGAGTTTGAGACTATCTGCCAATACAAAGTATCCTTCAAACAAACCTTTGCTATAGGGTTTGAGCTTAGTAATAACCTTTTTTGAATACCCTCCGATTTTTACGTCCAAAAAGGGCTTTTCAAGATAGCGTCCTTTTTTATCCATCAACACTACCTTAAAGCGAACAGTATCTTTGGGTAGATATTTGGGTTTGTTCAAAAACACTACAGAGTTTTGTTGCCATTCACTGTATTTTTGTTCTAGTTTTTGCTCTTTCTTCTCTTCAAAATAGTTACTAAACCCCTCACGAAACATTGCTTGGATATTTCGAACAAAAGTGGGAGGATTATGATATTTTATCCAATTGACAAGCGGAACGGTAAGATATTTCAGAGGAAAAGAATAGACTATACGGTTTTTGAGTTTTTTGGCATAAGAAGGATAGTTTGTTGTTATGATTTCATAATAACTTTCACCTTCATAATCTATTTGTAATAATCCTTTATTATGGCGTTTGGAGAGCTGATAAAGCCCTTTTTCAGTTGAAAATTTCACTTTTTCACCTTCCAAAAATACCTGCGCGTTATTAACAAAACGATTATTATCCCCAATCAATACCACATTAAAATCAGTTTGATTGTTGAGTAATTGTAGCTTAAAAGGGCGATTTTCTAGGAGTTCCAACCTCAATCGGTCGTGGTCGAGCGAGGCAATGAGGTAGTTCCCTGATTTCTTAAAAGATTCATCCAGAGCAATGGTATCTACACAATTGTTGAAATATGAAGAATCTACAATACTCAAACTATTGAGTGCAATATTCTTGGTTTGCAAGCTATTGAGGGCATAAACCAGCCGATAATGACTCTCCTTCGAAGTCTTGTGAAGTAATTGAGCCAGTCCAATCTGAGAAAATGATAGAATTAGACATAGAACCATCAGGTGTTTTTTCATAGAGATTTTGGTATATTGTATGTGTTTTTCAAAGAAAATGAAAACGAACAAATAGGTTTAAAATCGTTTTTTTTGATAAATTATTTGAAATTAAAGGCTTGCTTTTAGAATGCAAAAAATAAAGATATTTTAGCAATATAAGTTATTTAGCAAGTGTATGCTATCAAAAATAGAAATAGATTTTTCAATAAACATTCATCAACTATGATTGAAATAAATGTGCCACAGAGTGCAGAACAGTGGGAGAAATATTATGATTTACGTTTTAAAATCTTACGTGAACCATGGGGGCAGCCCAAAGGCAGTGAGGTACTCAAGGACGAAGACGAGGCAACGCATGCTATGGCTGTAGATACCGAAAGTGGACAAATTTTGGGCGTGGCTCGTCTACAAAAAAATAGCCCGACCGAAGGACAAGTTCGTTGTGTGGCGGTATCCAACGAAGCCCAAGGAAAAGGTGTGGGCAAGCTTTTAATGGCCTATCTCGAAGATGCAGCTCGTCAACAAGGCATGACGCAGATTGTGCTAGATGCCCGTCAAAATGCCGTTGCTTTCTATAAAGCCATTGGTTATACCATTATTGCAGATTCGTATTTGCTTTTTGGAGAAATCCCTCATTTTAAGATGACGAAGGATATTTAGTATTTTTCATCCATCTGTAGAGGTATCTATTCTGTAATTTTTCAAACTAAACTAAAAACTAGTTAACTGAAAATCAAAACAATAGCGATTACATTTTTAGACTATTTCCAAGAAATAATCTTGATAAAGAATAGCTTTTTACCAAAGATATATCGTAACTTTGTAAAAATTAGTACTTCATAGCTCGGCCAAGGTCGAGCTATCGACTTTTACAACCATGACATTCGAAGATTTAAATATCAATACGTTCTTATTAAATGCCCTCAATGATCTAGGGCTCACAGAACCAACTCCCATTCAAGAGCAGGTTTTCTCGGTAGTAATGTCGGGAAGAGATGTTTGTGGCATTGCCCAAACTGGTACGGGAAAAACCTACGCTTATTTGTTGCCCGCTCTACGACTTTATCAATTCTCCAAAGAAAAACACCCTCAGATTATCATTTTGGTGCCTACTCGTGAGTTGGTTGTACAAGTAATGGAGTCTGTAAAAGCACTTACCACTTATATGACGGTGCGTACTGTAGGGATTTTTGGTGGGGTAAACACCAAACCACAAACGGCAGAGTTACTCCAAGGAGTAGATATCTTGGTAGCAACACCAGGACGTTTGGTGGACTTTTTGATGAATGGAACCATTAATCCTAAAAACGTAAAACGTTTGATTATTGATGAGTTCGACGAAATGCTTAATTTGGGTTTCCGCGCTCAATTGACAGTAATTTTTGATAAATTACCTTCAAAACGTCAAAACTTACTTTTCTCTGCTACGCTTACCAAAGATGTTGAAACTTTAGTCGAAACCTTCTTTAACTCCCCTGTTCGTATTGAGACAGAGGCAGTTGGTACTCCACACCAAAACATTACCCAATCTTATTACTTTGTTCAAAATTTTTACACAAAAGTGAATTTGTTGAATCTTTTGTTAAAAAATGACGAAAGTATGACGAAGGTATTGGTATTTGTGGCGACCAAAAAATTAGCAGATACTTTGTATGAGCAATTGCAAAAAACACTTCAACATAAGGTCGATGTTATTCACTCAAATAAGAATCAAAACCACCGTTTCAATAGCGTTGGCTTATTTGAGTTAGGCTATTGCCAAGTATTGATTGCGACTGATATTATTGCTAGAGGTTTGGATATTGATGAAGTTACGCACGTAATCAACTTTGATATGCCAGATATGCCTGAAAACTATATTCACCGCATCGGACGTACAGGTCGTTATGACAAAAAAGGGACTGCCGTCTCTTTTGTTACTAAAAATGAAGTTGAATATTTGAAGCAAGTAGAAACGCTCATGAACATTGAGTTGCCTATTTTAGATTCACCAGAGGGGTTAATGATTTCAGAAAAATTGCTAGAAGAGGAAATTCCGAAGGCAAAAATGAAGTTTATTACCAAGCTTCCTGACATTTCTGACAATAGCGCATATCATGACAAAACGGATAAAAATAAAAAGGTAAACGTAAGAAGAGATCATAAGGCTGAAATGAAGCGTAAATATGGTAAGTCTTACGAAAACCGTTCTCGCAAATCGTAAGAAAGAGAGCGTTTTATTCTACAAGTTTTTAATCAAAAAGGGTTCGGAAAATATTTTCCGAACCCTTTTTTTAAATGCTATCATGCTAGATTTTACTCAGTTTAAGACGCAATCATTGCGTCTCTACTGATGGAATACATATTTTTACATAATCACTAACTCGCTCAATCACTAAATCGCTAAATTAGGGATGACTCATGTTTGATTAATAGCCAATAAACTTCTATCGTTTGAAGTAGGTAATTCTATTTTTGAATTTTTATATCAAAAACTACCTTTCCTTGAGCGTAAGCCGCTGTGCCTTTTGTAATAGATTTTACACGAATCAAACCTTTCTTCACCTTGGTTCCTGAGCCTTTTGAGTAAGCATATATTTTACCTTCTTTTACCAAAACTGATTGTTTGGTTGAAGAAATACTTAAAGCTTGTAAGGTAGTGTTATTAGCTGCATCGAAGTCGATACCTACTGGAGCTTCTTGGAAATAAGTAGCATTGCCACCCGCTGTCGAAGAGCCTCCACAATCAGTATTTGATGCAGGTACAGTTGTCGAATATCCTTGTAAAACTCTTTCTGGGTTTGATAAAAATTGTGGTTCGTCAGCCGTACGAGTCGAAGCATAAGTGATATCCACAAATTTGATATTTGAATCGATGTCACACACTTTGTACACAACGCCTGTTGAAGAAGCAAAACGTGAGCCTAAATCATTGCTTTGTGCACCAAGCTCGATATTATTCCAAGAAGCAATTTGTTCTTCTGCTCCAATAGAAATTTTAAGGGTTTTACGAGAAATTGCACCACTATTATCTTGTACATCAAAATGAATATAGTTTACGCCAGTACTCGCCGAAACGGTATATTCAAACGTTTGAGTTTGTTCGTCTACATTTTTCAATTTCACCTCAAACAAAGGTTGGTCGGTAGTACCACGATAATTTGCTTTGTCTGCGACATATACACGAGCCACACGAGGCTTGCCACCATCTGGTGATTTTTTGATTAAAAGCGTTACGGTTACGTTGTCGCCCGAACCTGCCAATACTTCTGGATTAGCATTGAGCGTTGGATCGGTAAAGCTTACATCCAATTTGCCTGTAGCCGCAGGTAGTTCATTGTTTGGGCCAGGAGCCACCACATCAGGAATGGTATTACATGAATAAAGAACAGCAAAAGAGGCTAAGAATAGAATTAAGAAAGCAATTTTTTTCATGATGTTTGAATTGTGTTTTGAATGAGATTGCTGAATAATCACAGCAGTATGGTAAACGGAAAATGTTCAATGTAGACAACCATATAACTGCTAGGTCACGAACAAATGCATAGATAGTTGATTAAACGGTAAAAAAAATAGGACTTTCCTTAAAAAGTCCTATTCATTACTAAGTTTATTTCAATCTTGATTTTGAGTAAATAGGGGCTTTACAATAGAGCAAGGCTATTTCTCAACTTCTTTTACCCTTTATCAATATTAAGAAATTACAACTTCTTCAATACCCAAAGCTTTGCCTGCTGTTGGGGTTACTTGAAATTCAACTGGAGCTTTACTCTCATCTTTGAATGCTTTGCGAGGCTTGATACTCAAGATTTGGAATAACTCTTTATCTGAATTCACATTAGGGTTTGGCGTTGTCAACAACACGTCTCCAGAGAAAACGGAGTTAGCACCTGCCATAAAGCAAAATGCTTGACCTTCATAAGAAAGCTCCAAACGACCAGCCGACAAGCGAACCATTGATTTTGGCATGATAATACGAGCCGTTGCGATTGTACGAACCATATCCCAAACCGAAGCAGGGTCTTGTCCTTCAAGTGGTGTACCAGCAACTGGTACAAGGTTGTTGATAGGTACTGAATCTGGATGTTTTGGTAAGTTAGCCAAGGTCTGAAGCATACCTACACGGTCTTTTGACGATTCTCCTAAGCCAATGATACCACCCGAGCAAACAGAAAGATTTGCTTTACGCACGTTTTCTAGCGTATTCAAACGATCGTCGTAAGTTCTAGTAGAAATAATATCATCATAATGTTCTTCTGAAGTATCTACGTTATGGTTGTATGCATACAAACCTGCATCTTTCAGCTTTTGAGCTTGCTCTTCTGACAACATACCCAAGGTACAGCATACTTCCATACCCAAAGCATTTACGCCTTTCACCATTTCTAACACTTTGTCGAAATCGCGGTTGTCACGAACCTCACGCCAAGCCGCACCCATACAGAAGCGAGAGCTACCTGCATCTTGTGCACGTTCAGCAGCAGCCATAACCTCCTCAACTTCCATCAATTTCTGAACTTTTACGTTCGTGTGGTAGCGAGCCGCTTGCGAGCAGTAAGAACAATCTTCTGGACAACCACCAGTTTTGATTGACAACAATGTACTTACTTGTACTTCTTGTGGGTCATGGTGTTGACGGTGTACAGTAGCTGCACGATATACTAAGTCTAAAAAAGGAAGGTTATAGATTTCTTCAATCTCTTCTCTTGTCCAGTTATTTCTAATCATATCCATATTGTTTGCAAATTGATACGCTGCGACACATCGCAATCGTGTTACACAATACCAAAATTAAAAAGGACTTCCCGTTCCACCAAACGAGAAGCCCTTTTGTGTAGCATATTTAGCAAAATAACTATTTGAATTCAATCGCAAAAGGCATTAAAGCCAAATAGCCTTCTTGTGTCTTAACTTTCTGAACCTGTTTTACATAAGATGCCATTTCACCAAACTGTGCTTTCAAGAATTTAGCTTCCATTTCATCTTCTTTCTTATCCATAAGTTCTTCGAAGAATGATTTTGGTGTTGGATAATATCTTACTTTATAGTCATCAGTTTTCACCTTAGCCATTTTTGCAGCTATTTCAACTGCCTTGTTCAAGTCTCCTAGAACATCGACCAAACCATTTGCTTTAGCCTGCTCACCTGTCCAAACACGACCTCCTGCCAAAGATTTCAATTTGTCGATATTCATGTGACGACCTTGAGCCGCTTTTGAAGTAAAGGTTTCATAACCTGCATTTACACGAGCTTGGAACCAGTTTTTCTCAAAATCAGTCAATTCCCTTGTTACTGTTGGAAAATCTGAATGAGCATTGGTATTGACACGGTCGTGAGTAATACCTAATTTATTTTTGAAGAAATTTTCAAAATTGAAGAACTGTGCAAAAATACCAATTGAACCCGTAATAGTCGTTGGCAATGCTACAATGGTATCTGCTCCCATAGCCATGTAATATCCACCAGATGCAGCATAATCACCCATAGATGCCACTACAGGTTTTACTTTTTTGGCTAACTGCACTTCATGCCACATCACATCCGAAGCCAATGAAGAACCACCTGGGCTATCGATACGCAATACAATCGCTTTTACTTTTTTGTCGTCACGCGCTTTGCGAAGTTCAGCCACAAAGTCATCTGAACCGATATTTCCTGAACTTGCTTTAGCTCCTTCGATAGTGCCTTCTGATACTATTATGGCAATACGGTTGTCAGAATCATTGAAAGGAATGGCAGATTCAGCTTTCATGAATTTACCTAAACCAACATAAGTCAATTTGTCATCGGCATCGATATTCAATTTCTTTTTCAAGGCTGTTTCATATTCATCCAAATAGCCAACGTTTGTCACTAGCTTAGACTGTAATGCACCTTTAGGTTCGTAAGCCGTTAGTTCATCCGCTACTTTTTTCAATGCCTCCGCACTAATTCCTCTTGAAGTAGCAATTTGAGACATGATTTGGTTATTGATAGAGCCTAGCAATTCGTTGTATTGAGCACGGTTTTCCTCGCTCATATTTTCACGAATAAAAGGCTCAACCGCTGATTTGAATTGTCCTACACGAAATACCACTGGCTTTATATCCAGTTTATCGAGCGTCCCTTTAAAGAACGAAATCTCTGCACTAATACCATTAAAATCTAGCCCCCCTGCTGGGTTCAAAAAGATTTTGTCTGCCACCGAAGTAAGGTAATAGCCTTTTTCTGTAAAAGACTCTCCGTAAGCATAGATAAACTTCCCTGATTTTTTGAATGCCAACAAGGCATCTCTAATTTCTTGTAATTGAGCATATCCAGCCATAGGATAATGCGCTTGAAGAGAAATCCCTTTGATATGTGTATCGACTGCCGCACGTTTGAGCGCTTCACGAATTTGTACCAAACCGATTTCGTCGCTGTTATCGGCAAAAGGACCACCAAGGTTTTTCAAAGGATTCTCGTCTTCTGCCACATTTTCAACAATGGGATGATTAAGATCTAATTTTAAGACAGTGTTCTCTTTCAAGGCTGTTTTGTCCTCGCTACCGCCAATGGCTGCTGCGATGCCTATCAAAATAAAAAAGCCAAAAAGGAAGAAGAGAAAAAGACCAACAATGGTCGCAAATACATTTTTGAGGAATCCTAGCATACTTTTAAAAGATGTTAAAGAAATACCTTACAAGTAGTTCTTTGAGAATGTGTTATTACGTTTTGGTTTTGTGTATTAGTAGTCAACTTCAGAGCAAGGCAATTGAAATATCCCTGAAAGTTTTAATGTTACTCAAACTACAAAGTTAAATTTTATACGCATTGTACAAGTATTTTGTTTGAAGTATTGAGTAAATGACAATTTGTAGTTTCAATCACCCAAAAATAAAATAGAGCTAAGGTATCTCTAGCAATTTGTGTTGTGTGGAAAAAGACAGGGATAAAAGGTGTAGGTAAAACATAAAAATAAAAGCCCAAGCAACAGGGTTGCTTGGGCTTTTAACATATTAGTTTTGAGACATAAAGTACTCAATTAATTTCGATGCGCTATTAACGTCTTTTTCAAGCACCTGTAACTCAAACTGAGCATCTTTCGAAACCTCCGCTTTGATACCTGCCAACGACAAGCGTGACTGAATATCTTCGGCAGAACCGAGTGTTTCAAACTCAGCAATTGTTACAAGCTCTAAGCTTCACCCGAACATGTTACGGTAATCTTCACGAGATTTCAAGATTACTTGGTGAGCTACTTCGCTACCATAAACATCGTCGATATCTACTGCTACTTTTTCTTCACCTGGGATATTTTTGTAAGTCAAGAAATAGTGAACCAAACGGTCGATAATGCTTTTTGGACAATCTTTGATGTCTTTCCATTTACCGTACATTGAGTCGTCTTTCAATACAGCAATGATTTTGTCATCAGCTTCACCTTTGTCAATCATACGAATACCACCGATAGGGATAGCTTCGCAAATGATGTCACCATGCGTGATAGCGCGTTCAGAAAGAACCAAGATATCAAGTGGGTCACCGTCACCTTTTTCAATGTCTTTACCAGAAGCGTTACGAGCTAAATCTGCCGTTAATTCTCCACAGTAAGTTTGAGGCACAAAGCCGTACAAAGCAGGTACAATGTTAGAGAATTTTTGAGGACGGTCGATTTTCAAATACCCTGTTTCCTTGTCGATTTCGTATTTTACTGTATCAGTTGATACGATTTCGATAAATGAGTTAACAATTTTCGGCATATCCTTTCCGATTTGGATACCATGCCAAGGATGGGCTTTATAAAAATTACGTTGCATAAGTAATAATTGCAGTCTCCACTGCGGGTTGTTGGTGAGATTACTCACGGTCTTTCATCAAGGATAGAGGGCGAGGGTATTCCTCGGCTAGTTACTGATTGATAGCCTTGATGTTAGACTATTAGTTTAAAATTAGCGTATATTTTTTCTTGTAAATATTCAACTTCAACCTCTAATTGCTTAGAAGCAGCCACAAAGATACTTGATATTGTGCAATTCTTATCGTCTGTCTCAAGAAATAACTGCTTAATTGGGATAGATGTGATTAAACGGACAGCATTAGATTTATCTTGTAAAAGTGCTGAGCCCAAAGATATATACATTTGATGCTGAACAAGTTGCTTTAAAATTTGCTCATTATTGTTAAAGCCATGAATCAACCAAGGGGACTTGGGTCGTAACAATTTTTTAATTTGGATTATTTCCGAAAATGCTCGTACACAATGAATCACTATAGGCTTCTGTAATTCTTCAGCGATTTGGATTTGTGTTTTAAAGACATTTATTTGAAAAGTCCAATCTGTTTGACAGATTTTGTCCAAACCACATTCGCCAACAAACAAGACTTTGGGATGAGCTAAAATCCTTTTTAACAAAGCCAAATCCGCTTCTAGTTGACCTTCTTTTAAATACCAAGGATGTAATCCTGCCGAAAAATATTGATTTGGCAAAGAGCTTTCTATCTGTTTTATCCAAACCTCCATAGGAATAGACGAATCTATAATCAGGTTTTCTACCTGAATAATAGCATCGTCCGCTTCGATATGATGAGTGTGGATATTGAGATACATATTTTTATTGAGTGATTGGTGATTGAGTGATTTTTCCAATAAATACATCCTTAGATACGCAATGCCTTGTGGTTTTACGCTTCGAAATTAAAACAATTCTTCCACAAATTGATTTATCCTAGATGAGTCATATTATTGGGAGATATGCCATAGGCTTATCACTCACTCGTTAATGTGAAAAACGAAACAATGTTTAGCATGTCATCTATCTCGGTTATTTGGTTCAAAAGAGATTTACGTTTGCTCGATCACCTGCCTTTGCAAAAAGCGATTGAATCGGGGAAGTCACTATTGCTTTTGTATATCTTCGAACCAAGCTTAATCCAAGATGTACATTATAATCCACGCCATTGGCAGTTTGTGTGGGAGTCGCTCATTGATTTACAGAAAAGACTTTTCCATATAAATCCCAATGCCAAACTTTGGGTAGTTAGAGAAGAAATTTTGCCCTTTTTCCAAGAACGACTTTCCTCCTATCCTATTCATTCGCTATACTCCTACCAAGAAACAGGGATTGCTGCAACTTTTGAGAGAGATAAGAAACTTTCAAAGTACCTAAAAACACAAGATATTCCTTGGTACGAATATCAGTGCAATGGTGTAAGAAGGGGGCTCATGCATCGAGAAGATTGGATGAAATCGTGGTACGCTTTTATGCACGAAGCTCAAGCTATGCCTGACTGGTCGAAGGCTACATTCTCTGACATAGATTTATCAGGTTTTGAAATAACAAATTTTCAAGACATTTGCCCCAATTACTCTCCTGCGCAGCCTATGCAGCCTGGAGGCGAATCTTATGCCCAAAAATATATGCAGAGTTTTTGGAAAGAGCGGTGCAGATTTTACTCAAAACATATTTCAAAACCACTCGAAGCTCGCAAATCCTGTAGCAGACTTTCACCGTACATTGCTTGGGGAAACCTTTCCATAAAACAAGTGTATCAGGAGAGTTTACAACAAAGTAAAAAATATCCCTTTCTTAAAAAACCACTAGAAAACTTCCGTTCGAGACTACGCTGGCATTGTCATTTTATCCAAAAATTTGAATCTGAAGAACGTATTGAGTTTGAAAACCTCAATCGTGGATATGATGATTTATTTTTTTCTGATAATCATCAACATTTTGAGGCTTGGACAAAAGGTCAAACAGGCTACCCACTTGTGGATGCTTGTATGCGCTGTTTGGTAAGTACTGGGTATCTCAACTTTCGAATGCGCGCTATGCTTGTATCATTTTTGACCCATAACCTTGCCTATCATTGGAAGCCAGCGGCTTTATTTTTGGCTCAACAATTTCTAGACTTTGAGCCTGGCATTCATTATCCACAAATTCAAATGCAAGCTGGAGTAACAGGCATCAATACCGTCAGGATTTATAACCCTACCAAGCAAGCCCAAGATCATGACCCTGAGGGGATTTTTATCAAACAATGGGTTCCAGAGCTAGCCAATTGTCCTGTAGCATTGATTCATGAGCCTTGGAAATTGACCCCTATGGAGCAGCATTTATATCAAATAGAAATCGGAAAAACCTATCCTTTTCCTTTGATGGATATAGAAAAAGAGCATCAAAAAGTAAAGGAGCGGATTTGGGGACACAAAGCCAAATCGGAAGTTAAGCAACACAAAAAGGCTATTTTGACAAAACATGCGATACCTTTTCAACAAAAGTCTTGATTTAGGCTCAGCTAGATTGCAAAGAAGTGTAGTGCAAAGCTGGTTTTTTCTGTACCTTTGCATCCAAATTCTGAAATAACAAAGATAGTCCTCATGATAGGACCTATACACAAAGCAAATTAGCACAATGATTTATCCGATTATACCTTACGGCGACCCCGTTCTCAGAAAAGAAGCTGAAGATATTGAAAAAGGCTCGATTGATGTTAAACAATTAGCCGAAGATATGTTCGAAACCATGTATGCGGCTTCTGGCGTAGGTTTGGCTGCTCCACAAATTGGTATGAGCATCCGTATGTTTGTCGTAGATGGTCGCCCATTCAATGAAGGCGAAGATCTTGACGAAAGAGATAAAGATCCTTCGGTAGTAGATTTCAAAAAAGTATTCATCAATGCTGAAATCTTGGAAGAAGATGGCGACGAGTGGGGTTTTGAAGAAGGTTGTTTGTCTATCCCAGGTATTCGTGCAGATGTTTACAGACCAGAATTTGTAAAAATCCATTATTACGATACCGATTGGAACGAACACACAGAAGTTTATGAAGGTCTAGCAGCTCGTATTATCCAACACGAATACGACCATATCGATGGTATTTTGTTTACCGACCACCTTAGTCCTGTCAAAAAACGTATGCTTAAAAATAAGCTCAGTGACATTTCGAAAGGCAAGGTAAAAGTTGACTATAAAATGAAATTCAAATAGCATCTATCCCAAATCTAATAACACAGATTTGGGATTTTTTGTAACTACTCATGAAAAATATACTTGCAGGCTTATTCTTTGCGATGTTGTGGGCTTCGGCATCGGCTGCGACCAAAATTGGATTATTAGATGCCCAGCCATTCGTAATAGGCAACTGTCGATTCTTTATTGCGGGGTTTATCATGTTGAGTGCGAGTTTGATTTTCCAAAAATCTAGACTCCCACAAGGGAAAGAATGGCAACAGCTAGCTATTTACGGCTTTTTGAATGTGACCTTATATTTGGGATGCTTCGTCTTGGCTATGAAAAAAGTCTCTGCTGGTATTGGTTCGCTTTCTACGGCTACCAATCCTTTGATTATTAGTGTCATTTCAGCAATTTGGATGAAACGAGCTATCAAAAAAGGAGAACTGACAGGATTAATTTTAGGAATTTTAGGCGTAGCTATTGCGACTTATCCTTTATTAATAAAAAGCTACGCAAGCGTAGATGGACTATTGATTTTGGCAACTAGTATGATTTCCTATTCAGTAGGTACGATTTATTATTCGCAACAAAAATGGGATTTACCATTGTTGACAATCAATGGTTGGCAAGTGCTTATAGGAGGCGTCATGTTGCTACCTGTTACGTTTTTGATGACCGACTGGGAAAACAATCACTATACAGTACGCTTCTGGAGCTCGGTATTTTGGTTGGTTGTTCCTGTGTCTATTGCAGCAGTACAGCTTTGGTTGTATTTGCTTAAAACAGATGCAGTCAAGGCTTCACTTTGGTTATTCTTGTGCCCTATTTTTGGTTTCTTATATGCCTCTGTCCTCCTCGACGAGCCTATTACCACTTATACTTACATAGGAACGGCATTGGTAATTTTGGGTCTTTATGTAGCACAACGAGAAAAATTTCAGTCTAAATCATCAACCTAGGCTCGAATTGAATTAATTTGGCTAAAGAAATAATGTTGAATTGGGGCTTAGAGCTGTACCAAGGATTTTAAACAATTTCAGATTGGGGATTTCTGATTTCGGAAATAAAGTAAAATACCTTAATTTTTTACAAAATAGAGGAGCTTACATTTCCAAAATCCCCCAAAGTAGTTAATTCATCCGCAATCTAGTCGTCCCCAAAACAGATATTTTTTGTCGAACACTTACAGCCTAATACACATAAAAAACCGAAAGCCCATTATAATCCCGTTACGCTATTTATGTTAAGAATCCCTAAACTATTATTGCCTTTATTATCTCTTTCTTTGCTTGCCTGTAGTTTTTTAAAAGATTCTGTAGAAGACGCCACATGGCAAGACCTAGGCTGTGATACCACACAAAAAGTAAGCACTTTGGCTATTTATGACATGGTACATCCTTTTTATGAAACAGATACTTTTTTACAACTCAATATCAAACCCACTGCTATCTACGTAGCCACAGTGGGGGTCCGTCAGGAGGTTGAAATGACTGCTTACAAGCTTGATTCGCTTAATCAAATCACGGCGATACCTAATCCAGCAGGAACTATCGGAGTAACACCTACTTGGGTTGAGCAAGCTTATTTGGGAGCACTCATTCACACCCCTCATTACTTGTACGACCGTTGGACGAGAATTCTTGAAAATGACCGTGCAACTTTTCTAGCCAAACGAGATTCTATCAAAACCATAATGGCCGAAAAGCACAGTAGTATCAAGGTTATTTCTGATTTACGCTCTATTGCCAACCAACGCAAATATCTATCTCGCAAACGTACCGCCTCGCCTGTATCTATGCATAACTTTGGTCTAGCTGCAGATTTTGCCATTTTTAGAGGTCACCGAATCTCGAACACGCTTGCCAGCTACAAACCTTTGGATACACTCACTGCTCAATATGGACTCACTTGGGGAGGTAATTTTGTAGGCTTTATGGACCCTGGACATATCCAATATTTTAAGAATGGAGCAACTTTGGTTCAGAAATACCCTGTATTAAGATTTGAATTTGAACCCTATCGCGAGTTTTATCTCAATACTGTAGAAAAAGCAGTAAAAGCGGGAAGAATTAATCGAGTAGTTGATACAGCAGATTTATTAACCTTACTTAATGAACTTCGCAGAAATCAACCTTGTGCTTGTGGAAAAATCAAAAAGCAAATAAATACCAACACCTTAGAAAAAGTCAAGGTATTACTTCAAACAACGCCATACAACGCATTAAACGATATTATATTGATTGGAGATTTGAGTCATCAAACGCTTTCACTTGTGTCGGCAAAAGGCATTATTACTCTAGAACTAGGAAAATGGAGATAACGGAATGGCCTTACAACTTTGTCAAAGACTACACTTTGACAAAGTTGAGCCTAGTGTAATTAGGTATTTATCGCTAAAATTAGTGAATTAAGCAGAGGAAAAATCCTCAAAGTTATGCTTGCATAACTTTATGTCTTGCAAATGTAAGACGCTTTATCACCGTAAACAACCTTTTTAAGATAAAACTTTTGTTAACTATTTATATAACAGCACACTTACAACTTATATCCTCTCAAGAAATCTTGAATACCCATACGCTTCTTCATTTCTAATTGAAGCTCTTCAATGGCTAGCCAACCTTCTGCACATTTAAAATAAAGATAGCTTTTATGATCACTTACCCACTGCCCAACTGGAATATCCTCGTTGGATTCAAAATCAGCCACAATACTTGTTTTGTAAACTTTACAAGACTTATCACCTAGGAAAGTCCATGCGGCAGGATAAGGCGACAAACCACGTACAAAATCGTACACTACTTTGGCAGGTTTTTCCCAATCAATCTGGCAGGTTTCTTTAAAAATCTTCGGTGCATGATGTAATACCTGATTTTCGTTTTGTGGGTCTTGAGGATAACTCCCCGACTCGATAGCACGTACCGTTTTGAGAACCAGTTTCGCACCTGTATGCATCAATCTCTCATAGACAGTACCAACGTTATCGTCTTCATGAATAGGTTCTTTTTCTTGAAAAATCACAGAACCTGTATCTATTTCATGTTTCAAAAAGAAGGTAGTCACACCCGTTTCTTTTTCTCCGTTAATAATGGCCCAGTTGATTGGAGCAGCGCCACGATACTGAGGCAACAATGAACCATGTAAGTTAAATGTACCCAAAGGTGGCATTTGCCAAACCACTTCTGGTAACATTCGAAAAGCAACTACAATTTGTAAATCTGCCTGATAACTTTTGAGTTCTTCCAAAAATGCGGGAGCTTTCAATTTTTCAGGTTGTAGAATCGGAATGTTTGGTGCATTGTTCAATACATATTCTTTCACAGCCGACATACCCAATTTTTGTCCACGACCAATAGGCTTATCGGGAGCTGTTACCACAGCCACTACCTCACAACGATTGTCTACCAAAATCCTTAAACTTTCTACCGCAAATTCGGGCGTACCCATGAATATAATTCTCATATTTTTTTGATTGTCTATTTTTCTCAAAAATCTAAAACGCTTTTTGATAGCCTCTTTTCACATTTTATAAAACAATTTATCATCAAGTTTCGTTAATGAAAAACAGGGTTAAAAACAGGTAGTTATATTTATTCTTTTAAAAACACAAAATGTATTTCTTTTTTGAAAAAGCGCAAAAATAAGCTATCTTTGTAATCTCAATTCACACAAAATGAAAAGAACACAAGCAATAACGGCACAAATATAACTTCGATTTTCTACAAAGGTCTTAAAATCTTGTAGAACGGTCAGAAGCCGTTCTTTTTTATTTGTCTGAGTTGAAACTTTAATTGGGAATTCCGTCTTTTTGCTGGCAAGAAATTGTCAGTAATTTTTTTTGTATTCACCACCAAATCAGTCTAAAACATTTTAAACATAGCAGAAAAGTATGGCAAAGGTACAGTATTATACGCAGGAAAAACTTGATGAGCTAAGAGCAGAACTTCATTACCTTAAAATTCAGGGGCGTGCAGATATGGCTAAACAAATTGCTGAAGCTCGTGACAAAGGTGATCTTAGTGAAAATGCGGAGTATGATGCGGCCAAAGATGCACAAGGATTATTGGAATTAAAGATTTCTAAAATGGAAGAAATCGTGGCTAATGCACGTGCTTTAGACGAATCTACTATTGATATTTCTAAAGTCTCTATTCTATCGAAGGTAAAAATCAAAAATCGTCGTAATGGAATGGAAGTAACTTACACGATTGTATCGGAAGAAGAAGCTGATTTAAAGGCTTTTAAAATCTCTATTTCTTCGCCATTTGGAAAAGGTTTATTTGGTAAAAAAGTAGGTGATGTTGCCGAAATTACTGCTCCTGCTGGAAAACTAGAATTCGATATTTTGGAAATTTCTCGCTAATATTCTCTGCTTTACTTCCTCTAAGCTTTTAATCTAGCGAAAAGTCCATAAATATTTTGGAATAAATTTTGCAAAAGCCCTCATTGAGATAAATCAATGAGGGCTTTTTTGTAGTTTTATGATAATATTCAAAACATTACCCTTCAAGAATGTAACGAAGTGCTTGCTTAGCAAATTTTTTTGAGCATCTATCGTTGTCAAACTAAAACCCTGAAATAAGACCTATATTTCGTACATGCAATTTTTATATCCTAGTTTTTTGTGGGCTTTGCTAGCGGCAGCCATTCCTGTTATTATTCACTTGTTTAATTTCCGCAGGACCAAAAAGGTTTACTTTACCAATGTCGCTTTTTTAAAAGCCGTTAATACGACCACTTCATCTTTTCGTAGACTCAAGCATTTGCTCATTATGGCGGCTCGAATCCTTGCGATTATTTGCTTGGTATTGGCTTTTGCACAGCCTATTCTTACACCAAAATCAGGGAATATTGCTAAAAGTGCTGGTTTGACGAGTATTTACATCGATAACTCTTTATCGATGCAAAATGAATTGAACAAGAAAAGTTATCTCGATAAAGCAATCAGTAAAGTAGAAGAACTGTTGACGGCATTTCCACAGGGTTCGAGACTTCAATTGGTTACTAATGATTTTTCGGCACAAGAACATAGCTTGAACAACGCCCAACAAATCAAAGAGCGTACTACAACGATTGATTATACACACACACCTCGCACTGTCGAAAACGTACTCAAGCGCCAAATCAGTCTTGCAGCCAAGCATCAATCTCAAGGTGGTAATCAATTTATTCTTTTTTCTGATTTTCAAAAAAGTACTGCTGGCGCCCTCAATCGCTTAAAAGTAGATACTTCGAGTACGGTTTTCTTAGTTCCTGTGCAGGCCAAAGCTATCCAAAACGTTTTTGTAGATTCGGTTTGGTTGAATACTCCTTTTATCAGAGAAATGCAAGTAAATACGTTGACGGTAAAACTCTCCAATACTGGCGAAAGAGCAGTACAAAATCTTCCCGTAAAATTATTTGTCGACGAAGTACAAATTGCCTCCGCCGTAGCCAATATAGATGCTCATGGCACTACCACTGCTAATTTTAATTTTACCGTAAAAGATAAAGGCTTCAAAAAAGGAAGAATTTCATTTGATGATACGCCAGTTACCTTTGATAATGACTATTACTTTGTATTGCACGCTGCTCCCAAAATTCGAGTATTACATTTGTTTGGACAAAGCGCTCCAGAAAAATTTGTACAACACGTTTTTGAAAATGATAGTGTGTTTGTCTTACGCAGTATTTCTGCTAGTAATGTAGATGTGGGTCAAATCAGAACTGCAGATTTGGTGGTACTCGAAGGAGTACAGGTAATCGATGGTAGTTTGAGCGTTAGTTTACAAGATTTTATCAAAGCTGGCGGTTCGGTCATGGTGATCCCTCCTACCGCTCCAGATGTTGCCAATTACAATTCGTTGTTGGGAAAATATGGTATTCGTAATATCCAGCTCAAATCGAACACACCATCAGAGTTAAGTATTTTGGCAGAACCAAGTAAAGCTGGGGGATTCTTTGGAGACATTTTCGATAGTTCAAATCTTCGTGCTATGCTACAAATGCCTTTGCAATCGGCGAATTTGACATGGCAAGTTGCTGGCGAAAAGCTCTTACAGTTTCGCAATGGTATGCCTTATTTGAGCAGTACTAGCATAGGTCAAGGTGAAATATATTTGGTGGCATCTCCACTCGCCAAAGAATGGGGAGATTTTGCTCGAAATGCTTTATTTGTACCTATTATGTACAAAATCGGTGCGCTTAGTGTTCGTCAAGAACCTTCAGCGTATTCATTCAAAGACAATACTTTTACACTTGAAGTAGACAATGCCAATGCTAACACAAGCTTTAAACTCAAAAAAGGAAAACTTGAGCTAATTCCAATTCAGCAACTCAATGGCAAGCAACTAACGATTGAACTTCCTAAAGCAAACCAACTCAACGAGGGTCAAGAAATAGAATCAGGCTACTATGAGTTGATGAATAATGGAAAAGTTGATCGTATTTTAGCCTTCAATCATGACCATAGCGAATCACAAATGGAATTTTATTCGAGTGAAGAGTTAAAATCTATTTTTGGTACTCAGAAAAACGTACAGGTTTTTGACCAAATTGACGATACAGATTTTGTCAAAATATTCAAAGAACAAAACTTTGGAAAAGCTTTGTGGCGTTATTTCTTGATTGGAGCACTTATCTTTTTGGCAATAGAAGTCTTACTAGTGAGATTTTTCAAATAATTGGTAGAAAGAGCTTTTATTAGTGCTAAAAGCTATCCAAAAACATTTTTGCAATCACTTAGTTATTTTATAAAATCAAGGTTTGCTTGATTTCACATCTAAAACAATTATCAAAATGGCATTACAAAAAGGCGATAAAGCTCCAGCATTCACGCTTTATAACACAGAGAAAGCTGAAATTTCATTGGCAGATTATCAAGGCAAAAACGTAGTATTGTTGTTTTTCCCATTTGCATTTACAAGCGTATGTACAACAGAATTGTGTGAAATGCGCGACAATATTCTTACTTATTCAAGCCTCAAAGCTGAAATTTTAGCGGTATCAGTAGACTCTTTATTTACTTTAGGAAAATTCAAAGAGGAGCAAAATCTTCCATTTCATTTGCTTTCAGACTTCAATAAAGAAGTTTCAACAGCTTATGAAAGTATTTACGATACATTTGCTTTTGGTACCAAAGGTGTTTCAAAACGTTCAGCATTCGTTATTGATGGCGAAGGTACTATTCAATATGCTGAAGTATTGGAAAGCGCTGGCGATGTTCCAAATTTTGCCAATGTAAAAGAAACATTAGCATCACTGGCTTAGTTTAAGAGTAATGAATGGTAGTTTATTTTTTACAACTACCATTCATTCACATCCATATCTTTTACTTATGCTAAAATATCTTACCATATTCGTTGGTGTACTTTTAGGGTCTGGTTGTTTTTCACAAACAACAGACCCTAATTTGTTTTATAAAGAGCAGGTTCGAATCAATCAAGACGGTATGAAAGTATTGGGAGGTTGGGCAGCAGCGAATATGATTGCTAGTGGCATAGCCACTGGACAAACACAAGGAAGTGTCAAGTATTTCCATCAAATGAATATTTACTGGAATATCGTAAATGGAGGCCTAGTGGCACTTAGTACGCTGCAAGCAAATAAACAACTACAACATCTACCCAACAATTGGGAAGCAAATAGAGCTTCACAAAAGAAAATTGAAAAGCTTTTTCTCATCAACACAGGGCTTGACTTAGTGTATATCGGTACAGGAGCATATTTACTGGATAAAAGCTCAGCGAGCTGTAGTTCCTCTGAAATGCTCAAAGGATATGGACAATCACTAATTTTACAGGGTGGATTCTTATTCTTATTTGATGGTGCCATGTACTTACTTCACCATAAACATGGTGTAAAGCACAGCAAGCTCCTCAACCAAATAGCATTTGATGGACAGAGGATATCCATCACATGGATGTTTTAGATTTGAGATTGAGAGAATAAGCGATTATTGTTTATTATAGATTCTATTTGCAGAGACACAATATATCTAAATACTCATCTTCTTGATTTCAGTATCAAAAAAGGCGGTCGAAATTAGTTTTCGACCGCCTTTTTTGATATTATATTTAAAATGCTATTCTTTCAACGCAACTATAACTAGCGATTAATTTGTACGTGTTTAGTTGCCGTAAAATTGTCATTCCTGATTCGTATCAGATAAGGACCTTCGGGCAACTGTGTTAAATTAATATCCTTTTTAGTTTCGAAAGTTGCTATATCAGATGCATAAACAAGTGAACCACGGTTGGTGTACACTTCAACTTTAAGATTTGCCCAAGGGTAGCGAGTATCTAAAGTAAAAGCTCCATTACTTGGATTTGGATACACTGAAAAGCCTCCATCTTCGTACAACTGTATATTTTTTCTGTCGGAAACGGGAGAAAGACAAAATTTCGTTCCGTAGCTCAGAGTTGAATAAAGCTTTTTGGCTGTTACTTGAACATCGCCTGGGTCACTTAACTTAATTTGGCTAGTCGAGCCGTCTAGCTGCGTACCATTCAATGTCCAAATATATTGTTCTGTTTGAGGATTAGCCACGCCAATAGAATAAGGACTATAACGCACAATTTCATCTACCGAAACTTTAGCAGGAGTAGGTTTTACTGCTACATAAATCGGCGTAGATAGAGCCGAATTACAGTTGTTATTATCCGTTTGGAAAGCTTTAAATGTTCCAGATAAAGTCACATTAAGATTCTGTACGAGATATTGAGCTGTTTTGCCACCTTGCACTGCTACCCAAGTAGGATAGTTTCCATTCGCCAAAGCCATTTGTAGCACAGTGTTATCACCATCACAAAAAACAGTATCCTTACTCCAAGAGGTTATAGGTGTTGCAGGAATTTGATTGACCTTAATCGTTAATGGCGATGAACTCAAAGAGAAACAACCTTTAGCATCTACGGTTTGTACCGTATAATTTCCACTTTGACGAACATTGAGAGTTCTCGTTGTAGTACCCGTATTCCATTTATAACTTACCGCTCCTGTATTCGAAGAGATTAAATCGACGCTAGTATCCGAACAAAAGGTAGTTGGACCATTTGGGACAATATTAGGCGTAGCGGGTAAAGGGTTTACTTTTACAACAACAGCATTGGAAGCAAAGGACGAGCAACCCTCCGAGTTCACCGTTTGAACGGTATATGCTCCTGACTGATTTACAGAAATCGCTGCAGAAGTGGATCCTGTAGACCAACGGTATGCTAAATTTTGTCCTGAAGATGTTAAGGTAACCTGTGAGTCCGCGCAAAACTCTAAGGCACCATTCGCACTAACTGTGGGTTGAGCAGGAGAAGCTTTCATGAAAGTTGTTAACGGAGCCGATTGCGTCAAACAGCCAAAATTATCGACAGCTGTAACGGTATAGTTTCCTGCATTATTAAGAGAAATACTTTGTCCTGAAGCTCCAGTACTCCAACGAAATGCAACACCATTTGAAGCAGATACGGTCAACCCATCGTTCTGACATACCCCAACAGTTCCTGAAGGGTTTGTAGTAACAGTTTGAGGACTAGTGGTTCTTACTAAAATGGGCGAGAACTGCATCACATTTCCACGGCTGTCAATCGCACGTGCGTAATAGGTACCATTAGAAAGTGTTACTTTTTGTTGAGTAGAGAAAATGGCACTTTCGAAATTCACACTGCGAGACCATTGATATTGATTATAGCCAGATGGCATTGTTACATCCAAGGTATTATTGCCACAAGCAAAAGACAATTGAGGCTGTACTGTTGGTGCTTGTGGTACTGAATTCTGGAAAAAACTATCATTAAGGGAGTTACTCCAAGCTTGTCCTAACTGTAATAACCCATCACCATGGAAATGCAAGCAATCTGAACGACCTGGATTTTGTATATTATCTGTATAAGGTCCTAGGAATGCATTGGTCATACTAGACGCTACAGTGCGTTGTGCAGCCAATACAGGCTCCCATGACTCAGATGCATTGGAAGGGTTACAATTATTGGGCGCAACACTGGCTGAGGTTTGTGAAATGACCCATGCAATATTTTTTCCAAGTTGCTCCCTTGTTTTTGAGATTACAACTTGAAGTTTTGCTGTATAATCGGATTGAGATGTTCGAAAAGGGTAATTATCCGCCTCACCTTGGCACCACAATATGGATCTAGCTCCTAATAATGGAACAAAATACTGTAATACTGATTCTAATCCGCTATAGGGTAATCTGTTGGGATAATACCCTCCAAGGTATATATTAGAAGCACTACCACCTATGGATGTAACAAACCACGATTCTATTGAAGTACCATTAAAACCTGCATTTAGGAAAAGAATAGGAACATTGAGCCTAGCAGCCAACAAATCTCCAAGTTTTCCCCAACAATAGGCACCTTTCCCTCTAGGAGCAATATAGGTATCGGCACTCAGTTGCGTAAATGGACTCAATGTCGCATAAGAAGGCCCTCCGTTTATTTGGTCATTGGCATTGCCAAACGTATTTACTCTATCGTCTTGAGCCCCTTGTTGACCCATATTAAATAGGCCTTCAGCATTGGATTGCCCTGCAATAATAAACACCTCACCTACTCCAAATCTATCGACAGAAGTAATATTTCCTACAACATTATTGTTGAGCACACCTCTAATTTCCATTCTATACCATCCTTGATTAATGGTCATTGCACTTGAAAATCCTCCATTCGTTGGAAAGTCCTTCAGTGTTTTCCAATCACTCCATTCCCCAGGATTACCTTGACCTGCATTGATAGCAATTAATCTAGCTTCAATTCGGTCTACTTGCTGCTCGTATGTCCCCGAAACAGTAATTGTGGCAACACCGGCATTATTACGTTGATAAACAGCACGGCTTAGCGGGGAAGTAACAGTAAACTGCCCTAAACTTACACTAACACTTCCCAATAAAATAATAATGACACCTAATAATTTTTTCAAAAAAAGCATAAATCTATATTCAGTTTTTATTCCTTATAAAATCTACTGAGGCTTCTGCAAAACTTGTTTATTTTAAGTTAATGCACGGTTAATTATATTATTTCTAAATTCAAAAATCTCACAAAGAAATCGCTTATCCGGCATATTACTATCCTTGTCTTAATCAAACTTAGTAACTGGTAATGAACATTTACAAACAAACATCACTTTATAGATGATTTAAGGTTGTCATCTATAAAATGATGTTTGTTACAGGTAATATATAGTGGATAACTTTATAGGAAATAAATACTTGCCACTTCCTAACGTGTAATAATAAGCTGCTTAGTTAAACGGTAATTTTGAGAATCTACTCTTAGTAAATAATTACCAGTTGGCAGGTTACTTAAATCTAACGTTCGACGGCTATTAAAATCAAATTTTTCGGTTGCATATACTTCTATGCCAGCCATTGTATATACTTTTATAACGACACCTTCTAGATTATATTTACTATCTACACTAAACACTCCACTTGTTGGATTTGGATAAATAGAAACCCCTTTATCATCAGGAAACTTAAATTCAGTTGTCTCTAATATCGAACTAGATTTAGTATCAAAATAAGTTACCAATGATGTTTCTGAGGATAAACATACCAATGGAGACGTTGATGCTAAGATTGGATATCTTCTTTTTGACTGTAATGTATAAACTCCTTCAGTTATAGCACGAATCAAAGTATCCTTTGTAGCAAGCGCTTGCCCACTTAGACTCCACGTGTATTCATCAACAGGTTGTGTTGAGCGTGCGGCCAATAAATATGGTCCAACTCTGTAAATAACTGGAGACACAGGCTTTGCTTTGCGAACTGCCCAAATAGCATTAGAAGGTTTAGAGTAACAGCCTTTCGCATCCACTACGTATCCTTTAACCAATGCTGTTGTAGATATATCAATGGATGAAGCATTCTCTCCACTCAAAGCTGCATTTCTCTCCCAATTAAACCCAACATAATTGGCGTTAGCAGGAGTCAATGTAATACGTGTTTTAGAGCCTTCACAAAACACAGTATCTGAAGTAGCCCTAATGGTTGGGCTAGTAGGCAAAGGATTCACTAATGTAGGTACACCAATCGATGATGCCGAATAACACCCGTTTGCTCCAAGTGTACGCACACTGAATGTTCCTGCTGTTTTAATATCTACATCTTGTGTTGTTAGTCCATTACTCCAAAGGTATCCTGCGGCACCTACACTTGACGAACTCAATTTAGCACTTTGTCCATCACAAAATTCTGTTGAGCTCTTTAATGCTATCGTTGGTTGTACAGGTCTTGGTTTAGAAACTAGTGTTACACCATTTGATAGTGGTGACAAACAAGCATTTTGATCAATAATACGAACAGAATAGGTGCCATTGATTCCAATGTTCAATGTTTTAGTTCTTGCAATAATAGTATTAGAATTACTTGCAACCCATTCATATAACGCACCATCAGACGAAGTAAGTCCAACCGTTGTACCTTCACAATAATTCAAATCAGCATTGGCCGAAACAGTCGGTGCTGCAGGAGAAGTATTGGCCTTTACTGTAAATGATGGGATTTGAATAATGTTACCATTAGGCTTGGTAATTTTGGCAAAATAAGTACCCGAACCAACTGTTACATCTTTGGTATTACCCATAATTTCATAATTACTATTTACCCATTGATAAGCAGAATATCCAGCAGGTAAGCTCAAACCAAGCTTTTGATTTGAAATACAGGAAAGGTTCACTTCAGGAATCGTATCTGCCATAATTGGTTCGTTCAGGTCAAAGAAGTTTCTTTGATCCGAATTACTTACAGGGCTAGTCAAAGCTGCTACCCATGCCTTTGCAGCTTGATCTAATCCTGAACCAGTGAAGTGTACGCACTGGCCTCTATCGCCAATTTTATCAACTTGAATATTATCTGTGAAAGGTCCAGGAAAAATCGGTTGTAAATTTTTACTCGTAACTGCTGAATTTTGGGCATTTACAATCATCGGAGATGGCTTTGGTGCACTAGCGCCTACGGAACTAGTATTACAATTTAGTTGTCCTGAGTATGAAGTTCTGGCAACAACCCAAGCCAATTTATTATTTCCTAAATCTTGACGTGTTTTTTTTATCAAATCAGTTAGATTGGCTAAGTAAACACTATCTCGCATTGGTAAGCGTTTTTCTAACTCACTATCAGAAAGTCTTTGATTAGGTGGCAATGCAGCGTTTGTAGCAATGGCATCAAGATTCAATAGATTAGCAGTTTCACCTTCCATCCATAAAATTGCGCGCATTCCCAAATTTATTCCGTAATATCCTAAAACAGCCTTCAAATTTGCATAAGGATAGCCTGGAATATAACGATTTTTATTATTTGGATCGGTCGAGAATTGAAAATCACTTTCTGCGCCTATTGTTGGAAATACTGCGCTATCTCTCCACACACGAACTGATGCACCAGCCCAACCTGTATTAAAAAACAAGATAGGAACATTTAATAAATCGGCTAAAGCATCTCCTACTTTTCCCCAATAATAAGGTCCTATACCTAAAGGTCCAATTGTAACGTCTTTTTTCAATTGGGAAAACTCTACAATTGAAAAAGCATCAGTACTTGTTGTTATAAAACTCTTATTATTAGGATCATAAGTAGCTTGATATGAAATACTTGTCCGATAACTTGGATCATTCATAAAATTGGCACAATTGACTCTATCATCAGAAGCTGCTGTTTCATTTGTTGATCGTAGACCACTACCGCCAGCATTAGACTGACCTGCGATTACAAAGACCTCTCCAACGCCTACTCGTTCGATACGACTTACATTACCAACTACCGAGCCACGAAGTAAACCTCGTACTTCCATCGAATACCATCCTCCTGTTAAAGTTACGGTCCCTTTAAAAAGTCCACCTCTTGGGTTTGTTTTAAAAACAGTCCAATCAAGAGCTGTTCCTTGTCCAGTTTTTACAGGAATAAATCTTACTTGAAGTTCATCTACGGGTTGTGAATAACTTCCTACAATAGTAACAATAGCCTTATTGGCTAAATCTCTTTGAATTACTTGACGTTGTACAGGAGAGGTGATGGTAATCTGGCTTACTACAGCATGGCTTATAAACCAGAAGCATAGTAGTAATGGTAATTTTTTAAGCATATCCACTTTAGATTAAATAATGGAGGGTTTGAGTCGAACGTTTATTAGAATTTCTATAAAGACATCAAGAAAACCGATATTTGTTATATCCATTTTACTTAGACGGCATTTTAGTCGATTTGGTTGCTCTAAGAATTCATAAAACTTATCTTTCTTTTGTGATTCAAGAGACAATATTCAAAAAACCAGTGTTTTAGAATAATCCAACAAAAATAAGAAAAGCATCCCAGTATTGGGATGCTTTTCTTATTTTTCTACAAAATTCGAGTAGATGGCATCGTAATGATTAGTCAGCTACTACTGTGAATTTCACTTTATGTTTCACATCTTTGTGAAGGTCAAGTGTTGCAGCGTATTCGCCTACAAACTTAACTTCAGAATCCAAAGAGATTTTCTTACGATCTACTTCAAAACCTTTTTCCTTCAATGCTTCAGAAATTTGAAGAGTCGTAACACGACCAAAGATTTTACCACTTTCACCAACTTTAGCAGCGATTTCAAGTGCTAACTCTCCGATTGAGTCAGACAATGTCTGAGCATCTAACTTGATTTTCTCAAGTTTGTGAGCGATTTGTTTAATGTTCTCAGCAAGTACTTTCTTGTTTGATGGCGTTGCCATTACTGCGAAACCTTGCGGAATGAGATAGTTACGACCATAACCAGGCTTTACCGTAACAACGTCGTTTTTATAGCCAAGACCTGCGATGTCAGTCTTTAAGATGATTTCCATTTTTGTAAAAGATTTTTAGTCAATGATTGCAAAGACAATCCTAAACTTCTAACTCTAATTTTTTGCGTATCGACAACGCGACAATTACTATTTCAAACCGTCTGCTACGAATGGCATTAAAGCCAAGTGACGAGCACGTTTAACAGCTTGAGCTACTTTTCTTTGGTATTTCAAAGAAGTACCTGTGATACGACGAGGAAGAATTTTTCCTTGTTCGTTAACCAACTTCAATAAGAAGTCTGGGTTTTTGTAGTCGATATACTTGATGCCTGATTTTTTGAAACGGCAATATTTTTTGCGTACTACGCTTTTGTCAACTGGTTCGTTTACTAAAGTCATGATTTCTTAAGTTTAAGTTGTGAATCGTGTTTTTTAGAAATGCTAAAACATTTCAATTCAACAGCTTATTCAGCTTTCGCTTCTTGTTTTTTACCTACTAAACCTTTTCTCTTGCGGTCGTTGTATTCAATCGCATGTTTGTCAAGTACTGTTGTCAAGTAACGAATTACTTTTTCATCACGCTTGTATTCAAGTTCCAATTTAGCAACGATTGTTGGTGCTGCAGTGAACTCAAAAATTTGGTAAAATCCAGTGTTTTTGTTCTGAATAGGGTACGCCAGCTTACGAATTCCCCATGCTTCTTCGTTAACGATTTCAGCACCGTTATCGGTCAAAACTTTTTTGAATTTTTCAACGGCGTCCTTTGTCTGCTGTTCTGACAAAACGGGAGTTAAGATGAACACCGTTTCATAATTACGTAATTCCATAAAAATGATATATTTTATAAACTGTTTTTTAAAAGGATTGCAAAGGTAATTATTTTCAGACAATTGTCAAAATTTTCTTACGAAAGTTTTGACAATCAAGCTAATATACCTTAAAATAATAAGCGGTAGAAAATAAGTATCGGGCAATTTAGCACCTACAACCTATCTTCTACCGCTTATTATATTGGAATGATGAACCCTTTTTCTACTTCACTTCAAAAATTCCCTCTCCAATTTTGAAACCTTCTGCATACAACTCTATGGTGTGTTTGCCCTCTTTATAAGCCTGTCCACGACTGTAGATAAATTCTACTGATTGATGCGAGTCATCATATACAATACGTTGTTTAGCAGTGTAAGTCAAATCACGACCTCGATACCCAAAATTACCTGACCCTGTAGCCATATCAGCAACAGTACTTCCCGAAGGATCGATGATTCTTAAGTAAATCACTTTTGCTTCTTTGTTGGTCAACGGATTTTCTTGTAAATAGAAAGTTATTCTAATTTTATCTACCTTTTTCGATTTATACACCCCTCCATCGCTCTCTTTGCCTTTATTAGAAATAGCATAGACGTTGATATTTTCGGCACGAAGCGCTGCGGCTTGTGTAACCTTATCAGATAACTCTTTGTTTTTTGCTTCCATTTCACGCTGACGAGCAGTGAAGTTATTAGCTGAATCAAATAAGGCTTTTTGCGCTGACGAAATACCTTCACGCAACAACTCCGCCTCACGGCTTAATGAATCATTTTGAGCTACTAAAATGCCATTTTCTTTACGTAAACGAGTTATTTCATGTTCTTTTTGGCCTAATAATGCTTCGTACTTTTTAATCTTTGCTTCATATTGCTTCATTGAAAAACCTTTATCCAACTTTTCAAGTGCAAGTTTGTCTTCACTTAGTTGTTTTTTAGCTCGTTCTAACTCTCGTACATCTCCTCCCAAACGCTGTATTTCGGCAATTTTCATATTGAGCTGATTGGCAATTGAGTCTAACTTTGTGTTGGCCGTCAATAACTCCTCAGCGTGCTCTAGTTTCAAATCTTCAATATCTTTATTGTGTTGCCTCTCACGCAAATACAAATACCCCAAAGCAACAGTCAGCATGGCGAGTACAGCAACGGCTACTTTTAGTTTTTGTTCACTTTGTCGATTTGGATTATACTCCATTGTTATTTGATATTTATGAGTTTGATAATCTTTAATGAGCAATTACAAAAGCTCTTAAAAGTATAAAAAAAACGTTATATGAGCATATTTAATTTTACAAAGCTAAGATATTACCGCAAAAACTAAAAGAACTTGTAGGGTATTACGACAAAGTAGTCAAATTTTACGCTTTCTGTGCTTTATCTTTGTATCATATTGCAAAACAATCCTACTCAAGATGACTATTGCTCAAAATATAGCTGATATTAATACGCAACTTCAAGGCACCCAAGCACACTTGATTGCTGTGACCAAAACCAAACCCATAAGCGATTTAGAACAAGCTTATCAAGCTGGTTGTAAGGTATTTGGAGAAAATAAAGTTCAAGAAATGGTATCTAAATGGGAAGTGTTACCCAAGGATATTCAATGGCATCTTATTGGGCACTTGCAATCCAATAAGGTAAAATATATAGCTCCGTTCGTTAGTTTGATTCATTCGGTAGATTCTTTTAAGTTGTTACAAGAAATCAACAAGCAAGCTGTTAAAAATGAACGGGTTATCGATTGCTTGCTTCAAATCTATATTGCCCAAGAAGATACCAAATTTGGACTTTCCGAAGAAGAGGCTATTGAACTACTAGAATCTCCAGAATTAAAGGAACTCCAGCATATCCGCTTAGTTGGATTGATGGGAATGGCAAGTAATACTGATAATCAAGAACAAATTAGGGTAGAATTTAAAAGCTTAAAACAGCTTTTTGACCGTATTGCAAAGACTTATCAATTGCCTAACACGGCTTGGAAAGAGATTTCGATGGGAATGTCAGGAGATTTTTTGATTGCCGCCGAAGAAGGGTCAACTCTTGTGAGAGTGGGCTCTGCTATCTTTGGACATAGATAAAATTGAGTGATTGTGCGATTTAGTGACTGAGTGATTATTTTTAATTTACATACCCGTGGAGACACAAAGTATTACGTTTTTACAGGCAAAATTCATATAAAAATAATCACTCATTTACTCAATCACCACTCACTAAATTCGAAATGACTCTTATTACAACCAATCTGTGTAACCATATTGAGCCGTAATCTTTTTCTTCTTTATTTTCTTACAAGAAATCTTCATCGCAATATCCTTCAAAGGGCGGTTATTGCTATCTCTTTTTTGAGTAGCCACCGAGTCAATTACCCAAAGGTTATCTAACACCTGTCCAAAAACTGTATAATTCCCATCCAAATGTGGCGTCCCTCCTATCGTTTTATACACTTGCTGTTGCTCGGGTGTATAAGTACGCAAAGGACTTCTTTTCATTTGTTCTGCCAGTGTTTTATCATCCCAAACTTTGCCTTGCACTACATAAAACTGACATCCTGATGATGCTTTCTCTGGGTTGTTATCTCTTGCTGCAGCTATAACTCCTTTTTTATGAAAAATATTGGGTAAAATTTCAGCAGGAACTCTATACCCTACATCACCTTCACCTAACATGGTTCCTTGTGCTGCTCCTTTTGATTGTGGATCACCACCCTGAATCATGAATGTGTTGATAACTCGGTGGAAAAGTAACCCATCATAAAACTTTTTGTTGACTAGCTTCAAAAAGTTCTTCTTGTGCAAAGGCGTTGAGTTATACAAAATACCGTGCATATCTCCCCATGGAGTACTAATAGTCAATAAGTAATCTCTACGTTTTTTGAATAGCTGTGCCGATGAGACTTGACTAATTCCAAAACACAATAGACTTAATAATAACAATCGGTTTAGTTTCATATATAGCTTTAGGTTGTTGATGGCAAATTGGAGGCACTTCAAAAACTATACTCTTGTGCCTGACTATTCTCTATAAATTTGCTTTTATTTCTTGCAAAATACGCCCTCCGCCCAAATCTAAAATTTTGTCAGCCAAAGCAAAACCAACTTCCTCTGGATTTGAGCCTGAAAGAACCTCTTTGATAATTTCTTTTCCGTCCAAACTAATGATACCTCCTGTCATCGAAATGGTATCTGTTTCGGCATCATATTGAGCCAAACCAAACACTGGAATGCTACAACCACCTTGCAAACGCTTCAAAAATGCTCGTTCGGCCAATAGTTGTTTTTCAGTATGTGGGTGATTCAATAAACTTCTAATCTTGCCTTTGATATCGGCATCCAAATTTACCGCACATTCAATCGCCACCGAACCTTGTCCTACAGCAGGCGTAAAAGTATCGGTCGTAATCAATTGAGCAATATGTTCTTCGTATCCCATGCGATGCACACCTGCAAATGCCAACAATAAAGCATCACAAACACCACTTTCGAGTTTGCCCATACGAGTTTGTAAATTACCGCGCATATCTACAGTTTTGATATGTGGATAAAAATGCTTGAGCATTGCCACACGACGAGTAGATGATGTTCCAACAACAAAAGGCTGTCCGCTTTCCAAGGTCAAGCTTTTGTCAAAACTAATCAAGACATCGTTGACTTTTTCGCGTTCTGAAAACGCAATAATTTCGAAATTTTCACCTAAATCAGACTGCAAATCTTTCGCCGAGTGTTGAGCAATATGGATTTCACCAGAAAGAAGTTTTTCTTCTAACTCTTCTGTGAAAACACCTTTTGAGCCAATTTTTGACAAAGAACGATCCAAAATTTGGTCGCCTTTTGTTTCAATAATCACAATTTCGACTGGTAAACCACCTGCCTCTAATGTTTCTTTAACAAAATAGGCCTGCCACAAAGCTAATTTCGACCCTCTCGTTCCTAGTTTAATCGTTTGCATGCTGATATATAATTAGTATGTTGTGGATGACCGAGACTATTCTCATCCACCAGAATTTCTTTATTTCTGTTTAAATAATTTGGCAATCTGTAAAGACAAATCCAAGTGCAGGATTTTGGCACGAGCATTTCTTTCAAGGTAATAATGTGTTTGTGAAAACTCACCACTAATCAACTCTAAGGCACGTAAATTAACCGCTTTTGAAAAATTTTGTACAAAAGTTAACTCATCGCCTTCAAGTCTCACGAGACTTTCTGCACCGCTTTTCCACATCAACAAATCTCTAAAGATATTCAGTCCATACTCCATCATACCTTTTTGGTCTTCTTTTGAAAAAGCATCAAACTCATCTGCCAATTTAACCAATGCTGCCACATCGGGCTTGTAAGCCATTCGCATCCAATTGGCAAACCATTGATGTTTTCCTTGTCCTTGGTTTTTACTCAAGGACAAAGCCTTATTGAGATTACCTTCCGACAAATAAGCGATCTGCTTGGCACGAGAACTTTCCACTTGAGCCTTCTCGGCTAAATACAAAGTAATATCCTCATCCGAAAATTGTGGGATACTCACACGTTGAGTCCTTGATAAAATAGTAGTCAACAACTTGTTGGCGTCATTGCAAACCAATAAAAAAAGCGTTTTGGCTGGTGGTTCTTCAAGGATTTTGAGCAAAGCATTCGCAGAGCTTTGGTTGAGCATTTCGGGTTGCCAAATCAACAAAATTTTATATTCAGCCTCAAATGCTTTTAAGGATAATTTTTGTATAATTTTTCTGGCTTCCTCTGCCGAAATATTACCTTGTTTATTACCTTCTACTCCTATATGTTCAAGCCAATTGGGCAATGCCCCGTATGGTTGTTCAGCTGTAAACTCACGCCAAAGAGGCAAATAGGCATCAGATTCTGCTTCTTTCACCTTCTTCGTGGTTGCTGTTGGAAAAATATGGTAAAAATCTGGGTGAACTAACTTGCGCATTTTAGCACAAGAAGCACAACGCCCACAAGCATCATCGGGTTGTTTGTCCTCACAATTGATATAGGTAGCGTACGCCCAAGCCAATGCCAAATTACCCGACCCCACTGGCCCATGAAACAACTGCGCATGCGCAACATGATTGCTCTGCACCGAATGAATAAGGGTCTTTTTGATGGATGATAAACCGGGTATTTCTCTAAATAACATAACTTTTAAACTGGCTTTGAGCTATTGGGAAAACAGATTGCTTTACCCTTTTAGACTTTCTATTTATTTTCCTGAAAATATTTAGGAAGTATTGAATCTTAGAATGCGCTACGATGCGCCTCGGTTTGTTCAAATACTGCTTTGAGAATATTTTCTTCTATTCCTTCAAAAACACGTCCTCGGCGCTCTAACACTGCACGAGCCACTTGGTTGGCTTTGCGCAAATGATAGGTTTTGAACCCTGCGCTACCACCCCAAGCAAAGGATGGTATATGCTTTGGCTGGAAATCTGCTCCAAAGATATTACAATTTATGCCAACCACCGTGCCTGTATTAAACATTGTATTGATACCACACTTAGAATGGTCACCCATAATCAATCCAGCAAACTGCAACCCTGAGTTTTCGAAACGATTTGTAACGTAACTCCAGAGCTCTACTTTCGAATAGTCATTCTTCAGGTTTGAATTATTGGTATCTGCTCCCCAATTGCACCATTCAGCAATGACCGAATTTCCCATAAAACCTTCATGCCCTTTATTCGAGTTCCCAAATATGACGACATTACTTACCTCTCCGCCCACCTTACAACCTGGACCTATCGTAGTATTAGGTCGCATTTTGCCATCAAGATTTACGACAGACCCTTCCAAAATAGCAAAGGGTCCTTGAATTTTGGCACCTTCCATAATAATGACATCTTTGCCAAGGTAGATAGGTCCTTTCTCTGCATTGAGTGTAGCTGCTTTAATATTGACTCCTTCTTCTACAAAAATTTGCGATTCGTTATATACCGCTGTAAAACGGTCAGTTATTGGCTGAGAAGTTCGTCCATGAGTTATTCGGGCAAAATCGGCTTTGATTTGTTCCCCATTTAAAAGAAATATATCAGTCAATTGGCGAATAATCGTCGCAGTACCATCCCACTCTATCACCTCAATGGTATCGAGCGTGTCAAGCAAAGATGCCGATCGGTACGCCAAAGTAACACCCTCTAAGCTTAAAAGTTGTCCTGAGCTTAACCCTCGAATAGCCTCCAATAAAGCTACATTAGGACAAACAGCTCCGTTGATAAAGATATTATCTGATTGAAGTAGGAGTGGATATTTCTCTTGCAGATAATCTTGTGTCGCAAAAGAAACCGAATCGTCGAGATAGTCTTGCCATTTTTCAGTAATGGTATCTATTCCAAAACGGATTTCGCTAACTGGACGCACAAAGGTAAGAGGAAGCAAAATCGCTCTAATTGAGGAGTCATCAAATATGATATAATTCATCGGTATATATAAATTTGAATAGAATGAGTGTGTTGCACCGAATTTTTGCTGTGTTCTAGCAAACCTAAAAGATTCTTGGAGAGAATACTAAATTTTCGAATTAAATTAATGAGCTATCGACGATAACGATGTGTTAAGAATAGCCCAATCTGATTCATAGTACTTTTCTAAGTTTCTCAAAAATTCAGTACTTTTTTTATAGTGTTTGATTTTGCCTCAAAAATACGCAATATATTACTTGTTATAAACGTCTTTGAATTGATTTTTAAAAACAAAAGCCTCTTAGCACGAAACTAAGAGGCTTTTTGGTACAACATATAAGCCAAAGAGGCTTTGTTGTGAAATTATTTCTTCTGACCGAAACGTTTGTAGAATTTATCAACACGTCCAGCAGTATCAAGCAATACGTTTTTACCAGTATAGAATGGGTGAGATAAAGAAGAAACCTCTAGTTTGAATACTGGGTACGTTTCGCCTTCAAATTCTGTTGTTTCAGTAGTGTTAACGCAAGACTGAGTCAAAAATTTAAAGTCAGCAGACAAGTCATGGAAAACAACTGGTCTGTAATTTGGGTGAATGTCTTTTTTCATTTCTATTTTTTAGTTTTGAGACGATTCCCTGCCGTCTCGGTTAAATTGAAGCGTTTCGACAAGTCGTGGCTGGGAGGTTAGCGTTATCAGTAGGCCAATTATCTGAAGATAAGGCGATAACGTTTCACAAACAAGAGTCTCGAAACGGGACGCAAATTTACATTTTTTTTAGTGCTTTCAAAAACTTTTTTTCATGAAAATATTAATAGACAGCCGTTTACTCGCTAAAGATTTTTTTTTGAAAAAAATATTGTAGTAATATTCCAAGTTGCACTTTGTCTAGTGAACTGATTATCTAAAGTTTGAGTTGTACATTATAAATAATCGCTAGAGATGGCCTTGCGAGAACTATTTTTTTTCATTGCGTTGGGTAGATAAAATTACTAACTTTGAAGAAGAGAGAGCCTCACAGAAAACCAAACATCTCCGCTCAGTTTGAGCTAACTATTGTTTATTATTAAATCATTTTGACTGACAAGTTTCTTGATGCATCAGATTTGTACAGCTCAATAATGAACAATCTCGTTAAAAAACGCCTACTCCAAATTTCCTTAGTTTGGTAAGTAGAGCATCTAGGCCATTTTACTGCTAATACATTAATAATCTGCAAATTGAAAAAAGATTTGCAATTAGTAAAAGCTAATAAATTCGTAGCTTAGGTGGACAGCTACGCTAAATTTCAAATGTTCATCGTTTACAAGATATTCGATAGATAATGTTATAATCTTTTAAGTGAAAGTTTAATATGTGTCTATCACCCAAAAATCCTTTTAGAAGAAAATTAGTGGCTAATGCTTTAACCCCTAAAATCAATAGTTGATATGTACGTTATTAAAAGAGATGGCAGACGTGAGTCTGTAAAGTTTGACAAGATTACCGCTCGAATCGAAAAACTTTGCTACAGCCTCGACCCTTACTTTGTGCAACCGTTGGAAGTAGCCAAAAAAGTAATTACTGGCTTGTACGACGGTGTGACAACGACTGAATTAGATAACTTGGCTGCCGAAACAGCGGCTTCGATGACTACCAAGCACCCTGACTATGCGGTGTTGGCAGCGAGAATCGCTATTTCGAACTTGCACAAGAATACCCAAAAGTCCTTCTCAGCAACGATGAAGAAGTTGTATAACTATGTCGATCCTAAGACTGGTGAAAATGCAGCTCTTTTATCGAAAGAAGTTTATGATGTCATCAAAAAACACGCTGGTGAACTAGACGCTGCTATCATTTATGATCGTGATTTTGGCTATGATTATTTTGGTTTCAAAACTTTAGAAAAATCATATTTGCTCAAACTAGACGGTAAAATCGCTGAACGTCCACAACACATGTTGATGCGTGTAGCTGTAGGTATTCATTTCGATGATATAGAATCAGTACTTGATACTTACAACCTTCTTTCTGAGCGTTGGTTTACTCATGCTACTCCTACCCTTTTCAATGCTGGTACGCCAAAACCTCAAATGTCATCTTGTTTCTTATTAACAATGCAAGACGACTCTATTGAAGGTATTTATGATACATTGAAACAATGTGCTAAAATTTCACAATCAGCGGGTGGAATTGGCTTGAGCATTCATAATATCCGTGCTATGGGTTCTTATATCAAAGGAACCAACGGTACTTCAAATGGTATTATCCCAATGCTTCGTGTATTCAACGATACAGCTCGTTATGTTGACCAAGGAGGTGGAAAACGTAAAGGTTCTTTTGCTATTTATTTAGAACCTTGGCATGCTGATGTATTCGATTTCTTACAACTTCGTAAAAACCACGGTAAAGAAGAAGTTCGTGCGCGTGACTTATTCTATGCACTTTGGGTACCAGATTTGTTCATGAAGCGTGTGAAAGACAATGATGTTTGGTCGTTGTTCTGTCCTCACGAATGCCCTGGCATGGATGAATCTTATGGTGAAAAATTCGAAGAACTTTACACTAGCTACGAAAAAGCAGGTAAGGCTCGTCGTGTAGTAAAAGCTCAAGATTTATGGTTCGAAATTTTGGAAGCACAAACTGAGACAGGTACTCCGTTCATGCTCTTCAAAGACCACGCAAACCGTAAGTCAAACCAAAAGAACTTAGGTACTATTAAGTCTTCAAACTTATGTACTGAGATTATCGAATATACTTCAAAAGACGAAGTAGCGGTATGTAATTTGGCTTCTTTGGCTTTACCAAAATTCATTAAGCAAAATGAAAGAGGGTTCTTAGAATTCGACCACCAACGTTTGTATGAAGTAACAAAAGTGGCGACTAAAAACCTCAATAAAATCATCGACCGCAACTACTATCCAGTAGAAGAGGCTCGTCGCTCAAATATGCGTCACCGTCCGATTGGTTTGGGTGTGCAAGGTTTGGCAGATGCCTTTATCTTGTTGCGTATGCCATTCGAATCTGATGAAGCTCGTCGATTGAATAAAGATATTTTCGAAACGATTTACTATGCTTCGATGGAAGCTTCGATGGAACTTGCCATCAAAGAAGGTCCTTACGAAACATGGGAAGGCTCACCTATCTCTCAAGGTATTTTCCAATTTGATATGTGGGATGTAACACCAGATTCAAATCGTTGGGACTGGGAATCGCTTCGTAAAAAAGTAGTTGAAAATGGCGTTCGTAACTCTTTATTGGTAGCTCCAATGCCAACAGCTTCTACTTCTCAAATTTTGGGTAACAACGAATGTTTCGAACCATATACTTCAAATATCTATGCTCGTCGTGTATTGTCGGGTGAATTTGCGGTGGTAAACAAACACTTGTTGAAAGACTTAGTGAAATTAGGTTTGTGGAGTGATTCTATGAAGAATAAATTGATTTCGGCTAATGGTTCGGTTCAAGGTATTCCAGAAATCCCACAAGACTTAAAAGAGCTTTACAAAACAGTTTGGGAAATCAAACAAAAAGCAATTATCGAAATGGCTGCTGACCGTGGTGCTTATATCTGCCAGTCTCAGTCATTGAATATCCACATTCAAGACCCGAACTTCGGTAAGCTGACTTCTATGCACTTCTATGCATGGGAGAAAGGTCTTAAAACAGGTATGTATTACCTACGTACTAAGGCCGCAGCTGATGCTATCAAATTTACAGTTGAGAAGCAAGCCGATGTAGCCATCGAGCACGCAAACGTTGTACACGAACATGACCTTAATTATGAGGCCTATGCTGCCAATGCGAAAGCTAGTGCCAGCACGTTCAACATTCCAGGACTGAACAACGTAACAGAACAAAACTGGTCTGCGATGCAATGCTCTCTTGACGACCCAGACGGTTGTGAAGCATGCGGGTCTTAATTATTGGCTTGGGGCTTTGTAGCGAGCTATTAGTTTGCTGTACTAGCTAAAGCAATCTAAAATCCCTCAATCTGTCATGGATTGAGGGATTTTGTGTTAAAATTGAAAGGTTACAAAAGAAAAGGGATATCTGTTATTGAGGATATTATGCTAAATGATCCGATAGATAAATGCCCAAAGCCTGAATCACTACTTACACTTACCTACATTTCTATGAATAAAGAAATTCTCAAAAAAGCCGCAGGATTCTGTGCGTATCAGGAAAGAACCCATCGAGAAGTCAAAGAACGTCTCGACGAATGGGGCGTGTGGGGTGACGAAGCCGATGAAATAGTAGTTTGGCTTATTGAGAATAACTATCTCAACGAAGAGCGATTTGCCAAAATCTTCGCAGGGTCTAAATTTAGAGTCAAAAAATGGGGTAGACTCAAAATTCGTCAAGAACTAAAGATGCGTGGCGTATCCGATTATTGTTTACAGATGGGCATGAAAGAAATCGACCCCGATGAATATATTCAAACTTTGGAAGACGTTCTTCACAAAAAAAGAGGTGAGATTAAAGATACCAATCCATTAGTGGTCAAACAAAAATTGCTTCGTTACGCTCTGAGTAAAGGATACGAGCAGGATTTAATTTGGGATGCCCTAGGTCGAATCGTACTTTAATAACTTGTAGAACCATGTCTTTGGCATTGAGATTTTTAGCTCTTTTCAACAAATTCTCTTTTTTTTTGTCAAATAATTTTTTTCAGACTACCTTTGAAGTCATGAACCAGTCAATCAACACATACCGTGCTTATTATTACTACGCTTTGCAGGCTTAGTCGGTTGTGTTATGACTTTAATTTGAAAAAATCAAAAAACTAATAATACACAAGCCGACTCAGTGAGTCGGCTTTTTTGTTAACCAATTATTCGATAGCCCTGATTATTTAGTAAAGAAAAACTTTTACTAAATAATATGTCCTAGTAAAACAATGAACATAAAACCAGCATCCCGCATGAACTTGGTTCAGGAGTACTACTTCTCTACCAAACTAAAACAAATAGCAGATATGCGTGCATCAGGCATTGATGTGCTCAATTTAGGTATTGGAAGCCCAGATTTGCCACCGTCTGTCGAAACCATCGACGCATTGACAGACAGTGCTGCACATCCCAAACACCACGCCTATCAAAGCTATGTGGGGATTCCTGCTTTGCGTGAAGGTTTTGCTCAGTTTTATCAAAAATTCTATGGCGTAACACTCAATCCTGTTAATGAAGTATTGCCTTTGATTGGTTCGAAAGAAGGTATTATGCACATTGCGATGGCATATCTGGAAGCTGGCGACGAGGTATTGGTACCCAACCCTGGCTACCCAACCTACCGTGCAGCTTCGCTCCTAACAGGTGCTACTGTGGTAGATTATGACTTGGCTGAAGACAATGGCTGGTTGCCTGATTTGGGTGCTTTGGCACAGAGAGATTTGTCAAAAGTAAAATTGATGTGGGTCAATTATCCACACATGCCGACGGGTGCACAAGCAAATACTGAATTTTTCGAAAAACTCAGAGATTTTGCGATTACTCATAACATTCTGATTGTAAACGACAATCCATATAGCTTTATCCTAAATGATTCTCCACAAAGTATTTTGGCGGTTGAAGGAATGAAAGATGTGGCCATTGAGTTGAACTCTCTTTCAAAATCACATAATATGGCTGGTTGGCGTATGGGAGTTTTAGTTGGAAATGCCGAATTAATAAGTCATGTGTTGAGATTCAAATCGAATATGGACTCTGGTATGTTTTTACCATTGCAAATGGCAGCAGTAAAGGCACTCCAAAATCCTCAATCTTGGTATGACTCTTTAAACGAGATTTATAGACAACGTCAAACCAAGGTGTTTGAAATTATGGAGTTGTTGGATTGCAAATATGACCCAAAACAAATCGGAATGTTTGTATGGGCTAAAATTCCGGATTCATATACCAATTGCTATGAGCTTTCTGACGAAATTCTATTGGGCTCGGCAGTATTTATTACCCCAGGAGGTATTTTCGGAACGGCTGGTGAAAGATACATTCGTATCTCGCTATGTGCCGAAATCACTCTGTTTGACCAAGCTATCCAACGCATTCGCCAATCAAAGGGAATTTGTTCTTAGGATAACGGGCTAAGTTTTAAATATATTTCAACATTTATCGGAAACGATAATTCCATCATTGAGCATTTACAAAAATGAATATATCAGTAGTCGGACTTGGTCTTATTGGTGGATCAATGGCCTTAAGTCTTAAAGAAAGTGGGTTTGCGGATTCGGTTATTGGCGTAGATAACAAAACCGAACACGTTATCAAAGCCCTCGAACTCCAGTTGGTCGACCGTGTGGCTTTGCTTAACGATGCCATCAAGCAATCAGACATTATTATCTTGGCTGTCCCTGTAGATGCTTTGGTTAAGCTTTTACCAGAAGTTTTGAATCATGTTTCAGAAAATCAGGTAGTCATAGAAGTTGGTTCAACTAAAAAACCTGCGGTAGATTCTGTCAGAAACCATCCCAACAGAGGAAATTTTATTGCTACTCACCCCATGGCAGGTACCGAGTTTTCGGGACCAGAAGCGGCTATTCGAAATTTGTTTGATAACAAAACTTGTGTACTTTGTGATGTGCAAGATTCGAAGCCAGCACTCGTGAAGGTGATTGAAAAAATGTACACAGAGGGATTAAAGATGCGTTTGACCTATCTTGACTCAGCAGCGCATGACGTGCATACAGCCTATATCTCGCACATCTCACACATTTGTTCGTTTGCCTTAGCAGCTACAGTTTTGGAAAAGGAAAAAGATGAAGAAAGTATCTTTAATTTGGCAAGTTCAGGTTTTGAGTCAACAGTACGTTTGGCCAAATCGAACCCTGATACTTGGATTCCGATTTTCAGACAAAATCAAGATAACATCATCGATGTACTTGACGAATATATCAATACCTTATTGAAATTTAAAGGTTTGATGTTAGCCGATGGTTACGACAAATTCAAAGATTATTTGACTCAAGCTAACGATATTAAACGTATTTTGAACAAATAAGAGAAAAAGTTGATACATAAAGAAGGCGCAGTCGGATTATCCCATTGCGCCTTCTTTATGTATCAGCATTATTTCAATCTTCTCGGAGTATCCTTCATTGCATATTTAAGGACTACTTTTTTTCCAGAAACTTTTTCAATAAAAGGTTTCAACATCTGTTCGGCGGATTCTTTAGTTTGTTCCAAAATACCCATCGATTGAGCTGATTGTTGCACCTGAACTTCGGCTTTTTGAAAAGCTTCATCTACTAATTTTGCTTCATCCATGAAGGCAAATTGTGTGTCATAAACCTTCGATTTGGAATGGTCTATTTTGTAGTTACAAATCTCAGGTTCAGGCAGATGTACAACTACTGTATCCTTTAATTCCTGTAAATCTGCAACTTTGATTTTTGTTAAATCGATACAACCTGTGGCTTCGCCTGTCACGATTAGCAAAACTTTAGCATCAGGCAAAAAGTTCTTCTTGATTTTTGACTCCACCACATCTCTAAAATTATATTTCACCAACTCGATTTTACCCATTGAGGTAATTTCTTGAAGCAAAATATTATGACTTACTTCTGGCGTTTCAGCATTATCATTTTTCAAAAATTTATATTGTTCCCAAAGCCAAATTCCACCAGCAATAAGGAGGAAAAGCAATAGCAAACGGATGATTGTTTTGAACATAGCCTTAAAAAATTAATTGTGTATCGGTAAATGGAAATAGGGTATTCGATATTTTACTTTTATCAAGGTAACAAAAAAAGCCTACAAATAATTGTAGGCTTAAGGAATATTATCTTTAATAAACGGTATCTCTTAGTCACAAAAAATTAATGAGAATAAGATGATTCGTTTTGTTTTTCTAAATCAAAAATCTCATTGATAACGTCTACCAATTGGTCAGCTTCACCACGCTTACAAGCTGCTTTGAGCTGTAGCACTGGCATCTTGATAATTTTTTGAACGATACCCATCGTGATTTTATCAAGTTTCTCAGATTCTTCAGGAGAAAGGTTCTTCAAATGGCGTGCAAGCTCTTCTTTACGGATTTGCTCTAAGGCATTTTTCAATTTATTGATGGTTGGAGATACCACCATTTCTTTTGACCAATCCTCAAAACCTGCAGTAGCTTCTGAGATAATTTGTTGAACGTGAGGAATAGATTCCAAACGAGTTTGTAAAGCCTCATCCGCTCTTTGGCGTAGCGTATCGATATTGTAAACCAATACACCTGGAATCTCTTCCAGATTTTCCTCCACACTACGAGGTACAGATAAGTCAATAAAATATTTGAAAGTAAGAATTTCCATTGATTGAATCATCTCTTTAATAATCAATGGTTTATCAATCATGACAGATGAGATAATCACATCGGCACGTTTGATTTCTTCTTCCATATCCACAAAATCAGCAATACGGAAATTATGTCCTTCGGCAATGGCTTCGGCTTTAGCACGAGTACGGTTCATAACCGTAATCTCAGCAAATTCTTTGTCTGCCATATTTTTGCAAACATCTATACCGATTTCACCAAGCCCTAGAATTAATACTTTTGGTAAAGCAATATTTTGAGTCATCTCCTCAGTCAATGCTACGGCTGCATACGACGTAGAAGCTGCTCCATCACGGAAAGCAGTTTCTTGCGCGACACGTTTGTTAGCAAAGAAAATCGTATGCATTAAACGGTGTAAAAATGGACCAGCCATATTTAAGTCAGCCGCAATTTGATACGATTGTTTTACCTGATTCGGAATTTGAAGGTCGCCTACTACTTGTGAGTGTAGACCAGTGGCCACTTCAAACAAATGCTGTACAGCATCTGCTTGAGCATTGTATTGTTGGAAATATGCAAAATATTCGTCAGTCGTAGCAATGCCTTTATCAAGCAACAAAAGCTTAATAATGTCAGTATTGCGGTTTTCCTCTGACACATAGTAAACTTCCGTACGATTGCAAGTCGACACCAAAATAACTTCTTGGATATCGAACATATCTCTGATTCTGAGGGAGAAATTTTTGATTTCATCCTCATTCAAAGCCACTTGCTCACGTACCGCTAAGGGAGCTGACTTATATGATAAACTGATTGATTTGAATTGATTTTGCATAACACTTAACTATTCCAAGCACAAAATTACAACATGAATAGACATTAATAACTCCATTTTTCGCTAATTATTTATACTTAAACATAATTTAGAATGAGTATAAATAATTCGCTTCTTTTGAAAGATTAAAACTTGGAAATGTACTATTTTGAGGCTTAATCTTCCGTTAAATTTCATACTGCGAGTTAGTAAAATTTATCGCTCACGAATATGACTTTTGTCACATTCAGACATGACAATTTTTGCTAGTGCTCCAAAATTAGGTTAATGATAAGAAGGTAGCTATTCAATTTTGATAGAAAAAGAGGAAGAAGTTTAAACGTAGTGATGAACTTTTGAGAATGAGCGATTGATAAATCATCTGAACTTTTATCAAAAGCTCATTCTCAAAGTCATTAAAAGACATCTATCATTTTGGTAAACTATTGACCTACAATATCGGCACGCATACCGCCTAGTGCAGTCAATAATTCGATTTTAGCTTTAGATTGAACATTATATTTCACCAAAGAAGCCGTCAAATCTTCTACCAAAGCATTAAAATGTGCATCAGTGATTTTCATTCCTTTGTGAGCAGTTTTCATATCTAAACCTGTGTATTTTTCTGGTCCACCCGACGCTTGTCCCACTTGGTTGATAAGATTATTGCGTAACTTCATCAAACGAGCTTGATCAGCGGCAGCAGCAGCAAAAAACGAGTTGATACGAGTATCAGCAGCTACTTTACCAATAAAATCATCAATCACAGCCGAAATACCTGCATTAGCTCCTAATCTATTATACAATGATACTTGTCCTTCAACGATATCACCTTTCATACTAGCCAAGGCTGTCAATAATTCCGTTTTTTCGGTTGTACCTACTTTGAATTTATCCAAAGCAGCAGTTAAATCTTCTACCAAAGCGCCAAAATCGCCATCGGTAATACCCATACCTTTGTGAGCTGTTTTCATGTCTAATCCAGTGTATTTTTCTGAACCGCCAGTTGCCATCCCCACCTGATTAATAAGGTTGTTGCGAAGTTTAGTCAAACGAGTTGGATTAGCAGCTGCATCTGCAAAAAAGGCATTGATTCGAGTATCACTAGCCACATTAGCAATAAACTGGTCTATAACAGCCGAAATCGCCGTATTGCCTCCAAGACGCAGGTACAATGATTGCGTAGGTTGCATGTCATCGTTTTTCTTGCAAGAAGTAAACATGAGCATACCAGACATGAGGAGTGCTCCCCATAATTGCGCAGATTTTTTCATATTTTTTGAAATTTGATTGGTGATTACAAAAGTCGTCCACACCCGCAATGGTTAACCTTTGCGAATTAAAATAGAGAGAAAACGGGCTAATTTTAATCAATAAGTGTCCAGCGTGCTGATAGACTCAACACTTGAAACAAAGCAGGATTTAATCATTAAAATAGTGATATTGAATACAGAGTAAGGAATTTGAGTAAAAGAAGAAAGCACAAAAAGTATCTAAATAAGTGTTTTATGTGCTTTCTTCTTATTCAATTAAATAATAACAAGAAACAAAACTTCTGTCTGAAAACAGAAAGCTAGGGACTATACGTAATCTTTTACGACAAACAAAGGGCGGATCTTGTCGCTAAGAATTATCTAAAACATAAAGCTTTCTTGGCATCTAATACAAAGTCTATGTAACCCATTGGGATTGGACATTTAGGACCTTCCATTTGGCTAAATTCAAGCTTTGTTGCCATTACTGGAAACTTCTCTACTTTTTCTTTGAGCGTTTCCTCATTTACTTCGTCAGCATGATATGTCACACTAACTGTTTGATTTTTAGGATTTACAGTTGAGGCTGTCACTCCTATGGTACTTTCTAACGAAGATGCCAGTGATGTGCTATCAGTCGCAGAAAGGGGCTTTGAGAGATTGAATACCACCAATTGGATGGGTTTCAAATTTAGTTTATCAGCTAACGAAGGTTCTTCCCAGTTTGCATACACTACAAAGGCCAAAAAGAGAACACCCACAGTCACTGAAACTGCTTTAACAATTTTCAATAAAGTTTTCATATACATTTCAGGATATTAATCAATTGTAAGGATTATCAGTATATATTTTTAAGGTAAATGGTACTTCTTGTCAAGGATAGTGTGCTTTACTATTTTTCTTCGAGTCTTAGTAAAAGGTTTAAAAGAAAAATAGGGTTAACATGATTTAAAGATAAATTATAACTACTTGGCTGATTGCGTAAAGGCTCCAAACAACCATCGGCGGGTAAACCGATAGTTATTTTCGACTTACAAACATATCTACGGCTTATCTGAAAGTTCGGATTTATGTAAATCTATTTTTTTCTATTTTTTTCTGTTTTTTTGATTTGTGAATAAAACGGTAATACTCTATCATTGTGGCATGACACATTCTGGGCAAATAACAGATTGATTTGACTTATTTCATATTGGATAAAATGCAAAAAATTTTGATTACAGGAGCCAATGGACTACTAGGGCAAAAACTAGTTCAATTATTGGCAAATAATCCAGCAATTGAACTAATTGCTACAGCGAGAGGCAAAAGTAGACTTAGTATTTCGGAGGGATTTAGCTATCAAGAAATGGACTTAAGCAATCCTGTCCAGGTACAAGAGGTAATCGATAAAGTGCGTCCTGATAGTATTATCCACACAGCAGCTATGACCAATGTGGATATATGCCACCAAAATCCTGAAGGTTGTTGGGAGGCCAATGTAACGGCGGTTGAGTACTTGATTGAGCAATGCCAACGCCACAATATCTATTTATGCCATGTATCTACCGATTTTGTTTTTGATGGAGAAAGTGGTCCCTATCGGGAAGACGACCAGCCTGCTCCTATTTCGATTTATGGCAAAAGTAAATACGAAGCCGAATTACGCGTACAAGCCTCTGATTTGAGTTGGAGTATTATCCGCACTGTTTTGGTCTATGGAATTGTACCTGATATGAGCCGAAGCAATATTATTCTTTGGGTAAAAAACTCTTTGGAAAAAGGTCAAGCAATTAAAGTGGTTAGCGACCAGCTTCGGACACCAACTTTGGCTGAAGATTTAGCTATAGGTTGTTGGCTGGCTACCCAAAAGCAAGCTCAAGGTATTTATCATATTTCGGGAAAAGACTTTATGAGTCCTTATGATATGGCTATTGCCACTGCCAATTATTTTGCCTTAGACAAAACCCTCATTACTGAAGTTACCGCAGATACTTTTACACAGGAAGCCAAGCGACCTCCTCGAACAGGCTTTATTTTAGACAAAGCTATTAATCAATTGGGGTATAATCCTGTTAGTTTTGAGGAAGGAATCTCTGTGATGGTCAAACAACTCAAATAAATTCAGCAGTAATACAAGCATGAGTCATCCTTAATTTAGTGATTTACAATTGAGTGAATGAGCGATTATTCTAAAATTTATATTCTAATTGTAGAGACGCAATGCTTTGCGTCTTACATAGTAGTATCAAAACATGAGTCATCCCTAATTTTAGTGTATTTTAGGAAAGAGATCCTGTTTTTGTTTGTCTGGATTCAACATTTAGATAATTGAATTTTAAAGAAGGCTAAAATTTGCTCAGATATTAGAAATATCTTGACTATCACTTAAAAAGGCGTTCGAAAAACTGATTTCGAACGCCTTTTTTGATACTATATTTCGAATGATACCTCTTTAGACGCAAAGCATTGCATCTCTACACGTAAAATTCATATTAAAAATAATCACTCATGCACTCAATCTCCAATCACTCAATGGTATATTGAAAAACCTATCTAATTACAGATACATGTTTTGTTTTTTCGTAACCATCTAGCTTTACACGAACAATAAATGAATTGAAAGGTATATTACTCAAATCAATTTGTTTACGTGAATCAAACTTTTCGACTACGTAGGAAGAGAGTAAACGACCTACTAAATCATATACCGCAACCTGAGCACCTACCAAATCATCAGCCACTTCAACCGTAAAGATACCAGTAGTAGAAGGGTTTGGATAAATACTTAATCCATCAAGATTAGGGTCAGCTTTGAAAGCCTTCACTACCGAAGTTTTTGAGAAACAAACCAGCTTATTATCAGGCAAAGCTATAGGAGTATAGGTAAAGCTAGAACGAACTTGGTAATTGCCATCCATTCTTACTTTGATATTTTTAGCATTACCAGTAATTACTTTTCCATTCAATAGCCACTCATATCCGTTTGTATCGCCATCACCTGTCGACTCAATAGTATAAGAACCTACTTGTGTAACTACAGGTGTTACAGGAGTTGCTCTAACATCGATAAATCTCTGTGTAGAGGCAGGAGAAAAACATCCGTTAAAGTCCTGAACACGTACTGTATAGTTACCTCCACGTTTGGCATACCAAACATTATTGGCACCATATCCTAATGAATCAGCACCAACCCACCAATAAGCTTTGAAGTTACTTATAGTACTAATTTGAACACTATCACCAGAACAGAATATGGTATTACCATTTGCAAAAATATTTGTTGAAGCAGGAAGCGCATTTACCTTAGCTTCGATTGGATTAGAAGGCTTAGACAAACACTTAAAACCATTGATAGTTTGAACCGTATATAAACCTGCTTGATTAATCGTAATACTTCTGGTACTAGCACCATTACTCCATTTGTAGCCTACATCAGCAGACGAATTGAGCGTAAGACTTTTATCAGCACAGAAAGGATTTTGTCCTACTGCTGTAATAATTGGAACAGTTGGCAATGGATTTACCGTAATTTTTGCAGTATCAGAATACGCAACAGATTGACAACCATTAGCATCTGTAACCTGTACAGCATACCCTCCTGCTCCTTTGGCATACAAATCTCTTGTTACTACTGACAATGCAGCACCATTAAAAGTCCATTTGTAAGATGCTGTATTATTAGGTAATGTATTTGGCAAACTAGAACGTAACAAAGCGCTATCGCCATCACATATAATTTTACCATTTACAGCTAAGATAACAGGCTTGGTCGGTAGGGCATTGATTTTAACAACCTGTGCTGTTGAATATGCAGAATTACAAGTTTGTGAGTCCTGTACCTTCACACTATATTGACCCGATGCTTTTAAAATAACTGTACTTGTTGTCGCTATCTCTTGCTGAGTTTCTTCATTTCTCCAACTAAACTTTTCTACATTACCGTTGGCATAAAGCGCTACTAAAGTAACTGTATTGCCTTCACACACACTCGTAGGAGTCACTGCAAAAATAGTAGGAGCAAGCGGAGCAACTAATACTACAATTCTTGATTTATCAGAATTTGGAGAAATACACCCTTTGGCAGATCTTGTTTGTACACTATACACTCCTGCTTTATTAATAGTAATTGCTCTATCAAAACTTGTACTTTGAGTAGCACTTGTAGAATCCGTCCAGATATATTGAGTTTCAGAAACAGATGAGGTTAGTGTAACACTTTTATCAGGACAGAATGTCAATGGACCACTAGCAGTTATCACTGGTTTAACAGGAAGAGGGTTAACAACTACTGGTACATTGGTTGATGCTAAGACCGAGCGACATCCTTTATCGTTAATCGCAATGACATTATAGTTACCTGTAGTACGAACCGTGATAAATGGTGTTGTTTCACCTGTATTCCAAAGATAGTTATCTGACTGAGAAGACGTAAGCACTACTTGTCCACCATCACAAAACTCCAACGCTGAGGAGTATCCAATCACAGGCTGCGCAGGTCTGCCATTAATTGTGACTGCATACACTGATGAAACTATCGATTTACAGCCTAATGTATCTGTATAAACAACAGAATAATTTCCTGCATTTTTTATAACAATATTTTTTGTAGTTCTGCTATCTGTCCATAGAAATGTTCCTTTTACATAGTTATTTGTAACACCAAGCTGAACACTATCGCCTGTACAAACCCCTAAGTTAAGGCCATTTTGAAGAATAGGGTTATTAGTAAAAGTTACAAGACTCAAAGCTGGTGTAGCAGGTCGAGCATTCATCTTAGTCGTTACAGGATCAGAAGCAACAGAGTAGCAACCATTTGCATCCAAGGCACGTACGGTAATGATAGAAGATTTTCTAATAATCAACTTTGTTGTCGTATTGGTAACTGTGTCTGCATCTGTGTTTCTATACCAGACATTTTTATTGGCCGTATAAGATGAAGATAGTCCTACAGTAAAGCCTTCACAAAAAATAATCGGAGCATCAACTGTAATGGTAGGTTTAGCAGGAAGTGTATTAACGACAACTACTACAGAGTTAGACACTGGAGACTGACAACCAAACGAATTAGTAAAGGTAAGGTTGTATGTTCCCGCAGTTTTCACATATATAGTCTGGGTAGTTTTGGTATTACTCCATAAATATGAACCCGATCCTTTATTGTCAGAGCTTAGCAAAATACTATCTCCTGCACAAATTTTAACAGTTCCATTTGGTGTTATTACTGGTGCCGTTGGTACGGGATTTACAGTAATTACCATTGGGTTTGATGCAGGTGATTTACAACCACTGCTATTTACTGCACGCACTGTAACTGAATTAGAAATTGATACTCGAATAGTATTAGCACCAGTTGTTGTTGTATCTCCACCAATCGAACGACTCCACAAGTTACTACCAGCACTATAAGACGAAGTTAACGTGACGTTTCCACCGTTACAAAATGTAGTTACTCCACCCGCTGAAATCGTGGGTTTTGCTGGTAAAGCATTTACGACAACAGTTACTACATTTGATGAAACTGACTCACATCCACTAGCATTTTTAAACTTAACAGAATAGGTACCTGCTGTTTTTGCATAAATACTTTGACCCAACGATGCGTTACTCCATGTATAAGTACCTGTACCTTTATTATCTGAACTAAGTAAGATACTATCTCCTGCACAAATACTTACGCTTCCGCTTGGCGTTACAACAGGAGCAGATGGATAACTACTCATTGTTGTTGTAACAGCATCTGAAGCAGGTGACACACAACCATTGGCATCCCTTGCAACAACATATACAGAGTTGGCGTCGCTCACTGTTAATTTGGCAGAACCAGTTGTAGTTGTCGAACCACCCACAGTTCTTGACCAGATATTGCTTCCAGCTGTATATGATGAACTAAGTCCTACCGAACCGCCAGTACACAAAGACAAACTTCCATCGGGAGTAATGGTAGGTTTTGCTGGTGCGGAAGGATATAGTGATAAGGTAATCACATTAGAGGTTGCAGAGCAATTAGAAGTTGCATCTGTAGTACTAACTGAAAAGGAATAATTACCCCCAGTTACAATAGAGTTACCTGCAATTGATAAGCTTTGTAATGAACCAACTGAAGTGCCATTTCTGCTCCATGAGTAATTGGCAGCGGTTGTAGATGAAAGTGTTATACTACCAGTCCCACAAAAAACACCAGAAGTAGAGCCATTTGCAGAAATTACAGGAGTGGTAGGTACAATTTGAGCAACCGTATAAGCGCTCACCGAAAGCCATGCTCCTCCAACTGTTTCTTTGTATCTAGCCGAATAGGTACCAGGGCTCACGATAATAGTACTATCAGAACCAACAACAGTCGATGTTTGTGTATTAGTCCATTCGTAGGCTGCTTTACTTTTAGGTAGTCTAAGCTTTACCGTGCCGTTTCCAGTACAAATATAAGTTCCTGATACAGGTGTGATGGTAACTTGTGAAATTCCGTATAGTATCGTCAAACAATTCAACAATACGAAAAAGAAGAGTTTGAAAATTTGTTTCATAATTGCTAATATTTTACTCTTTTGGGATGCTTTCTAAATGAGATGTGCATTCTTTATATGGGTCAAAGTACTTTATTATATTTCTTCTTTAAAAAGCAATTAGATGGGGTTGGCAAGATGTACTTATTTTGCAAGAGAATAAGTACATCTTTTCTTAGGTGAGCTATTAATATTCTAGATTATTCAGCGAAATCGTGATCGTTGCCTTCTTCGATTTCTTCCTCATTTTGTTCTTCTTCTGGTTGTACGAATGATTCTTGAGCTTTCTGTAATGAGCCCCAAATCATATCTTTCAATTCCATAAGTCCTTGTTGCATCACTGATGAAATCATTACATAAGGAAGATTTTCTGGAATCTGTGTTTTAATTCTTGCTAAATCTTCATCTTCTGTAACTAAGTCCATCTTCGAAATGGCAATCATGCGTTCTTTATCCAACAAAGCTGGATTGTATTCTTTGAGCTCATTCAGCAAAATTCTGTATTCTTCTGTAATGTCTTCGGCCGTAGCTGGAATCAAAAACAATAAGATAGAGTTACGCTCGATATGGCGCAAAAAGCGTGTTCCTAATCCTTTGCCTTCTGCTGCCCCCTCTATAATACCAGGAATATCAGCCATAACAAATGATTTGAAATCACGATAAGAAACTACACCAAGGTTTGGAACCAAAGTGGTAAAGGGATAATCAGCGATTTCTGGTTTTGCAGCTGAAAGCACTGACAATAAAGTTGATTTTCCTGCATTTGGGAAACCAACAAGACCTACATCGGCCAATACTTTTAGTTCAAGAATCACCCACATATCTTCGCCATCTTCACCAGGCTGAGAATGATGTGGTGCTTGATTGGTTGAGCTTTTGAAGTGCACATTACCCAAGCCTCCTCTACCGCCATGCAACAAGATTACTTCTTGCCCATCTTTGGTAACTTCTGCCAAAACTTCTCCTGTCTCAGGGTCTTTTGCAATCGTTCCTAGCGGAACTTCGATATACATATCTTGACCTTGTGCGCCAGTACGACGGCCACCTTCGCCTCCGTTTCCGTCTTTGGCAAAAATGTGTTTTTGATATTTTAAGTGGAGAAGTGTCCAGTGTTGGGCATTCCCTTTGAGGATAATATGTCCTCCACGACCACCATCGCCACCGTCTGGTCCACCTTTGGGAACGTGCTTTTCACGACGAAAGTGAGTTGAACCTGCACCACCATGTCCAGAGCGAACGTTGATTTTTACGTAGTCAATGAAGTTTGATGTCATAATTACTAATTGAGATTTATAAAGGGCCTATGATTGTGGCCAATTGTAATGATTAAATACTATTTATTGAGATTTTCAAGCAGAGTGGTCAGGAGTTGTCAGTTTTTAGAAAACCCCTTCTGCTATTTGATAGTTCAATAAGGGAATTTGTCATGATAAAGTCTTATTCAACATTTCAACTTTATTGACAGAACATCTCCTATAAAACTTGGGGTTAGGTTTTTGACCTAGCTGAAGACCCATAGCCACGAGCTATAGACATATTTTCAGCGAGATTGAATAAGAATTGGCAGCTTCTATTGTATCCTTTTGCAAAAATAAGCAATTCTAAGGCATTGACCTATAAGGAAGTAAATAACTAATTAATCGGGATAGCAAATTACGTTATTTCGTAAAGCAGTTCTTCTATTTTACGCTTGGGTCTACTGGGTTATAATAAACTAGGCTTTAGACAAAGGAATCGATGATTTGATTTGTCCAAAGCCTAGCTGTATGAGTGGTAAATGATGCGTGCGTAGTTACAAATAGCTAACTATTTTACTGCATCGATTGCACTACAAATATTTTGAAAAATTTCTTCAATAGCTCCAATACCGTCTACTTTACTCACTTTACCTTGTGCTTCGTAGTATGGCAATACGTGGATTGTTTTTGAGAAATATTCGTCAATTCTTTTCAAAAGTTTCTCTGCATCGTCGTCTGCGCGTCCACTTACTTTTTGGCGCTCAGCAATACGAGTTTTGATTTCGTCTTCTGTAACATCCAACTGAACTACTCCGTTGATACTTTGTCCGTTTTTCACTAAGAAAGCATCTAAAGCTTCAGCCTGAGGAACTGTTCTTGGGAATCCGTCAAAAATAAATCCTTCTGCTTGTGGATTATTTTTTACTTCTTCTTCCAACATTTCGATGGTAATCGAATCTGGAACTAAAAGTCCATCTGCAAGAATTTGTTTTACACGCTTACCAAGCTCAGTATCGTTGGCAATATGCCCACGGAACATATCGCCCGTAGAAATGTGTACTAAATTGTATTTTTCAATCAATTTGGCTGACTGTGTTCCTTTACCTGCCCCCGGAGGTCCAAACAAGACGAGATTTAACATTGGTTTAAACGTTGTTTTGTGAATTGAAAATTGTGTTTTGTTATAAGAGTTGCAAATTTACAAGAAGCACTTTGAATTACCGTCCTATCTACTAATTATTTAGCAAAAGGAATTATTTTACATTTCCTAGAATCAGGCATCTTGAAATCTGTCTTTTGATGTTTTTGGGGAATATCTCAAAAACAAAAAGCGGAAAACCTTGTTATACAGGGTTTTCCGCTTTTTATCAATCTATTAACTATCTTAAAAAAATGGATTCTACTAATATGGAGGTTTTCCCAAAAGTCACCATATTATTTCAAGAATCCTTAATCTTATTCATTCTTTGCTTAATTACTATACCTCAACGGCTTGCACTTTAGCTTCTACTCCGTCCCAAAGTACTTTTCGCATTTGTAAAGCCTTTACCGAATAGGTTAGTGCTTCTTGCCATTTTGTTTCATCTGTTCCGCAAAGTTCTGTTACCATCTGAATCGCCAAATGACTGTGGTGATCGCCATCTACTTCGATATGGCGCTCTAGGTAATATCTAAACTTGGCAATACGTTCTGGCATTTCGGCGTGTAGATCTTTCACCATGGCAATAAACATGTCTGGAATCAAATCTTCACGACCAAATGTAAACACAGCGGCTTGAATATGTGGCTGGTTGGTAGCAATTACTTCAAAGGTAAAATTGACAAAATCCTTTACACTTTGACTTACACCTACAATATCCAATGCCTCTGAAACACTTGTTTTTTGGGATAATAACGCCAAAAACTGTTCAATTTGAGATAAGTCTGCACCTGATTGTCTCATGGCATCCAGATATAACTCAAAATGGCTCATACGAACGCCTTCTTCGTCAACATCACTTTCCTCGCCATTGACAATTTCGTTAATTAAATAACGAGTTTCGGCACTACCAACAGGAACCCAAGGTACTTCGACACACGTAAGGTTGCGCTGAAGAGCTTTGAGAATCGACATAAAATCCCATACTGCAAAAATATGGTCTTGCATAAAAAGCTGCAAATGTTCGATTTGATTGATTTGATGATATACTGAGTGATGGGTCAATGCCTCTCTTAAAGGGGCTATTGCTTCTTGGATTTTATTGATTGAATTATTCATGACAAACTTTTGCAATTGTAGATTTGGGATTGCTGATTTTAGATTTTACTATATTATTATTTACGAGAAAGGTATTTGTTTAGATTGTTTTAATCAAATATAAGGATTTATCCTAAGCTCCTATATAGTTTTCTGCGCTTAATATAAATTTAACTAATTCTCGACCAGTTACTTTGATTCGTTTTAAGAGAATCTATTTGCTCACGAATCATTGAATGTTCTTCTGCACTCAAATTGGGATCGGCCTCTAAAATGGCTTGGGCACACTCTCTTGCTACTTTCAGTATTTCGCCATCTTTCGCCAAATCTGCAATTTGTAAATCGATAATACCACTTTGCTGAGTACCCGAAATATCCCCAGGACCTCGTAACTGTAAGTCTACATCGGCTATTTCGAAACCGTCGGTGGTGCGTACCATCGTTTCGATACGAGTACGACTATCCTTCGACAGTTTGAAGTCGGTCATCAAAATACAAAAGCTTTGTTCGGCGCCACGCCCTACCCTTCCTCTAAGCTGATGTAACTGTGCTAAACCAAACTTTTCGGCACTTTCAATCACCATGACTGAAGCATTAGGCACATTCACACCTACTTCAATTACTGTGGTTGCAACCATAATTTGGGTTTCTGCCTTTACGAATCTTTGCATTTCAAAATCCTTATCGGCAGGCTTCATTTTTCCATGCACAATACTTACTTGGTATTCTGGAAAAGCTCTCACTATACTTTCATAGCCATCCATCAAGTCTTTATAATCCAACTTTTCGGATTCTTCTATCAAAGGATAAACCACATACACCTGTCGCCCTTTCTGGATTTCATCACGCATAAAACCGAAAACATTGAGACGATGAGAATCATAGCGATGAACAGTTTTAATAGGTTTACGACCTTTGGGTAGTTCATCTATCACCGAAACATCCAAATCACCGTAGAGCGTCATTGCCAAGGTTCTTGGAATAGGCGTGGCCGTCATGACCAAGATATGTGGGTGCATATATTTGTTTTTCTCCCAAAGTTTAGCTCGCTGTGCTACGCCAAAACGGTGTTGTTCATCTATCACACAAAGTCCTAAATTTTGGAATTGCACTATATCCTCCAACAAAGCGTGCGTTCCAACGATGATTTTTACAGAGCCATCTAGTAAGCCTTCGTGAATCAAGGCACGAGCTTTTTTCTTAGTCGAACCAGTAAGTTTTTCGATTCTTATTCCTAGCAATTCGGCAAATTCCTTCAAACCTTGATAATGTTGATCGGCCAAAATTTCGGTTGGCGCCATCAAACAAGCCTGTGCTCCATTGTCGATTGCCAACAACATACAGATAAAAGCCACAATAGTTTTCCCCGAACCTACATCTCCTTGCAAAAGGCGGTTCATTTGTCGCCCCATGCGCATATCGGCGAAGATTTCTTTAATTACTCGCTTTTGCGCATTTGTCAACGGAAAGGGAAGATACTCATCGTAAAAAATTTTTAGTAAAGCTGCACTTTTAAATATCTGACCTTCATAATCAACTCGGCGTAGCACTTTTTGTTTGATTAAGCGAAGTTGATTATAAAATAATTCTTCAAACTTCAAGCGTCGACGAGCCTGATGAAGCCACTGGTCAGAATGTGGCAGGTGAATATTATAAATGGCGTCTCGCTTGGCAACCAAACGATATTTTTGTAGCAAAAACGTAGGTAAATTTTCTCGAATCAGAGGATAGGCTTTTTCCAACAAAGCCCTTTGCATTAATGCAATCTGTTTGGATTCGATGTACTTTTTGCGGAGCTTTTCGGTAACACTATAAACGGGTTGGTAATAGCCTCCTTTTTCATTTGTCCCATTGAGTAACTCCAGTTCGGGATGTTGCATTTGTGGGCGTCCCTGAAAAAAGGATGGTTTACCAAAAAGTACATATTCAGCTCCCATTCGAAGGTGCTTTTCGAGCCAAGTAATTCCCTGAAACCAAGTCAATTCCATTGAACCTGTACCATCGGTAAAAGTCCCTGTCAATCTTTGTTTGAAACCCTCTCCTACCTTCTCAAACGTGCGCAAACGACCTTTGATTTGGGCATATTCCATATCTTCAGTCAAATCGGATATGTAGTGAAACTGCGTTCGATCTTCATATCGAAATGGATAATACTGAATCAAATCCCCAAAAGTAAAAATCTGCAACTCTGTATTGAGTAATTGTCCACGCTGTGGTCCAACGTTTCGGAGTAACTCAATTCTAGTTTCAAAAAAATCGTTTTGCATGTTGTTATTTTTAAATGACAAAGGCACAGAAGCGAAAAGTTAGTGGGCAAAATTAATTTAATTTTACCCGCTATAAGCGCTAGGCTTTAAGCAGTAGTCTAAAAGTTGAAAAGTATTTCTCATGAAATAAGTAAACCTTTTTTGCCTACGGCTTACTGCTTAAAGCGTATTAATGCTGTCTTATTTTGCATTATAGCTTACGTGTTTACTTTACGCTTTGAATGTCCGTCAATTGGGTCTCAGGTAAATGCGATGTAAAATATTTACAAATTTAACTTCTTCTCACATATCTTTCATGCGAAACAGCCATTGAGCGCTTTTTATCTTCCTAAATATTTTGTAAATTTAGTATTATTAGATTTTAACAAGTAACTATCTCAAAAAGTTATAAACACCCTTTTGTATCTGATTATTAATCATTTACAAAAGAGCAATACCAATACCACTGAAGTCGATTTCTGTCATTGAATAGATTATATTTACAAAAACATTCATTTACTAATTTGCTCCATATTGTAGGAGTTTTGTAGTAAATACTCCGTTCTCCCATCTACCCTTTTATCCTCAATTACTTTATAGTTTCTATCGTCAATGAGTATGAATGAGTTGTTCTAGCACAATTATTGCTAGAAATCCCTTAAGGCCCGCCAGCTTTAGTGAATCCGCTTAATGTAACACAACACTATAAGCCCTTATTTCAAATGACCAAGCACATTTTCAGGTGTTTAAGCTTTTGTTTATGTATGATTATCTCAAATTATGTACACGCAGCTTCGGTGCTGGGTGGTAATTTAGAACTAATCAGCAGAAGTAGCACTACAAATGGAAAATTTCGTCTATTACTTCATGTGTATTATGACAAATCTGGTGGCGCGCCAACTAGCAGTGATGATAATCTCAAGGTAGGTATTTTTCAGAAAAGTAATAACACACTCAAGGCTTCGCTTACACTCAAGGCTTCCTCGCTCACAGGAAAAGAGGTGTCTTTCAACAATCAAGATTGTGCTAATAGTCAGCAACTTGGCATTTTGCAAGTAGACTACGAAGGTGACTTTGTGGTGTCCTCGGCAGACTACGCTGATGCGGGCGGTTACTATGTTGTTGTAGAAAAATGCTGTAGAGCCAACGTAACCAATATTAGCAGTCCAACATCGACAGGAGCATTATTTTATTTGGAGTTTCCTGCGCTCAAGCAGTCGGGCAATGAGTTTTATAACTCCTCACCCGAATTTCATACTATTACAGGTGCGTATATCTGTAAAGGGCAAGCGTTTAGCTATGACTTCGGAGCAAACGACCGTGACAACGACCAACTCTCTTATGCCTTGGTAACACCCTACAAAGGCTCATCAACAAGCACCAATAGCAACCCTACCCCAACAGGTTCAGGCAGTTACGCAACTGTAAGCTGGGCAGGTGGAAGCAGTGCCTCCGCACAAATCCCAGGGAGTCCAGCACTAAGTATTAATGCTTCGGGTATATTGTCGGTTACAGCCAGTACAGTGGGGACGTATTTGTTTTGTGTGGAAGTTACAGAAAAAAGGAATGGTGTAACGATTGGCAAAACTCGTAGAGATTTTGTATTGAAAGTGATAGATTGTTCAGCAACAGTATCTGCAACACCTGTAATTAGCGATGCTTCTGGAAGTCCTATCAGTACAGGAACCGTTTGCAAAAATGGTTATATCGACTTGTCGACTCCAGCCAATAGTAATTATACTTATCAATGGCAAAAAGATGGTTTAAATATCGCTGGTGCAACGGATTCCAAGGTGAAGGCTGAAGGTGCAGGAACATATACCGTTTTGGTATCAGCCAAAAATGGCTGCGGACTTCCTAAAGCCTCCTCAAATGTTACCTTGACAGAAAGACCTGGGTTGGATTTATATCTAAGTCATGTATATCGTGATGCTTGTACCAAGTTTCTCCTAAATGTGAAAGAAAACCCTCCTGGTTCTACTTTTCAAGAAACTGATTTTCTTTATACATGGTATATAGATGGTGTAAAGCAAACAAAAACATTTAATGGTATTCAATACGATATTACGAATTTCGCTGTAGATGAATTTCCACTCCCTACTCAGGCTCAAAAAATTGAATATACTGTTACATTGAGAAATGCAGCTACTAATGCAAATAATTGTACCTATATTCTGAAAAAAACAATTGATTACCCTACTCAACCCAATGCCACACTAACTACTAGTAGCGGTCTGACTGATTATTGTGATTCGGATGACTTTGTAATAAGTGCTCTTAATAGCTCAGACTTCGATTACGTTTGGAGTAAGAATAATGCTATTATGCCAAACGAAAAAAGTAATTCTATCAAAGTAAAAGATTTAGGTACAAATACTTTTCAATTAAAGGTCTCAACAGTATCAGGTTGTACCAAAACAAGCGACATCACTGTCACAGGCACAGCCTCAACCCCAGTTACTTTTAGTTTAGACCCTATTTGTTTGCCAACTACTGCAACGATTGATCTAACAAAATTTGTTAATCCATATAACTCTGGAGGAGTTTTTAAGGACTCACGAGGAACAACTTTGACCAGTACAACCATCAATCCTACTACCTACGGAGCTGGTTCGTATGACATTACTTACACCTTTGGCGCTAATGCGGGCTGTCAATCCAAAGCTACAGCTAACCTCAAGATTGGTGCCGCACCAGTATTTACGCTAAGTCCTGATGTGGTCATTCAAGCGGGAGAATCTACAACTTTAACTAGTAGCTTGGCAACCAGTACCAACCTTGCGGATTATACTTTACTATGGTCACCAGCGACGGGACTTAGTGAGGTAAACACGCCAGTGACGGTAGCAACGCCCAACCAATCAACCAATTATGCGTTGAAAGTAACGGATAAAGCCACCCAATGTGCCGATGAAAAAATCGTAAAGGTTTTTGTCAGTGGAAAAGTTGTGAATACATTTACGCCAAACGAGGATGGAATCAATGATTTTTGGGATTTGTCAGACATCACAACCTCATTTCCAAATGCTTCGGTAAAGCTATTTAATCGTTGGGGCAACGAAGTATTTAATACCAATGACTACGCAAGTAATCCTTTCAAAGGAATTATAGATGATAAAGAAGTCAAATCATCAACCTATTATTATGTTATCGAAATCCGAAAAGATTGGCCTACACTTACAGGATATTTGACCGTAATAAAGTAACCATTTTCAACAGAAAACAACCCTATAGTTTTCAAAGAAAAGAAGTGTATTCAATAAGATAGAAGGTTTTTATGTATTTTTACAAACACCTTTTATCCAATTGAATACACTTTTTTCGTTTATTAGCTAGATCGTATTTCAAAAGATGTCAAACATGATTTATTCTATCCGTATCGAGTGTATCACTCGATAACTAGCGGTAGCACAAAAGTTTTTTTTGATTACGAGCATTTTCCAATAACAGATACCCTATTAACTAATAACGTACTATTACTTATAATAAACCCAATTGCTAATGAGGTTACGTTTATTAATCATCCTACTTTGTTTAACAACCGTGCAACCTATGTTTGCTCAAGACCCTTTTGTTGGAGGGTATTTGCAGCTTTCAAAAGTTGCGGGAACGACCAATCAATTTCAACTTACTGTTCATTTATACATCTCTTTACATAACGCCATCAATCAGGCAGACTTAGCATCTGGCGCACTCACTAAAGATTTAAGAGCTAAGGTTTTTCGAAAAAGAGATAATGTAGATGTCACCACCAGTATTGATGCTTCTGGAGTTATTGATTTTTCAGGAGGGTCTTCTACGGGTATCGACTTGACCTATCCCAACAATTGCAATATTGGTACCTTAAAGTCAAAAGATTTAGTATTAGGCAAAAATATCACACTCGACTTTACCCGACTTTCAGACCCCGATGGGTATTATGTCATTGCGGAGCGTTGTTGTCGAAGTAGTCAGTTGATCAATATTGCTAATCCTAGCAGTTCGAGTTTGATACTGTATCTTTTCTTCACCAATGCCATTACTCAAACTCCTGCATTTCAAGAAGCACAAGGAAGTTTTTACTGCTTAAACCAAGCCAAATTTGTTAATCTACCTGTGATTAACTCTGGTGGTACTAGCATAGAATATTCTTTTGAGCCGCTCTATAAAGGCTTAAGCTCGCCGAGTTCACCTCTGGTATTACCACAGTTGGCGTCTCCCAAAGAAGTAAGTTGGATGTCGGGATATTCAACTAGTTCTCCGATTGCATCAAGCATTCCGATTGTGTTATCCAACGCAGGAACCGTGCAGTTTCAGCCTAATAAAGAGGGATTATATGCCATGAAAATTATGGCTACCCAGAAAATGGGCGGAAATATCATTAGTCAAGCTCAGGTGGAATATGATGTTTTGGTAAAAGACTGTAAAGAAGTAGAAAAGCCAAGAATATATGAAGCAGGAAGTATCAGTACTGCTCATAAAAATACGATAACCCTTTGTCAGAAAAGTTACCGAGTACTCGAAACACAGGCAAACCCAAACGCTACTTACCAATGGTATTATAACGGCAACCCGTTACCTAATGCTACTACCAACAAACTTCGCATCAATGATGATGTTACTGGTGATTATAGAGTTGAAATCAATGACCCTACTGCTACATGTAAGCCTACAGATACCTCACTGTTAACCAGAGTTATCGGCGATGGAGGTGTTGGACTGTCGTTAACGCCATCTTTAGGTACAACAATATGTGAGGACAAATCGCCAGGAACGATTACCCCGAATATTTCTGGAGCGACATCAGCAAACTTTACCTTCGAATGGACACTTGATGGTCTAACTCTTAATAGCAACAGCACCATCGACTACGACCGTTCAGGAGTTTACAGATTGGTGATTACCCAGAAAAATAGTCCATTCTGTACTTTTGATGCTTCACTCAATATTGCCGTAAATCCACTTCCTCAAGTTGATGCTCAAAATGTTTCAAACAAAACTTATATCTGTGAAGGTGACTTGGTAACTCTTAAAGCCGAAGTGAATGCTGGTACAACGTGGCTGTGGCAAAAAGACGGTGCCAATTTTAGTACTGACCAAACCATCAATGTAACTCAATCAGGAAATTATCAATTGCAGGCTACCTCAGATAAGGGCTGTAAAAAGAATGCTCCCGAGGTTGCGATTACGGTATCCCCCAAACCAACCGTTACCTTTGCCCCTATTCCTTCATTTTGCGAAGCCAAGAATCTTTCAACAGATTTGAGCATCTATGTTACACCTGTTAGCTCCAATGCAGGAGTATTTACTGGAAAAGGAATGATAGGTTCGGTATTTGACCCATCCAAAGCGGGTTCGGGAGTGTGGCCAATTGTATATGAATACACCTCGGCTGATGGCTGTAAAAATTCTGCTACTAGCAATGCTATCGTCGATAGAGTTCCTAGAGTTCAATTAGGAGAAGATATTACGATTTTCAGAGGACAACAAGTCCAAATTCCCGTAGTGGGTAGTCAAGGTTCGGGATATAGTTTTACTTGGTCACCTACAACTGGCTTATTGAATCCAACAGATTTTTCTCCTATAGCTGCGCCTATTTCGCATCAAGAATATACCCTTGAAGTCGTTGCCAATACTAGTAGATGTAAGGCAAGTGATAAAATCAATGTTTTTGTTTATCCCAAAATCGACATTCCTAATTCTTTCACCCCCAATGGCGACAGAATGAATGATACTTGGGAATTGGATGGCATCGATGAATATCCTAATATTGAAGTAAAGATTTACAACCGATGGGGCAATGAAATCTTTTATTCAAAAGGCTACAATCAACCTTTTGACGGTATCCAAGAGGGTCAACGCATTCCTACAGGAACCTATTACTACGTCATCAAACCCAACGTAAACCTCCCTGCGCTAACAGGATATGTGACGGTGGTGAAGTAGTTTTTTTGAGGGGGCAGGGATTAGGGGTTAGGCAAAGAGTGAAAAGTTGAATATTGAGACCTTAAAGAGTAGTAGCCAGGCAGAGAGTGGCAGAATTTTGCATCTACACTATTACTAATGCCTAATGCCTCACTACTAATGCCTCCTTAAAACGCCTTTTTTCCCCTTCCTTCATCATAATTGCAGAGGGGTTTGTATCTTTGCAGGCTAGGGAATCAAAAACGATATTGTGCTGTTGATTTAGAATTGGTATTCCTTAACATCAATCACATACCTCAATCTAACATTTTCAGATATGAAGGGATTACTCGACCAGCAATTCGAAGAAAATAATATTGTACTTAGTCAAGTAGAAGACTTGCTCAATTGGGCTCGTTTGAGTTCGTTATGGCCCATGGGGTTTGGCTTAGCCTGCTGTGCAATCGAAATGATGCAGACCATGGCTTCGGGCTATGACCTCGACCGTTTTGGGGTATTTCCACGCCCTTCGCCGCGCCAATCAGATGTGATGATTGTAGCGGGTACTGTTACCTTCAAAATGGCTGACCGTATTCGTCGTTTGTACGAACAAATGCCAGAACCTCGCTATGTGATTTCGATGGGTAGTTGCTCTAATTGTGGTGGACCTTACTGGGAACACGGTTATCATGTGGTAAAAGGTGTCGACCGCATTATTCCAGTGGATGTATATGTGCCAGGCTGTCCTCCTCGTCCAGAAGCATTGATTGGTGGTTTTTTGAAGTTGCAAGAAAAAATCCGTCAAGAAACTATCGTAGCACCTAAAGCCATTTTAGATATGGAACAGGAAGAAGCTCGTAACCAAAAACCTGTTTTTGCTTCAGCTTAATCAATAGCCAAACTTAGCGCCCTCAAACATGACTTTCGACCAAATCAATGACCTAATTGTTTCTGAATTAGGTTCAGATATCATTCTAGGAAAAGACCATCAATGTCTACATATTACAACAGATAAAATTGCTGTTGTAGCAAAGTTTTTATTCGAAAATGAAAACTGTTATTTCGATATGTTGTCGTGCATTACGGCCTTAGATAATGGTGTTGAAAAAGCGACAATGGAAGTAATTTATAATTTGTACTCTATTCCTTATGAGCACAAAATGATGCTTAAGGTGATTGTCCCACGCAATGCCAAAGACGAACCTGCTCCAAGCGTACCTACACTAAGCCATATCTGGCGTACAGCAGATTGGCACGAGCGTGAAGCGTTTGATCTAGTAGGTATTCGTTTTGAGGGACATCCAGATTTACGAAGAATCCTATTGCCAGAAGATTGGGACGGACACCCACTTCGCAAAGACTATCAAGCACAAGAATATTATCACGGTATTCAGGTGAAGTATTAGTTTAGGGTATGAGCTATTGGTATTCGGCTATTGGCAAAGTTTGATATAATATTTAAAACTAGAGACTCCTAACTGCTCAAATTATTCATAACTCAAAACAAACTCAAAATCATCATTCGTTGAAAACATATTTAAGTATCTTACAATATACCACTTCACTCAAAAAGTATATTGCGCCCTATTTCATACTATCTTTATTAGCCAGCATATTTGGAGTACTCAACTTTGCTCTACTTTCGCCTTTATTGAAGGTTTTGTTTAATCAGGTCGAAAGCGGAGAAGCAGAAAAAAGAGTTACGCAACTTCCTGATTTTAGCTTGAGCAAAGAGTTTTTCTCTGATACTTTCAACTACTATTTATACAATATGTTGGATGTATATGGTCGTATGGGCGCGCTCCAGTTTGCCTGTGCTATCATTGTGGTATCCGTTTTTCTTTCAAACGTATTCCGTTATCTTTCTCAAAGAATCCTTAAAACTGTTGAATCTGAAACGATTGCGAGTTTGAGACATGCCGTTTTTCAAAAAACGGTTAGTCTGCATTTGGGCTTTTTCAATAATGAGCGCAAAGGTAATTTGATGTCACACCTGACAACCGATATTCAAGAAATCGAAAACTCTATTGCTCGTGCTTTTACAGCTTCATTAAAAGAGGTATTTGCCTTAGTGGTATATTTTGTATTCTTGTTTACACTTTCTGCTAAGTTGACCTTTTTCTCTATCCTGATATTACCTATTTCTGGTGGAGCTATCGCAGGTATTACCCGTCGCTTACGTAAAAAAGCTTTAGAGGTTCAGGAAAACTTAAGTACGATTATCAGCACGATTGATGAAGTTTTGGGCGGTATGCGTGTGGTAAAAGCCTTTAATGCTGAAGGTACTATTATCAAGCAATTTGATACTTTGAATACTAAATACAAACAGTCAGTTCAACGAATGGTCTATCGTCAAGAAATGACCTCTCCTACTTCTGAGACTTTGGGTGTAATGGTGATTGCTGGGATTTTGTTATACGGTGGCTCACTGGTAATCAACAAAGAAGGTGGTTTTACGGCATCTGAATTTATCAGTTATTTGGCGTTGTTTTCACAAGTACAAAGACCTGCCAAAGTTATCGCTGATGCCTTTAGTGGTGTTCAAAGAGGCGTTGCTTCGGCTGAGCGTATTATTGCTTTGATGGAAACGGAGTCTGCGATTCAAGACCAGCCGAATGCTATAAATTTACCTAGTTTTGACAAAGGAATTGAATTTAAAAACGTGTCATTTAGCTATAATGGAGAAAAGGACGTTTTGAAAAATATTTCATTTACTATTCCTAAAGGTCAAACAGTGGCACTAGTTGGCGAGTCTGGCGGTGGAAAGTCTACCCTAGCCGATTTAGTTCCTCGTTTTTATGACCCAACAGGTGGCGAAATTCTCTTGGATGGTATCGACTTGAAAGCTATTTCTGCTGAATCGCTACATCGTCAAATGGGGATTGTAACGCAAGAATCTATTTTATTTAACGATACAATCGAAAACAATATCGTATTTGGTGCCAACGCCACAGAAGCGCAAATTATCGAAGCTGCCAAAATTGCAAATGCACATCAGTTTATTTCTCAGTCACCTGAAGGCTATCAAACCGTTATTGGTGACCGAGGAAGTCGTTTGTCGGGTGGACAACGTCAACGCTTGAGTATTGCGAGAGCGGTACTGAAAAACCCTCCAATTTTGATTTTGGACGAAGCCACTTCCGCACTAGATACGGAATCAGAAAAATTGGTACAAGAAGCATTGACTAATTTGATGAAAAACCGTACCACCTTGGTCATTGCTCACCGTTTGAGTACCATCCAAAATGCGGATAAAATTATCGTTATTAGTAAAGGACAAATCGTAGAAGAAGGAACACACGAAGAACTTGTGCAAATTCCAAATGGCTATTATGCCAAACTAAGCAGCCTACAAAGCTGATACGATTTCGGATTGTGGATTTTTGATTTCGGATATTGAGCTAAGAGTTTATTTATCAATCATTCAAAATAGAGGGTTTGGACATTTATTTTTCTGAAATCCTACTGTTTGAGCCGAAGGCGAGTTTAGGATTTCTTGACTTTCTTTTGCGGCCGCCGCTGCGGTTACTTTTCTTGTGTCAAGACAAGAAAAGTAAGGAGTGGCGAAGGTAATTTTCACTATTTTAACAAATCAAACCTTTAACATATTCTTTGTTAAAATATTCTGGACTCAATCTCAAACTACCTATCTCACATCCCATCACAATATTAAAGCTATCAAAAAAAATGAAGATTGCAGGATTTACTTTTGTCCGAAATGCTATCAAATACGACTATCCCATCATCGAAGCTATTACTTCGATATTGCCAATATGTGACGAACTGGTAGTTGCCGTAGGAAATTCGGAAGATGGTACCATAGAACTAATACAAAGTATAGAGTCGCCCAAAATCAAAATCATTGAAACGATTTGGGACGATTCTTTACGTGAAGGTGGACGTGTGCTAGCAGTCGAAACCGATAAGGCTCTAGCAGCTATTTCGCCCGATGCTGACTGGTGTTTTTATATCCAAGGCGATGAAGTGGTACATGAAAAGTACCTTCCTGTCATTAAAAAAGCCATGGAGGATAACCTTCACAAATCTGAAATAGAAGGACTATTATTCAAATACTTGCACTTTTATGGCTCTTACAATTATGTAGCTGATGCACATCGCTGGTATCGTCGCGAAATTCGCGTAGTGCGCAATACAGGCAATGTCTTGTCTTACCGTGATGCGCAAGGCTTTAGAACAAAAGATAACCAGAAGCTCAAAGTCAAACTCATTGATGCCTTTATCTATCATTATGGTTGGGTAAAACCTCCTGAAATCCAAAAAGAAAAGATTAAAAGCTCTAGTCGCTTTTGGCATAGCGAACAAAAAGTGGAAAAGATTTCACAAGAATTAGAGGATTTTGACTATTCCGAAATCGACTCATTAACACATTTCGACGGCTCTCATCCACTAGTCATGAAGGCTCGCGTAGAGCGAATGAACTGGCTTTTTGATTTTGATATTAAAGAAAAGAAACTCAATTTTAAAAACTCCGTGAAAATGTGGATTGAAAAAACAACAGGTTGGAGAATTGGAGAATATAAAAATTATAGAGTGTTATAAGCAATTAATTTAAAATTTGTATTCAATCATTGCGTCTCTACTGATTGAATACAAATTTTTACATAATCACTCACTCGCTAAATCACTAAATCGCTAAATTCGAGATTACTCATGTTTAATTTACTTCGTAAGGTAAAAATTTAGGATAATCAAACAGCGCTTTCGGTGCAACTGAGTTGATTTTTTTTCCTGATAAAACCATTTCAAAATACTGCAAATACCCCAATGCCATTTGTCGAGAAGTGAAAGTATCTCTGGCATATTCATGGCAAATTTTCGGGTCAAACTGTGCTATGTTTTTCAGCTTCTCAGCCAATTCATTTTCCGAAATAGATAAAAATCCAACTTCTGGAGTTACAATTTCGGGCAACGAACCGTAGGGCGTTCCCAAAATACTACAACCCATATAAAGGCTTTCGACGATAGCCAACCCAAATGGCTCATGCCATAACACAGGGAATAGTAAGGCTTTAGAACGATGTAATAAATCAAATTTTACTCTTCCTCCTACCATTCCATAAAACCTTACATGACGGTCGGGAGTAAAACGAAATCCCATCTTAAAATTGAGTCGATGCCCACCCATAACTGCTAACTTTTCGTTCGCTTTTTTGGCAATATGAATCGCTCCTTTTACATTTTTTACACGCCATGAGGCATTTGCCAAGAAATGAGTATGCCCTCTTTGATGTGAAAAAGAAGGTTTGGGATAATCTTCAAAATCTATTCCATTCAACACATAAGCCGTAGAGTTATGACGCTCTGCATGATTTTTTGAAACAAATACTGCATTTTGATCGAGCACTTCATCTGCTCTTGGATTACCGTGAACCGTATAAACATAAGGCTTCGGGAAATCTTCGGGCGGTGGTATGCTCAAATGTACTACATCGATATAATCAGGAATTTGTAGACTTAATGAAAGCTCGGGATTATAAAACAGCACCTCGGCAAATGGACATTCTGAACCTTTTGCAACCAAAAATGAAACACGATGCCCCATTTGGGTCAACTCTTTGCCCAACCACCAAACCACTCGTTCGGTTCCTCCATATTCCAATGCAGGAATGACAGCATTGTGGAAAATCAAAATGTGCATATTGTTAAAATTTGTTATAAAACCGATTTTCTGCAAATTTAAGGCTATTTTTGCGGAACATATATTTCCTCTAATACAAGTATAGTCCAACCTTAAACGCACATACGAATGTTCAATTACCTAAAAAAGAAGTACACTAAGTTTGTGGCCAAACGCAAATTTAGTGATTATGGTGACGCGACCTCTGTCATCTCAATCCAAGGAATCGGCAATATCAACTTCACTTGTTGGTTAAACCCTTTAGAACAAGAGAAAACTATCTCACTCAGTCAGGTTAATTTCTATCGTAAATTCCTCAAAACTGGCGATTTTGTCATTGACATTGGCGCGCACATTGGCGACACTACTCTTCCAATGGCTTTGGCAGTTGGTGCACAAGGCACAGTTCTAGCCTTTGACCCCAACCCTCACGTTTTTAAAATTTTACAGAAAAACGCTGACCAAAACCGTCACATTTCCAACATCATTCCTTTACCCTATGCTATTGCAGTGGAAGAAGGCGAGTATTCGTATGCTTCTTCTGAGGCAAGCTTCAACAATGGTGGAATCAGTGGAAAAAATGGAAAATTTGGTTTAGGAGAAAAAGTAAAAGGAGTCAACCTTCAAAACTTTATTCACACACAATATCCAGAAGTGAGTAAAATCTCCTTGATTAAAGTAGATGCAGAAGGGTATGATATTCAAATCTTGAAATCAATCAGTAAGCTTCTTGACCAGTACAAGCCCACGTTGATTTTTGAATGCTTCAAAGACTTATCCGAGCAAGATCGCCACGATTTGTTTAATTATATTAGTCAAAAAGGCTATAAAATCAACAAAATGGATGATTTTGAAGAAGATGCAGCCATTACGCCTATTCCTCAAAAACAAAATATGTTAGATTGGAAACACTTCGATATTATTGCTTTTGCAGAATAGGTATTAAGTGCTGAGTGAGGAGTATAGAGTTTTGAGTGAAGGCACAAAGTGGCAAAGGCACAGAGGCACAAAGGGAATTATTACATCCCTAGTCCGAGACTAAGTCGCGAACTAGATAAGCCTAAATGCCTTTATGCCTTCACTCAAAACTCCACATTCCTAACTCATCACTCAAATCACTTTGTGCCTTTGCTCCTTTGCGCCTCCTCTCAAAACTCCTCTTTCTTACTCGCCAACATTTCCCAATGTACTTTTATCCAAACTAGTAACATGGGTAATACCATTAGAGCATATTTTCTTAAAAATTCATTTCTAATATATTTGGGCATCAAGTCAGTAGGACCAAAACTTGTCACCAGCAAAGCAAAAATAAACAACGCTTTGTCAGTAGTGGTTTTAGCACTTTGCATATACCAAATCACTGCGCCTACAAACCCAATTAATAAAGTAGAAGCTTCGGTGCCTGTACTTGCCAATACGACCAACATCAACGTCGAACATAAAAGCAATAATTGATAACGGGTATTGAAAAACAAGTTGATTCGTATATATGACAGCGCAAATACCAAAACCGCTGGTAGGATATACCATAAATTTGAAATACTGGCATCTTGCACCAATCTTCGTACCATACCCATCACCGAAAGGTCTTGATAAGGATTCGTCAAAACTTCGTTGATATCATTCTTTTTCACCAATACTTCAAGCCATTCTTGGTAAGTCTGAAGGATATAAGCTGGCGAACTAAACGCCATTGGTAATACAAACAATACCGCTATCCAAAACAAGCCAGAAGCAATAAGTTTGAGTTTATTTTTGGAGAAAAAGAAAAATGCCAGCCCTACTACGCCATATAGCTTGGTCATAGTACCCAACACAATACAAAAAGCTGCCCAGAAGTCTTTTTCTTTCTTGATAAAAGTATAAGCCAAAATAATCAAAGCGGTCACGATACCATGATACTGCACATTGATAAGGCTGGTAATACAGCTATTGAGGCAAAGCCATGACATAATAGCTTTGGTTTTTTCGTCGAAAGAAGGTAATTCATAAATCGCGAAAAGTAGTGCAATGGCATTGGCCACATTCCACAAAATTACCCCAAGTAAAGTCGGAACTAAGGCAAAAGGCGCTATCATTACCGCAAAAGGCGGTCCATACAAAAACAAATCTACGTATTCGTCGGGATGATAGGCATATAGATGCTCTTGATGAATCAAGTGCCAGAAGCTGGTCTTAAAAATAATGAAGTTGTTGATATGTGCGTGAGGATTATCGCCCGTAAAGTACTGCTTCATGGCCATTGCTACTGCCACTGCAATCCAAATCAACAAGATGTTGCGCTTATTGAGCAAAAAGTCGAATTTCATAAAAATTACTATCTATGTATCTAGCGGTTGGAAAGAGAATTTTATTAGGTCACATTTAAAAATTATGATAGCCTTCGTAAAAAACATAATTTTCATTAGACACTCCTTACTTTTCTTGTCTTGACACAAGAAAAGTAACAAAAGAAAGTCAAGAAATCCTAAACTCGCCTTCGGCTCAAACAGTAGGATTTCATCAAAATAGAAACTTACTCAACTATAATATTCTTATTATAAACAACTTACCAAATTTAAATATACACTAATCTTGACGTCCTATCAAGATTTAATAATTATCAGTAACACCATCCCATAGTGAGTGTTAGTAATGGTGAGTTTGTAAATTCATAACCTTCTTTTGTAGTATCCACAAAGACTATTTCTCTTGTGTAAGAAAGGTAAGTCTAATAAAAAAGTAAGATATTACGGAAGGATAGAATGCTTTCTACTTATACAATATTAAATAGTTTCTATAACCATTCTGTATGGATAGGATTACTACCGATTATTACAGCATTTTATATTGTATTACTTTTCTGCTTTAGCTCCTCCACATATTCCTTCATGGTGATGAAGGTTACTCCTTTAGCTTTTAGCCAAGTAATGTAGTCATCCAAACGCTGTAAAAGTACTCTGTCTGAGTGCTTACGGACATACGCAGGAATGGTGGTATAAGCCGAAAGGTCGGTAAACTCCCATGGGTGGAAATACAAATTAATAATCCCATAGCGATTGAGGGCGCTATTCGAAAACATTTTGTAAACACTAAATGGTAAGTTTTTAAAACTCAACCAAAACATAGGAAAACGCAAATTTGGGGTAACCGTCGCAGGAATTTGCCATAACCTATCCTGCACAAAAGGGAGCTTCGGTTTGTCTAAATGGTTGTAACGTCCTGGCAAAAAAGTAGGATTCAACGAAGCATTATACACATAACCAGCATCTGCAATATCCTGATTTTCGACAGGCATCATCCTTGCCATTCTGAATCCCTCGATAGACTGTCCTGTGATTTGGGAAAGTAATTTCTTGGAAGCAGGTAAATCAATCTTTGCATCGAAGCTACTATGATACATTCCATGAGAAGCAATCTCATGTTTCTCGGCCAAAGTTTTCATTAACTCAGGCTGAGAAAGTGCATATTGTCCTGTGCAAAAAATAGTGCTTTTTACTTGATGTTTATCTAATAATGCCTTCAAAAGCAATGTCCCACGAGTCGAAACCTCTATCTGTTCCTCCATTGTGATTTGTTGACCGTATTCCAAAGGCACATCAAACTCTTCTACGTCAAATGTTAAGATTGCTTTTAGCATAATAATAAAAAAAATTAGTAGACTTCCGTGCTTTAGACTCTATGCCTTAAGCTGAAAGCTTCATTAATTAGCTTGTTAGAAATAACTTCAACAGGGCGGCAAAAAGCCTACAAGCCAGCGAGTTAATCATCTTATACTTGCTCAGTAGCTGACGCAAATTGCTTGTTGGAGAAAACTTCAACAAGGGCAGTAAAGGACAACTCATCACTCAAAACTCACAATTCATCACTTCTATCTCTTACTTACTTCGACTAAAAATATTTTGAAAACTCAGTAGTTCTTGTTTTATCGTTTTCCAGCTCATTTGTGAAAAACTAATTCCATCACGCACGTGTACTTGTATTTTGGCCAAGCGTAAATCTTTACGACGTGACGCCAATACCACAAACTCCATATCAAATAAAAACGAGTTGATATGAGTTTTGAGAAATACGTCTTTCCCTTTTTGATTAAATCCTTTTAAACCAGATTGAGTGTCTTTTACGAACATCGATGGGAAAAAAACATGATTCATCGTGCGTAAAGACAGGGAAAATATTTTTCTCAAAAACGGTAATTGACTATAATAATGGTCGTCACGAACGCCCAAAACCACATCATAATTTTCGTCGTTCAATAACCTAAACATCTCCCAAGCGTTTTCCATACGATAGGGATAATCGGCATCGGTATAAATAATCAAATCACCTTGCGTTTTGGCGATGGCAGTACGCAAAGCAAATCCTTTTCCCCTATTTTGGGAATACGTAACATACTCGAAAGCAGGGATATTTTCTCGGAGATATTGTAAATGGGCTTCTGTCACGCCTCTTATAGAACCATCATCAACCAAATACAATTTAACCTCCACTTGTGAAGGGAGTTGCGAAACAAATATTTTATAATAATGTAAAAGCTCCTTTTCCCAACCTTCGTGGGGATTGTAGCACGGATGTACGACATCCAATTTAGTAGTTCGGTTCACTGTTTAAAGAGAGCAAAAAAATAAAGGTGCAAGTTATGACTTTTCTTTCTGATTCATTTCATAAAGCTTCATGTATTTGAAAAATGCTCCTTGTGCATTGCAATACGAAATCAAATAGCCTTCGTAGCCATACAAAAATCCTTTTTTGAGTAAATAGTAATTCCAAAAATGGAAGGTCTTCTTGAAATAGGCAATCACGGGATGTGTCCCTTTTTTATGCTGATTCTGCACCGCAAAAAGGGTCGAGTAATAGTTCATTTTTGCCAAAAGCTGATCAGCCGTTTCATAAGAATAATGATGAATAACTCCCTCAATATCTACAACTTGCAAACCTTTGGTATTCAATCCTTCATGAACATCTTTGTCATTAAACTGTGTACTTTTTTTATGAAAAAGTCGTGTTACTTTGTCGTTTCCCCAACCTGCTCCGTTGATGTATTTGCCATTGTAATATTGTTTTCGTAAAAAACGATATAGATGGTTAGGATTGAGCGAAAGATTCTGAATATTTTGAATCAAAATCGGGTCTAATACCTCATCGGAATCAACCCACAAAATCCAGTCATTTTTACAGAAGCTCACAGACAAATTGCGCATCTTACCAAAGCCAATAAATGGGTGCTCATGCACACAAACATTAGCGTATTGGCGTGCAATAGCCAATGTCTGGTCGGTCGACCCATTATCGAGCACAATTACTTCATCGAATCCCTTCAAGGCATCCAAACACTGCGCCAATCGCGCCTCACTATTTTTGGTAAGTATTGTTACGGAAATCATATTGAGTATTGCTGATGTCGGATTTTTGATTTTGGATTAATACTCTCAAATTTTAACACCATTTAGTTTTACTATTTAGCAATGAATATCCCTCTATATTCTTTAATCAAATCCGATATCAAAAATCTAAAATCCGATATCACTTAATTTGGCTTCCCATTTCTGGGTGGTTTTCTACGGTGATATAGCTTTCTATTTCTTGTTGTAAATCTTCTACGTGGGAAATAACGCCGACGATGCGGTTTTCTTTTCGTAAAGATTTTAAGGTTTCAAAAACTTCTGTTAGCGAATCTTTATCTAACGACCCAAAACCTTCATCCAAGAAAAAGAAATTATTGGTTGATTGAGTTTGAGCATGGATATTATCTGCCAAAGCTAGGGCTAAACATAAGGCAACTTGGAATTTCTGTCCACCAGAAAGCGTTTTTACGGCTCTTGTTCTTCCTTCATTGAGTAAATCTCTCACTCTAAAATCAAATTCTGAAGGACGTGTCTCATAAATTTCGAGTTGCAAAGCCTGTCGGGTCATTTTACTAAAACGCTCATTAGCCTGATTACAAAGGTTTTGTAAATACATTCCTGACACAAACCCTACAAACCCTTGGCTTTTAAAGAGTTTTGCTAAAGTATCTATGTCAGCTCTACGAATTTCTAAAGCCTCCTTTTCTTTCAACAAATCGGCCTGAGTCGCCAAGTCTTTTTCAAGTTGTAATTGTCTACCTCTGAGTGCACCAGCTTCCGCTTGCAAGGTATTTATTTCATTTTGTAATGTTGCTATATCCGCCAAAAGTTGCTGGTGAATTCCAACATCGTAGCGTAAACCTTGGGTCTCTTCCAAGAGAGATTTGTGTCGCTGTTGAGTAGCTTGTAATTGTACTTTAAAGGTTTCTATGGCTTTTTGCTCTACATCAATTACCAAGTCCCAAGCCAAAATTTGCTCTATCTCCTCTTTGTCCACATAACCTATCTCTGACATCGCAGCTCTGAGTTGCTCCTCCAATGTCTCGATGATTTGTGTGTGCTGTGTCAGATTTTGTTTCAACGCTACAATCTCACCTCCCAATCTATTGCTTTGGTCTTGTAACAATTGTATATCCTTTTGCAATTGCTCAACGTTTTTGACCAACTCCTGATGCTGGTGCTGAAGCCTTTGGATATGAATAGCAATACTTTCTGCGGTTTCATTTTCTAGCGTCTGTATATCCAAACGCTGTATCTGCGATTGAGCAGTGCTTATCTCCGACATTTTAGCCGAAATTTCAACCTCTATTTTTTGTAAAGTAGGCAAATACTTTTCCTCCAAATCCTTTTGCCAAACTTGCAGCTGTTGTTCTTGTGCCCCTCGTTTTTCTTCAAAAGCTTTTATTTCCTTTTGTTGTTGTTCGGCCAAGGCAAAGGCTTTTTGAACCGCCTCTTCATCATCTTTTGAAAAATCAGTCCATACAAAACTCAGGTCATGCTCCTGAATTTTGGCTTGTATATCTTTGTACAAAACCGCCTGTTTGTTTCGCTCTGTATTCCAGATAGTCATATTCTGCGCTAGCGCATCCCATTGAGCCGTCAGCTGTTCGATACGTTGTAGGCGATTTTGCCAAGCTTTTTGGGCAGTTTTTTCTGCTTGTATTTTTCCAGAAAAATCCTCCGAAGAAGTCAACTTAGCGGGGTGATGAATTGCACCACACAAAGGACAAGGCTCATCGTCGTGCAAAGCATTTGAATAGGCCTGCAATGCCTTTTGCGTTTCGAAGTGTGAAATATGGTGCTGATGAAAATCTATTTTTTGGTTAAACTCCTGTTTCAGATGTTCAATCAAGGTAAGACGTTCTGGTAATTCGAGCTGACTAGAAATACGTTCTTGAAAAACTTCGTCTTGACAAATCGCTTGGATTTTTTGTTCAAAATCCTCCGCTTTTAGTTTTGCATCCTTTCCTGCTTCAGTAATGGTATTTCTCTGAGAAAGAAGCGTTTTCTTTTGTCCAAACCACGTAGACACCATCGAGAGACGATGAAGATCGACTTGCTGGCTTTTGAGTTTTTGCAACGCCTCCTCTATCTGAACCCTTTCTGCTTGTCCATGCTGAATTTGAACCCGTTGTTGCTCAACAGCAATTTTACCTTTTTCTAGACGCTCCAGCAATTTGGTTCTCTCACTCGAAGCCTGTTTCCATCTCAAAGCCCAACCCCATTCTTCTGCTTCTTTCAACAAGTTTTCTTTTTGCTCAAAAGCTGGTTTGAGTTCATCCAACTTTTGTTGAGCAACCTGAATATTTTTCACCAACTGTTCCTGCTCTTGGTTTTTACTAGAAAAAGCCAAGGTATCCTTTCGTTGTTCTACTAATCGAGCTTGCTGTTGGGTAAGCAAAGGCTTTAGTTGCATCAAAACTTTTTGATAAGTCTTCAATCGACTCTCTTTTGTCTCAAACTCCTCCGCTTGAGCCTCTAAAGTTTGCAACTGTGCGGCCGTTTCTTCCAAGCTCTTAAAGAGTTTGGCGACCCAATCTAGGCTTTTCTCGTCGGCAACTTTATCTGCCAGCGCCTGATTTCTTAGCACTAATAGCGCCTCTGATGCCTGTAATTGGTCTTTGATAGCGTCTAGTTGTTCGGGAGTACTTTGTCCTAATTGGGCAATTTTTCCATTGAGATGCTCAAGCTGTTTTTCATTATTTTCCTTGACTAATTTTACCTTAGATGCCAAGTCAAAACGCTCCAATTGAAATATTTCGTTCATCATTTGGGTACGTTTCGACAAGGGTAATTCGATAAACTCCTGAAAACGCCCCTGAGGAATAATAATCGTCCTTTTAAAGTTTTCATAAGAAAGACCTATAATTTTTTCGGAAGCATTTTCAACTTCAATAGGCGCCCAATCTGAAATTTCGGGCATCCATTGATAGGTTTTTCTTTCAAAAGTTTTTACATCGTCAAACTTCTTGCTATTTCTACGACCTTTTACCGTAAAACGATACAAGTGATTGTCTTTGCCCGCACGACACTCAAAATCGATGAGTAGGTCATCTGAGCGAAGATTCATCATATTATAGTTTCGGTCGTCACCCGACTTGTTCATTCTTTCGGTATCGCCGTACAAAGCAAAGGTAATCGCCTCTAAAACAGAGGATTTACCAGAGCCAACTTTTCCAAAAATCCCGAAAATAGACGCTTCAGTCAACTTGGTAAAATCAACTACCTGCGTTTCGCGATATGAATACAAGCCCTTTATGGACAACTTAATAGGAATCATATAAGTGATGAATTTTGAGTGCTGAGTTAGGAGTGTACATAGGATTATAAAAACCATTTATATCGGATGTTGGATTTCGGAAGTGCAAGCTTCTATTTTTTGTAAAAAATAAAAGTGTTTTACTCTATTTCCGAAATCAGAAATCCTAAATCTGCGATAGTTAGAAATCCTCCGTACAATTCTAGTGCTGAGTTATGAGATTAAACTCTTTATTGACGCTTTCACACTAGTTTAATCCACAAATCGGATGCAAATTAGTACTTCGTGGGTAATACCACAACAATTCAAGTTTGGGAAGGCGTTCTATACAAATGAGTATAAAAGCCCCAATATCATTTTATACCTTTGGAAATGATAGACTAAGGTCATAATCACCCACCCAATTTCAATTAAAATCAATATGAAAAAACAACTTTTGCTTTTATGGTGTCTGCTTTGTTCGGGTACAATACTAGCGCAAAATCGTTATCCAATTATTCCTCAACCCCAAAAGATTATTCCTCAAAATGGGAGTTTCGAGCTAAACAAGCAGGTAGTTATTGTAGACAAAACCCGCAACCCACAAACGTTGGTGGCGCTTCAACCACTGAAAGACAAATGTCGCTTGGCAGCGGGTTTGGCATTGCCTGTCGTGAGTAAAGCGAAGGGCAAAAAGCCTATTGAGGTAATTTTGGATGCTAAAGTGACTCAGGCTGAAGGATATAAACTGAACATCACACCTCAGCATATCCAACTTAAGGCAAAAACACCAGCAGGGATTTTTTATGGGGTACAAAGTTTATTACAACTCTTGCCAACGGATATAGAACAAAAAATCCGTGCGAATGATACACAATGGACGATTCCTTGCGGAACGATTGAAGATGAACCACGTTTTGGTTATCGCGGGATTATGCTTGATGTATCTCGTCATTTCATGCCTGTTGATTTCTTGAAAAAGTATATTGATGAATTAGCAGCACTCAAAATCAACCGTTTTCATTGGCACTTGACCGACGGACAGGCTTTTAGATTTGAAAGCAAGAAATATCCGCTTTTACACACCGCCAAGTCTCCACAATGGCCAACCAATGAAGGTTTTTATACACAGGAACAAATGCGCGAATTGGTCAAATATGCTCAAGACCGTTTTATTACAATTATTCCTGAAGTAGATGTGCCAGGACACTCGCAAGCAGCCTTGGTTGCTTATCCACAGTATGCTTGTCAAGATAGTACTGGTAAACAATTGCTGTTTCAAGGAGAGTTTTGTCCAAAACCCGAATCAGCACAATTTATTGCTGACATCTTAGACGAAGTAATTAGTATTTTCCCAAGTGAATACATTCATATAGGCGGTGACGAAGCTAGTAAAGTAGCTTGGCATAAATGTCCAGTTTGTCGTAAAACTACCCAAGATTTAGGTTTAAAGAATGTGGATGAATTACAGAGTAATTTTATCAAAACGCTTGAAAAACACCTCAATAGCCGTGGTCGTAAGATGATTGGTTGGGACGAAATCTTAGAAGGAGGATTAGCACCAAATGCAACTGTTATGGCTTGGAGAAGCCTAGAAAGTGGTGGTGAAGCTGCCAAAATGAAGCATAATGCCATTATGTCGCCAACTTCGCACTGCTATTTGGATTATTATCAATCAGAAGACCCGAACGAACCTTTGGCATTTGCAGGATTTATTAACCTTCCAAAAATTTATAGCTTTGAACCTATTCCAGAAAACTTAACGGCAGAAGAAGCGAAGTATGTATTAGGGCCACAAGCAAACCTTTGGACAGAGCAAGTGCCTGTTGGTAGTCATGCCGAATATATGACTTTCCCAAGAGGAGTAGCCTTGGCGGAAGTAGGTTGGTCGAAAAAGGAAGATCGCAATTATGCTAACTTTCTAGATAGATTATCGAGCTATTTGACTCGCATGGATTATCGTTCAGTTAACTATGCCAAACACTTTTTTGAAATCAAAACACAAACTTCAAGAGATGCCAATCAACGTATTAATTTGTCGTTGCTATGCGATAACAATGGAGCGCCTATCTATTACACAACCGACGGTAGCACGCCGACACAGCAATCAAATTTGTACACTGGTCCTATTTTGATTTCGCAAACTACCAATATCAAAGCTGCCACCGTAATGAAAGGTAGAATGGTAGACGAAATCACTCGTACCATCAGCATCAACAAGGCTACGGGAGTACAAATGGAATTGACAACACTTCCTAGCAAACGATACTTTAGAGGGGGAATTGGCGCCATAACCAACGGTACTTTTGGCGGTAATGGTCGATTCAATGACGAGGAATGGCTTGGATGGAATGATCAAGATTTTGAAGGTGTGATTAAATGGAATCAGGCAACAGACTTTTCAAAAATCACGCTTCGCTTTTTCCATAAACCTTCTAGCTGGGTTTGGATGCCTAAATCGGTGAGTATTTTAGCATCTAATGACGGGGTAAACTATACTACTTTATCAACGGTCAATCCAAGTGTGCCTGCACAAGAGGGCGTATTGACTATACCGATGTCGTTGGGAAATCAACAATATAAATTTCTCAAAATCAAAGCTCAAGCCTACGGAACCATTCCTGCCAATATGACTGGCGCAGGAGATAAAGCATGGCTTTTTGTGGATGAGGTTGTAGTGGAGTAGTTTTTTTGAGGGGATAGGGGTTAGGCAAGGAGGCATTAGTAATTAAACTTTACTCTTGCCTTTTTGCCTAACCCCTATCCCCTTCCAATTCTCTACTTATATTTAATATCGCTTGTCCCTCATATTTTTGAGTGAAGTAATCGGTCTTGAAAATCTGATTCATTTCTAGAAAGTGTTTTAAGACCTTCTTTCGCCCAGGATTGTACAATAAATCTGGATAAATCGCATATTCATTTCTTACCTGCTTCGCATATTGTTTATAAACCTCCCAGTCTTTTCCTAAAATAGATAAGTCGGCATCTGTAAAATAATTAACATCTTGATTTTCAGAGATCACATGCGTTTTTGTCGCTAAAATCATCTCAACAACTCTGGCTACGATTTCTTCCGAAACTCCTAAGCTTTTCATTCTTTTTTCAGCCAAAGCTGCACTTTTTTCTTCATTATTAGATTTTAACGTGTCATACACTGCATCATGATAGAATAATGCCCACAAGAGAATCTCCCAATCTTGAATTTGAGTCTTTATGGATACTAATTCATGATATAAGTTTTCTAAGTGAGTCAAATTATGATAGTGTCGTCTAGGCTGCGAATAGGCATCGCTAAGCTCTGTCCAATATGTTATCATCTTCGAATTATCGCGAGTATACCCTTGAAGTAATTCTGAGAAAAGGTGTTGTAGGTTCATATTACTAAGTGAACAGGCACAAAGGCACAGAGGGACAAAGTGTTGATTAGGGGATAGGGTTTAGGCAAGGAGGGGTTAGTAATTAAACTTTACTCTTGATTCTTTACCTACCTAGTGTTATAGCTCTACTAAAAATATAAGTATTTTCAGGGAAACAACAAAGGCACAGATATACTTCGTGATTTACCCTCCTTCACTTTGTCCCTCTGTGCCTTTGTGCCTGTTCCCTATTATGCCAACGCTTGTTTACAAAACTCTAAACATTTTTTCACTTCTTCTACCGAATTTGAGCCTTTCGGGATTTGATATTCTAATTCGATAGTTGCAGGGAAATTGTACTTATTATCACGTATCAATTTGAGCGCATCAGCAATAGGCGTATCGCCTTGTCCCCATGGCAAATTGCCACGACCATTGGCTTTTGTCTGGCGATCTTTGATGTGCATACTAACAATTCTTTCATGATATTTTTTGACCATCTCTAAAGGCGTTGGGTTTCCTGCTGCCACAAAGTGTCCAAAATCAAGATTTAAAGCATTGGCAGGTGACTGCGCCAATGCTGTATCCCAGAAAGTATAAGTTTGTTGCTCGTGACCATGGTAACCGACTTTGATACCAACTTTTTCAGCCATTTTACCCAATTTCAAGGTATGAGCATCATTACTTGGATGCTCCAAAGTAACCTGCGTAGCACCCAAAGCCTTTGCAGCACGCATACCGTATTCAATTTCAGTATCGGTATTTTGCATACCAAAGGCATCAGGTTTGAAAGCATAAATAGAAACGCCTGCTTTCTTATAGGTTTTGCCTAATTCTTCAAACTTACTAATAGGAGCTGTAGCACGCCATTGTGCCATTTCTGCACGATAAGCTTTCATTTTAGTTTCAGCTTCGTCTAGTTGTTGCTGTTCCTCGGGAGTCAAAGTTTGCTTTTCGTTGCGTTTACGCATTAACGGAAATACGGTACGGAAATCTACAGGATTTTTAGGTGCGCCAGCAAAGCTTTCTGCTGGACCGCCCATCAATTCAATCGCACTAATACCGCAATCACGGACATATTGTAAGGTTGCCTCCGCACTTTGGTCTGGCATTTCACGAAACGAATAGGTAATTACACCGATTTGTACGCCTTTAATCAAAGAGCCAGATTTTCCGAAATTGTCAATAATGGCAGGCATCCCCCAGAGTTTTCCATTGGCCATGAGTGTACCTGTAAGCAAGGCAGCGCCAGCACCTAAAAACTGACGGCGAGAAGAATTGTAATCGTTCATTTTCAAATAGTTAAATTGGTTTATGTAAAAATTGAAGGGAATAGGTACAGCGTGGCGAAAATCAAATATTCAATCAACTCTGTACATCTGATGTAATGTTACGCAATCTGTATTTTTTAGCCAAAAAATTACGACTCTCAATCGACCAAATGCCTAAACTATTAGACAGTTATGGCATATTTGAGGTCTATTTTATCATAAAGATAAAATAAAAATCCACAGCCCAAACAAGAAGTTGTTTAGACTGTGGATGAAATCATAATTAGGGCTTTTTAACTTTAAAATGCGCCTGCAAATTCTTTGGCAAACGCCTGAATTTTGATGGAACCAACTTGTGGTGCACCGCTTGCCTCGAAATCCTTTTGTAATTTTCCTTCACGAATTGCCGTGCCCATTTCGGTATACAAATTTGCCATTTCGGCTGGTAGACCTGCTTGTTGCATTCCTTGTAATAATTGTTCGTCGGTAAACTCTACCCAAGGAAGTTGTTTACCCAAAACATTACCAAATGCCTTTGCTACCTCTGCGACATTTACGTAATCGCTTACCACATAACGAACCTGATGCCCTGTAGTACTTTTTTGTAATTCCTCCGCTACTGCTTCGGCGATATTTTGTGGGTGCACCAGTGGAATTTTGGTATCGGCTGGATAGTTTGAACCAATGATTCCCATTCCTTTGATTAATGGAACATCGTTATAGAAATTTGTGTAAAAATATCCCGCACGCATAAAGCTCACATTCACATTTTGGAGTAAAGAGCGATACAAATTTTCGATATGATAAAGTCCTGCGATTGGTCCTGTTCCATTTTCGTATTCCGCCCCAATACTACTGAGCATTACTACTTTTTGAACTCCTGATTTGGTAATAGCTTCAGCATACGATTTACCTGCGTTAACAGTATTTTCGATGATGTTTTGACCACCCATGTTTGGAGGAGTCATTACAAATACTGCATCAGCACCTGTAAAAGTTTTTACCAAAAAATCAGTATCTGTAATCGAGCCAATAGCAGCTTGAGCACCAAGCGCTTCGATGGCAGACTTTCTATCTTCGTTGCTACTGATAACGGTTACTTCGTTAGTATTTGCTACCAATATTTTCACCAAATGTTTTCCTATGTTTCCTAATGAACCTATGAGTGTAATTTTCATGATCTTATATTTTGTTTTTTGTTGATACAAAGGTATTTTTGTACTTACTTTTTTACAAGTACTTACCCTAAAGTATGTATCCATGACAGCCATCAAAGAATCATCGACAATACAACAAAATAAGAAAACAGCCTTGGAACTGTGTCCTGTAACTTTTACTATGGAAAAGATTGGAGGATACTGGAAGCCCATCATTATTTATCATTTATCTACTGAAAGTAAACGATACAGTGAACTCAAAAAGGCGATTCCAGCTATTACAGAAAAGGTATTAATTCAGCACTTGAAGCAGTTAGAAGCAGATGGGTTGTTAATCAGAGAAGCAAAACCTGTAGTCCCTCCTTTTGTGACTTACCAGTTGAGTGAATCTGGGAAAAAACTCCTTCCTGTCATACACGCCATGGCGACTTGGGCTTTTGAACATCAAGAAAAACATATTGATATGGAAGGCAAATAGTTTGAAAACTATTAAAAAATAGGTTCAAGTATTGGACTAGAACCTCGGTAGTGGTTTTAAAAGTATAGTAGCATTCGGAAATTTGGGTATCTATAATAATTTTGCAATGGTAATTTAATTACCTATAACACATCATTATTGAACCTATCATTTTATATCCCTTACTATGCTTAACTCTCATCTAGTCGACGTAGTCCAGACTATGCTCAATTTTAGCGAAGAACCATCCCTATTTGTTTCCCCCAATCATGAGATTATTTCATACAATGCTCATTTCGAAACAATGTTACAATGGTATAACTCTTTGCCAGTTAAACAAAGAAAACTCATCACCGAATATCAGCTTCCTATTACCCAAGACAATTACTATCAACTCTTTGAAGAAATAATTTCTGGTAAAAAAGTAGACACCAATTTAGCCCACCCAAACGAATCGAATGCTATTCATTCCCGTATTAAAGGCGAACCCATTTATGGCAGCCAAGGTACGATTCAAGGTGTACTTTTATCTTTCAAAAACTTCACTCACAACGCTCTTATCCATAAAGAAATCGGTGCGCTTAAGCATTGTTTTGAATCTATCCTTTCAGAAGCTCATGAAGGTGTCTTATTACTCGACGAGAATCTCAGGATTTTGTATTACAACGAAGCCCTCACTAAACAATACGTATATGAAAATAATCACCTACTCCAACAAGGGGTGAAAATTTTAGATATTATCAACGATGCCGATAAATCACAAACTGAGTTTCTACTCAAATTAGCTTTACGTGGTGAAATAATTGATAGAGAAGTACCTGTTAATGCTTCCAATGGACAGACTTATTGGTTTAGGATTAAAGTATTTCCCATCAAAAATCCAACAAACCAAATCATAGGGGTTACCATTTTATCGCTTGATGTATCAGAAAAAAGGAAATTTGAGCTTTCTTTTCAAGAAAGTGAAATCAGGTTTAAAAATATCATCGAAAATACGCCTATCGCACTGGCTGTGCTCGATAAAAACTTCAAAGTGATTCAACTCAATTCTGTAGCAGAGGAGCTGCTAGGCTATACTTCTCAAGAATTAATAGGAACAGACCTCAGAAGTATCATTTATTGCTCTTACTTTGATGACAGAGAAAGTAGTCCATTTTTCGAAAATTCTGATGCTTTCTTTACGAATCTTACCTCAGAAAGATTTATCTCTACAATTAATAAAGCAGGCGAACTTATTACCGTTGACGTAACCATCAATGCCTATAGGTTTAACACTAATAAAACCATTGTACTAGCAGCAAGAGACGTTCGTGTTTTACTCAAACAGGAGGAAAAACTTCAATTACATTCGGAGCTCTTCAGAAAGATCGCTTGGCAACAATCTCACGAAGTACGAAAGCCACTGGCTAATATCATGGGAATTACCAATTTACTACTCGAATCGGGTTCTTCTGCTAGCATGGATATGTATTTGGAGTACTTAAAAGAAGCGACTGTAGAACTAGACACCATTATTAAAAATATCGTTGACCAAACGTATTTGACTCAGGAAGATTAAATCAGTAAAGCATTAAACAAGTTAGCTCAAGTCTTTGACTTGGGCTAATAGTGTAAGCTTCCCCCAAAATAGTACGGATTAAAAGTTTAAAAGGTGTAATATTTTTTAACTTTAAGTAAGTATTATGAAAAGCAGCAAATTTAGTCCGACCGAAATTGCAAAGATTCTTA
>NZ_JASHIE010000013.1:0-227803 GCF_030056655.1 Flectobacillus rivi
TATCCAGATGTTTGAACACAATAAATTGATGCCAGAAATCGAAAAGCGTATGTTTTTTGAACATATCATTACTTCTGCACATGAGCTTGATGAATTAATCATGGAAATAAGTCAGAAGGCTTATTTAGCCAAAACAAAGTTTGAAGTGGAGTAGAGTTCGTATAAAAGACTAGGAAAACATGAGTCATTTCTAATTTAGTGATTTGAGACTGAGTGAGTGATTATTTTTAATATGAATTTCACTTGTAGAGACGCAAAGCATTGCGTCTTAAGTTGAGTCAACCATAGCATAGTAGCATCAAAAAAGCGGTCGAAAAACAATTTTCGACCGCTTTTTTGATAAATAATTTGACCATAAGTCTAATTCCAACATTCGGTAAGACGTATGTTTTATGAAATTTATTTCATAAAACCTTAAAAATAAGACAACTTTGTAGTGTTATTATCCAAATTACTATTATATAAACTGTATGAACATTAAGAGTAAACTTTCGCAAGGGTGTACTATGCCCTTACTATTTCTTCTGTTGCCCCACTTTTCATTTTCTCAAGTACAAGATAGCACACAGGTGAAACCTCAAAGTTTCTTTTCGGGCAATATCGTCGTTACTAACAATGGTATGTCATTGATTCCATCGTTTACTTTGGGCAAACCAGCATTGTTATTTGAATTATCGATTGGGAAAAATAAATTAAGTTTTGACCCTCTCATTCGATTTGCTTTGGATGGAAAACCTTGGAGTTTTGTGTTTTGGTGGAGATACAAAGTTCTGACAGAAGGTAAATTTAGGCTTCATATTGGAGCACACCCCGCTATCAACTTTCGGACAATTCCTGTGAGTATTAACAATGAAATAAGGGACATTCAGCAAGTTCGAAGATATTTAGCAACTGAAGTGGCGCCCTCTATTATGATTAATAAAAACTTTTCACTGGGCATGTATTATTTGTATTCTAGAGGACTAGAGGAAGATGCCACCAAAACCACCCATTTTGTCACAGTAAATGGCAGTATTTCTCAAATTAAAATCACGAAAGATGTCTTCCTAAAAGTAGCTCCACAGTTATTTTATTTAATGCTCGATAATGAAGACGGTTTTTTCTCCAACGCGACCCTTACTGTGACCAAATCAAATTGTCCATTTTCACTTTCGTCGGTTCTGAATAAAAGTATCACCTCCAATATTTCAAGCAGTAAAAGCTTTGTCTGGAATATTTCCTTATTGTATTCCTTTAATCAGAAGTATTTGAGAAGGGGGTAGAATATTAAATCATAACTCTGTTGTACTGGACATTTATGAACCCTTCTGATTAATGCTTTTGGAACAAAATTTTGTATATTTATTTTCAAATTTATAAAACGCACTTATCAGCTTGTTACCAATCTACGAAGCCATATCTTATGATAATCGAATCACAAAAGGGGGAAGAACACGCCCAATTATTGTGACAATTAAGAACGAAGAAGGAAAATTAAAGCAATTCGTTGTGAAGCTTTATAATAAAAGAGAAGTTCGTGAGAATCTAACGGTTGCTCGTGATGTCCTTACCGTTGCATTGGCTGATGAGTTTGATTTATTATCGCCATTTCCTGCTTATATTAGTTTTACAAATGCCTTTTTACAAACACTACCGAGTGAACTACAAGCCGAGATAAAAGAAAAAGAAGCTTATTTAAACTTTGGTTGTGAGTATATAGAAGGAGTAATAAATTTTGGAAAAAATATCGCTAAAAGCACCTTAGAGGGACTGACAGGTGTAGATACAGTATTTGCTTTTGATAATTTGGTCAGAAATTTTGATAGAAGATATAATGAAAAAACCAACTTGCTATTAGATAATCATGATATTTATTTGATTGACCACGAGTTTTGTTTAGAGATTGATTTAAACCATATTGAAGATGTAGAAACAATGAATTGGAACTACTATTACCAAAATCATGTGTTTTATCCCTTTTTATCAAGCCATAGTAAACAAACTATAGCAAACTATTTTTATGACTTCGAGGAATTATTGAAACGCTTGAACGTTAATAAGTTAAATTCGTATGTCAATCAATTAGAAGACCTTGATTTCCCTGTTCCTGATGTTGAAATATTAAAACGCTATTTAGAATATACAAAGAAAAATAGTTATAAATTTGTGACCCTTTTAAAAGGAATACTCCAATGAACAACAATATCTTCACATATAGCCTCTTACGATACGTGCATTCAGCTTCGTCAGGAGAAGCCTTGAATGTGGGTATTTTGTTCATTTTTCCAGAACAAAAGAAAGTCGTTTTTCATGCTCCTACTAAACTTTCAAGGCTATCGCATGCCTATCAAAACTTTTCAGAATGGCTTGTAAAAGCCCACTTAAAAGGCATTAAGCAAAAAGCCCAAGAGGTGAGTAAAGATTGGGTTTTATTTGCAGACGACTTATTAAGTGACCAACGAGCTTTTATTGCTCGTGAGTTTTTGTTGGAAGATGCCACTGCTTTACAGTTTAGCGAAATACGAGTAGGAGTATGCTATACAGAAAACATAGGAGAGTTAGCGCAATCCTACTATGATTTGTATTTTGGTGATTATGAAGAAATGATACCCAAAGAAAATCAACGTAATGAAAAGTATATTAGCCAAAAACTCTATAAAAGTATCATTGCTAAAAGTAAAGACGTTGAGCAATATTTGAAAAAAGATGTTGTAATTGAGTCGCCTGATTTGACACTCAAATTTGAATATGCTTGGCAAAACCACCAGCAACACTTAGTAAAACCTTTGTCTTTAGACTTAGCGACAGAAGAGGGTATTCAAGAAAAGGCTGCTCGTAATTATGGGTATTTGGCTCTAATGAATCAAACGGCTCAAGAACATAATTATACTTTTGACATTTTGATAAGTCGCCCGTCTGCAAAAAGCCTCTATCCTTCTTATGAGAAGGCATTACGAGTCTTAGAGTCTGTACCGACTTCAAAGAAAATTATCGAGGAAACCCAGATTGAACAATATTCTGATGAAATTGTTCAGCAGATTGTTCTGGTTAAATAGCAAAATAGCCCCAAGTATTGTCTCATACTTGGGGCTTACTTTACGCACTCAAACGATATAACCTTTGTAGGTTTTGAATCATGAGAACTTGTTTTTCATGGTGTGTTTGACCTGTGATATTTTCGAATAATTTTTCTGCAATCATCTCAATGATTCTGGTTGAGATGGCTTCTAGTTTTTGGAGTTCATCAAGACTGCATTCTTTCCCATGACGATTTATTTCTTGACGTTTTACCAAGTTTAAATAGTTTTCAAAAGCCCGAATGATAAGCTTTTCATTACTTTCAAGTGGTTGCATCTTATAGAGTGGTTAGGTATCGTATCTGTCAGTACAACATGATTATGGCTAATTAACTATAAGATGAAACTTGAAATGCAATGGTTGGGTAAAATTTGAAAAAATTACAAACTTCCGTTTTCTAAAATTATATCGTATTTATAACCTGCGCCAAAATCTTTATTCAATACCACTTTTCCTTTCATGGCAATAGTCGCCCCCATCGGAATATTTTCGGTCGTAGTAATGGTAATATCACATTTTTGTCCTTTGATACTTGTTCCATCTTGGATATGTACCCAATTGAGATTCATGATTCCATAATTTACCTTTACAACTTTACCTTGTACCAAAACCGTTTTACCGTTGTATTTTTGACTATTTGCCAATAAATCCTGCAAACGAATGGCATCTTTTACTGGAGCAACCTTTGTATTTGCCTCTGTTTCAATTGGCGGATGATTATGTGGCATTTCGCTGCCCATTGCACCACCTGGGTGTGAGGATGCGTCGATAATGTTGGAAACCAGCACAATTTTGTCGAAAGTTCTATGATGCTCTTGGCTTTCAAAATCGGTTTTGAGTAGACCTCCTTGGTACAGATAGGTATTGCCAACTTTAGGTTCAAATTTGACGGTAGCTATCCAAAACTCATTATTTTTTTCCTTTACCTTCATATAGGTATAGCGCTGAGCTTGAAGTATTTCGATAGCCACCACTTCGTGCATTTGATTATCGGTAGCGCTATTATTGCCAGAAGTTGGAGCTAAGGCGCTCGAACTATCAATGGCCTGTGCGGGAACGGGTTTGGTGGTATCTTCCTCAACTACTTTGGGCTTTGATTTACAGGCTACTGTAAGTGCAAGTACACAAATGATAAGGGTAGTGTTAGCGTATTTCATATTTATTCGTTTATTTCTTATTTCTAAATCTTTGTGAAAAGGTAACAAAATAGCGATGATACTTTTTATCTGGTTCAAAAGTACCCTCGTATGATAACATAATAGAGGTGCGCTTTTGAGTATAATAGCTAGTTGAAATGCCGAAGATATTTTGTTTGAGACTTGGTTGAAAATCACTAAAGAAAGTATAATCCACCTTTCTATATTCAAATTCAAGTGACACTTTGCTTTTGAGAATATCTTGGTTCAATCTAGCTGTTAAAATATTACCATCAAAATAATAGGTATTCATCATGTTATAATTAAAATTCAGGTTGGAGCCATTGCCAAGCAATTGCGCCATATTGAGCCCAATCACATAGTTTTTAGTCGGCTCAGGTCTGCTGGATTCAAAGCGATAAAATCCTGAAAAATTCCAACTCAGGTAATTCGACATATTATGATTGAGCTGCAATCGGTATCCTTGTCGAGTTTCTTGATTGATGAGTTGGTCAATAAACGTTCGATAGGTTTCATAATAAATCACATTTCTACGATTGTCGTAAGATGCTGTAATATTAAAACGCTTGAAAGGTCGGTATCTCAACGAAACGTATGTACTGGTCAGTTGTATATTATTGGTTTGTACATTATTGATGTTTTGATATAAATCTAGTTCTAAGGAATAAAACAGACTCATATTCTTAACAATCGTATTATTGTGTTGTAAGTACAAAAAGCGTCTATCTACCTTGGAGGCATTGCGTTGTTCGGCTATGGCAAAACTCGTTTGTACTTGTCCGTTATCACCCTGAAAATCATGAGCTACAAAAGCGCCATATTGCAATAAGGAAGGGTTAAAGCTATAATCAAAAAAATCAGGAGCAAAACCACCAAAGCCGCCGAATACCATTTTTTTGTATTTATGCTCTATTTGTAAACCATCAACTGCGCCCATATTAGAAATATAATTACTGATTTTTCGTCCGAGTGTCAGGTTGGTTTTGGCATTTAATTCATAATTCAACGAAAGTGCATAGACCTTAAAATCATCGGCGAAAGTCCCTGTATTAGCACTTGGTCCAAATCTTGGTCGATAGGTAATATAATTTTGAAAAGATACCTTACCTCCTTCGATATTGTTGATGTCGAAACTTAAGGTAGTTCTTATTTGGTTAAAATTATTTTCTCCTGACCCAATATTTCCATAGGATGAAACATAAAAACGTCCATCGAAAGTTTGCTTCCTAACTGCAACAGCGGGCACAGATTTGTTAGCTGATGTGTCTATCTGAACTGATATTTGGCTTTTTTCTAGCTTTGTATCAGTAGGCTTGGCACTCACTTTTAGAACATATCTTACGGGGGTATTCAATGCGATGGTACTTCCAAGGATACTTTGAGTGACGCATGATTTCGAGGAAATTGCTTTTACGAGTAACCCCTTTACCCATTGATTTTGAGTAAAAATTTCGAGCGTATCATTTACCCGCAATGATTGTGCATGATCAAAGCGTACGTAAATATTTTCAGAGTTGAAATACGTCACAACTCCCTCATTGTATGTGGTTTGTGCTTTTGATTCTAATACTGACAAAATCACAAAAAAGAGATAACATAAAAGCTTAAACACTTTCCTAACTACTACCTCTCGGATGGCATGCGTAACATGAGTTGTTATCATAGCTATAGCCTCTAACTTGTCGGTGGTCTTTGTCTGCATCTGTCTTTTTATGACAGTTCAAACAGTTGAAAATACTATAATTAGTAGGAGAGGTATGACAGTCGGTACAGGTATTCCATTTGCCTTTGTGCTTGCCACTATAAATCGGGAAATAAGACGCATCATGGTTCCAATTGGCTGGTTTCCAAGCATTCTGACCATGACAATCAGTGCAAGTTGTTGGAAATTGTGAGGCCGTATGACTTGGTGTTGCTCGGTTATAAGCGGAAGCATGGCAACTATAACAGCCATTATGGCTGTAATTTCCTCCAGCATGGCAAGCAGTACAGTTAGACGCCAAGGCGGCATGAGCCCCCACTAATGGATATTTTGAATTATGGTTAAAAGTACTTGGTCGCCAACTAGGATTGGTACTATGACATGATGCACAATCTCTAGAAAGGTTGATAGCTGAGTGATTAGGGCTAGCCGATGAGTTATAAGCACCGCTATGACATGAGTTACAGTCTGTAGGGGTATTTTTGAATCGACCATTCGGATGACAAGAGGCACAATTGGAAGCAATATTGGCATGCGCTCCCGTCAGCGGATAATAAACATTATGATTGAAAGTACTTGGTCGCCATCCTGGGTTCGTGCTATGACAACTTGCACAGTCCGTAGATATACCAGCCGCTTTGTGGTTGGGGTTTGTAGCGTTATTATAAGCAGTATTATGACAACCATTACAATCTTTTGGTGTATTTTTTACATCACTTTTATGACAAGCCGTACAATTATTGGCAACGCTAGCATGGGCTCCTGTCAACGGATAATATACTGCATGGTTAAAACTGGTCGGTCTCCAACCAGCATTAGTGGTATGACATGATGCACAATCTCTTGACAGATTGAGTGTTGTATGATTAGGGTTTGCTGAAGTTTGGTAATTAGCACTATGACAGCCGTTACAATCTTTTGGCGTATTTTTTACATCACCTTTATGACAAGCTGTACAATTATTGGCAACGCCAGCATGTGCTCCTGTTAATGGATAATATACTGCATGGTTGAAACTGGTCGGTCTCCAACCAGCATTAGTGGTATGACAACTTGCACAATCTCGTGATAGATTGAGAATTATATGATTCGGATTCGATGAGGTTTGGTAATTGGCGCTATGACAACCATTACAATCTTTAGGTGTGTTTTTTAGATCACCTTTATGACAAGCCGTACAATTATTGGCAATGGTTGAGTGCGCTCCTGTTAATGGATAATACACCGCATGGTTAAAACTGGTTGGTCTCCAACCAGCATTAGTGGTATGACATGATGCACAATCTCTTGATAGATTAAGGGTTGTATGATTCGGATTCGCTGAGGTTTGGTAATTAGCGCTATGACAACCATTACAGTCTTTCGGTGTGTTTTTCACATCACCTTTATGACAAGCTGTACAATTATTGGCAACGCTAGCATGCGCTCCCGTTAATGGATAATATACCGCATGGTTGAAACTGGTCGGTCTCCAACCAGCATTAGTGGTATGACAACTTGCACAATCTCTTGATAGATTGAGAGTTGTATGATTCGGATTCGCTGAGGTTTGGTAATTGGCGCTATGACAACCATTACAATCTTTAGGTGTGTTTTTTACATCGCTTTTATGACAAGCTGTACAGTTATTGGCAATAGTTGAGTGCGCTCCTGTTAATGGATAAACCGTATTATGGTTGAACGAACTTGGTCTCCAGCCTAGTTTGGTCGTATGACAAGAAGCACAGTCTTTCGACAAGTTCATACTCACATGATTAGGGTTGACAGCCGCTATATACTTAGCATTATGACAACTATTGCAATCTTTTGGGGTATTGGTGTAATTCCCGTTTTTATGACAATCCTTACAACTAATAGTAGCGTGAGCACCCGTAAGCGGATAAAAGGCATCATGTGCTTTAAAACTGGCAGGAGTCCAACCTGCATTGGTGGTATGACAGCTTGCACAATCGGTACTAAAACCAGCAGTTTTGTGATTAGGGCTTGTGGTTGTATTATAATTGGCATTATGACAACCATTACAATCTTTCGGGGTATTTTTTACGTCTCCCTTATGGCAAGAGGCACAATTGTTGGCAATAGCAGCGTGTGCACCTGTCAATGGATAAAAAGTACTATGATTGAAACTCGTTGGTTTCCAGCCACTTTTTGTCGTATGACAGGATGCACAATCTGTGGATAAATTAAGGGTATTATGGTTCGGGTTACTGGTTGATTTATAATTAGTATTATGGCATCCATTACAATCTTTTGGCGTATTTTTTACATCACCTTTATGACATGCTACGCAGTTGGTTTGGATACTGGCATGTGCACCCGTTAATGGATAATAAGTGCTATGATTAAAATTGGTTGGTCGCCAACCTACCGCAGTGGTATGACATGAAGCACAGTCAGTAGACAGGTTCATGGTTTTATGACTTGGGTTGACAGACGAATTGTAGTTGGTATTATGACAGCTATTGCAATCTTTTGGGGTGTTAGTATAAACGGCATTTTTATGACACTCGTTACAGCGTATATTTTTATGCCCACCCGTCAACGGATAAAAATTATCATGCTGAACAAATCGAGCTGGCAACCAACTAGGGTTAGTGGTATGACAACTTGCACAATCTGTAGAGAAACCTAAAGTTTGATGGTTGGGATTACTCGTTTTCTTGAAATCTGCTGAGTGGCAGCCATTACAATCATTAGGAGTATTGTTAAAATTCCCCCCTTTATGACAATCATAGCAATTATTGGCAATGCTAGCATGTGCGCCAGTTAGTGCAAAAATGCTATTATGTGTTACAAAACTAGCTGGTTTCCAAGTGGGTTTGGTCGTATGGCAAGACGCACAATCGTTTGAAAAATTAAGTTTGGTATGATTAGGATTACTCGTTTTAGAAAAATCAGCCTTGTGACATCCCGCACAGTCTTTGGGCGTATTATTAAAATTCCCACCAATATGACATTTTTGACAATCTTTGGCAATAGCAGCATGTGCGCCAGTCAAAGGATAAATACTGTTATGATCTGGGAAAAGGGCATTTTTCCAACTTGTCATGGTATTATGACACATATTACACTCAGTGGATAAATTGAGCTTGGTATGATTGGGGTTGGTAGTTTGTCTAAAATCTTTTCGGTGGCAATCAACACAAGCTAAACCTGTTGGTTTGAACTGAAGACTGGTTTCGGAAGTATGACATTTTTTACAATCAATCGTAGCATGTACTCCTGTGAGAGGAAAAGACGTTTGTTCGTGCAATTTAGTAATGTTGCCCACTAGCCAAGATTGAGTACTGTGACAACGGGCACAGTTGTTACCCACCGTTTGATTGTGGCGGTCGGTGTGACAAGAAGCACAATTTGAAGAGGCTTTTTTGAAAGTCAACGTTGTATGGCACGCCTTACAATTAATAGCCTGATGCTGGCCCGACAACGCAAAGCCTGTGGTGCTATGGTTGAATTTGCTTTTTTTAGCATCAAATTTCCATCCGCCTGAATTATGACATTTGGCACAATCCATCGTAAAGTTCTTTCCATGAGGCGATTGCGCAAGTACCGCAAGCCTTCCGAACATCAATAACAGAATTATAAATGACAATCTACGCATTGGTACTTTTGTATCTTAAAGAATTTAACTGAACGATTATTTACCGTAATGGTTTGTTCGTGGCATTTGTCACAGGAGACTCCCTGATGTTTACCATCTAGTTTGAAAGCAGTTCTATCATGGTTAAATAGTTTGCCGTCCCAAGTACTTGCACTGTGGCACCGTGCACAATCGGTAATGCTTTTTTGCTCAAACTGATTTCCATGAATATTGGCATGACAGCTAGCACATTGTTTGCTAAGTCCTTTGAATTTTTGTGCGGCAGGGTTCACACTTTTATCAAAATGACAGGAAGCACACTGAGCAGTGCTATGTCCTCCTTTGAGTTCGTAACCTGTAGTTTTATGGTCAAATTTTATTTTTTGCCAACTCTCTACTTGGTGACAAGCCTCACAGGATCTTTCACCGTAATATTTTTTATCTAAAAATCCTTGATGAATATCTTGATGACAGCTGCTACACTGGGTATTTATTTTGGCAAAAATCCATTTATTGTTTTGCAAATGACAAGCAAAGCAAGGTTGTGCCAAATGCGCTCCTTCGAGCTTGAAGGCGCCTTTATTGTGCATCTCAATATTGAATTTGGATGGACTAAAACCTTTTTCACTATGGCAGGTGGCACAATCTGGGTACTTTTCTTTCTTGTTGGCAAAATCTCCATTATGCTTGTCGATATGACAACTCATACAGGTATTGTGCTGAACGGGGTCGGTCAAGTCTGATTTATGGCATGATTTACAATCTATTGCTTGATGCTTTCCAACTAATGGATAGTTGGTTTTGTCGTGGTCAAATTTGCCTACGAAAGTTTTGTTTTTGAGTAAAAAAGAGTTCTGATTATGGCAAGATTTACAGTCATTTCCCAATTTCCCTTCATGAACATCTTTATGACAACTCACACAAGTAATGTTTTCTTTTTTAGAGAATTCTTGAAAATTACCCGATGCACTGTTCGAATTATCATGACATTTTTTACAAGAAATTTCATGATGTTTTCCCTCCAAAGCATATCCTGTTACGCTATGGTTGAATGCTCTTGTAGGAACAATTTTGTTAAATGAATCTTCGGTGTCGGTATGACAAGCTTCACAATTATTACCAAATCTGCCTTTGTGGGCATCTTTATGACAACTATTACAATTGTTAAAACTTAAACCCGAGTAGCGAACAAACTTCTGACTATTGCGAACTTCTGATTTATGACAAGATGCGCAATCCACTGATTTATGAGCACCCTTTAGCGCAAAATCAGCGGTATTGTGATTAAAAGCTGGCGCTTTTTTGAAACTATTAACATCATGGCAGGAAGTACACTCGGAGGATAGTGTTTTCTGGTGATAATCATCATGACAGCTCAAACATTTGGTGTCTAGTCCTAAAAAAGTTTCACGACGATTTTTGACCGAGGCATCCGTAATATTATCAGCTTTATGACATTCTTTGCAGTTAACAACTTTGGTTTTGTGTGCACCTTTCAACTCAAATCCTGTGAGATTATGATTGAAAGTTTTTTGGTCAAAACGCACCATATCAAAATTGGTCCCGTGGTGTTCACTGTGACAAACAATACATTCCTTGCCACGTACCGAAGCGCTTACATGGAAGCCCTTATTTTTTGTAATTCTGCTATTAATTTCCTTGTGGCAAGCCAGACATTTTTGATTGGCAACTTTATCTCCAATAGTATGACATTGCGTACAATTGGACATTCCTTCCAATTTAGCGTGCGCACTCGTCAATTTTCCTGGAGATAGTTGCCCGATGGATAGATAATGAAATAAAAACAAGAAACAACATAGTATTAGCCCAACAAAATGCCTTCCGTGAAAAGCTAATTTGTTGATTAACAATTGATAAAGGATTTCTTTGGAAAGAGAAAACCTTGAAGGTAATATGTTAAAATAAGGTATAATAGTGGTAAAAGTTTGTTTTGTTATGTATGCGATTTCATGACATGACCGAACCGCTTGGTTATTTCGATTCCTGTATTTTTCAGAAATTGCGTAGGCAATTCTCCCCCCGCAAAAATGAAAACTTGGTCATTAGCAATGCTTTCTTCAACTCCGTTTTTATCTAAAATAACTTCCTGATTTTGAATAGATTTTACTACCGATTCAAACTCTACCCGAAGGATTTTTCTTTCTATTGCCCTTTGAATATTGCTGAGATTTTTGGGTTTGAGTCTGTTAAAACTGGCGCTACGATACGACAGAATAACTCTATTTTGTTCTGCCAAAAGCAATGCGCTTTCAATAGCCGAATCCCCACCACCAACTACCAGAATATCTTTCTGCTGGATTAATTCGGGTTCGAGTAAACGATATGCTACTTTTTCTAATCCTTCACCTTCCACTTGTAACTTTCTTGGACTACCTCTTCGACCTATGGCTAACAAAACTCTGTGCGTTGAATAGCTTTCGCCATTGTTCGTAACAACTCGAAAATTATGTCCGTCCTTTTGAATCGCTTCTACTTTGGTATTCTCGATGATTGACACTTGATTTTTCTCTAACACCGTATGCCAAAGTGTAAGCAATTCACTTTTGCTAGTTTCTGACAATTTGACTTTACCATGCCCAGGCAAATCCATAGCCGAAGTCATCACCACTTTTGCTCTAGGAAAGTTGAATACCGTACCTCCAAGCGAATCTTGCTCAAGCGTCAATGCTTTGAGATTCATTTGCTTGGCCTGCAAACTTGCCGATATTCCCGCTGGACCAGCGCCAATAATGACCAAATCATATTCGGCACCATGATTAGCTTGAATACCTTTGGCCATAAACTCTGTGGCTTGTTTGCCTTGTTCAACGCTATTTTTGATAAGCCCCATGCCACCTAGCTCTCCTGCAATAAAGATTCCTTTGACATTGGTTTCAAAACTTTGAGAAACATGTGGTAACTCTACACCACGTTTTTCAGTACCAATTTTTAAAGAAATCGCCTCAACTGGGCAAGCATGAAAGCAAGCACCATGACCAATACAGCTCGAAGCGTTGACCAATTGAGCACGTCCATTGACAATACCCAAAATATCTTTTTCGGGACAAGCCGTTACGCAAGCACCGCTTCCAATACAGGCGTTCGGGTCGATAAACGGATAAAGCGATACAGGCTCATGCACACCATCGATTTTGGCTTGCTGAATTTTGGCTTGTACCTTTTTTCCTTTTCTAGATTGTACCCATAAATAGCCCCCAAAAATGAGTGCACAGAAGGCAAACACGCCTCCATACACGATAACTTCCTCCATATTCATAGCCTAAAAAATCCATTTATAGCCAAACATAATCGTTACTCCAACGTGTATCACCATGATTACAAGCATGATAATCGCAAAAGGCAAGTGTATGATATGCCAGTAATGAAAGAGTTTTTGCATGAGTGCTAATCTCTCAATTTTGCGGCTCATCCCTAATTCAAACTGGACTAATTGAGCTATTTTCGTAATCTGATTTTTGTTTAAACCATTGACTTTTAGCTGATTTTTTAATTGGCTTAGATAGATTAAATCGGTAAAATATTGAAGAAATAAATTGGATTTTCGCTCAGAAGATACTCCCAAAATTTCATTCAAATCAACTCCTTTTACTCCTTCTTTTAATTGTTCAATGGTTTCGTTTTGTAAAGCTTTGATTTCGTGAAGAGACAGTTCTCGTCCTTGAATAGTGCGGGGTATTTGCAGGTAAATGAATCGTCCTGCTACACCACTAGCCACCACTGCTACCATACTCCAAAAACTAACAGACACAATGCCGCCAAATTTGAATGAAGTATGAAACAAAATCATAACAGGCCCGAGGGTACATAAGAAGATATGAAATTCTAGCCAATGTTTGAGCACCCAAACCTTGGAAAGTACTTTCATGTATTTGCGTGCTTGGTAGCCAAAAACACCTATTAAAATCAGAAGCGTTCCTACAATTCCGAGTGTATGTCCCATGATGCCACTGGGCTTAAATGCCTTGTGATCAGGGTGATAAAATCGTTCTTCTAAGGAAGTTTGATAATAGGATTTTCCTACCAAACTCAAATAAATAGTTGTTAGGAGGACAATGAAAACCATTGTCCCAATATAAATTCTGTGTGCTGTTCTAGACATTTTCTAATTTAGTTAGGTACGAAAAGTCTATTAAGTACAATGACTCAAGGGTTTTATGTATAAATTTTTAAACGGACTACACTGCTTGAAATCAGGTACTTAAATAATGGCATTGAGCTTTTGGCTATAGGCATTAGGCTAATAGTCAAAAGTATTGTTCATGAAATAATATAAGCTTTTGCCTAAAGCGAATGAATGCAATTTTATTTTGCCATTCATTCTTAAGTAATGTATTCTTATTTGTTCAATCACATCATGGCGAGATATGATTTTAACATTTATTTACTAAATAATTTTTTGTACTTGATAAATGAAAATATGCTTAAAAGGGTCAGTACTATCACTGTGTAATAGACTGAAGGAGGGATAGGGACAGGGTCACCTGCCGCATAGGAATGAAGGCCAGACAAATAGTAGTTAACACCCAAATACGTCATAATTACCGTGCCAAAACCAAACAAAGCCGCAAAATTAAAGGCATATAAACTCTGTAATTTTGGAATAAAGCGCATGTGCAAGATGAATGAGTACACCAAAATGGTAACGAGTGCCCAAGTTTCTTTAGCATCCCAGCCCCAATAGCGTCCCCACGATTCGTTGGCCCATACACCTCCCAAATAAGTTCCTATGCTAATCATGGCTAATCCACTCAGCAAAATAATTTCGCTGATAACGGTTAATTCTTTGATGGTTTTGAGGATATTTTCTTTATTATTTGAGTTGGCAAAAATCATTAATAACAAATTGAGCATTCCTACTACAGCACCCAATAACAAGAATCCATAGCTTCCTGCTTCGAGTGATACGTGGATGGTCAACCAATAGGATTTAAGAACAGGTACCAATGGTGTAATTTCAGGGTCGAGCCAGCTCATGCTTGCTACCAACAAGATAGTTGCAGCCAAAGTGGTTGTGGCGGCCAATCCTCCCAATGATTTTCTGGAAAATAAAATACCTGCCAAAGTCGTAGTCCAACCAATATAAATCATAGATTCGTACCCATTACTCCAAGGCGCTCGTCCAGAGATATACCAGCGTAAACCAAGTCCTAAAGTATGAAAAAATAACCCAACAAATACAATCCAAAAAGAAACAGAAGTGATTTTGGCTTGAATTTTAACTTTTTTTACGGTTACAAATAAAAAGGTAAAGGTTAGAACCAAACTTAGAATTCCGTAGAAATTTCGAAGTCGGTTAAAAACATCTAGTTTATTCAGAAATAATTCGGATTCGAGCTTGGTTTCAGAAGGAACCAAGTCGCCACCATTGATGGTTTGGTATGCTCTTATTTTTGCTAGAACTCCCGTTGCTTGACTAAAATCTTGGTGATTTACGCCTTCATTTAATGCTTGAAAATACGCTGTCAACAACTGCTGAGCATCCGAATTGCTAGTATTGGCTACTTGGTGATTGTGCATAACATCGGGCAGCGATAACCAAGTATTGGTGCTATCTTGTTTTTGAGGAAAAATACGAATCAATGTGCCAGAAAAAATCATATTCATGATATTCACTCGCTCATCAAGTTTGATGATTCCTTTTTCAAAAGTACCTTGATCTTTTGGCATCATCGCTTGTGCGCTACGCACGGCATCTTCCAAAAGGTATTTTCCATCACTCGAAAAGCATGATACATAACTTATGGTGCTAGCGTCTGTTTTCAAAATTTTCTTGATTTCTGGATGGTCTGGTACTTGAATGAGTGCTTCTTTTTCCCATTGTGCAGGGAAAAGAAGCATCGACAAAAGTACTTGGTCAGAACTCAAATCGCCAATCGTGGATTTTTTAGCAACTTTTCTTAAAATCTCTCCACTGTGCGTATTCATCGGTTTGATACGACCATTGAAATCTTGGACAAATAATTTTCCAAATTCTGCGGCATGATCGGCGGGAATTGGCGAAGTAGCATCGGCATAAACTGCTCCAATTGAACTCAGCGAAAGCAAGCAGAATATGATGATAGATTTTTGGTATTCTTGAAGCTTTTTAATCAATTGCGTAAAACGGCTATTCTTCACAAAGAAGGTCATCACCATTCCAATTGTTAGCAAGAAATAACCCAAGTAAGAGAATAGCGTGCCCCAATAATCGTGGTTTACGCTTAGATAAGTTCCTAACTCGTCATTATCATACGAAGATTGGAAAAAACGATAGCCGTCATAATCCAAAATATGATTCATGTAAATTCTGGTGTCTTGATTCACATTGTTAGCTTGGTCGATAAGCTTTACTTCACTAGCATACGAAGAAGGGTTTTCGGTGCCTGGGTATTTTTCTAGCTCAAAATCTTTACACAATAACGAAAAGGGAAGTACTTCCTGTTTTGAGCCGTAACTAATTGATACATTGGTGTTTCCAAATGTCAAAACCTGTGGTTCACCGTTTTCACCCTTACGACCAGTTACCATTACTCTTTGAGCTTGTCCGTTGACTTTGACGGTCATATTTAGCCCAACCATGCTTTCGTTTTTGATTTTTTTCGAAGAAGATTCAATAGAAACGATACCTTTTGAGACAAAATCTCCAATCACAAAATTGCTTCGGCCCACACTATACAAGGAGCGCAAACGTAAAGGATATTTCCCGCCAGCTTGTAGGGTATCTTGCTTTTGGGTTGCCATAACAGTTTGACTTACTGTTTGATTAACAGAAAAAGATAATGTATCTGCTTCTAAGAAAACATTAAAGGCATTTGGTAAAACCTGATTGGTGAAATTGAAATCAACGCCATTGATTTGCATTTGCTCACCTTGTTTTACAAAATATTCCTCACGACCGCCTGCACCAGCTACCACTACTTTTATCATGGCTTTACCGTTGGGACTATCTATAGCTTTTTGAACAGGATTTGGAATAAATTTATCAAGATTAACTTCTACCAAATTACTTCCAATTTGATAAGAACTACTAAAAGAATTATTTCCTAAAGAAGAGAAAAAGACAGGCTCGTCAAAAGAATATGGTTTGTCATTTTGTTGAACTTTAAAAATCAAGAACGTTTCGGCAGACAAATAGGTATTCGAAGTTTGTCCTTCACGAATATGCATCATGCCCTCCGTACCAAAATAACGAGTAATACCAGCCCCAATCAAAATCACAATAATGGCCAAGTGAAAAGTAAGCGAGCCCCATTTTTTGAGCTGTATCAGCCTGTAGCGCTGAATGTTGGCAAGAATAGAAGCACTGAACAAGAATAACAAAATTTCAAACCAAAGACTTCTGTAAATAAGTGCTTGAGCAGAACTTGTTCCAAAATCATTTTCTATAAAAGTACCCACACCAATGGCAATCGCAAAAAGTAATAGATATGCACCAGCAGCTCTAGTAGAAGTAAGTGTGTTAAAAATATTTCTAATAATGTTCATTGTAGTTAGGATGTGCTAAAATCTTGACAGCTTTTTTATCATAATTATTTTGTAAATGTACTTAGCGTCTTTGATTTTATCTACAAATTCTGATGAATTCTAATTTCTTTCTATACAACCAATTTGCGAATGAGCCATCGTTATCACAAGTCACAAACCAATACTTTATACCTAGATGGAATAGCGAATAAAATGGTTGGGTGATAGTGTAAGTTTTTTTGAAAAAATTATTGGTTCAAGACTTAGTTCCAGATCTAGCTGTTTAAAACAGCTGATAAACTGATGATGTAGCGCATCTCCAGCAAGCATAATTGAAGACTATTTGCTTTGCGTTTGCATAAACTTATCTTTGTGCTTTGGTATATTTAGGGTTTTAGCTAGAAAAACGGAGAACTAATAGCTACGAACATTTAGTGCCAAACACCACATACAAAAACAAAAATTATGAAACGTATTTTGCTGATTGAAGACGAAATCAGCGTTGTTACATTTATTAAAAAAGGGCTTACAGAAGAAGGATATGAAGTTTCGGTTTCGCTCACTGGCGAAGTAGGATTTCAGATGGCATCATCGTTTCAGTACGATTTGATTATTCTTGACATTATGTTGCCTGACAAAAATGGCTTGGAAGTATGTAAATCCATTCGTCAAAATAATGTAAAAACGCCTATACTTTTTCTGACTGCGCTAGGAACAACCGAGAATGTTGTTATTGGGCTCAATGCAGGAGCAGATGATTATTTGGTAAAACCTTTTAAGTTTATAGAACTTCACGCGCGTATCAATGCCCTGATTCGTCGCAACGAACAAAGTGGCTCTGATGATTCGCAAGCGCCTCAACATATCTATCAAATCGACGATTTGGTAATTAATGATGACTCGAAAGTGGTGACTCGAAATAACGAAAATATTACGCTCACCGCTACTGAGTATCGATTGTTATTGGCGCTAATACGTAACCGAGGAAAAGTGCTATCTCGCTTAGATTTATTGGAAAGTGCATGGGACATAAACTTCGATTTGGGGACAAATCTGGTGGATGTCTATATCAATTATTTAAGGAAAAAGATTGATGCTCAGTCACCAAATAAGCTTATTCATACTGTTGTAGGAATGGGATATGTTCTAAAAATCAAGTCATGAAAACACGTACCAAAATGGCGAGCATCTTCTTTACAAGTTGCTTGCTTATCATCTTATTGTTGGGGACTGCGGTGTACTATTCTTTTGACAAATATTCCCATGTTGATTTTGATAAACGTGTACAAACCCGTGCGATTATTGCCAGTAAATATTATTTAGAAAAGGATACCAACAAGTCGGAGGCTTATAAAATGATTCGAGAGCAGTTTTTTGAAAAACTGCACAAAGAAAAGGAAATGGTAATGCAGCTAGAGTCCAATAAAAGTTTTGACTTTTATGCTTCAAAATACCATTTGCCTGAAGAGCTATTAATTCAGATAAATGTAAAAGGAAAAGCTACGTTAAGGGACGGCGATGTGGTGTACTCTGGTCTAAAATATAGCCAAGGTGATAAAACTTCTATCGTTGTAGTTTCTGCCGAAAATTATTTTACTGCACACCATTTGGCATATTTACGAAATGTATTGTTGATAGCCATCGGATTAGGTACGTTGCTGACACTCTATGTGTCCATTTATTTTTCAACACACATTTTTGACCCAGTAAAAAAAATCACTGACAAAGTTCGCCAAATAAGTACCGATAATATTCATTTGCGACTCGAAGAACCTACCAATAACCATGAAATTGGGGAGTTGGCTAGTACTTTTAACCAGTTACTCGATAGATTGGAAACAGCTTTTGAAATCCAAAAAAACTTTATCAGTAATGCTTCACATGAGTTAGGAACGCCCCTAACAGTTATTATTGGCGAGGCTGATTTAGCTTTAAGAAAGGAGCGTTCATCTGAAGTTTATCAAGAAGCAATACAAAATATTTTAGCGCAAGCCGAGCGTTTAGACCATATCACCAAATCGTTATTGTTTTTGGCACAAAGCGGTTATCAGGGCGATAAACCAACTCGTGAAATCGTTCGTACCGATCAATTGTTGTGGGATGTCAAAGAAACATTTGATAAACTTTCGCCCAAAAATCATATTATCGTTGACCTAAACGAAGTCCCTGAAGACCCTAAAAGGCTGAAAATCATGGGTAATAGGCAATTATTATTGGTGGCATTTTCCAACATTATTGGAAACGCCTGCAAATATTCCCATTACAAGCCCGTAACGATTTCTATCAAAGCCACTGATTCGGAGGTGATTATGGTGATAAAAGACCAAGGCATAGGTATTCCTGAAGAAGAAATTTCTCAGATTTTTAACCCTTTCTTCCGAGCTTCAAATACCCAACTTTTTGAAGGATATGGCATTGGTTTACCACTCTCCAAAAACGTTATCAAAATGCATAATGGACAAATAAAGGTCGATTCTCAGGTGGGTGTTGGGACTACGTTTACGATTCGTTTTCCCCATATTTTAGCTAAAAAGACGATAAGTGTTTGATTATGTAAGCATTCAGCTCTGGGCATTCAGCGGTCAGCAAAAAAATGTGTCTTTTGCCGAACGCCCAAAGCTGACCGCTGAATGCCTACTAATCAAACATCCGAAATCCACAATCATCCACGTTTCTTTAATCCCTTTCTAATACGACTCTTAACTAGCACTAATACCTTTTGAGGAAGTTTGCATAAACAATCTTGAAGTTTATGCAAAAACATATCAGACTCCTTATTCCTGTAGATTTTACCAATGCTACTCTTCAGACCATTGAGTGGGCGCTATCGGTTTTTGATGAAAATCCTGTAGAAATAGTCTTATTATTGGCTCGTGAAATGGAATATTCGATAACGGAAATGATTTTGTATAGACCCAAGCCCTTCCTTGACGAAGTATTTACGACCGATTTCAAAGCTTCTATTTCTGAGCTTCGTCAAACTTACACGAAGACCTTGGCTAAAATTCATGTAGAAGTATTTCACGGAAACACCGTGCAAGCCATGAAGAATTTTCTGGAAATATATACGATTAATTGTATTTGTTTACCACCTACAGGCTTGTATAAACCCGTAAAAGATAGTTTTGACCCTAGAAAATTGCTGCAGAAGTCGAATATATCGGTTATCGAAATGCCATTATATGCATCTGTAGCGGTCTGAAATATGAGTATTGCAGACTTTGTTGGAGTTGTCTCCAACAACTGTGCGCCAGCCACAAACTAACTAATTTATGCCCTCATTACTTGGCTTGTTGCTAATACGAGACTTGTTGGAAAAACTCCAACGAGTACGGCATAATTATTGACAGAAATTCGAAGGTTCACCTGTTAAATCATAACCAAACATAGCTATGAAAATTAGAAGATTATTAGTGTTCACTCTATTAATATTGATATCATTTGCTTGTTCAAAGCAAGATATTGTCAACGATACTGTGTGCGGGGTTATAAACCCTGTAACAAACCTTCCTTGGTTAAAGGAGTTTACTGTGAAAATGCAAAAAGGTGATTATGGAGATTGTAGTAGGTGTGTGATGTATTTGGAAAAATATAAATCACGAGATATTCTCGTTGTAGAGAATTTTCCTGACAATTGTGTTTTGTGTGAAGTTAGGGAATGTGATGGCACTTATGTGAAATTTAAGGACTTTGAGGAAAATCAAAGTTTTATGAATAGTTTAAGAAAAGATATAATTATTTGGAAATATAAGATATAAAAAGATTTTTCAGCCTTTGGTGGAGTTATCTCCACCAAACTGACGACAGCCACAAACCTGCTAACTTATGCTCTCAATACTTGGCTAATTACTCACGCCAGACTCGTTGGAGAAAACTCTGGTGATATCAGAATTCACAAGAAACTCACATTCACAATTCTCCACTCACAATACTTCATTAATATGCCAGTTGTAATATTTGAATTTATTTTTGAATAATACCTTCAATTTGTAGATATTCTTAAATTTTTTTAAGAAAAGATTTGGGTGTAAATAATTCATACAACATATTTGCATATAAAATCTATAGTTTTTATAGATTAATTGATTTCTCCAAAGAACAAAACCATCAATTATATAAAACAAATAGGTTTACAGGCTGTTGCGCAAAGTCTGTAAACAGGATAACTATGCTCTAATTTTTTGAATTACATTGTTTACAAATCAACAAAAGACCATTATGCGAAATAAATTTTTACTATTACTACTCTTTTTTAGTATCACTTGGCAGGTATGGGCACAAACTGAGCCCATCACAGGTGTTGTTAAAGAGCGCTCTACTGGACAGGCTTTGCCAGGTGTTTCGGTAAGTATCAAAGGCACTACCATAGGTGCTGTAACAGATGCTAATGGGCGTTTTAAAATTAATGCCAAAAAAGACCAGACTTTGGTTTTCTCATTTATTGGATTTGGGGTTATTGAAAAAAAATTAACCAATAACTCTATATTGTCTGTAGAATTAATAGAAGAAAACAAAGAACTTACCGAAGTACGAGTAATTGGTTATGGTACACAAACCAAAGCGGAGTTTACGGGTTCTGCTGTACGTGTCGGTGGCGAAGTCATTAAAGAACAACCCGTTCAAAGCTTTGATCAGGCCTTGCAAGGTCGTGCTGCTGGGGTAAATATTGCTCAACCCAATGGCGTTTTGAATAACCCTCCAGTTATTCGTATCCGTGGAGTAAACTCTATTTCTTTGAGTTCGTATCCCTTGGTAGTGGTCGATGGAATACCGATTAATACGGGTAATGTCTCTACTTCAACAGCTGTGCCAAACAACCCACTTGGCGACATTAACCCTGCTGATATTGAGTCGATTGACGTGTTGAAAGATGCAGCATCTACCTCTATTTATGGCTCTAGAGCTGCCGCAGGGGTATTGTTGATTACTACCAAAAGAGGAAAATCTGGCAAAGCCAAAATCAATTATGAAGTATGGACAGGCTTCTCTGACGTAGTTCGTTTACCCGAAGTATTGAATGCTGAACAATATATCGCTATTAAAAATGAAGCAGTATTAAATGCAAAAATACTGGGAGGAAATCAGAATAATAGTTCTGTAGCATCGGCTTTATTCTTTCCAAATTATGATGCCAACAATCGTGCGATTGATACACGTTGGTATGACTATATCTATCAAAGAGGTACTTCTCAAAGCCATAACTTAAGTGTGTCGGGTGGAAATAATGGTACTACTTACTATTTCTCTGCCAATTTTACAGACCAAAAAGGCTTTTTGGTAACCAACGAATTTAAGCGTAAGGCGCTTCGTTTTAACATTGATCAAGAGGTAAATTCTTGGTTAAAGCTCAAGGGTGGTATTTCTTATAATACAAGTTTCAACCAATCGCCCTATGCTGGATCGTTGGCAAACTCTAGTTTCTTTTTGGTAGGAGCTGCTCGTTTGGCTGTTGCTTTACCTCCAAACGTTCCAGCGTTTAATGCGGATGGCTCATACAATATCAATCCTTCGAGTCCAAATACCATTGGAATGGGCAACAACCAAGTGGTAAGTAACTGGGGAAATCCAGTGGCTTTGCTCAATGAGAATAATTATACATCTACCAATGACCGTGTGATTGCTAATATTTCGGCAGTGGCGAAGTTGTATAAGAACTTAGATTTCACAACAACGTATGCAGTAGACCGTTTACGTACAGATACTTATAGCTATGATAGCCCAATCCAAGGAAATGGTTATTCGAGCAAAGGAAATGCTGCCAATGTTACGGCTGTTCGAGATAACTGGAACTGGACAAATACCCTTAATTATTCAACGACTTTGTTTGATAAACATAGCTTGTCGGCTTTGGCGGGTTACGATATTCAAAAACTGACCTATAATTCTTGGGGAGCTTCACGTACGCAAAGTGCAGATCCTTATTTTGAAAATTACCAAGGAAACTGGGGTGCTATTTCGGCTACAGGAAATGATATTAGTGAAAAAACATTCTTGTCATTCTTCTCTCGTTTGAGTTATGATTATAACAAAAAGTATTTCCTAACTTTCAATTTCCGTCGTGATGGTAACTCTGCCTTGGGTGCAGGTAAAAAATATGGAAACTTTGGAGGTGTATCTGGTGGTTGGGCTTTATCTGAAGAAGATTTCTACAAAAATACAAGTCTTGCTTCTGTATTGTCAAATATCAAAATTCGTGCAAGCTGGGGACGCGTGGGTAATGGTAACTTGAGTGATGCTTTTAGTTCACTAGAATTATACAGTGGATCATTGTATGGAAGTGTGCCAACTTGGTCACTTTCGCAAGCAGGTAACCCGAATTTAGGTTGGGAAACCAGTAACCAAACCAATATTGGTGCAGACTTCGGTTTGTGGAATAACCGTGTTCAGGTAGAGCTAACGTATTTCAATAATGACGTTAATGGTTTGATTTTGAGTGCTCCACAAGCAGTTTCAAAAGGTATCCCGGGTAATGCTATTTTAGGAAACGTTGGTTCGATGTATAACCGTGGTGTGGAATTGGGTATCAATGCGACCGTTTTGCAAAAAGGTAATTTCTCATGGAATACTTCTTTAAACTTGACGACTATCCAAAACAAAGTAACGGCTTTGGCAGAAGGTAATACCGATATTGTTGGAACAACTCACGTATCTTACGAAACTACCAACGTAACTAGAGTTGGCTATTCGGTAGGTAGTTTATATGGTGCAAAAACTGCAGGAGTAAATCCAGCCAATGGTCGAAGAATATTTATTAATGCTAAAGGAGAACAAGTTCAGTACAGTCAGGTCGTTGCTTCAGGTGAAAGTCAATGGACGTACTTGAATGGTGAAAAAGCGCCAGCTATTACAGGTGCTGACTATTATTTACTAGGAAATACATTGCCGACATGGTATGGTGGCTGGTCTAATAATTTCAAATATGGAAACTTTGACCTAGGCTTCAACCTTTCGTTTTCGGGAGGTAACTATATTCAAAATGGTACACGTGCCACTTTGCTAGATCAACGTGCTTACAACAACTCTACAGAAATCTTGACTCGCTGGCAAAAACCTGGGGATATTACCGATGTACCACGATTGGTGTACAATGACCAAACGTCTAGCGGTTCTTCTTTCCCAATTTCTGGAAATGTTCAAAAAGCAGATTTTTTACGTCTACAAAACCTCTCATTGGGTTATCGTGTACCAAGTGCTTGGTTGGGTAAAACAGGTATCGCTTCGGTGCGACTATTTGCACAAGGCTCAAACCTTTTCCTGATCACAGGCTATAAAGGAACAGACCCAGAATCATCGGTAAATGGTAATTCAAATACGACGCCAGGCGTAGAGAAAAACTCTGTAGGTCAGGCACGTACATTTACATTCGGTATCAATGTTGGATTTTAAGAAATAGAGAAAAGATGAAAATTTTGAAAAATAATCATATATCAAAATGGGGACTTGCCCTTGGTTTAGGAACCCTATTAGTAAGCACGAGCGCCTGTGACGACCAAAAATATTTGAACCCAACGCCTGCAACAGCTATCAGTGGAGCAAATGCTTTTGATACACCCGATAGAGTACTAGGACTTGTAAATGGTATTTATAAAGCGATTAAGAGTGTCAACTTTTATGGTGGAAACTACTATATCTATACCGAAGCTCGTGGCGAGGAATTTATCAATCGTACGAGTAATACCTTTACCGCTTATGAAGCTTGGAATCAGACACTTAATGCAGGGTCAAACTTTGTAGCGGGTTTTTGGGCGGCAGGTTATACGGCTATCAATAATGCCAATATTGTCATTCAAGGTTTAGCAGATCACCCAAACGTAGTAAATTCTACCTTAACTAAACAATATATTGCCGAGGCGAAGTTCTTGAGAGCTTTGAGTTATTATTCATTGGTTACTTTGTATGCTCGCCCATACAACGAAAATCAAGGTGCTTCGCCTGGTTTGCCCTTGCGTTTGAAGGCTGAAACTAATACGGCTAATAATGACCTCAAACGTAGCTCTGTAGCAGAAGTCTATGCTCAGATTATCAAGGATTTAGATGAAGCTGAGGCAGATTTACCTCTAAACTATTCTACTAGCTTGTTGAATACAACACGTGCACATCGCAACACAGCGATTGCGCTCAAAACTCGTGTGTATCTCAACGCTGGCAACTACGCGAAGGTGATTGAGGAAGCCAAGAAAATTGTCTCTACTTCAACTCCTTTTGCAGCGACTACAGGTGTGGCGCACAAATTGCAAAACATTGTCGAAATCTTCACAACGAATTACACTTCAACTGAATCTATACTGTCGGTACCAATGACAGATTTGGACAACGTGACTGGTCAATCATCGTTTCCTTATGTGTTTAATGCCAACGCTGAGTACAACTTAAATCCCAACGGCATTTGGGGAAATACCGACTGGCGCTCAAGCGATTTGCGTAGAACATTTGCCCGTACTTCTTCTGGTTTATCTTTTATTACCAAGTACAGCAAACCTTCTCCATTTCTGGACTACTTACCTATTATTCGTTATGCCGAAGTCTTGTTAAACTACGCCGAAGCTGAGGCTCGTGTAGGAGACATTACTAAAGCTACCGAATTGTTGAAAGCAGTACGCAATCGCTCAGACGCTACTTATGCTTTTGCCGAAAGTGCCGTATCAAGTCGCACGGCTTTGCTAAGTACAATTTTGAAAGAACGTCGTATTGAGCTTATTGGAGAAGGATTCCGTTCAAATGATATACTTCGTAATTTGCTACCATTGCCAGCCAAAGCTAGTAGTGTATTGACGGCGCCTGAGGTGCTACCTTCTCAGAGTAATTATATTTTTCCATTACCAAACGTAGAAATTATCACAAATAAATTATTACTTCAATAAATTTATAGTGAGATATAGTGGGCTGTGAATGAATGATTTATGGCTATTGCAGATTTGGGATTTCTGATTTCAGAAATAAAGTATAAATCAGGAATCCTCAATAGCCAGAAAATATTTGTAAAGGACTAACTTGATAGGCAAGAATCACAGCCCACTTTATCTCCATTAAAAAATCCATTTATGAAAAAAATACTTTTAGCCGCAAGTACCCTATTGAGCTTAGGGTTTTTTAGTTCGTTTGTTGAAACAAATGACAATAATTATGAAGCCGAGGTAAAACAATGGCAACAAAAGCGTATTGAAGGTCTGAAAAGAGAAGATGGCTGGCTAAATTTAGCTGGTCTTTTTTGGTTGAAAGAAGGGGAGAATACCATCGGAGGAAGTGATAAAAATGCTATTAACTTCCCCAAAGAACATAGTGCAGATTTTGTAGGAAAAGTAATCTTGAAAGAAGGAAAAATTTCTTTTGTGGCTGCCAAAGGAGCAAAGGTTACCCTTGATAATCAGGAGGTAAACAATGCAGAGGTATTTCCCTATCAAGGTAAACCCATTGTGTTGGCGCATCAGTCACTTCGTTGGTTTATTATACAAAGAGGAGATAAATATGCTATTCGCTTAAGAGATTTGGAAAGTCCTTTTCTGAAAAGCTTTGCAGGTATTCCCACATTTCCTATTGATCCTGCATGGCGTGTAAAGGCCAAATTTGTTCCTACAGAAGGACGTAAACTTAAAATTATTGATATTACAGGACGAACCTACGAACAGGATTCGCCAGGGAAATTAATCTTTTCCGTAAACAACAAAGAATATACGCTTGAGCCAACGGGAACACTCAAACACCTAAGTTTGGTATTTGGAGATTTGAGTAATAAGCATGAAACGTATGGTGCAGGAAGATTTTTGGAAGTAGATGGACCCGATGCTGAGGGATATACCTACATCGATTTTAATAAATCTTATAACCCTCCATGTGCCTTTACGCCATTTGCCACTTGCCCGTTACCTACCAAAGAAAATAAATTAGAAGTAGCTATTTTAGCTGGTGAAAAGAGAGTAGGGGAGCATTGATTTTTGGGGAGGCACAAAGGAGTCGGGCACAAAGGCACAAAGTGATTTTTGAGCGAAATGTACGGGCTACTTTGTGATGTAAACGTGAGTCTTCCCGAATTGAGTGAATGGTGATTGAATGAATTATTTTTAGTATGAGTTTTACTTGTAGAGACGCAATGCTTGCGTCTAAAGGGTGTCATTCTAAAATAGACGATTAAAAAGGCATTCGAAAAACTAAATTCGAATGCCTTTTTTGATAAAATCCTGTTGTCAAATCTCTAGACGCAAGCATTGCGTCTCTACAGGTGAAATGTCGATGAATTATCATCTCTCATTCAAATTATACCACTTTGTGCCTCTGTCCCATTTCCTCTTTGTGCCTTTTACGCTACCTCCAACAATTTAGATTTTGCGATCCCTTCATCTTCTTGGTAAATCTGGTTGAGAACTTTTACTACATGTCTGATATCTTGTGGCGTATTGTGTTTACTAAATGAAAATCTTACATTATCTCGATCCAGATGGACTTTCAAATTTTTCAATACGTGCGAACCCGATTGGGTAAGATTTGAGCAAGCGCTTCCACCAGAGACATATATTTCGAGTTGAGCTAGTTTATCTAATAGCGACCCACCATGTTTGAGATGCGGAAATGCCACATTTACAATCGAATAGCTACTTTTGTCCTCAGCGAAACTTTCGCCATTAAAACGAATATTTTTGATAGGACCATTTGTAAGTAGTTCAATGAAAAAAGATTTTAGATAGGAGATATGATTGTGATTTTTCTCTAAATCACGATACGAAATTTCGAGTGCCTTTGCCAAACCTACAATCCCAGCGACATTTTCAGTACCCCCACGAGTACCACGTTCTTGTGCGCCACCATAAATCAAGGGGCGTACCTTTTTATATTTGTTGATATAAATAAAACCTACGCCTTTAGGACCATGAAATTTGTGTGATGAACCTACCAAATAATCTATGTCAAATTCTTGTAAATCAATGCGATACTTTCCGATACTTTGTGTGGTATCACTATGGAAAATACCGTCATAATATTTTACTAATGCACTGAGTGCTTTTAAGTCTGTCAAATTTCCAATCTCATTATTGACATGCATCAAACTGACAATCGACTGTGCATTAAACTTGAGTAAGTTTTCTAGGTATTCAAAATCAATGTTGCCTTTGCTATCGATTTTAACAAAACTTACATCCAATTCACCCTCTTGGCTATATTGTCCAAGTGTTTGCAAAACCGCCTTATGTTCGAGCCGAGAGGTAATAGCATGCGATATATCATAGGTACGAATTGCGCCTGAAAGGGCAATATTATTGGCTTCGGTAGCTCCAGAAGTAAAGAAAATATCACTTGGCGAAGCATTTAGTAAGCTCGCCACTGTATGACGAGATTCCTCAACAGCCTCCCTTGCTTTTTGCCCTAAAGCATGGCTGGAAGAAGGATTACCATACTGATTGGTAAGATAGGGAATCATAGCGTTTAGAACTTCAGGGTCTAGAGCAGTAGTGGCGGCGTTATCAAAATAAATTTCCATGTTGTGTATCTATTTTAAGGTTTTAAGTATTGTTGATTTATGTTTCTTCTAATTGTTTATGTCAGTAATTGCGGCTTGAGCCTTATTGTCCACAGAGTTTTTGTATTCATGTTTTTTATAAGAAAGTGCTTTTTCGAACCATGAGAGGGCTTTTTTAGTATCCTTTTTCTTTTGATATATATATCCCAATTGCAAAGAAGAGCTTGCGCCAAAGTGCGTATCTAGGTTTTGGGCAAGGGTAATGCTTTTTTCAAATACTTGAATAGCCAAGTCAGTATCACCCAAATTTTGGTAAATTCTCCCTTTTCGAAAGTTGAACTCAGCTTTGTCTAAACTGCTATTAAGGGTATTTTCATTGATATCTTTGATATTTTCCAGTGCTTCTTTATAGTATCCTCCATCAATTGCCAAACGAGCTTGAAGTAGGTCTTTATTCGGTAATTGCTTGGTTTTGTTGTAATTATCATAAAACTTTTGAGCAGCTTTGTCAGACTCCGACAGCCTTTTACCGTATTGATTGATGTTTTGAAGAAACGCCATGGCTTGTTGATTTTCGCCATTTAAAAAATTGGTAATGAATAACTTATAAAAACTATCTTTGATAAAACTGTGCCCTTTGAATTTCTTTAAATAGGCTTGATAATAGCTTTCAGCTTTGGCATAATTTCCTTTTTGTAGATAAATATCGGCAGTATAAAAATCGAAAATTGGTAAAGGCAAATACCCCGAACCATTGGGTACTTTTTGTAATATCTTCCAAGCTTGATCGCTTTTGTTATCCTTTTCAGAAATAGCAATACCAAGGAATAGTGCTAGTTCGCTATCCGTGTTTTTTTGCACAAAATCATTGACTTCTGTGCGTACTCTATCGTTGATGGGAAGAATATAGCTTTGGATAAATAGTTTAAAAAATTTTGCCTCAAAACCTGTTAGTTTATCATTTGAAGCTACTTCTAACTCACGAATCCCCTGATCGATATTACCTTTCAAGCCCAACATTTTGGTAATCCAGCGATAATTTTCTGGCACCGAGCCAATGAGCACATGAATGACCCCAAGTATCTTATTATTGGCGCTATAGTTTGGGAAAAGCTTTTTATTTTCCTCCAACAATTTATAAGCACTCATGACGGTCATACCCGCCTTGGTCTCGTGTCCGAGTTTCATTTGAACCAAAGCCAAGTAAAATTTGATTTCGGCTCGTAGTTGACGTTGTTGAGGAGCCTTGGTATCGAGGTCTTCAATCACATCGAGTGCATCGTCCACTTTGTCGACCAACTTTTCATACTCAGCCTCATTCTCGCTAGCATATACATTAACGGCATCAGCCAGACAGTCAACCCAAACTTTGTATGCATTATTTGGCGACTCTTTGCTAGTCAATTGCTTGGCATGAGTCAATCGCAATTTGGTAACCTCGTTATAGGCATTTTGAAGATTAGCATTAAAATCAAAATCTTGTGCCAAAATGTGCATCGACTGCAAAACACTAAAAAGTACTGTTAGGAGCAAACCCTGATATAAATTGTTTTTAGACATAATCTATAAATTCGTAGCGAACGGCTACTCTATTTAATTTTTGAGAAATATGCTTTATGACTACGTGCGATACTCTGCTGTTTTTTCTTGTGAAGATTAGGGTTACTAACCAAAGTCACTAAAGCAATAACCAATGGGGGGAGTAAACCAATAAACCTAGGAGCCAATGAAAAAATGAGTGCTTTCATAGTATTTTAAATTATTTTTTACAAATATATATATAATCCATAGATATTATAGATTAATGTGTGAGCTTTTTTCTGAAGTATTTTAACCAAAAAAAATTATATGCTATAGATTAAGTCAATTTTGTACCTAAAACAAATCAAATTTTAATAAAAGGTATATTGAAAAAGATATAATAAACTGGTACAAGAAAATTCTTTTGAATGCTCACAAAATCTTTATGAAAATGCTGTACCCGAAAACGGACGATTTGATGATTGTCTATTTCTAAAAATATTTTTTCAAAAAAACAGACTTGTCTGTATGTTTTCTCAAAATTAATGTTACCTTTGTTCTGTAGGTAAAAGGAGATGTGCAAAATCTCTTTTATTATAATTTATTAAAAACAGACTTGTCTGTACATAAATATAACTTTAACAGAAAATACAACCATGGAAACGAAGAAAGCAGTACCCGCAAAATTGGATTTGGCAACCTTATTGGCAACACAACCCAAACCAGTGCAACTCAATGATGAGCAAGAAGTGGTCATACCTGACGAATGTGGAGACACACAATGGGATAAGGTTTTGGCGCAGTACGAAACAGAAGACACTGAGAAAAAATAAAGTAAGAAAATCATCTTTGGAATGAAGTGATAACCTCATTGAAATCATGGCGAAAAATTTTGCAGAAATAGGATTTAGCTCAGCGGCTAAAAAACTACAGGAGAAGCATGGTAGTCGAGCAACATACTCCAGAATGGAAAAGCAGACTACTTACACAGGCTTGGGTAAATATGAGCAAAGTTTTATTGCTCAAAGAGATAGTTTCTATATGGCGACCACTGGAGAAAATGGATTTCCATATATTCAGCATCGTGGTGGACCTAAGGGGTTTTTGAAGGTGCTCGATGAAAATCGACTAGGATTTATAGATTTCAAAGGTAACATGCAATATATTTCTGTCGGCAATCTGATGACAAACAACAAGGTGTCGTTATTTATGGTTGACTATCCCAATAAAAGACGCTTGAAATTATATGCCAAAGCTGAAATTGTTGAGCTCAATGATAACCCGGAACTATTACAAAAGCTTGATTTGGAGGAATATAAATTCAAACCAGAACGAATGATGGTGTTTAACATAGAGGCTTTTGATTGGAATTGTCCACAACATATTACCCCACGATTTACGGTTGAAGAAATAGAGGAAGTTTTGAAACCACAATATGAACATATCAAAAACTTAGAAGCCGAAATTGCTGAATTGAAGGCGAAATTGGGGTTGTAATTCATAAGGAAACTGTTTAAGTTTATTTTCACTACGGACAAATTTATTTACCCGTAGCGAAAAAGTTTAAACAGCTTAAATATGAGTATTTGTAAGATCAGGGATAAAGCCACGATGATATATTTCTTATTTCACGATTAAGCTTGCTACAGGTGTTAAACCATTTTGAGCTAAACGTCGATTTTGTGGAGAGTTTTTTAAAATATGATTTCCATTTGATTGTACCCAAACAAATACTTGTTCCTTTGCTTTCAGTTTATTCAATTCAGGAGCTTTATGAATAAGCCAATCTTTTAACCATTCTAATTTTTTCAATACTACACTTACCTCTCCGGTATAAGCACCGTGTACCTCTACAAAATACGCTTTATCATTGTAACCAAAAACATAGTCCCAACGATTATCTTGTGGATAGATAGCTTGCGTGCAAGCATCTATATCCACGCTTCCATTACATTTACTTGTATCACCTAATTGAACTTTATTGCTATAATTGCCAAGCGCTTTTAGTCCAACTTGATATCCTTTGTTGATTTCAGGAGTACTTTCAACAGCATTTTTAAATGGGTTAGATGTTGCTGAATGAGTTTTAGATTTAGAATGTTTCATTTGCTACAGATTTAGAAACTATATTAGAAGCTTTTGATGCAAAAGAGGATAGCCCACCCCATTCCGAAATAGCAATGTCTTCTGCCCCAGCATCTAAAGATGAAATATCTTTTACGGATGTTTTATTTCCTACTCTATCAAAATAATAAGTTTTTAACTGCTTATTTTTCAATAAACCTTTGAATAAACGACTGAATGCTGGTGTTTTCTTTACCTTAAATAATTCAAAGAAAACTTCATCCCTTGCTTTAGTTTCTTTTAGTAAATTAAATGCCCAAGTAAATTCTAATAGTACAGGAGAATGTGTAGAAATAATCACCTTGTAATCACGAGCAAGTAAATCTAGTACCTGCAAGATTACAGATTCTATTGCTTGAGGATGTAAACCCATCTCTGGTTCTTCTATAATTACACACTTAATAGCATCTTTACGAGTGACTTTTGAAGGAGGGCATAACCAATAAAAACTTAGCAAAAGGGGCATAAATTCCTTTTGCCCTGCACTCCACGCCATGAATGGAATACTTGAGGGCGGGAGTCCGTCATGATTGTCAATACTAAGTTTTAATCTCTTCTTGACAGATTTATCAAGTACAATTTTACTATCGTGAAAAATACTTTCGTTAAAAGAATCTCGCAGTGATTCCTTTAGTCGCTGTGTTTGTGGGAAGATTATATCATTTTTAGTGTTAGTAGAAAGTATTCCGTTTTCTAAAAGTTGACGTAATGTTTCACTAAAATATCTTAAAACATAAGGAACAGAATCTTCATAATCAGTAAAAAAACGAGGCCATCCATTATTGAGACAAATGACTCTTTGCGCTGGAATATAAAAAATTAGTTCTTCTTTGTTTTCATTTTTTTCTTTTCTTCCTCTTTGCGGAATCAGACTTTCTTTTGTAAATGGTTTTCCTTCAAAAATAATGTCTGTTTGTTTATTCCAAATAGATGACATTCCTTCTCCTAGAAACCTATCTAAAATTAAATCTGCTTCATTCCCCCAAATATAACCATACTGTTCGAGTGTTTTTTTAATATGGTTTTTATCTACAACAAGTTTAATTAGTTGGAGTAAAATACTTTTACCACTTGCCTGCGAGCCAACAAGTATAGTTAAATCTCCAAAATTAATATTTGCTTCTTGAATTGGTCCTAATGAACTTATCTTAATATTATTCATAATTAATGTTTTGTAAAATTAAAGTAAAAATTATATTAACGATTTGATTGTAATAATATAATCTTTAGTTATGAATTTATCCTAAATTTTTGAGAGACAGTTATCTAAATTCATTTTAATCTGTAGTTTCATAATTGAATTGTGTAAGATTTACATAAATATTAAGGTGTTTGAAAAAACTATAATAAAAAGAATCCTGTAAAAATAGCCCATAAACATATTCAATATGATAGTTAATTGCTTAAATTTCTACATTTTTTGATTAACCGTATGGTAGATGAATTATCTAATTTTAAGTCTTTTGCAACACGATTGTTATATCCGTTAGGTTCGCACGTTCAATAGTAAGTTGTTTTGACCAACCCCAAAAAGTAGAATGTAGAACTTTATTGACTCGATATAGGTCTGATATATGCTTCTTAACCTCTCAAATTACCATTTTAGAGTAATGAGTTTTTACAAATTATTTACCGTATACAAGGGCATATTAGTCATCCAGTCTTGTACTCGATGATTGTTCATTGAAAACCGAAGGTTTTGTTGTGTTTGGAATTTGTCGACGAACACCTTCAGACTTTTTGATTTGAGGTTTTCTTCAGCTTTTACTTCTATTGGAATAATTGTTTGTTCTTTTTGAATCATAAAATCTATTTCAGCTGTAGCATTTGGCGCAGACCAGTAATAAATTTCATGTTTGATTTTCAATTGCTGGGCTACAAACTGCTCAGTTAGAGCACCTTTAAATTCTGTCAGAATACTGTTTTTCTCTAACAATATTTTGGGAGAAATGCCCGCCATGGCATTGAGCAAACCCACATCTAGACAAAATAACTTGAAAATATCAATGTCTGAATAAGCGCTGAGTGGGATATTGGGCTTTTCAACAATGTTTACTTTCAACACTAAACCTGCATCCGTGAGCCATCTGATAGCCGTTTCAAAGTCTTTTGCCCTTGAGCCTTTCTTGATTTGTCCGTAAATAAATTTCCGATTTTCTTTGGCTAATTGACTAATTAAGTGACTCCAAACCAATCGGATTCTTGGGACAGTTTCGATAGGAGCGTATTTAGCAAAGTCGTTTTCATATCCTAGTAGAATTTTGTTTTGAATCTCTCGGACTTGATATAAATCTTGAAATTGGATATAGTTGGCAATCGCTTCGGGCATGCCACCTATGAAATAATAGCGTCGCAGTAAATCGACTAGTTTATCGTGAAAAGTATCTATGATAGCCCAATTTTCGGCTTCAAGTTGTGCTAAGAGTAGTTGTTGCCCCGTATTTTCTAGAAACTCGGCAAAGCTCATGGGATACATTTGTAAGAAATCTACCTTCCCAACAGGAAAAGAAGTACTTTTTTGTAAGGAAACACCCAAAAGTGACCCTGCTGCGATGATAAAATATTTTGGAGCTTGTTCATAGAAGTACTTCAATGCCGTAAGACCTTTTTCTGCCTCTTGAATTTCATCAAAAATGAGTAAACATTTGTCTGCCTGAATTTTGTAGCCTACTTCAATTTCAATTGTGGTAATAATGCGCTGTATATCAAAATCGACTGAGAATAGGCTTTTTAGTCTTTCGCTACTCTCAAAGTTTAGATAAACCGTATGTTCAAACTCCTGTTTTCCAAAGTCTTTCATCAACCAAGTTTTACCTACTTGTCTTGCTCCTTGCAAAATAAGAGGTTTACGATTGGATGAATTTTTCCAATGAACTAGATCTTTATAAAGGCTTCTTAGCATTTTTTCAATTGATTTTTTGTGTAAAAATACATTTTTTCAAATGAATAAATGAATATTAATACATTTTTGTAAATGAAAAAATATTTAGAATAGATTAAAACTGTTTTCTATTAATTAGATAAGCAAGTAATAGGATAATCTAAAATAATAACATTGTATTAGCCGCATTAGTGTAGTGATACTTTATATTTGCAAAGGAGAACCTACAAGTCATGGAAAAACTACGAACACATATTCGACATATTTCTCCCATCAATGATGAGGAGTTTGAAGAAATCAAAACGCATTTTACGGTCAAAAAAGTTAGAAAAGGCCAATATCTTCTCAGCGAAGGCGACGAGGTAAAACACGAGTACTTTGTGCTATCGGGGATTTATAAAGTCTTTTATATTGACGGACAAGAGAAAGAGTATATTTTACAATTTGCACAAGAAAATTGGTGGATGTCTGATTATCCATCTTTCTTCAAACAGAAAGATGCAACTATGTACATAGAATGTTTAGTAGAAGGAGAAGTGTTGTGCCTAACCTTGCAAAATAGAGAAAAGCTCTCAACCACTTTTCATAAAATGGAGCATTTTTTCAGGGTTAAACTAACCAATGGCTATGTGGCACTACAATTAAGAATCAAGCTTTTATTGTCGGGAACGCCTCAACAGCGTTATGAAGAATTTGCAAGACTATACCCCAACCTCATGCAACAAATACCTAAAAAATTAATCGCAGAGTTTTTGGGCGTAAGCCGAGAAACTCTCAGTCGTTTGTATCAATAATGAGCGGCTACTTCCAGTTTAACTGTAATACTTACAGTCAATATTTTCCAAGTTAGCAATTTTATTCGTCACAAAATGCCCTGCGTACTGTCACTAAAACGACTGTCCACAGGGCATTTTGTGTGATTTGAATCACACCAACAAAGTGATTTACTTCCTTCTATTTGGGGGCATCTACCTAGTAATTTTACATCAGAAATCAGAACAAAATCAATACAGAGCGCTCAAGATGATGTTCTTTTTAAAAAACAAGATGTAACAATTAAACTATTTAAAGTCATGGAAACTAAAGTATTAATCATCGCTTCAAATGCCAATGCCATTGGCCCTAACAATAGAAGGACAGGTACATTTTTACCTGAAATAGCTCACCCTTATGCCGAATTTAAAAGAGCTGGCTACCAGATTGATTTTGCCACATTAACAGGCGACACTCCATACTTGGATGCTTTATTTTTAGCCGACGACCCTGATAATTTGGCTTTCTTAGTAGGTGATGGTTGGGCTAAAATGCAAAAAGCCACAAAATTATCAGACGTTGATGTAAGCCAATATGCTGCAATTTTCGTTCCTGGAGGTTTAGCACCAATGGTAGATATGGTTGAAGAACCTTTATTGAAAAAAGTAATTGCCGAAACTTATGAACGTGGTGCAGTCGTAGGTGCTGTGTGTCATGGACCAGTTTCGTTATTGAATGTAAAATTAAGCGATGGAAGCTACTTGGTAAACGGTAAAAATATTGCTTCGTTTACCACAGCAGAAGAAGATAATTATGCTCGCCCAGATGTGTCTTTCGACCTTCAAACAGCACTAACTGAACAAGGAGCTATCTTCCATGCTGCCGAACCTTGGTCAGCCAATAGTATCGCCGACGGTCAAATTGTAACTGGTCAAAATCCAGCTTCCGCCAAAGGTGTTGCCGAAAAAATGATTGCTATTTTGGCTGCCTAATTTTTTTCCTTTCTCTAATGATTTAAACGAGAACAAGGACTATTCTCCACATCTTATTTTCAAACAAATAACATTGTACAGACATGAACTCAAATGTGATTTTTGTATTCGCTAAATGGCAGGTTTCAGAAAACCAATTGCCAAATGTATTAGAACTTTTAAATGAAGTTGCCATAAAAAGTAGAGCCGAGCAAGGGAATGTGTTTTACAATATTCATCAAAGTCAAACAGAGCCAAATACCCTGATATTAGCAGAAGCGTATAATGATGAGAGTGCATTAAATGAACATAGAAATTCAGCGCATTTTCAAAGCATAGTTGTCAACAAAATTGTACCTATTTTGGCAAATAGAGAGGTTTACTTAACCAACCAAATCTTGTAAAAAGGTATATTATCATAGTAAGAAAGGTATTCGAACAATGAAAACACTACACAATATATCTAGCCAAGTAAAAATTCTTGTGTTGATGACTTGTACTTTTTTGACTTTTAATCACATTATTTTGGGGCAAAAACTAAATCAAAAAAGTGGAGAAATAGCTAAAATAACTCGATTTCAAGTTAAGCAAGAATACGTTGAGCAGTTCAAAAACCAGATAAATGATTATGTCAAACTATCACTTTCAAAGGATGCTAACATCATGGCAGAAGGATATTTTGAAGAAACAGCTCCAAACACGTTGTGGTTATTTGAAAGATGGAAATCAAGGGAGGCTTTTGAGAAAGCTAGTAACAGTAAGGAAGGTATCTCTGAATTATCAAAAAAGGCTTTAATTGAATCAATAAGAGAGATTTTTGTAAAAGACCTTGAGCCGATTTCAAAAAATCAGTGGCGAAAGACTAGTAGTTTAAGTGACAAACAATTGACTATTATACTTTTTGTTGATGCAAAAATAGGTTCAGCGTCCAAGTTTAAGAAGGTTTATCATCAGGCAATGCCAAAGTTTCGGAGCGAAGCTGGCGTAGTAAACTATCAATTATCGCAACTGGAGAGCGACAAATCTCAATTTGTAACTTTTGAAAAATTTAGAAGTAAAGAGGCATTTCAATATCATCTAAATTTTCCGCCCATTCAACCTGTAATAGATTTCTTAAATACTAGTATTAAAAAACAACCATTTCAAGACGGACTTCATACTCTTATTGAATTTACTCCATTAACTCGTCAATAATTCAAGGTTATATCCGAATAAAATTTATTCACAAAAATATTTTAACAACAATGAAAACTACGTATCAACTCCTCGTTGCAAGTCTGTTTACGCTACTTGCAGTATCAAATACTATTGCTCAAACCAAACAAAATACTAAAACAATGAACACAAATCAATCAAATGAGTTAGCGATAATCAATAAATTATCCACTCAATCTGCTGTTGTAAATATGCCAGTTAGTCAATTATTGAATGCACCAGGAAATGAAGATTTAAGAGACTTCTTCTTCACACCTGTCAAAAATAAAATGGCTTTGAGAGGGAAAAAAATTGCCGTACTCGTAGCCGACGGATTTGAAGAAATAGAGTTAACTGGTCCAGTTTGGTACTTTAAAGAACTCGGTGCAGAGGTAGAAATTGTTGCTCCAAAATATAATCCAGCTCCAGAAAGATTCGGCCTTTCTTATCCTGAAATGTCAAAAACGCATGTCATGGCCATTCAATATATTCAACCCGTAGGCTGGATAAAATTTGACAAAACAGCAGACCAGATAAAAGTATCTGATTATGATACCGTATTCATTCCGGGAGGCGCATGGAATCCAGATAATTTACGCAATGACAAAGACGTGATTAAGTTTATTCAGGATTTCAATAAATCAGGAAAACTCATCGCCGCTATCTGTCATGCGCCTGTTGTATTGGCTTCAGCAGATATTTTAAAAGGAAGAAAACTAACAGGTTACTGGAATATTCAAATTGATTTAAAGAACGCTGGCGGAAATGTAATCGAAGCTCCTGTCGTAACAGATGGAAATCTAATTACCAGCAGACATCCTATCGATGTAGCTGATTTTTCAAGAGCTGTTGAAAGTTGGTTGATTAATAAGTAAGGTGGATTGAAAATTCTAATTGAAGGCATGAAGAAAATCTTGAGAGTTGAGATTTTTCAGAATATCAGCTCCCAGGATACAAACTCACAGAAATTCATGTTACATTCACATTGGAAGCCAAAATCTAGTTTGAATGATAGATTTTTGAGACTCAAACTTAAAAATCAACACCATGTCTACAAAATGTTTATTTCTATTCGTCCTATTGTCGTTACCTATTTTTGTCAAAGCTCAAATCAATTGGGGAGATTATTCTCAAAGTTTTCCAAGTGAAGTACAACATAAAAAGGATGCTTTGGGTATTATTTTGGCTATTCGGAAGGAGAATAATTCTTATTGGAGTGTTCGTGAAAAAAGCGACTATTATTTTAAGCTACTAGCAGATTCGTCCTTTATAAAGGTACGCCCCAAAGAATTAATTGCTCGTACTATTTTTGATACTTCGAGTGCACACTTTTTTCTACATGCGGTCAATAAACTCAATGCTCACTTATATGAATTTAGAATTCTGGAATATCCAAGCAATAGGATTGTTGAGCCTTGGCAAAGTATTACCAAGTTTACAGATTCGACTTTGATAAAACAATCAGGGTTTCCTGAGATGGCTTATTTGGGTGGGTATAAAGCGGGATTTGGCAAGATGTTGATCGCTGATGTGAGAAAAAAGAATCAGGCTACTATATTGGCTACCAGTATGATTTCATGGGAATCTATTTATCCTACTGTTTCTAGTGTTCACACTTCAAAAGACTTGGAAGTTTTTTTACAAAAACTGCAATTCCCATGGGCTAATACAGCAGAAGGGCAGACGATGTCCCAACCAATAAATAGCCTTAAATTGTCACCTGATAATAATAATCTGGTGTTCGTTTTGAATGCGGAAATAACCTCAAAATATCAGATTCAATATCAGTTACTACTTGATAATCAAATTGTTAGTGATTGGCATGAAAATGAGTATAACAATAGTTTTATTTGGTTAAAAGATTTTTCGCCAGGATTGTACCGTATCAAAATGAGATATGCCATACAACCTTCAAATATTTCAGAGTACACATTTGAGGTAGAACCTGCTTGGTATCAGACTGTTTGGTTTAAGCTTGCTACAATGATAGCCAGTTTGGGATTATTAGGATTCTGCATTTTTGCCTATTTACTTTTCCAACAAAAGCAGAAAACTACGAATGAGATTGCCAAGAAGCAGAAGTTACAACTAGAATTAAAAGCATTGTACGCACAACTTAATCCACATTTTCTCTTTAACTGTTTGAGTTCTATACAAGGGCTTATTAATCAGCAAGATTTTAGGGGGGCTAATGAATACCTGACGGATTTTGCTCAATTGATTCGAGGTGTGCTTACCAATAATGCTAAGGAGGAAACACCACTTCAACAGGAAATACAAACCTTGGAGACCTATCTAAAATTAGAGAAGCTGCGATTTGGTTTTTCTTACAGTATCGAAATTGACGAGAATATTGACCTTTCAGCTATTAGTATTCCATCCTTACTATGGCAACCATTAGTAGAAAATGCTGTTAAGCATGGAGTAGCAACATTGGAAGCATCGGGGCGTATCAAGATATGTTTCAATAAATTTGATGATTCTTTAATAGTCGTTATCATTGATAATGGAAAAGGATTTAATGCCTTAAAATTGCAATCTGGACTAGGTTTAAGACTGACTCAGGAACGTATAGAGAGGTTAAATGAATTACAAAATGGGCAACCGATAGAACTTACTTTTAATTCCAACTTTGAGCATGGTACAGAAATAATCTTAACATTTACTCACTGGTTTTTATGAAAGCGATATTAATAGATGACGAGTCTCATAACCTTACTAATTTACAAGTTTTGCTAAATACCTATTGTCCTCAGGTAGAAGTATGTGCGCTAGCTCATAGTGCAGAACAAGGAAAAATTGCCGTAAATACCTATTCGCCAGATTTGATATTCTTAGATATTCAAATGCCAGAAAAGGATGGTTTTGATTTTCTACGTAGCTTAAATTTCTATGATTTTGAGGTGATTTTTGTAACAGCCTTTGATTACTATGCCATACAAGCTATGCGCTTTGCAGCAGTAGATTATCTATTAAAGCCCATCAATATCAAAGAGTTAGTAGAAGCGGTGAATCGTGGGTTCAAGCAACATCAATTAAAAAGTCAAAGTAAACAAGTTGAATATTTGATGGATTGGTTTAAGGTTCAGTCACAAAAAGAAGAACAGCGAATAGCCCTTTCGACAGTCGAAGAAACGAGGTTTGCAAAGGTGAGTGAAATTATCCGCTGTGAATCTTCAAATAATTACACAACTTTCTTTTTGACGGATTCTTCTAAGCTATTAGTTAGCAAACCAATTTATGAATACGATGAACTTTTGTGTGGTTACGGCTTTATCCGATGCCATCAATCTCATCTAATCAATAAGTCATTCATCAAAAGTTGGCTTAAAGAATGGGGAGATTTTTTATTGTTGACCAATGGAACTCAAATTCCTATTTCTCGCGGTAAGAAACAGTTAGTGAAAGAGGCATTGAAGATGTAACAAACTTGTAAAACATACGCCTGTTTATCAAGAAAATCAATCTTAATAAACAGGCTTTTGGGTTATTTTACCCTTTTAAAGTACATTTTGCCTTCAACAGCTGTAAACATACTTTGACTCAATTTAAGTGCGTAACTATCATCAGGATTTTTACTGTTCTTATACCATTTGATTAGTTTAACTTTATCGAAAGATAAAATTAGGGCATATTTATCAAGTACATAATCAAAGTAAAAGTTTGAATTAAATTTGTCTTCTTCTCCCAAATAAATAAGCTTAAGTTCATTGTTCTGAATAAGGTATGTTCCTTTTATTTTATTATGATTGAGACTACCACGGAATGGGTTTATCCAACCATCAGCAGTGAAGGTTTTATCTTCTTTAAACTCATAAAAAAATTCTTCTTTGGAAAGAGTGTCTATCTTCTCACTTTTTCCAGAAAATGTAGCTCCTATGATATATCTTGATATTTGCCACTTTCCATGAATACTTGTCTGAGCTTTTAGATTGATAGTAATAGATAACAATAGGAGTAATAGGGTAAAGACTCTTTTACTTGTTTGGGTCGTTTGTTCTACAGAAAACATTGTTCGGGGTTTTGTTTAAAATACTTTTAGAGCTGTAAATATATTACATTGTTATAAAATAAAAGCAAAATTAAAATAGATTACATTTTCGTAAAATACCAAGCATTGTCAAATATTTTAAAGTTAGATAATTACTATATATTTCCATTACCCCACAGACACCCACACAACTATTTTTGATAGAGATACCCAAATAGTATTTGTACTTTAGCGTTGTAAAAAACAACTTATCCCAAAAGGACTATAAAAACTATACACATGAAAAAACTATCATTCATTATTTGTTTGTTGATGTCGGTACAAATTGCTTTTTCTCAGAAGAAAGAAAAAGGCTGGGTATCACTTTTTGACGGAAAATCTTTTACTGGCTGGCGTGTCAATGAGGAGAATCCCAAGACTTTCTCTATCGAAGATGGTACTATAAAAGTGGCTGGCGAACGTACTCACTTGTTTTACGAAGGACCTGTTGGTAATCATGATTTCAAGAACTTTGAACTAAAAATCAAGGCAAAAACATTGCCTGGCTCTAATTCAGGGATTTTTATCCATACTGGTTATCAGGCTTCTGGATGGCCTGAAAAAGGTTATGAAGTACAGGTAAATCAAACTCATACTGACTGGCGCAAAACGGGTAGCTTGTATGGCGTAAATGATGTAAAGGAAAACTTAGCGAAGGACGACGAGTGGTATGAGTACCACATTATTGTGAAAGATAAGAGAGTCATTATCAAGATCAACGACAAACTGGCGGTGGATTATACAGAACCTGAAACACTTCCAGAAGATCGTGGTAAGAAAAGACTTAGCTCTGGTACTATTGCTTTACAAGGTCATGATCCTAAAAGTGTAGCTTATTTTAAAGATATTAGAATTAAGCTTTTAAAGTAATTAATGATTTACACAGGTAATTTTATCATTCCAAGCTGGCGAACTGATTCGCCAGCTTGGAATGATATTTATTGCATCACTAAAGTATTGGGTTGAAAAGTTTTCCAAGAATGCCAAAACTCTTGATAGGCTTCAATTTTAGGTAATGATGAACCTTCATATTTGCCAGCAATACATTTTCCATCCATATTCCACACTGCATCAGATTGACTGTCAATCAATTGATTATTCTTCAATACTAATTTTAATGGACCAAACGGACTTTCACTTTTGAATGCATGAAAGCTTTTTTTATCATTTTCTAATACCACTACTATATTTGATTTCTCTAACGTATCATAAATTATTTGGTCTTTTACTAATTGATTCCAATCATAAGCTTTAGCTGTTTTTCCCATAAGAATGCCAATCACCCAAGATTTTGGCTTCCAAGAAAGAGAGTCACGAGTGGTTAGATTACTTTTACCCTTACCAGAATCATAATTTTTCAAACCTGCATATTGTTCCTTAAATTCTGGGTCAGGTTGCATCACTAGGGAATTTGGATGTATCTGTAACCAAGCTGAAAGACTCATTTGCTCGGAGGATACACTTGGTAAATTAAGTCCTTTGAGTTTTCCCGTAATTGCTTCTCCTGTAGCTTGTTGCCACCACGAACCCGTTGTTTGGTCTTCGAACATAGCATTGAAATGATCCATTCCCACTAATCTAAACTGTTCGAATTTTCCATTGACAAATGGCAGATACACTCTACCTGTGCGACATACTGTACAATAAGTAATCATCATAGGAGTACCTCCAACTGTATCAATAACTTGGTGATGATAACCAATGAGTTGGATAGGATAGGCCTTTGCTTGTCCATTATGCACAACCCCTATCACCAATTTATCTTTAGCAATTTTACTATCTTTTCCATTAGTAAAAGTCTTATTTTTAGGTTGATAAAACATGTGGTCAGCAGTGAGCTGAAAATTAAACATATATATTACCCCTAGCCAAAGTAAGGTAAAGCCTCCCAAAACGAACTTTGTTAGTTTTGAACCATTGCTAAAGCTTTTCCATAAAGGATAAATCAAAATGAGTAATCCAATGGCACGAAAATATCCTATGTATTGATGAATAAAATAGGCAAGGTCAATCGTATCAGCCTGTTGACTCCCAGGGAATGGCATAATAAAGTAAACCTTTAGTATTTCGCTGAGAAATAAAATGAGGAATCCAATGATAAGTGATAATCTCATAATGGTCTGGAATATAGATGGTTAATATACTGTAATGTAGGGTTTTTCTGTAAAATAATAATGTACTCAGTGTTTAAAATTTACTAACTATCCATCTCAATAGATAAAGTGCCTAGGAGTTATCACTTAACTTTTTTGAATATAGGACATAGGATTAAAGTTGGCGTATCCTTCATCTCGAATTCTTGGTCCTCTGTCGAGATAGGCACTTGCTTCTTGTGGAGCCCATGTTCCTAAACCGTCCACATATCGATTAAATAAGCAAAAGGCTGCTGCAATGAGTACGGTATCATGAATTTCTTTATCAGTTGCCCCTAATGCTTTGGCTGAATCAATGTGTTCTTTCGTTACATTTTTTCCACCTTTTTGAACGGCTCCTGCAATCGTCAAAAGAGATTTCATTTTATCCGAAATAGGAGCATTAAGCATATCTTTTTTTACCTGATTAATCAAACTGCCATCGTCTTCAAGGTAGCATTGTGCCGCTGAGCCATGTACCATTTGACAAAATGTACAATTATTTAGAGAGGAAACGTAAGTTGCAATTAGCTCTCGCTCTCCTTGAGAAAGCGTATTATTGGGACTTCTGAGTAAAATTTCTGCTAGCGCATTGAGGGGCTTTGCCGTTTCAGGACTAAATGCCATGAGACCTCTTATGCCCGGTAATTGTTCTTCAGAAGGTATGTTGATATATGCCATTTTTCTTTGAGTTAAATGATTTTGAAAAGAAGCGAGTCTATAACGCATGATAGACTCGCTCTAGGTTCACATCCAGTCCATTATTACAATATTTTCGAATCACTCACCAAGCTTTTGGTTCTTAAAAGCATGATAAATGCTAATACAAACGCAAGGGAAAATGTCATAAGAGATTGCCCTAGGCCTCCTAAAACTGACACCAAACTTCCTACAAAAAATACGGCTGTAGCGGTAAAAAATCTTCCGATATTAAAGCATAGCCCCGTTGCGAACCCTCTGACTTGCGCAGGGAAAAGCGCAGGGATAAAGCTCGAAAGCGCTCCTTGGCTAATACCAAAAAAGAGAGATAATAGCGCCGTTTCGACATAAACCAATCCACTGAAGGTATGATTCGTCAAAAACAATAGCATACACACACTGCTACATCCCAAGAAAGTTGCTAGTAGCGTTTTCTTGAATCCAAATGACTTTATCAGAAAACCAGAAAGTGTACCACCGATAATTCCGCCAACACCCAAAAGCATCATGACAATACCTCTTTCTTGTTGACCTTTTTGACCATTGCTCAATAAACCTTGTACCCATGTAGGCAACCAAGAGAAAATTCCCCAAAGTCCAATAAGTACCGCACCGAAAATAAGAATTCCAGTCCAGAGGTTTTTATGGTAATCGATGGATTCTATTGGAGTAGCACTCTTGGCTTTTCCTTGCGACTTTTGCCATTCTGGTGATTCTGGTAAAAAAACAAACATCAAAATAGCGATACCAATTGGGATAAGACCAATCCAAAAAGCTTGATGCCAATAAGGAAATAAAATGGTGATTCCGCCTGAGAGTACGATTCCCAAAGGAAACGAAACCGCCAAAATGCCCAAAATGACAGGTCGATTTTTTTCTGGCCAAATTTCAGAGATATAGACAGTAGTCAATAATAAAATACCTCCAACACCAACACCTGAGATAAAGCGTAAGGCAAGAAGAACGTACCAGTCTTTAACAAAAACAATAAATACGGTTCCCAAACCACAAAGTGCTGTTACGATACTCAAGCTAGGAATTCGACCAATTTTATCGCTGGCAAAACCCATGCTTAAGCCACCGCACATCCAACCGTATAGAAATATTGCATTGATATAAGCGCCATATTCTGAGAGCTTTTGCTCGTTGAGTAATCTATTAAGTAAATCTGGCAACGCAACAGGCAAATAGGATGACATCATGGTAGAAATACAGCCCCCTAATAAATAACTCAGCATACAAAGTGTAAATGCCAACTTAACCTTGGTTGTGTGAACAGTTGATTGCATAAAATTATAAGGTTGTTTTAGCACTTATTATCTTAAAAATTCATCAAAATTGAGGCTGATATAATACATTCCTCCAACGGCTGGTGAGCCGTAAGCTTGCACTACATATTGATTGGTCAAGTTGGCAGCACCCAGTTTGATTTTTGTTTTAAGTGAAGGAACGGTATAGCTTACCTGCGCATCTAATAAATTGTAAGCTCCTATTCTTCCAGGTCTCAACTCTGTAAATGTTCCGTACCAATCGAATGCAGTTTGCCAGTGCCATGCCACGCTAAAACCTAATTTGTCAGTAAGTTTTGGATTAGAAAACGTTACATTGCTCTTCCAAGTTGGCGTATTGAAAGCAGGAATATTGTTTGGATTAGCATCCATTATATTAAAATCTATCCAAGTTGCATTGCCATGTAATTGGTAGTTTTTAGGTAAAGCCCAAGTCAAGCCAGCTGTAACTCCTTGAATAGACACTTTATCTGCGGCGTTAGTATACAATTGAAACGCTTTGATATTTCCATTCAAAATATCTGCTGCAGCTGCTGGGTTTACACTTCCGTCTGGTAATGTTACTGGGCTATTTGGTCTAATTACTACAGAGTTGATGATGAAATCTTTGTATTGACTGTAATAGTAGTTAATGTCAAAAAGTAATTTTGAAGTCAATAATCCTTTATAGCCTACTTCAATACTTTGAACACGTTCTGGTTTGATATATGGCACATTTGATTTTACCAGTTTGTCCTTATTGTTGGCTAAAGCAGTAGGGAAAGGAACGCCTTTTTGCATATCAGCACCAAAGCCACTACCAAATGCTCCTACAGAAGCAGCTGTGTAAGAATTTTCGTAAACATTCATTCCTTGCGAGTTGATAGGAGCACCTCCCAAAATCAAAATTGGACCTACGTCAAGCTTAATATATTGGTCGCTAATAGTAGGGTTTCTGAAACCAGTTTGATACGAAGCTCTAAAATTATGTCTTTCAGTTGGGGAAAATACCGCTGATGCTCTTGGCGTAAATTGACCATCAAAGTTTTGGTTTTTGTCATATCTTCCTGATAATGTTACTTTTAACTTATCTTGGAAAAGACTTTTTGAAGCTTGAGTAAATAAACCAAATTCATCATTTGTAAGGTTTTTGCCTTTGTCGTCAAATAAAGTACCTTCTGTATCGAGATAGTATTTTCTGTAGTTTCCTCCAACTTGCAAATTGAAAACTTTTACCATTGAACTAAAATCATAAAGCCCTTCTATGTGTTTTAAGCTACAATTACTTTTGATTCCAGCCCCTGAAAGCCCTGTCGTTTGAATCAAACGGCTTCGTGCTTCGTCAAAAGCCGTTGTGCCTGGGAGTAGTCTACCTTGGTCGGCAAAAGCTCTCGCCTGTGTTTGGTTTTGCGCTGTCACTCCGCTAATGGTACCGTTGAAAGCCGCTGCATAACGCTGAAACCAAGTGGCATCTGCTTTGTCGGGCGTCACAATATTTCCACTCAAATCGCGGACCCAAGTACGGTTGATTTGTTGACCAAGCGAACGTGTATTGTAGGAATTATTCGAAATTTCTTGGTTGGAATACGCTCTTATGTAAAACTGACTTCCTTTTAGTTCGATACGATGCTGGATGAACTGGAAATCATTGATAACGAATCTGTTACTTCCTGTGTACTGAGCTGTTCCTTGATTAAAATTCATTTGGTAAATGGCCTCAAGGTTATCATTAATGCGATAATGCAAAGCACCATTCAGTTTAAGGCTATACACACCATAAGTAGCCAAATCTTTTTCTTCATAACCTGTTCTTGAAACTCTACCAATATTAGGTAAGGTTTGAGCCACTTCATCACCATAAATATTCAAGGCATTACGACCTGGGTTGTTTGCTCCACGACTCGCTGCTGGCGTATTGGGGTCTATATCTGTATAATCATTGGCATACCAATCGGTACCTCTGAGATAAGAAGCATTGATTTTGAAGGCAAATTTGTTATTAAAAACCTTTGCATATCTCAAAGCCAAGTCGCTCATGGGTTTTGCGCCTAATCCTGTTCCGTCACCCACGTGATTGAGACCAAATTTCGTCTGAATGCTAAGCCCTTGAAAATCAAAAGGGTTTTTGGTGCGTGTATTCAACAAGCCATTAAAAGCAATTGGACCATAAAGAGCAGATGCCGCACCAGCAATTAATTCAGCGCTTTCTACGTCCAAATCATGTGGACCAAATAGATTTCCCATCGCAAAACCTAACCCTGCTGGTTGGTTGTCGATACCGTCGACTAATTGCAAAAATCTTCCATTTCCTGTACTATTAAATCCTCTGGTATTGATTTGTTTGTAAGTAAGACTACTCGTAACCATATCCAAGGATTTGATATTTTGTAGACCATCGTAGTAATTGGCTGATGGTGTTTGCTGAACTTGTCGAATATCCATTTTTTCGATACTGACAGGCGAACGCAAAATGCGTTCTTCAACACGTGAAGCTGTTACTACAACGGGATCTAACTCTGAATTAGCTGAAGAAAGTGAAATATCAATAGCCTGATTATTAGTAACATCAACAGTTTTGGCTTCGTAACCAATCATTGTAACCACAATAGAGGCAGGAGTTTTTAGCGATATACTAAAGCTACCATTAGTGTTGGTTTGCGTACCTGCAAGTTTTCCTTTAACTCTGATAGAAACTCCTTGAATAGGTTTTTGCGTTTGGGCATCTGTGATTTTTCCCGTTACTGTAGCTACTTGTGCTATTGTTTGAGTAATAATGCTGATAAAAATGAATATAGATAATATATGTTTTTTCATGTCGATTCAATTTAAGATTTTTTTAAATGGTCATAACCTTGAGGTAAACGTTGGTAGCCATGATTGACAATTCGTTCGCCTAATTGCTGATAAAAACCACTTTGTGGGTCGGGAGTAAAAGTTGCCATACCGTCTACATATCGATTGTAGAGACAGAATAATGCTGCAATCAATACGGTATCATGAATTTCTGCATCAGTAGCACCGAAAGACTTTGCTAGTTCAACTGACTCTGGGGTAACAGCTTTTCCATTGATTTGTACAAGAGAGGCTATTTTTAATAAAGCCTTCATTTTATCACTAACAGCCATCTGATCGATGTCTTGTTTCATGATTTCACAGGTTTCTGTTTCGCCAAGTAGTAAATCTGTAGCAGCAGTATGTGCATTGGTACAAAATATACATCCGTTGCGATAAGACACAATGGTAGTAATAAGCTCTCTTTCGCCTTGCGATAAAGTATTGTCGCCTCGAAGTAACAGTTGCGTTAAATCACGAATGGGTTGAGCCGTTTCTTGGCTATATTCTAATAAGCCAGTAATGCCTGGCAAATGTTCTGGTAAAGATATATGGGGCATAATCGTAATTTCTGTTGGGGATAGACAAAAAAATAACTCGTTGATAAATAGATATTTAATCAACAAATCTTAAGTTGAGACAATGCGTTTCTATTCACAGGGTTTTATGCTGTAAGTAGAAAATGAATGAGATCATAGGACTGTGGTCCACTAATCAACTATCTATTTTGATGAATGATTTATACTCTCAAATAGATCTTTACAGCAGATTATCGTGGTCGGTTATATCCTAAGAATGCCATTTTTTGACCCATTTCCAAATAATCCTCATTAGCTTGTGGAGCCCAGGTTCCTAACCCATCTACATAACGGTTGAACATACAAAAAGCCGCCGCAATTAAGACTGTATCGTGCAGTTCACTGTCGCTTGCACCTGCTTCACGAGCTATGGCGATATCCTCTGGTAAAACGTGCTTACCACCTTTTTGCACTTTTCCTGCAATGTCTAATAATGCTCTTAATTTTGGAGAAATGGGCGTTTCAACGAAGTTTTTCTTGATGTCGTCCATGACACTAATGTCACAACCTAAGTGAGCAACTGCCGCTGCTGCGTGTGAAGTATGACAAAAATGACAGTTGTTGAGATAAGATACATGTGCCGCAATAAGCTCCCTTTCGCCACTTGTAAGAGTCGACTCACTTCTTAGTAAGACCTCTGCAAGATTGAGTAAAGGCTGTGCGGTTGTTTTGTTATAATCCAAAAGACCTGAAATTCCTGGGAGATTTGGATTTGGTAAAGTAATATGTGACATAACTTTGCTTCAGTTAATAAATAATTGGACAATACAATATCAGCCTAACGTAAATAACAATACGTAAGGAAGATCATTACATTAAACTGAAGCTAACTCGGGAGGCATAAAAACCCCTGAAGAATATAGATGAGCGTATAGATAAGAGTAGTAGAACAGACTTGGCTTTTTGCTTTCGATGAAATGAAGATATTTGTTTTCCAGACTTACTTGTTGAGGTAAGTAGTTAGATGATAAATGTTTACATAAGTCTAAAGCCTTTTTCAAAGGCGAACTTTTCTCTGAGTGATTATCAGAAAATTGTTGGCTAAGCTCTTCAGATATAGATTGATATTTTTGTTTGGCTTTATGGTTGGTCTTAATTTTGGTATAAAGCGTATCGTTTGAATAGTGTTGTTCAATAATATTGTAAAACTCACCCTGATATTCAATTAAACCCTCATGAGAAGTAATATTGGAAAAATCGCTACTGTAGGGCAGAGCAATAGGCATTTTGATTTCTAGCCATTCATCATTTTGAGTAATTGGAGTAGCTTTTTGAATCGACTTGTCAAAACATAGCAAAACAATGCCAGTGCTAAACATATTGTATAGCAACAAACAGAGAAATGAAATGCTGACGATTTTTTTCAAAGGATATAGTTGAGGTTTTTTCTTCTTAAAACAAAAATAAATATTTATTTCATACAATATACTAATAAACAAGCGAAACTTTCATGATTTTCCATCAACAGACCAATTAATTCGCCCACTGATGGAAAAGTGCTAGTCAAAGAAGCTATTTTGACCAGATATTATATGTTGTTTATAAATATAGATTTCAAAAATCAACTATTTCGGATTGCGGATATGGGATTAGTAGTGTACGAAAGTTTGGCTTTTTCATTAAAATATAATTGGTGTAGCTGCAACCCTTGCGGTTGCCACATTCAACATGACAACCGCAAGGGTTGTAGCTACATTAAAAATTCTAATGATAATAAAGCTTCTCAACAAAATAGAATCCTTCTTACAGCCTTAATACGGGATTGGTGATTTAGGATATATAGTAAATGAATGTATTTTTCAATATGTCCCAAATCAGCAATCCCATATCCCCCATAGTTTCCTAAAGACTCATTTTGGTATTACAAATAGGAATCTCTGTAGACTGGCTTGGGAATAGAGTCGTTTTGAGATATACTTTGGTAATGGTATTGTCTCCTTCTTTGATTTTGATAAACTGATTAGGCTTTAGGTTTTTGAAAACTTGCTTTTTGCCTGTTTGAGCCCATGTAATTTCAAGCTCATCAATTGAATCACTTTGTCCAATACCTATTTCTCTTCTCAAAGCAGATGCACCAAAACTTCCTCCTGAATTTACATCACGATAAACAACCCTTTTTACTCCTTTTTCTCTGAAGGTAACTTTTACATGCGAACCAATAGCCGAACGATTGGTTGTGGTACCTTCTAATTGAATATTAATCCATCGGTTATTATTCTGCCCAGGATTCAAATACAGCGAATTGTTGTAAGAATCACCAACATAGGCGCCACCCACTTCAATGAAAATATCACTATCTCCATCGTTATCAAGGTCATTGATTGCTACACCATGTCCTTTTTGCAAATTACCTACTCTGCCCGAAACGGTAACATCGGCAAATTTTCCATTACCCATATTTCTGAAAAGTCGGTTGGGCACCAGAGATTTATAATCAGGATTGCCTGTACCTAAGTACATATCCAAATAACCGTCGTTGTCAATATCTCCAAAATTGGAACCCATCGTAAAGACAGATTTATTGAGATTAGCTTCTTTGGTTACATTTTTGAACGTTCCATCATGATTATTGTGATACAAATTCATCGTACTAGCTTGATTAGGAATCCCTAAAGCTTCAGTTGCTGCAGTGTATGGAATCGAGGTATCGAACTGATAACCACATACAAAAATATCTTGCCAGCCATCGTTGTCATAATCCCAGAACCAAATCGGAAAGGTATTAATCTGAATATCATTTAATCCTGACTTTTCAGTAACATCCTCAAACTGTGGAATATTATTTTTGGTGCCTGTATTTTTGAGTAAAGTTCTTCGTCCTCCAATGCCCGAAATAACAATATCCTGAAGCCCGTCATGGTCGTAATCTGCAGCACTAACCCCTTTGACAAAGTCGATAATTTGACATTTGGCAATAGCAGCCACTTCGGTAAAAGTACCGTTTTTGTTACTGATGAATAGCTCACAAGGGTTATACTCATTCATTCCCCCTGTTTCGTTACCGATAAACAAATCTAACCAACCGTCATTATTAAAATCACGCCAAACTCCAGCCTGAGTAGGATGTTCAGAGAAAAGTCCGCTTTCTACGGTTACGTCTGTAAAGGTATTGTCACCGTTATTTCTGAGTAAAGAATTGGCTTGTCGACCATAATTACCCATCCATGCGCCTCTGAGTACGAAAATATCCAAGAATCCATCGTTATTATAATCAGCCTGAATCATGTTTAGACCACCTTTAAAACGTCCCAAATCAGATATGACCGAACAGTCCATAAAACCGCCTTTGGTATCATTACGAAAATAATGCATAGCGCCATTTAGTCCCCAATCAGAAGTAACAATATCCAGATAACCATCATTATTAAAATCATCAATGAGGGTTCCACCAGCCATATTTCTTTTATTGAGTCCCAAATTTGGAGCAATATCAGTGAATGGTTTTACAGAATAGCCTGAATTATCCTTATCTAAATTAGGTATCAACCATTGTTGAGGCACTTTTGCAGGATATTCACCAAGTGTCATATAGGCAATGTTTAACAACCACATAGATTCATAATCCTTTGGATTTTGCTGAAGAAGCTTTTGATAAACCTCAATGGCTTTTTGTGAACCTGTTTTGTTTTGATGAACTCCCGCGTTTTTAATAGGTAAAATACATGATTCTGCCGAGTGATTACTGATACAATTTTGACGTTCTCCCATGCGTAAATACGCGACTGCATAGCTTTTCAATATCTCAGAATAATGTCGATGGTCTTCAGTTACAGCATATAAGATTTTCTCTAGCGCATTTACTGCTTCTTTTTCTTGACCCATTTTTAGAAAACCATTTGCTTTAAAAAAACTCGCTTGTAGCCTCATTCCTGGATCAGGATGCTTGGTAGACAAAGAATCAAAAAAGACAAACTCTGCCTCAGGGCAAAAAGAATTTTCTTTGACAAAATTTCTATCATAAGTGTCTGATAAATACTGCACCATTTGGTCATTTGAACTTGACACCAAGTAGCATGATTCACTAATAAAAATAGTAAAGCATAGATATAGGTAAAATTTGAATTTCATGTTGATAGGGATTTGAAAGAGTACCTTCAACCCACTTGTATCAAGGGAAATAGCTGTTTTGTTTCATAAAAGACAATACCTTTTTCATCGACTGTCGGTCAACGACACTCAAGGCTGGAATTGTTTTTATATGACTTGACAAAAACTACTTTTTATTCAGTGAACTACAAGTTTTATCGTTGAAAGTTTGAATAGATAAAATAAAATTCCCCAAAATCATTGTACGCTATACCTTTCAAAAAGTATAGACACAATAATTTAAGCCTAATGTAAAATCATACATCAGAAGAATAATTACCTTAAACAGAAGCCATTTCGGGAGGATTGAAAATACTTGAAGTATAGTTGTTTTTATAGATGTAGCAACCGTAAAATTGATGTTTAATTTTCAGGTGTAGGCCATCAGAGATGGTTGTAAACGTAGGTGTAATGCTTTGTAAATAGCTTGAAGATAGAGACTTACATAATTCTAAAGCCTTTTTGAGTGGCGTACTTTTGCTAGAATGATTATCTGAAAACTGTAAACTGAAGTCGTCGGAGAGAGACTGATACTTTTGTTTGGCCTTATTGTTGGTCTTGATTTTGGTATAAAGCGTATCGTTTGAATAGTGTTGTTCAATGATGTTATAAAACTCGCCTTGATACTCGATTAAGCCTTCATGTTTCGTCAAGTTGGCAAAATCTCCACTGTAGGGGAGTGCAATGGGCATCTTTATTTCAATCCACCCGTCATTTTTGGATATAGGACTTGCCTGTTGAATATTCTTTTTGAAAAAAAGCAACACCAAGCTAGTGCTAAACATATTGTATAGCAACAAACACAAGAATGTTATGCTGATGGCTCTTTTCAATAAACAAGTATTAGAGGGATTCTTTCTATAACAAAAGTAAATATTTATTTCTTACAATTTTGAGATGATTACAATTAAATTAAGCCATTGAGTAGAGATTTACGGTTTTCAAAAGGGCATTTCCTTAAAATTGAATTTATTTTATATTTTCTCCATATAATAATATTCATAATTTCTTAATCTAAACTTGTTTTTCACTTGACAGACTTGGACTGAACCTGCTATTACTTTTGCCCTCGAATTACACTTGATGCCTTTGAGCAAAGAGGTTATCCGTTTTCTATAAATGCTACCGACAATTTGAGGTGTTCGGTTCAAAATCATGAAAAAAACTATATTAACAATCCTTTGTATGTGTGGATTGCTTTCAGCAACTTTTGCACAACAAACGATAACTCCTGTAAGTAGCCAAACGAAAGAAACCAATTGGGTTCAGCGCAAAAACTACTTATTCTTGACTTTGTTGGAGGAATCCAAATCGCTACGTTTACAGTTGGAAGCAGATGAAGTCCTGCAAAAACTGGCTACTCAAAAAAACTCACAACTTTCAGAAGCACTCAAAAATTGCGCTTCTAAGCCCGCTTGTTTAGTCGAATCGCTTCGATTTTCAGAAGAAGAAATCAAAACTGTATCGCTTCGCTTGTCGCAATTATGTATCAAAGGTAGTTTGTTAGAAAATTTGGTAAAACAATCTTTAGCACCATCATTAGCTTATGGGAAGATTGAAAATCAAGATGTTAATGCTTTATTGCAAAAAGCTTGGACGCAAGATGCTCGTGGTGTAAACTGGACAATCGGGGTATATTTGGGTGGTCAAAAACCGAATTATCCGTTGATAGATTCTATTGCTTTTGATATTACCAAAAAAGGTTATTATCAATTGGTGGGCGACTTAATCCGCGCGATTCAGGCAACGGTGAGTGGCTCAAAACTATTCTTTTTACCGTCACTTTCTTCAGCTTTGTTTGCCCTAGAGATCAACGAAAGAGAGCAAATTGCAGACTACGAACCTATGGCGAGTGGTGTCAACAAACCCGTTGTTGACCGACTAAAAACGATTGCTTGGAACAAATATCCTTATTCACTGATTTTGGTGCCTGGCGCTGGTCCTGACGTAAAAGATATGCCCATGAGTGCCGAAGGAATGATGCGTTGTCGTGTGGCGGCTGTTAGATATTTCGAAGGAAAAGCTCCTCTAATTGTTGTTTCAGGTGGCAAAGTTCATCCTTACAAAACGCCTTATAATGAGGCTATTGAGATGAAAAAGTATATGGTCGAAAAGCTTCATGTACCTGCCAATGCCATTTTGGTAGAACCACATGCGCGCCATACCACAACCAATATGCGTAATACCTCTCGATTGATTTTTCAATACGGAATACCTGCTGATAAACCTTGTATTACTTCAACCTCGGTTTCTCAAAGTCAATATATCCATGAGTTGAATTTGGATAAACGTTGTGAAAAAGAATTGGGATATGTGCCGTATCGTAAAGGAAAGCGTATTTCTGAAACCGAAACTGAGTTTTATCCATTAATTGAATCCATGATGTTGAATTCATTGGAGCCAATGGATCCGTAATAGGTCGTAACACTTCATTCATCTCTATTTTATGCAAGTTTCTTTATTAATCAAATACCCATTGATGATGGGATTGTTGGCTATGTCTTTTTTGTGGGGAGCAAGTCAATTACCTGAGATTAATCTTCAGGCAGAAAAAACATTTAACCTTGATTCTTTGGGCGCTGGACAAGGAATCAGCCGTATTGGAAATCAGTATTTTGCTTATGGTGACCGTGAAATTGGGGTAATTCGTGAGTATAAGCGTGTTGGCGATTCGTTGGCGTATCAGCACAATGAAATAGCCTTGAGTATTGATGGGAAAGATGTAATTGGACATCCGACAGGAATAGCCTATCATAAAGGATTACCAACTTTTATTGGCAATAGCGTGCGCATGAATCCTGAAGGAACACAATGGAAAGCTGTTATTTACCAAGTTGATTGGAAAGGTTTACAGACTACTAGAAAGCTTGATAATAATCTTATCTCGACTATCGAAGACGATGCTTGTATCCAAGGTACTCGCCCCGAATATGTACAATACAAAAAGCAGTGGTATGTAGCTACCGCTGATTATGGTAATCGTAAAAACGAAGTACGTTTATATAATCCGTTAGCTTTGGCGAAAGCGCAAAAGACCTCCGAAAAAGGAGTTTTATACAAAAGGTTTTCGTGTGGAGCTTTTGTACAAAATCTTTTATGGATACCCGAAAAGAAAATACTGGTTTTGATTCAAAATCAAATTGAAGGACGACGCTGGCGCTTTAGTTTTTTGGATTTTGAAAAGTCTATCGAAACAGGCGAACAAGTCGTGCTCAAAACAATAGATATTGACAAAGCCGATGAATTAGAAGGTTTTACCCTTTCAGATAACCCTCTTGAAGGCTTTGCAGTGACCTCTTCACGCCGTATGAATACTACATTTATCCGCTTACAATGGTAATGTATCACAACAAAATTTAATCTCATTTTTATGCAAAACATTTTACAAAAACAGCTTGTCCTGAAGGCATTATTATGTTTGTGCCTTTCGGGTTCAATGGCTGTTATGCCAACCCAAACTGTGATGTCGGCATCGTTGGGCAAAATGGCAAATCCTGTTACAGGAACCGTGACTACGTCCAAAGGTGAGCCTTTGGCTGGCGTAAACGTGTACGACAAAATCTCAAAAAAAGGAACTGTTACCGATGCCAAAGGTAAATTTACTATTCAAACTACAGAAGGCTCAGTATTAGTTTTTTCTTTTGTAGGATTTGATAGTCAGTTAGTTACTGTCGGAAAGGCATCTAACTTGGCGATTCAGTTAGTAGAAAACTCACAAGAGTTACAAGAAGTAGTTGCGATTGGTTACTCGACTGTTCGCAAGAGTGATGTAACGGGTGCTATTTCGAGTGTGAAAGCCAAAGAATTAAATCTTACTACACCCACAGTTGGTCAGGCTTTGGTAGGTAAAGTAGCTGGTGTGCAAATTTCACAAGTGAGTGGTGCACCTTACGTAAGTACAAAAATTCGTGTGCGTGGTGTAGGTTCTATCAATGCTAGCTCAGACCCATTGTATGTGGTAGATGGTTATCCAGTAGGAAATGACCTTTTTATTAATCCAAATGATATCGAAAGTATTGATATTTTGAAGGATGCGGCTTCGGCAGCCATTTATGGTTCAAGAGCTGCTGGCGGGGTAGTATTGATTACAACTAAGCGTGGAAAAGAGGGTAAAGGGCAATTTCAATATGATGTGCAATATGGGCTTAATCAATTAAGCAATAAAGTAAAGTTGCTCAATGCCGAGCAGTTTACCCAATTATTGATTGATGGTCACAATAATTCTTACAAAGATTTAATCTTAAATTCTGGAAAAACATGGACAGATGCCATGTATTCTGATGACAATGCAACTCGTGTCGCAAAAGTTGGAAATGCTTCTTCTGTGAGTTTACCGCCAGATTTGTATGATTTTGCTAATCAGAAAATGATTACGCCAAAGTACAACACCGATTGGCAAGATGAGCTTTACCAAACCTCTATGGTACAGCGCCATAATTTGTCATTCACAGGTGGTAATGGTTCTACTCGTTATGCCATTAGCGGTGGATATTTGAGTCAGCCCGGTATTATCAAAAGTACTAAGCAAGACCGTATCAACTTCCGTGCAAATGTAGATGGACAGGTTAGTTCGAAGTTACGTGTAGCTGCCAACTTGGCTATTACGACCAATGAAAACCGTGAAGTGCAAGAAGGTCGTTTCAACCAAGGACCAATCATGGGAGCGCTTATTTATATGCCAATTTTCCGGGCGTATAATGATGATGGTTCATTGAGAAAAAATGAAGCTGCTGGTCTTTCAGCCAATTACGCCTACCAATCCGTTGAGAACCCTGTGGCGCTAGCGACTGAAACAAAGATTTCGAGAAAAGGCGTAAGAGGTACATTTAGTAGTAATGCTTCGTACCAGATTTTACCAAGTTTGTTGGCTAAAATTAACCTTGGGTTACAGACTTACAATGAGAAATACGAATTTTATCAACCAACAACTTTAAGTAATGGTGCTAACCCTCCAGGTTCTGCACAAGCAATTGCAGCGGCCAATGCAGTGGCACAAACTCGTTCAGAAATGGATAAATTGGTGGAATATACCTTGAATTTCAACAAGCAATTTGACGGACATTCGATTGGTGCATTGGCAGGTTATTCGGCGCAACAACTAGATGTTGATGTGATTAGTGTAACGGCGAAAGGTTTCCAAGATGACCGTATTCCAGAAATTACAGGTAAAGGTGCTGATGCTACCAATTTTACCTTGAATGGTGCAACTGGTAAATCAACCACTACTTTACTTTCTTACTTAGCTCGTTTGTCTTATAACTATAAAGAAAAGTACTTCTTAACAGCTTCTTATCGCCGTGATGCTTCTTCTCGTTTTGGTCCACTAAACCGTTGGGGTAATTTCCCTTCAGTATCTGCAAGTTGGGCACTTTCGAGTGAGCCATTTTTTACTGAAAAATTTGGTCCTGAAACAAGTCTAAAACTTCGTGCTAGCTGGGGATTAAGTGGTAATAATAATATTGGTAATTACGGTTTTGCTCAAACGATGTCAAGCCCAACAGGGGTTGTTTTTGGGAATGGAACGGTAGCGTCGGCGGTATATCCGAATGCCTTGCGTGACCAAAGTTTGGGTTGGGAATCTACTTCACAATACAATATCGGAGCAGACTTGGGCTTATTCAACAATCGTATTTTCTTGATGGCTAACTATTATTTGAGTCAGTCAACAGATTTATTGTTTAACCAACCAGTGTCAGCCGTATCAGGAACATCAACGATTTTAACAAACTTGCGTAATTCTAAAGTTCAAAACCAAGGTGTTGATTTACAGTTAGATGCAAGAGTTGTTCAAACGTCAGATTTCCGCTTAAACCTTTCTGGAAACTTCTCGCTTAACCGTAATAAAGTATTAGACTTAGGTGGTGCTAATACCATTTTGACTAACGGAGCAGAACGTTCATACTTGACACATATTACTCAAGAAGGTCAGCCAATCGGGATGTTTTACGGATTCAAAGTAAAAGGTATGGTTCGTGAGGCAGATATGGCCAACATTGCAGAGGATAACGCCAATTATAATGCAGCAACTCAGACTTATACTGCTGGTTATAAAATCAAAGGACCAGCTCGTTCTACTGCTTCAAGTAATCCTTTAAAACCAGGAGATTTGTATTTTGAAGATACCAATGGCGATGGCGTTGTGAATGATTTGGATAAAACAGTCATTGGTTCTCCTTATGCTAAATTTACGTATGGTTTTGCGATTACAGCTTCTTATAAAAACTTCGACTTTACTTCATCTTTCAACGGGGTTTATGGAAATCAAGTGCTTGATGGGCAGTATTATTATACTTTCAATATGGAAGGTTCGGGTAACCAATATGCAGATGCTGTGAATCGTTACCGCTCAGAAGCTGAACCTGGTAATGGTATGATTTATCGTGCTTCTCGTGGTGGTACACAAAGTAACAGTACTCGTTTGTCGACCTTCTATTTGCAAGATGGTTCATTTTTGAGATGTACCAACATGACCTTAGGATTTACGATTCCAGACAATTGGTTGAAAGGACAAAAAGGCTTGAGTGGTGCACGTATTTATCTGGCAGTAGACAACGCCTTTACGTTGACCAATTACAGAGGTTATAACCCAGAAGTAGACTACAACAACGGCGCAAACCTTACGCCAGGGGTAGATTATGGAAAGTATCCGCTTGTAAGAGCCTATACTTTAGGAGCTAAGTTGACTTTCTAGTCTTTTGTAGAAAACTATTTTAAAAAGAGAAAAATGATTAAGAAAATATCACTTTTGGCACTTGTAGCGCTCAGCTTAAGTGCTTGTTCGGACGATTTTGTAATGCAAAACGACCCGAATGCCGTAAATGCTACAGACTTTTTTAAAACCGAAAACGACGTTTTACAAGCGGTCAATGGCGTATATCAGTCTTTGAGAAGTTCAAATAACATTGGTGAAAATAGTGGTTTATATACCGACGAACGCTCAGACGATGCTGGTCGTAATGATAACCAATCAAATGCAGGAGAGCCATTTCAGTTTAATGACTTTTCAATTTTACCTAGTAATACTTACTTGAAAAGTCATTGGTTAGCACTTTACCAGACTATTTCTCGTGCCAATCAGGTGATTTCAAATATTGATAAGGTAACATACACCACAGCAGCTAATAGAGATATCTACAATGCAGAGGCGAAGTTTCTTCGTGCTTTAATCTATTTTCATTTGGTTCGTAAATGGGGTGATGTGCCTTTGGTTATTCAACAATTAAATACAACAACTGATGTAAAAAACAGCACTTTCCGTGAAAAGAAAGAAAAAGTATATGATCAAATCGTAGCTGATTTGAAAGAAGCTGTAAATTCTAACCTACCTAACCACCAGTCTGCATCTGACAAAGGTCGTGTGTCAAAAGCTGCTGCTAATGCCTTGCTTGGTCAGGTGTACTTGACTATGGCAACGACCTTAGATCAGGCGAATCGTGGGGCAAATTTAGGAAATGCTAAAACTTATTTGTTGGCAGCCTACAACATGAAGGCATTTACTTCATTGAAGGATATTCCTTATGCAGATGTGTTTGATGTAGCCAAGAAAACTACAAACCCTGAAATCATTTTCCAGATTGTTAGCAAACAAGGTGATCCAACGTATTCGTCTTCAATCGCAGCCAATAACCAAGCAAAAGGCGAAACGCTAATTTCTCTTAAGCCAAGTAGTGGTGTAGGAGGTAACGTAAAGGCGGACTTAGTAAAAGAATACGAATCGACTGATTTGCGTAAGGATTTCTCTATCAAATATGCCAACGATGCCACGGTGAAAGATTGGTATATCACCAAATTTAGAGATGTAAGTTCAGCCGCAGGTGCTAATGGTTATGGTGGAAACGACTGGCCTTTAATTCGTTATGCAGATGTGATTTTGATGTTGTCGGAAGTAAGTTTGTATTTGGGCGAAGAGGCTAACGCGATTATGTATCTCAACCAAGTACGTGAGCGCGCTAAATTACCGACCTACGAAGTTTCGAAATTAGACCCAACATACAGTCAGAAATTCCCAACCTTGAAGTTGGCTATCTTGCACGAGCGTCGTGTCGAGTTGGCGTTCGAACACCATCGTTGGTTCGATTTATTGAGATTCTTCAATGCTACAGAGTTAGTTAACTACATGAAATCCAAATCGCAATCAGATTATGGAACAGCCAAAGTTTCTAACTTTGGTACAAAGGACTATTACTTCCCAATTCCATTTGATGAATACAAATTAGACCCTGTGAAAATGTACCAAAATGCAGGATACTAGTTGTTAATTGTGAGTGGTGAATTGTGAATTATCTTTTGTCCTTGCCTAAACATGAGTCATCCTAAATTTAGTGATTATTTTTAATCTAGATGTTACTAGTAGAGACGCAATGCTTTGCGTCTAAAGAGATGTCATGTTGGAATATAGTATGTAAAAAGGTGGTCGAAATGAGTTTTTCGACCGCCTTTTTGCATAAACAGTACAATCGTTCACCTTGTTGAATCCCAATAAACACAAACAAGAGGTCTCTATTTTAAGTTATTCCAAAATTCGGGATGACTCATATAGCTAAAGTATTTAAACTGATTGAAAAAATAATCGCTCAAACACTCAATTACTAAATCACTAAATTTAGGATTTACACCAACTCCATTATACGCTGACGGTGTTTAACACCCCATTGGTGCATGGACATGACTACTTCTGAAAGCGTTTCGCTGTATTCTGTCAAGGCGTATTCTACTGTGACGGGTTTGGTATTACACACTGTTCTGGATACCAATCCATGACTTTCTAGTTCCTGTAATTCTTTCGATAAAATTCTAGGGCTAATATGTATTTCCCGAGAGAGCTCATTAAACTTTCGAGGACCATGTCTCAAGACTGAAATCAAGACTAATTTCCATTTTCCTCCAACAACATCTAGGGTATCTTGAATAGCTAGTCTTGCTTGTTTGCAAGATTTAGCTGTACGAATCTCTTCCATCTTATACTATTGTTTTTGATACTACTATCTATTTTGTAACTAATAACAAAAGTATAGTATATAGATTTAATTTTGTAAAAAAATAAACAAAATTATGAACTCGACGATGAATAAAATTATTACTTGGGGCTTAACTATTTTAGTAGCATTTGTATTTACTGGAAGTGGATTATTCAAACTATTTGGTGGTGAAGGAACTGCCGAAATGGCCAAAACTTTGGGAGGACAAGCGCATCTTACCTTTCTTGGAATTTTAGAGTTAGTTATTGTTGTTCTTTGGTTTATTCCAAGAACTGGCGTTGTAGGAGCCTTGTTAGGAATGACTTACATGAGTGGAGCCATTGCAGTTCACTTTGTGAGTAATCAGCCTGTTGCTATTCCTGTAGCTATTGAGGTTTTGATTTGGATTGCAACTGCGGTAAGATTTCCTGAAGTAAAAAACCGTCTATTTAATACTGCTGCTTAACATGAGTCATCCCGAATTTTAAGATTAGGATTATTCTCTAAATTTTCATCAAAAGGCGGTCGAAAAACTCATTTCGACCGCCTTTTTGCATACTATATTTCAACATGACATTTCTTTAGACGCAAAGTAATGCGTCTCTACTAGTAACATCTAGATTAAAAATAATCACTAAATTTAAGATGACTCATGTTTTATCACTATTGTACTTCATGTTCCATAAAAACTCTATAGTCATACGTTTTTTCTTGCACTAAATCTTCATAATGAATCGTAAATTCTTCTTTGGTGATACTGTATTGAGTGATAGAAATGGTTTTTAGTTGATTGTCAAAATTGACTTTAAGATTACTTTTTGCATGACCTTTTCCACCCAAATGATGGAAGCCTAATAAAGATTCTTTATTAGGAATTTCTTGTAAAAAATCATTAAACCAAGCCTCTCGTTGCTGAATTATTTCAGGTGAATAAAGGGTAACGGATGACCATATATGTGCAACGTTGGCTTCTTTTTCTTGATACAAAATTTCCTCACCAGTCCATCTGATTTCATGCAAAATTCGTTCTTTTTGACTTTCGATAATTACTAAAGTAAAAGGTTCTATTCCATTGAAACTGTAAGATTGAAGGAAAAATTGAACTGAATAATATTCAAAAAAATCTAAGATTACTTTGCCACGACTTTGCCGATAAGGAGGTTTGGGGGTATGTTTTTCAACGCCCCCATTCAGCAAACAAAGTGTAAAGTTTCCACAACTTCCAATCCAAGTTCCGTCTCCTTGGGGATCTTTTGGGAAAAACACATATTGCCCTCCAAGCTGATATTTTTTGGGTGGTATAGCCAAAACTCTTGAGACGGCTTCGTCTCTATTGGATGTTAATATAAATCCTTGATTTTCAGTTGGAAAATAAGTCAGTACGCACATGTGTATTAATGCAGAATATGAATGTAAAAAAATACTTATGCCGAAACACTTTCTCGATATTTAATGGTAGAATATGCTACGCCAAAGCTGTAAGGCAATGAAACCTCAGGGAAATTTTCTTGAACTCCAATGCGAACCAACGCAAAATGGTGGATAGAGTGCTCTATCAAATACACCAACTCTCGTTGCACATTAGAAACGACCATTTCTGGAATGACTTCATCGTAATAAGTAGCTATCAACATTAATTTTTGAGCATCAGATATTTCTAGAATTTGAGCTGAAATATTTCCTAAACAATCTAGCGTATAGGCTATATCGTTTTCAATTTTCATATCTCTTTTGCGAGCATCATAGTCAATAATTCCGTTTTTTAGACCACCAATAAAGCATTGAAAAAACTCAACGGTATGGCGTATATGTTGCCCCAAGCTACCACCATTAAAAACTGTCAATGGTTGGGTATATTGAGATTCATCCATAGCGGATAACAAATCCTCTAACTGCTTGATAATCTCCAAAGAAATGTTTTTGCTTCTCATATAACGATGGTATTTAGGGTAACAAAAATCGTAACAATATCACCTAGCAACGCACTAGACTCTCCAATGCTAAAGTCTAGCCGATTGATTTGAAAGGTCGCTCTAAATTGCCCTGTATTGCTGGTCTGAATGAAGTTAAATGGAATTTTAAGGCTCTTAGTTTTATTTTTAATAGTTACCTCAAAGGTTCCTAAGTATTCATTTGCTTTAGCATCACGTTCAACTTGAGTACAGGTTATTCTTATTGTAGGATATTTTTCTACGTCGAAATACTTTGTTCCTCTCAATGTTTTGTCCCGTAAGCCCAAATCTGTGTCTATTGTTCGGGCTTCGAGACTGGTATTCATACTTGTCTTGGATAATTGATTGGTGTCAAAATATATGGAGCTATTCAAACCTTTAAAACTACCTTCCGCAGTGGAGCCGAAGGCATGTTTGACTTTAAAAGTGATAGTATTAGAAACAAGTTTCCAGTTTTGAGAAAAGGCTAGATGACTAAAAACCATTAGTATTCCTGTAAAAATACTTTTGTAATACAGCTTATTTTTTATGACCAATTTGGTAAGATATTGCCAAAAATGGTTGCAAGATTTTGTGTCTAAAACGGTCATTTTCAAAGGTTAGTAAACGGTCTGTTTTATATTCTAAAAACTGAAAACTTACTCCTGAACGTAAACTCCATTTGGTGTTGAGGTGATAGGAGGCATAAAGTTCAGAATTCAGACTTCCTAAATCGCTATCGCTAATCAGTAGTAGATTGAATGTACTAGGTTTAGCTACTTGCGTGGTATTGTTGAGAGAGGCAGATTCAGCAGAGATAAATTTCCCAGTTTGATTCCCTCCAAAACTTACCCCAATCGCATCGATATTAAAGCCAATATCAAATTTTCTAAAACTATATTGTAACACTATTTTGGCATTAAATGAACCCAATGCCGTTTTTGATAATCGTAGAGTATCGATATTTCCAACGAGGTCATCAGAAAAAAGTGCAAAAATACTAGACTGTCCAGAGGTTAAACGGGCGGGCGCTGTTCTGTAATTTTTTTCACCACCCAAAAGAGCATTAGCCCTTAATCCCCAACCTATTTTAAATCTTTTATTTTGTCCCAAAGCATAAAGTTTCTGGTACGAAAATGATGGAGCAAATGACTGCCCAAAAGCGACTGAAAAATCAATACTTTCTTGTTTTTGAGCATATTGACCATAGCTTGCCAAAGCGTAAAACGATAACAAGACTAAAAGGATTTTTTTCATAAAATGGTTATTTGAGTTCTGCAACACCAAACAATACAGAGAAGCTTTTACACCAAATCAAAACATGATTTTGCTTCGATAAATCAACGCCTTTGGGAATCTCATACACGATATTGCCGTGTTGTACTTTGTCCGAAACCTGAATGAAATTAGTCACTGCACGGTCTTCGGCAAGGTATATCCGTAAGTCTGGTCCTGCATCTGTTTTGAAGTTCTCCAATACGAGGGTATAATGCTTTTGAGTCGAATCAACCAATATTTTCGCAACCCCAGAGGTTTGATGAACTGCATTCATGAAGTTTCCTATCAAAACCAGTTTTCGGTTGTTAGTAAGGTTTCGGGTACTGATACTATCTAGTTTTTGCGGAGTGGATGAGGTTTCTTGTTGCATTGGAGCAACCTCTTGTGTGCACGCAACAAGCCAGCCTCCGACACATAGCCAGAGGATTAAATATCTAATCATAAAAATTCAAGGGAGAAGATTAAGTCAATTATTAGCTTTTTACACCCATATAATTAGCTGCTACGCTTGTCTTTTTGAGAATGATTTCAGTTCGAGAATAGTCTAAAATCCCTTTATCTTTAAACTCATTGAATAGCTGAGTAACAGTTTGGCGAGTGCTACAAATCAAGCTTGCTATGTCTTGATGTGTGAGGTAATTGTGAAGCACAATATCCTCATCTTGCTGGGTGCCTTCTTTGGATGCCCACTCGTTCATGAAACTCATAAATCTGGTACGGACATCTTTGAACATCAAATTGGCATATCTGTTTTGTAACCTTTTAAATCTAAAACCTATCCATTTTGTATAAGATAGCCCTAATTGAGGGTTTTGCTCAAGGAGCTTTTCGAAATCCTCCATTTTAAAGCTACAACAAATCACATTATCAGATACTGCTACTGCATATTCATCGGTGTCGGATTCGGTGAGGGTAAACTCTCCAAAAATATCACCTTTTTGAATAATATCTTTAACGATTTCGTTGCCTCTATCATCTACTTCCACAATTTTCAGTGTACCTTTTTTCAAGAAATATACTCTTACAGCTTCGTCATGCGAGAATAGGATGATTTCGCCCTTCTTTGCAGTTTTGAAGTTGGTAATCATACAAATTGATTTTAACTCGGAGGAAGAAAGCACACTAAAAAGTCTGTGGTCTCTTAAATACCAATATTTTGTGTCTAAATTCATAGGTATTTGGGGGATTGATGATTCCCAAATATACAAAAATGCTAAAGCATTGTATAAATAAATACTTTAAGAGTACTCCGTGTTTGGTAAAGTGTGTAAATACAACCAATCAGTGCGACAAGAGCCATATAAAATAGTTGCCCACGATCGTCCATTACTTCAATGCCCAATATAAGCAGATGTGTAAAAATAGCACCAATCATAAGTCCAATACCTAAAATGGCTCCCCAAAATGCTTGTCGATTAAGTAGTAGTAAAAATGAAGCTAGTAGTTCTAATACACCAGTTCCAATACGCCCCCATGGTTCCAATCCAACACTACTAAAGATATATACACTTTCAGGAGCAGCCGAAAACTTAAAGAACAAGGTTTGGAGCATGATAATAGCAGGAATTATTCTAGCTAAGAGATTTAAAGTTTTCATAAAGATTACTTGAAAATTTTGTTCCAATTTGTATCTGCTTGTTTCTTTAACTTTACTTCATCTTTCTTCCAATCATCTAAAGTATTTGAGAAAAAGTTCTTGTAGAACAAGTATAATTTCCCTTCATAAATACGATAGTTTTCTGGGTCTACTTCAACTTTTTCGCCTTTAGCTCCCATTGCATAAGCGCACCATCCTCCGTAAGCAGGCTCATATTTTTCAGGTGTTTTTTTGAAGGTTTCCAAATTATTGGGATTAGCAAATCGGTAATTAATACCTTCATAGTTGTACGTCAAATTTGCTTTTCCTTTTAGAGGCTTATTTGAAAAATAGCTAACAGGATCATAGCCACTGATTGCTGTGTTTTTTTCAAGTAAAAAATGTTTTTGTCTGGTATTCTGTGCATTAACTACGATTGAGAATAGTAGCAATGCTATGCATAATATGTTTTTCATTTGTGTTCTCTGTTTGTTTATGATACAAAGTTGAACAAAAACCCAGAAGCCATTTGTCGGCTAGGTGACAAAGAGGAAATGAATTTGAGAATAGTTAAAATAAAAAAGGAGATGATTGCGGTAATCATCTCCTTGCATAAATTATATTTTAATCTTTTAAAAATTCAGCACATAAGTTTTACCTGCCTGCGTGCTTAAATCCCATAATTGTGTTGCCTTCAAAACAGACGGATTTATCTTAGCATTAGGGTTTACCAATGGCGTGGCCACTTTTTCCACCTGATAAAATGGATTTTGATTTTCGCCTTGTGCTTGTTTCAGAGCAGTATTGTTTGGTTTTGTCTCTGAGTCTAATCTCAAACGACAATTGCCTCCCAATTGAGAGTGAATGACTAATTTCGTTACTTTTTGGTTTTTCCAAGAAATATCAACGGTGAATCCCCCTCTTGCTTTTAAGCCTTTGATACTACCATCTTTCCATTCACTTGGTAAAGCTGGTAATACTTCAATACTGCCATCATGATTTTGTAAAAGCATTTCGGCTACGCCAGCAGTACAACCAAAATTTCCATCAATTTGGAAGGGTGGGTGTGCGTCAAATAAATTCGGATAGGTACCACCACCTTGTCCGCTTTGTACTTTTGGAGAAACAAGCGTCAACTGATTTTTAATCAAAGTATAAGCATGATTTCCATCTTTCATTCTTGCCCAAAAATTCACTTTCCAACCCATACTCCAGCCTGTTGAAATATCGCCACGAGAAATAAGGGTCTGATTCGCTGCCGAAAACAACTCTGGATTGCGATAAGGAGAAATTTGATTGGCAGGATATAAGCCATATAAATGTGAAATATGACGATGTTTGTCGTCAGGTCTATCCCAGTCTTTAATCCACTCTTGTAACTGACCAAATTGTCCAACTTGCATTGGCGGAATTTGCTTACGTATATTATCTAAGGTATCTGCAAACATTTGATCTTGTTTTAAAGCCTTACTAGCCTGTATGGTATGCGTCAATAGCTCAAAAACAATCTGATTGTCCATTGTTGTGCCATAGCTCAAACCTGCACTACCACCGATAGGGTCTTTGTACGTATTTTCTGGGCTCATCGATGGACTGACTACCAACCAACCATGTTCTGGCTCTTTTTGCATGGCATCTACATAAAAGGTTGATGCTCCTTTGAGAATGGGATATATTTCTTGCAAAAACTTTTTGTCACCTGTATATAAATAATGCTCCCACAAATGACGACTCAGCCAAGCACCACCCATTGGCCACATGCCATAAAAACCTCCATCGACAGGTCCTGTAATACGCCAAATATCCGTATTATGATGTGCCATCCAACCACGAGCATTGTAAAGCTTTTTCGCACTTTCTTGACCAGTCACGGCTAACTCCTTTAACATCTTGAACAAGGGCTCACCTAATTCGGATAAATTGGTTGGTTCGCTTGGCCAATAATTCATTTCGGTATTGATATTAATAGTGTATTTGCTGTCCCAAGCGGGTTTGACACGGTCATTCCATTTGCCTTGTAAGTTGGTAGGCTGCCCATTGGGTTGTGAACCAGCAATCATCAAATATCTGCCAAATTGGAAATAAAGGGCAATAAACTCAGGGTCAAACTGCGAATTGAATTGCTGTAAACGCTCATCGGTAGGTAAATTGACTGAACTACTTTTTCCTAAATCTAGAGAAACACGATTAAAATATTGCTGATAATTTTTAATATGCTCTTGGAGTAAATGAGAAAAGCTCTTCTTCAAACCTTTATTCAAAAAGCTCATTGCATTTGCGTGCGCATCAGCAGAAAGGTCTCTATAGTTTTTAAAATTAGTACCAATGCTAATATAAATGGTAGCTTCGGTAGCGTCGTTGATGACAATACTTGAATCGTTGGTACTTACCTTACCATCTTTTGAGAGGACTTTTACATCCACTTCATAATTGATTTTGGAAGCTAAATTTTCTTGCGCAGCTGGTGTGCCTGTTAGGGTTAATAGTCCATTTTTTACATAAATATGTTTTTCTTGGTGAGCAGAATTGATGCCAACCGAAAAATTAAGCGCTTTTGCTTTGCTCGCTTCACATTTTACCGCAATCACATTGTCTCCTAATGTGGCTATTGCTGTTCTCTTATATTTAACGCCATCGATCTCATAGCTTACTGTAGAAGTAGCCTTACTGATATTGAGGTCACGATAATAATTTTGTGGATTATCATGCCCTTTGAAACGAAGATATACATCACCAGAAGGCTGATAACTCATACCATTTTGAGGTGCAACCATCTTCTGTTTGGATAGCTCCTGTGCCTCAGCGTACTTTTTCTCAAAAAGGAGTTTTCTCAATAAAGGGATTGTTGCTCCTTGACTTTCAACCACATTATTATGAGGCTGTCCAGACCAAACCGTTTCTTCATTGAGTTGGAGGTGTTCGACTGCAGGATTCCCAAATACCATGGCAGCAAGTCTCCCATTCCCAATTGGTAGCGCTTCATTCCACGAAGAGGCAGGTTTTTTGTACCAAAGTTTGTAATCTTGTTGAGGACTTTGTGAAAAAGCTAATAAGCTAGATGTACTTAAAAAAAGAGCTTTGACGGCTATTGTTTTTAAATTCATAATTGGATTGTTTAGAAGTAAATGATAGTACTAGATGCTAGATTTTGGTGTTTAAAAAAAGTCATTAATACCATCTTACACATAAGTAATATTTTACGTAATTGTACTCATAGAAAAGTAAGGAGAATGAAAGATAAGTCTTTCGCTCTCCCCAATAGTATGGTGTTGCTAAATGATTTTGTATTTGTTTTTTAGGGAAATACCTGAAGTAAAAAGCGAATGTTATTACTAAATTTTGGTAGGAAAATTGTTAAGCCTCCGTTTGAGCCAAGACTATCAAATCAAAGTATAAAAGACGAGTAGTTAACCCTCTTTCTTCAGACATATTTGTATATTCTTTTTCTTGCTCTTCAGTACTAAAAAGCTCAATGAAGCCATTTCTTTTATAATACTTAAGTGGTAAAGTATCATTGTAAGAATCAACAATGATAAATCGGCAACCTGTTTTATTCGCTTTGTCAATAAACCATGATTTTATGAAATCCATTAGTTGGTCTCCAATAGATTTTTCCTCCCCTTCAATTTTTCGAAAATTTTTATTCACTCCTAGACGCCCAATTAATACAGCAGGGTAACTTTTCATTTGTTTTTGTCTAGGAATATCAGCGTTGATTTTCTTTTTTCTAGAATTTGGAAGGGTATAAGTTTTTATACTATCGTTTGAAATAGTGAAAGCTGTAACTATCTGACGTTCATCATCATCAAAAGTGAAGCAATAACTTTTACCAAGTAGTTCTGAGGTGTAATTCAGTGCATCGTTGGCAAAAAAATCATTTAGGTCATTATTACCACAATCAAAAGGGTCACAATTTTCTATGATGGTAGTATCATACGTTTTTAACGTACATCTTTCATATAAGAAGCTCAATTTTATAGGTATTTAGATTTTAGCTTTTGCTAAAATTTTTGTAGAAATAGCGATTTGCTTAGAAAACTTGATAGAAGATTTTTGAGCAATAGAAGCTTCAGCCGCACTATTAAATTTAAGCGCAGCTTCTTCTTTCAATACTGGGACTGTTTTAATTGCAATTGCCATATAAAAATATTCTGATAAGTTATAAATACTAAATTAAGGCTATTTTTATAAAAACACAAATGTTACCCTTTTGTGTTCCAAGCCTGACGCCTAATACTAATACGTGTTAAAGTAGAATTGTGAGTTACAAATTTTATCAGATAACAACTCCATTTATAAATCAATAGAGGTTTTAATTAAATAAAACTGATAATCAATTGATTACATTCGTAACTCACAATTCTACCTTATTCCTTAATTATACCCTGGGTTTTGCAAAAACTCATTTTTGTTCTGCAATACATCTATTTCCACACGAGGAATAGGGCGTAAAGTATGGTACGCTTTGATGTTTGGTGCAGCAAAAGGATTGTATTTGGTCGCACGTTCGATGAGTTTGCCTGTACGTTTTAGGTCAAACCAACGAAGTTGTTCTCCAACAAATTCTCTGGCTCTTTCGTCAAGAATAAAATCTAGGGTCATATCACTTGCTTTTACTTGCATAGCGGCTGCTTGTCCCGGAAGTGCTGCTCTTGAACGAACAACATTGACATAACTGGCAGCTTTTGCATTATCACCAAGTTTCATACTTGCTTCTGCTGCAATTAAATACATTTCGGATAACCTAAATACAAAAGCATCACGCTTACTGTTAATTACATCTCTTGCCGAACGAGTTGGATCTGCAAATTTGATAAGTGCAGGGAAGTGCCAGCGGGGAATCGTAGGTAAGCCATCTGCTTGGTAAATATCGTTTACATCATAAATCACATAAGGTTTTGATTTACGGTATTCAGCACTTACTGGCGTTTTTGATATTACTACAGATGTGTCGCCAAGTTTCATTCCCGAAGCAAGAGAAGTAGGGTCATTGGCATACCACACCATACGGAATGAGCCTGCCCAGCGAGCATCTTTTGTTTCATCAAATATATTCAATAGGTACTTTGAAGGCATATATTGCACTAATGGGCGCCCTGTTTCTACATCATAAGTCCAACCTTTATCTCCACCAAAATACGGCAAGTACAATACGTGAGCATGATTTCCGCCTTCCCATAACCAATAATATCCTAAGTCATCATAACGACCATAGTCATTGAGGTTGTTGTTTTCCGAATAATTTACAAACCATACTACTTCAGAGTTTTTGCTCCCATCGCTGTTGCTGATATTCCAAAGGGCTTTGTAGTCGCTCATGAGCTTATAACTATAATTGTTAATCACTCGGTCGGCCATTGTTAAGGCTTCGGTGTTTTTGTCACGTGTCAAATACAAACGTGCCAAAAGTGCTGCTACTGCTGGTTCGGTAATACGCCCTCCCTGTGGAGTTACCACTCCTTTCAACTGAGTTAGAGCAGTTTCTAAATCACTGAAAATCAATTTATAAATATCATCTTTTGAGTTTCTGAGTGCCGTTGTTTCTGGCGCTGTCGTCGATTTAGTACGAAGCGGAATGTCTCCAAATGTCTCTGTCAAGTGATAGTAATAAAAAGCTCTAAGAAAACGGATTTCACCCTCACGAACGGCTTTCTGACTAGCTGAAAGAGGCGATGTCGGAAGATATTCCAGCGCTGTATTACAAGCATTGATACCTCTATAAAAGCTTTTCCAAACAAATAAAAAGCCCGTTTCTGTTGCTTGTAAAGTGGAACTATAATCATGGAAATAGGTATAACCTGTAAATCCGCCCGGAAGCATTTCGTCTGTTCCTGCTTCGGTCAAAAGGTGACCAATTACTTTTCCATACCAAATACGTGTTGGGGCGTAGCATGAATTAACGAGCCCTTCCATTCCTTCGGCAGTTTTGTAAAATTGGTCTGAAGTAACCGTATTTTTATTGGTTTCTTCCAAAAAATCAGAGCAGGAATTGAGCCCTAATGTTCCTGTCAAACCGATTGAAGCTATTATATATCTAAAAATCTTTTTCATAATGAATCATGTTTGAAGTTTTACCAAGTACTTTCTTAAAAACTAGCATTTAAACCAAATACCAATTGTTTGGTAAGCGGAAAGTCGACCGAACCACCTCGCTCAGGGTCATAGTTTGCTATCTTGCTGAAAGTGAAGAAGTTTTTGGCTGTCGAATAAATGGTGACATTGCTTAATGGCGTCTTTTTCAACAAAGATTTTGGTAAATTATAACTCAAACGAATATCCTTGATTTTCCAGAATGACCCATCAATGTATTTGAGCGTAGAGATATACTGGTCCGTGCGATTCAAATATGGTTGTGGATATGAGTTAGTTGGATTGCTTGGTGTCCAATAGTCCACTACGGCAGTAGTACCTCCTGGATAGTAATAACCCAAGTAATCACTGGCAATGGTTTGCCCAACACGTGCATATACCAATACTGACAAGGATAAATCTCCATAAGTAAAATAGTTAGTAATTCCGCCCGACCATTTTGGTGAAGCTTGCCCCAATACTACACGGTCATCACTAGCAGTAATTTTACCATCTCCATTTTGATCTTTTACTTTGATTTCGCCAGGAGTTTTTCCATATTTTGCGGCTTCGTCTTTTTCTGAAGTTTGCCAAATACCTGCTTTTTCATAATCGTAAAATACTCTCAATGGCTTACCAACAAACCATGCTTTGGCTACGTCATCTCCACCTACACTTAATTGAACAATTTCTTCTTTGAAAGTGGCGAAATTGAGGTCTGTTGACCAGCTAAATTTCTTTGTATGAACATTATGCGTTGAAATAACTACATCCAAACCACGAGTTTTAGTTTTACCCACGTTCGCAACCGTTGTGCTGTATCCTGTCAAACTTGGTAGAATTCTATCCATCAACAAATCACTGGTGTTGGTGGTATAGTAGTCGATGGTACCTGTAATTCTGTTTTTCAAAATACCAAAGTCTAATCCAAAGTTAAGGGTAGCTGTTTTTTCCCATCCCAAATCTTGATTTGCTAGTAATTTCGGCCAGTATCCAAAGGCAGGATTTTCATCAAACGAAAAAGCTACTCGACTCAAGCCACCTTGTGTTTGATATGGTGAAATAGCGCTATTGCCCGAAACTCCATAACTTGCTCTCACTTTGAACTCAGAAAGTGTATTCTGAATATTGCTATTAGCCAAGAAAGACTCAGCCAAAGGACGCCATGCTAAAGCTAAGGAAGGGAAAGATGCCCACTTTTTGCCGGGAGCCAATACCGAAGCACCATCAAAACGAACTGAACCAGTTACAAAATAACGGTCTTTGAACTTGTAATTGATACGTCCAAAAAATGAAGCTAATGAGCTTTCTGTCAGACTACTATTGGTAATGATGTCGCGAGTATTGGTACCTAAATTATAAAATAGAGCAGACGAGAAAGGTTGGTCTTTACCTTCGGCAGAAAAGTTTACGGTACGATAACTAATCATACTCGTTCCGACCATGGTATTGAGCGTATGGTCTTTGAAAGTTTTGTTATAATTCAATACATTTTCCCAAGTCCAATTACGATTGCGTTGGTCTATTAATGCCGAACGAGAGTAGCCACTATTGACACCAGCCAAGGTGGTATTTTTTCCTTCAAAGATACCTTGTTGACTATTAAACATATCTACGTTGAAACTAGAACGCAACGACAAATCTTTTAAAATATTCCAATCAGCGTAACCCAACATAAATATTCGGCTGCTACTGGTTTCGTTATTATAGTTGGCAGGATCTTCGTCTAGTAAAGGATTATAAGTCAGATTGCCCGGGAAAGGATATGTTTTGATAGACCCATCTGCCTCGTAGGGCTCGCCCAGTGGAGAGTTTTTGATTAGATTCCAAAAACTGGTATTTCTACGTTGTTGCGTTGAGCTATTGAAGTTTAACACCATTCCCACTTTCAAGTTGTTAAAAATCTGATGGTCAAGGTTTAAGTGTTGGACAAAACGCTTGAGCTCATCATATTTTAATAAACCTCTTTCATCGAAAAACTCAGAAGATAATCTGAATTTGGTCTTTTCATTGCCTCCCGAAATAGCCAAATGGTTGTTTTGAACACTACCATTATGTAACATCAAATCTGCCCAATTGGTATTGACGCCTTTTTGAATATTGGGCAATAGTACATTGAAAATCTTGGCATCGTCTGCTGTACTACTCCACTGACCAGCGGCACGATATGCCTCACGTTGCATTGATACAAATTGCTGTGAATTAGTTACTTGCTGATAATCTGATAACAAATTAAGACCATAGTAGTTGTTAAACTCAACTTTAGTTTTGCCAGCCTTTCCATTTTTTGTGGTAATCAAAATAACACCATTGGCACCTCTCGAACCATAAATAGCTGTTGAAGAGGCATCTTTTAACACCTCGATTGATGCCACGTCGTTCGGGTTGATGTCGATATAAGAACCATATTGGACACCATCAACCAAAATCAAAGGCTGGTTGGAAGCATTCAAAGAGCGATTACCACGAATCGAAAAGTTCAAAGATGCACCACTTTCGCCACTGCTACGAGTCAAATCCATCCCTGCGACTTTTCCTTGAAGGGTCTCAAGTACGTTAGTAACGGGAGTTGAGGTAATTTGTGTTTCTTTGATTGAAACAACAGAACCCGTCAAGTCTCGTTTTTGTACTTGACCATAACCAACTACTACAACTTCGTCGAGGGCATTATTTTCCGGCTGAAGCTGTACATTGATAATAGTCTGTTCGCCTACAAGTTTTTCCGTAGATTTATATCCTACAAAACTATAAACCAATGAATTAGTTTTTTTAGGAACTGCAATTTTATAAAAACCTTTATCGTCAGAAGTTGTACCAGTTCGAGTACCTTTAATAATGATGTTTACGCCTGCTAGAGCGCTACCACTTTCGTCGGTAATCTTCCCCGAAACAGAAATATCAGCGGGTATCATTTCCTCAACTACTTGCGTTGTTTCTTCAATGGGTTCGGCGACATCCAACACGATTTGTCTGCCCGAAATCTCATACTTGATTTGCAAAGGCAGCAATAATTTATTCAATACTTGTCCTAAAGTAGTATTGTTGAGTGCCACTGAAACTTTGCGTTCGCTGTTGATTATACGTGAGCTATATACAAAGCGTACATCGCTATTTTTTTCAATGGTATGCAAGATTTCTTTTATGCTTTGATTACTAGCCTTGATAGATAAAGGCTGACGCAGCACTTCTTGTCCCTTGCTCGGTAAAGCAAGCGAAAGGTTGAAAAATGCTGCCATCAAGCAAAGCTGGTAAAAGGTTAGTTTCATGATTTGCCAAACAAAATGATAATTCTGTTGAATTTTTTTCATAACTTTAGATTGTTAAAATTTGGACGATTTTGACAAAAGAATAGCTGCAATCCCTGCAAGGATTGGTGGCTAAAGGGTCGATAAATTGCACTTTATCGGCTCTTTTTTTTGAGATAAAAAACAGGACGTAATCGACTGTATCACATAGGCACTAAGGATTTTGAGTTAAATAGATTTTCTTTCATAGCATTTGTTTTATTCACATCCAGCACCAGATACTACCACTTTCCCCTCCGACAGGACGTAGTTAGCTCTTACTGCTTTACAAATAAGGTGTAGCTTTTGATTTAAAGGTTCGTCGGTCAATGACGCTGTGACAGGGCAATTGCCCATCAAATGCTCATTGTACTCAACTTTTAAGTGATAAACCTGTTCAATTCGAGCGAAAACGTCTTTCAAGGGAGTTTCATTAAATTCAAATGAAATATGCTCAATCGACTGAGAAGTGTTTGGACTAACAGTCTCTGAAAACGGCTTTGGAGCTTGGACGGCGCCAATATTATTTTCTTCGACGACGACCCTTTCGCCTGGTGAAAGTACCAATCCTTCTAACTTTTTGGTTTGAGCTTGTTGGGTCTCCTCTTGACTATTGGCTAAAAAGACAGCAACTCGCCCAGTTTTGACATTTACTGTTACGGTAGGAGCATCTGCAACGGCTCGTATCGTAAAGCTTGTGCCTAATACTTTGGTAATAACTTGATTGGCGTGAACAAAAAATGGCTTAGTAGCATCTTTTGCTACTTCAAAAAAGGCTTCGCCCGTCAAATAAACTTCCCGTTTATCTCCTTCAAAAGATTCAGGATACGAGATGCGTGCTCCCTTTTTTAACATAATTGAACTACCATCAGGAAGACTTACTACTTTTTGTTCTTCGTTTAGGTTCAATGATTCAATAATTTCGTATTTCTTTTTGGCCATATTTACTTGTGCCAAATAGGTATTTTCAGATACTGTTCGAGTATTTTGCCACCACAAGCCTATTCCTATGGCTAATGAGGCTGCCACTGCTACCCATGCCCAGTTTTGACGGAAACGCCCCCAAATAGAAGGAGTTTCATATTGCGCAATTTGTTCGAAAATAGCACTTTTCAACTCCACCATCTCATCATCTGAAAAGTCAGAATCAGCCATTTGGTTTGTTAAAAGCACAATTTGTCGAGCTATTTCAATATCTTTTCTTTTAAAGGGATAGGTTTCGAGCCAATTTTGCCAAAAGTTTTCTGCTGCCAAATCGGTAGCATTAACCCACTGGATAAAATACTGATCCTGAGCTAATTCTTCGGGCGTATATGATACATAATTGTTCACATCAACATTAGTTTGGTTGTTAATAGGGAAATTTAAACGTGGCAAAGGCACAAAATGATTGAAGAAATAGTATCAAAACACTTTGTGAATTTGTGTCATTATCACAGCTCACTGTTTGAAAGTATTATCCCTTTACAAATACAGAGAAGCGTTTTGAATTTTACTACCACAAGAAATGTAATTTTTTTTTGATTTTTTTTAATCAAAGATGAAAAACAACACTATCGAGATTAAATAAGACAATTGTTGACGTAGTTTGGTCAAGGCTTTTTGAAGGATATTTGCTACAGTTTGCTCCTTGATTTCTAATAAGTTAGCAATTTCTCTGAGCTTAAGATTAGAGTAGTATTTGAGCGTAATGATTTCTCTTTCTCGTTCTGAAAGAATTTTTAAAGATTTTTCAATTTGTGCTTCTTGAAAACTTTCCGATTCGATTCTACACAATAGCATTTCTGGGGATAATTCATCAGCTTCAAAGTCCATAGGATACCATTGAGCTTCTGTATTTTCCTGATTATCTCTTCTAAGAAGTTTGGTCGTGGCTCTCCGTACACAACGATAGAGGTAAAATTTTACCTGAACGTCTTCATTCAAATTGCTTCGATACAACCACAAATCTACAAAGACATCTTGCACAGCATCTTTTGCCAAAGCTCTATCTAGCGAAATTTTATAAGCATAGCTAACTAACTCTTTACCAAGGGCATCAAACAGCTTCTCAAAGGCTTTTCTATCTCCTTTGATAATCTTTTGCCAAAGCTGCAAGTATGCGAATTCATCGAGCATGAATGAAAAATTTGAATTAGAAAGGTACAATATTAACTTAGATTTATCTTAAAAGTAAGGCAATTTAAAAATATACTTATAGAAAAACATACATTTTGATAAAAATTAAACCGATTGCATTTTTAAATCAATAGGTCAAACGTTTGGCAACGTTGCCGGCAACGATTGCGTAAAAAAATCAAAAACATTATTTGTGTGCACCAAACTTATATCTGAATTTCGAACCGTAAACCTATTTATAATTACAAAAAAACTTGTAATTCTTCCATAGCATTTTCTATTTCTCCGAAAAAATAGAGGTACGCATTAGGTCAATTTGTATTCCTCAAAATTCTAATTAATCAGATGATTATGTGTGGGTTATTTATAGCCTATTCAAAGAATAAAATATCATTTCCAGCTAGTTGAGATGGAATTATGTATTTAATATTTTCCTAAAAAATGAAAAAAAGTCTTATTTCAATGTTATTGTTTTTTTTGAGTTTATCGGTGGCGATAGCTCAAAAGACTACGACTTATCCGACCAAATTTACGGTTGCCTTAGACGGTTCGGGTGACTTCAAAAGTATCCAAGAGGCGATTATGGCTTTTCGAGATCATTCGCAACAACGAGTTATCCTATTTATTAAAAATGGTACTTATCACGAAAAAGTGACGATTCCAGCCAATAAACCCAACCTACATCTTATCGGTGAAAGTCGCGAAGGGGTGGTAATTACCAATGGTGACTATTCTGGCAAAACCTATTCTAATGGGCAAAAAGATGCTGTAGGCAAAACGCAGTTTAGCACCTATAATTCGTACACACTTTTGGTTGATGCGCCTGACATTATTCTTGAAAACCTCACGATAGTTAACAGTGCTGGAAGAGTAGGGCAGGCAGTAGCGTTGCATGTGGAAGGAGATAGGTTTGTTTGTAAAAATTGTACTCTCTTGGGAAATCAAGACACGCTTTATGCTGCCAGAGAGGGCACTCGTCAATACTATGTCAATTGTCAAATTGAAGGGACTACCGATTATTTGTTTGGCAAAGCTATTGTTGTTTTTCAGTCATGTATCCTAAAAAGTCTTTCAGACTCTTACATCACGGCAGCAGCGACGCCTGATTACCAGCCTTATGGATTTGTATTTTTTGACTGTAAACTTACGGCTGACTCCACTGCCAAGAAGGTATTTCTAGGTCGTCCGTGGCGACCAGCTTGTAAAACAGTTTTTATTCGTACTGAAATGGGTAGTCATATTTTGCCTATTGGTTGGAATAATTGGGGGAATTCAGCAAATGAAAAAACGGTATTATATGCCGAATATCAATCTACGGGCGAAGGTGCAAACCCTACCAAAAGAGCTACTTGGAGTCGTCAGTTGAGTAAAAAAGAACTACGTAGTTATACATTGGAAAAGATTTTTGGTACAAAAGAACAAATTACAAACTGGTGGAACTGAGGTGAGTGATGATTTTGAAGTGGTGAGTTTGGGGTGTTTGACTACTGTGTGATTACAGTTGAACTCTGTTATAAAGCCACTAATTCATAACTCTTAAGACTTTACATTTTCCTCATAATTAGACATTTATGAAATCATTTGGCAAATTATTAACTCTCTGTGCATTAGGGTTTTCATTAGGTACATTGGCACAAAATAGCCCAACAATTTCTAAAGTTTGGGTTTCAGATTTGGGTAATGGACAGTACAAAAATCCTGTCCTCGATGCCGACTATTCTGATCCAGATGCTTGTCGTGTGGGTAATGATTTTTATATGATAGCATCCAGTTTCGATGCAGTTCCTGGTTTACCTATTCTACATTCAAAAGACTTGGTAAACTGGACTATCATTGGTCATGCGCTAAAGCGTCAACCTCCTTTTGAACATTTTTCAAAAACTCAACATGGCAATGGCGTTTGGGCACCTGCGATTCGCTATCATGCTGGGGAGTTTTGGATTTATTATCCTGATCCTGATTTTGGTATTTATTTGACCAAAGCTAAAAATCCTACTGGTCCTTGGTCTGAACCTATTTTGGTGGAAGAAGGCAAAGGATTAATAGACCCTTGTCCTCTTTGGGATACAGACGGACAAGTTTATCTGGTTCATGGTTGGGCTGGTAGTCGTGCAGGAATTAAAAGCGTCTTGACTATCAAGAAGATGAATACCGAAGGAACCAAAGTTGTTGACGAAGGCAAAATCGTTTTTGATGGTCATGAAACTGACCCGACGGTAGAAGGACCAAAGTTTTATAAGCGTAACGGCTATTACTACATTTTTGCCCCTGCTGGAGGCGTTTCTACTGGATGGCAATTGGTGCTTCGTTCCAAAAATGTATATGGTCCTTACGAAAGAAAAGTAGTCATGAATCAAGGAAACAGCCCTGTCAATGGTCCTCATCAAGGAGCGTGGGTAGATACACCAACGGGAGAAGATTGGTTTTTACATTTTCAAGACAAAGACGTATATGGCCGAGTGATACATTTGCAACCCATGAAGTGGGTAAATGATTGGCCAGTGATCGGTAACGACCCAGACGGAGATGGTATTGGCGAACCTGTGATGACTTATCGTAAACCGAATGTTGGTAAATCCTATCCTATTGCAACGCCTGCCGAATCGGATGAGTTTAATGGAAATATGCTTGGCTTGCAATGGCAATGGCAAGCAAATCCGAAAGGAATTTGGCATAGTATTACCAATACAGGAAGTCTTCGATTGTATTCTCAGAAGGTACCTGAAAATGCTAAAAATAATTGGGAAGTGCCAAATTTACTGCTCCAGAAATTCCCTACCGAACAATTTACGGCAACTACAAAATTGGTGTTTAGTCCTAATCAAAAACTTGAAAATGAAAAGGTTGGACTGATTGTTTTAGGGAAAAGCTATGCCCATATAGGACTTAAAAGCAAAGGTAAAGAGGGGGTGGTATTGATTTATGGCGAATCTCAAAAAGCCTCAGATGGCAAACCAGAAATTGAAACGGTTATCGAAACCCCTATTCCTGCAAATACACCTGTATATCTGAGAGTGAAGGTATTGGACAAGGCTCGTTGCCAATTTAGTTATAGTCTTGACGGTCAAAGTTTCAAGAATTTTGGCGAGCCATTTCAGGCTGTTGTAGGTCATTGGATAGGTGCCAAAATTGGTTTATTCTGTACCCGCACTTCACAAATTAACGACTCTGGCTATGCTGATGTCGATTGGTTTAGAATAGAGGCATTACCTTAATAGCTATTAAACTTTGAAACAAGGCACAAAGGAGCAAAGGCACAAAGTGTTGCGACAGTTTTTTATTAATTCCTCCCTTTGTGCCTGTTTAACTTTTGCCTTTGTCCCTCTTGAACAACTATGCAACGAAGAACACTATTACAGATGGCCTTGGCGTATTCTGGTACATCGCTTTTGTATCCAGCCTTGGCAAACGATAAATCAAAAATACGTTGGTCGGTACGAATGGCCGATTCTGATATAAAACGAAATCCTGAGGCTTGGATGTTAGACTTTGCCAAAAAGCCTTTTTGGGGCTATTGTCAAGGATTAGTTTGTCTTTCACTACAAAAACTTTGGGAATACAATGGCGATACCAAGTACTATGAATATGTCAAAAAATATGCTGATGATTTGATTTTAGCAGATGGTACTATTACCACTTACGATAAAGAAAAGTATAATATTGATGCTGTAAACTCAGGAAAAATCTTGTTCGCCATTTATGAAAAGACAAAGGAAGCGAAGTATAAAAAAGCATTAGACACTTTACGAGATCAAATGCGTTCGCATCCTCGAACCACTGAAGGAGGTTTTTGGCACAAAAAACACTATCCACATCAAATGTGGCTTGATGGACTTTATATGGCAACACCTTTTCTGGCTCAATATGCCAAAGTTTTTCAAGAACCTACGCTTTTTGATGATGTTGCCAAGCAAATTCTACTGATTGATCAACACAATAAGAATCAAGTCACAGGTTTGTATAGCCATGGTTGGGATGAAAGTAAACAAGAAAAATGGGCTGATAAAGAAACAGGCAAATCTGCTCATACATGGGGGCGTGGTATGGGATGGTATGCCATGACCTTGGTAGATACATTAGAGTTTTTTCCCAAAAACCACCCTCAGTATAAAGCTATTTTAGACATAACTCATCAAGTAGCTAAGACTTTACAAAAATATCAAGACACTTCAACGGGACTTTGGTATCAGGTGATGGACGTAGGAGCAAAGGATGGCAATTACGTAGAAGCATCGGCTTCTACGATGTTTGTCTATACTCTCATGAAAGGAATACGTTTGGGAGTGATTGACAAAAAGTATTTAACCACAGCTCAAAAAGGCTACCAAGGTATTCTGAAACATTTTATTAAAGAACAACCCGATGGAGGAATTACCATTGCCGAGACTTGCGCAGGAGCTGGTTTAGGAGGCAATCCCTATCGCGATGGAACTTATGAATATTACTGTAAAGAAGCCAAAAGAGACAACGATCCTAAAGCTGTTGGTCCATTTATTCTATTAGCTATTGAGTTCGATAAAAGAAGTTAGTACGAATTGACTATAAAACATAATGCAATGAAAATCAAATTATTACTCATATTTCTATTGGTATTTTCTGGTAAAATGTCAATAGCACAATACAAGCCAATTCCAAGAGATACTACTTATAATGTCAAGAAAGTTCATAGCCAAATCAAGAGAGATTACCCCTATGCAATTCCAGTACCCGACCAAACACCAGCAAATGTGACTGAGGCAAGGGACTTGATTTATGCACATTTACCACAAACTCCTTTTGGTCCAAGAGACTTACATCTGGATATTTTTAGACCCAAAAAGAAAGGAAAATACCCTGCGCTATTGATGATTCATGGTGGGGGATGGCGTTCTGGAGAAAAATCGATGCAAGTTCCTTTGGCACAATTAATTGCCAATAAAGGATTTGTGACGATTCCTGTTGAATACCAATTATCGCTCGAAGCACCTTACCCTGCGGCTGTCCACAATATCAAAGCCGCTATTCGTTGGGTAAAAGCTCATGCGCAAGAATTTGATATTGACACTACCAAAATGGCGATTTCAGGTTGTTCGGCTGGTGGACATTTGGCATCATTGGTAGGGTTGACAGGTGGTGTACCTCGATTTGAAGGCACAATGGGAAATCATTTAGGGGTATCAACCAAACTTCAGGCAATCGTAGATATTGATGGTGTAATTAATTTTTTGGCGCCATCGTCCCTCAATCTTGAGCGCAAAAGTGATTCTCCAGACGCAGCTTGGCTGGGCGGTGTATTTTCAGAAAAACCTTTAGTTTGGAAAGAGGCATCACCTGCTTACTGGATTACTGAAAAGTCTGTTCCGATGTTGTTCTTGAATAGTGGCTATTCTCGTTTTCATGCAGGGCAAGATGAGCTTATCGGTCAGTATAAAGAGTGGGGTATTTACCAAGAAGTTCATCAGTTCAATGTGAAGGTACATCCATTTTGGTTATTTCATCCTTGGGCCGACGAGTCAGCTCAATATATGGCTGATTTCTTGAAAAAAGTACTTTAATATTTCTAATTTTTGTTCTGATGAAAATCTCAAAAGCGCTACTATGTTTATTTCTCTGTTGGGCATCAAACCAAACGTTATTAGCTCAAGAGTTTATTCCTTTATGGGAAAAAGGTAAAATGCCCAATTCCAAAGGCTTAAGTATCAAAGACAGCATCGCTAATGAACGGGTATATCGTGTTGGTACTCCAGGGATATATGCCTTTTTTCCATCAAACCAAGAAAATAAAGGTGCCGCTGTCGTGATTTGTCCCGGAGGTGGATATGAGCGTTTGGCTTATATTATCTCAGGGTTTCAGTTGGCAAAATGGTTTAATACCATGGGAGTTTCGGCTTTTGTGCTCAATTACCGCTTACCTAATAGTCCCGATTTAATCAACCGAGAGATTGGACCTTTGCAAGATGCCCAGCGAGCCATCAAATACATTCGTAGTAACGCTAGCAAATGGGGAATCAAACCCGATAAAGTAGGTATTCAGGGCTCGTCGGCAGGAGGACATTTGGCTAGTCTGGCAGGAGTAAGTACAAAAGATATTGCTTCGGTTGGCGATTCGCTCGACAAATTTTCAGCACATCCCGACTTTATGATTCTGGTTTCACCCGTCGTGGATTTGGATAAATATGCCCATAAAGGCAGTAGAAAAAACCTTTTAGGAGAAAATCCCTCGCAGGAATTAGTAAAACAATACTCAATTCAGCATCAGGTAACGCCAAAGGCTTGTCCAGCTTTCATTGTTTGTGCTTTTAATGACAACGCCGTTGATGCACATAATAGCTTGATGCTGTATCAGTCTCTTTTAGAAAACAAGGTTAGTAGCGCATTACATATTTTTCCACAAGGCGCACATGCCATTGCACTAAGAAATAACCCTGGTTCGGCAGAAATATGGACAGAAATCTGTGAAAAATGGCTTTCTGAAATAGGAATTCTGGTGCGATAATTCTTGGCTTAAGTAAGCCACAAAATTCTTTTATGCGTTTTTAGGCGGATTTATCCGCCTTTTTTTATTTCAAAAATCTTTAAGATGTATTTTTGTATATTACTTAACTTATCTCTTCAAGCCATATTGATCCAAAACTTTTATGAAAGATATATTTAAAGAATACTTACAAAAGTATATTCCCATTACCGATGAACAATTCGACCAGCTTTCTTCAGAATTGACTATCAAACACGTCAAGAAAAATACGATTCTCATCGAGCAAGATACCATTGATGATTCTACATTTTTTGTTTGTAATGGCTTGATTCGTGCTTATACCATCGACCATCAGGGCAAAGAGCATGCGATCTTTTTTGCGCCAGAACATTGGTGGGTCAACGATAAGAATAGTTTTTACTTTTGTGAACCTTCCCTATTCTATGTAGAAACCTTAGAAGACACAGACTTGGTACAGATTTCTCGAAAATTCTATGATAAAGCTGCCATTTTGATTCCAGAGTTTGCTCCTTGGCAAACTAAGATTTTGCACAATTCCATCAGATTTATGCAAAAGCGCATCAATCTACTACTAGCAGCACAAGCCGAAACTCGCTATTTGGATTTTATCAAAATGTATCCTAACCTCGTTCACCGTATTCCACAAACGATGATTGCGTCTTATTTAGGCATCACACCCGAGTCCCTCAGCCGTGTCCGAAAAGTATTGGCAACTAAGGGAATTTGAAAATTTGGTGATTTGAAGATTTGAAAATGAATCATTGAACTAGTAATAGGTATTCTATAGCCACGAAAAAGAGCGCCGTAGGTGCGAAAGAATAACAATTATATTGAAATCTTTCGCACCTACGGCGCTCTAAATTTTATTTCCATATTTATTCTACCAAACTGTCGCTCCTACGGAGCTTTTATCACTGATAATAATAAAAATCTGTTGTGAAAACATATTCAAATTCATCGTCTACGATAATTTTCAGTAGACATTTACTTTGCCTCTGTAACTTAAATTTTGAGGGCAACCTATTTTAGGCAAGGATAAAGGACAACTCCAAACTCATCACTCCAAACTCAAAACTCTTAAGATTCCCCTCTTCTCTCATTACTTATCATACATCAATGCACAGCCCTGAATAAGCTAGTAATTTTGACTCATCAAACAACAACAATTACTAAACGACTTATTCATTATGGAATCATACATCAAAGGCATGCACCATGTAACAGCTATCGCAGGTGATGCAAAACGCAATCTTCATTTTTACACAGAAGTATTAGGATTACGTCTTATCAAAAAGACTGTCAACTTCGATGACCCTCATACTTATCATTTTTACTTTGCCAATGCTAACGCAGATTTAGGCTCAGTATTGACATTCTTCCCTTGGGGAGATCGAGTAAAAAGAGGTCTTAAAGGAGCAGGTATGGCGACAGAAGTAAGCTATTCTGTACCAAAAGGAAGTTTAGATTTTTGGGTAAAAAGATTGGACGACAACAATGTCTTTTACAGCAAACCTACTGTAAAATTCGGTGAAAGATATATCGCTTTTCTTGACCCAGATGGTTTGAAAATAGAATTGATTGAAACAGATATTCCTCAAGGTACTTTGCCAGAAGTGTATGGTGTAAAACCTGAATATGCACTTAATAGCATTTATGCTGTAACGCTTACACTCAACAATATAGCGCCAACCGCTTCTATTTTGGCAGATGTTTTTGGTTATGAATTGGAGAAAAAAGAAGGTAATCGCACACGTTACACCATGACAAAAGATGGCTTGACTTCTAAAGTTGACTTGGTTGAATTACCAAACGAATCGAGAGGTATAGTGGCTGGCGGTATCGTCCACCACGTAGCTTTCAGAGTAAGTAACGATATTGATTTAATGAAAATGCGTGAAAAAATCGTAGCCTTAGGCTTGAATATCACCGAGCAAATAGATCGCCAATATTTCCACTCTTTGTATTTCAGAGAACCAGGAGGTGTTTTATTCGAAATAGCAACTGATAACCCAGGTTTTGATATCGATGAAGATGAATCAGAATTAGGACAGCATTTGATGTTGCCTTCAAGATATGAAGCTCAACGTGAACGTATCGAAAAAGCCTTGCCAGTATTAGCGTAAGGATTTGGACTATGGGCTTTTGAGCAAAGGGTTTTGCAGAAAAGCCCATAGTTTATTCTAACATTTAAACACGATTTACCATGGACTTTCAACCATTAAAATATATTCTTGAGTTGTCAAAAAAAACTAATGCTCCCGTGCTTGTCCTCTTGCACGGAACGGGTGGCGACGAACAAGACTTAATACCTTTAGCAAAAGATATAACCACAAATTTCCACTTATTGAGTTTAAGAGGAAATGTAAATGAAGGTGGTATGCCTCGCTTTTTCAGAAGAATCAGAATGGGCGTTTTTGATGAAAAAGATTTGGCTTTTCGTAGTGACGAAATGAAGGTGTTTATAGAAAAAGTCTTGCAAGAAAACCATTTAGAAAATGCCAAGATTGTCGCTTTAGGCTATTCAAATGGTGCCAATATTGCAGGAGCAACACTCCTAAAATATCCAAACTTTTTGGCTGGAGCTATCTTGTTTAGACCTATGTTGCCTTTTCAAGCACCAGAGTTAAGAGAAAAAGCACAGCAAGTCCCAGTATTTTTCTCGAATGGGAAAAACGACCCAACTGTTCCGCCCAAGGATACCACAACTTATCTGGAAATCTTAAAAGAACAAGGCTTTGAAGTGGAACATCATGCTTTGCCAACTAGCCATAATTTGACATACAATGATGTTGAACTTGCTAAAGTATGGTTAGAAAAGTATTTCCCCATCAACTAGATAGCAAAATTTTAGGCGTTGCAATGCAACGCCTAAATCTAACTATCCCCAAATTAATTTAATGAATTTTTTGTCTATTTGAATCTCTTTTACTTTTCTGAAAGAATAACAACAGGACCTAGAAGTCCAGCTTTTTCTAAAGGTCTACCCTCTAATCTGAATGGCGCCGTGGTAAAAGTTACACGCTGATTTTGTGGTAAACGATTATCGCCAATCAGTCGGTTATGCCACGTATTACTTACCTCAATTTCGACAGTATTTTTCCCCTTCACCAATGCCTTCGATATATCAACTCTAAATGGTGCTGTCCAAGCGACTCCACAATCTTTTCCGTTGAGTTTTACAGAAGCAATATTAGCAACCTCACCTAAATCTAACCAATAGGAGGCAGAATTGTTTCCATCCCAATCAAAGCTTTTGGTATAAGTGGCTGTCCCTGAGTAATATTTAATAAGTGAATCGCTACTTACACTCCAATCTGTCAACGTATTAAATAGCTGAGTCGTACTAGGACCTCCTTTTTCTTTTTCAAAATTTACCTGCCACGAACCTTCAAGAATTTGTATTTTTTGTACATCTCCAACAGGTTTTGTTGTTGTCAGTAATTTTTTGCTACCAATCATAAAAACAGAACCATTGGCAGGTAAGGTAAAAGTCAAGGTGCTAATTCCATTTCGCTTTTTCGCTTCTAAAGTATTCCAAGTATCTGTCACAGGATTATAGCTTTGAACAAATGGCATTTCCATACGCAAGTGATAAGTCAGCGTTCTTGCTGTATTGTACTGATTGGCAATGAAATAGATTTCTTTATCAACCTCTTTGCGATGTGTCCAAGCAATATCTGTCGCATATTTCCCTGAAGATTCCACTACTTCTACATCTCGTTTGATATCTAATCCTTGCAAATCTTCTGGAATTATAGGTGACAGAATGACTTTACCTTTTCCTAGTTTTTTTACCTGAAAACCATCATTTTCTTGAAAGTTGCCTCCCCAAATCTGTTCGATTAATGAAGGTAAATTGGGAGAATTACTTTTACTCAAACTCACTGCTGGTCTTTCGCTGATTACTACATTTGCTCCTGCTTGAATCAATTGAAGCAATTTTTGTAAAGTAGCCTCTGAAGTAGCATTCGTATTTGGACTCAATTTTAACGCTCTTGGCAATACCAATAATGCATAGCTATTCCCATCAGAGAAACTCACTTTTCCATTGATTACTTTGGCACTTTTTAAAGCATCAGGGCTAAATGAGTCGTAAGCATACCCTCGCAGTGGATTGACCCACTGATCGGCATCGGCCATATTAGCAGAATTACCCACTCCCGCAGGCATCTGACGCATAGGTTGACCTTCATTGGCAAGACGCTTTTGTTCTTGAGCTACTTTTTCCGAACCGAATAAGCCAGTCAAAGTACCCACTAATCTATCTGGTAATACTGAGCGTCTTGGTAAATCATCACTAGTAAATACGGCTATATCTGCTACGGGTTTACCTTGTTGCAATAATTCCTGACAACGAGTAGCATAATCTACCCAAGCTTTTGCGGGCTTCCACCATGTTTGATTTCGTTGAAAATACAAGCCAACACCATCTAAAGTCATCCCTGGCTGTTTGTCAATCCATGGATTATGAGAAAAGACATGATACACTAATTTGTTGATTCCTAGCGCATAATTTCTATCCTGTAGTGTTTTTAACATGGCAGGGTGTTCATTCCAAGCCATACGAACTGTCGTAAAACCCTCTGCCTGAATGATGTTTTTTCCGTAAATATGGGCTGCTGAAATAGCATCCAACATATCGTTGGGCTTATCGTGAGTGGGACTATTGAGCCAAAATTCGCCCATCGGAATATCTACCAACTTGTAATGTACCAGTCCGTCGCTCATCATGGTTGGTGCAATACTTTCTGCGGTGAAAATCAAGCCTTTTTCGGTAGTGATTTTGCGTAAGGTTCCATAAAATTTTTCCAAAACCAAATCCACAATCGTTTGACGAATGTCAAATAAAACTTGTTCGGATACACGACGACTTTGTACGGGAGTTCCAGTATAAACCAACAAATAAGGCATTAAAGAATAGTCACGACGCTTTGAAAATTCTTGAGCAAAATTCTTTGACCAATTTTGACTCCCGCATTCCCAACTATCTACGTGGAAATATCGTAAAACCTCCTTGCTCAACACTGGTCCAATTTGCTTTTGAGCTTCTCCAAACCAGTTATCAAACTGTATTTTTACGGCTTCTTCACTGAATTTATCACATTCAAGTCCCTTTCCCGCCCCAGCAGTTGCATTGGTATGTCCCGTAGAAGTATGTCCAATTCTTACAATCGTCCAAAGACCTTTGGGTGCCTTCCACGTAAGATTTCCATCCTTATCAACAAAGCGACTGATATCAATAATCTTATTACTCGGAACACACAGATTATCAGCCAACTGTTCAGAGGAACTTTGTTTACTCATTCGCCAAATTTCACCTGTTTTACTTTCGTATTGATGAATTTGAGGTTTGGCAAAAAGTTGAAGTTCCAATAATTTCAAAGAAGGTTTCCATTTGGCAGCATCCAAGTCTTCTGCGCCAGGTTCTGAGCCATTTTTATCATAAACAAAACGAAAATATTTTGCTGTGGTAGTGGGTATCGCATGTGTTACATCCGTGTCGGTATCTTGCCATCCATGTCGAGGGGGCTCTAATTGGGTAACTTTTCTAAAATTAATCCCATCATTGCTTACCTCAACAGCCAAACGATGCGCCTGATAAGTATTACCACCTGTTCGAATATAGATAGAGCGACAAGTGAAAGGCTTGTCAAAGGCATATTGAAACCACGCTTTTGTATCTGTTTTAAAACTCTCTTTATTGCCAACTTTAATTAATTGCTGTCCAGAAATATTGGGCAAACTACTTGTTATTGAGGGCTTAACAGATAATGTAGAAAGTGTATCTTCTGCCAAACGTGGATACGCCAACACAGCAATATCTTCATAATAGTTTTCCTTAGTAGGAGGTAAAGGCAATTTTTGTTGAATTATTTTTCCCCCTGATACATGCACAGAGGCAGATACCACTTTTTGCATAGATTGCTCAGGACGAATCCACGGACCACCTGCCAAAGCAAATCCATCGCTAACGTGCATACCCATTTGCAAGCCTAATCGCTTGGCTTCGGACATCGAAAAACGAACCATTTCCCACCACTCAGGCGTGAGCTGTTGTACCGCAGGTGTATATACAGGTGGATTCGCAGGACCTTTGATGGGCATGAGATAGGCTCCGCCAATACCAACCTCCTTCATTGCTTCAAGATCGGCGGTTATACCAGCTTTCGAAACGCCACCTTGCATCCAATACCAAAATACCCATGGTTTGGCATTTTGTGAAGGAATGACTTGATAAGAGCTTTGTGCCGTAGTTTTGAAAAAAACAAAACCTAATACTATCAGAATAAGCCTTTTAAACATATATTTTTTGATGATAATCTAAAGGTTAGTGGGCAAAATTGAATTCGTTTTACCCGCTTTAAGCCTAATGCCTAAAGCATTTTATTTGGTAACAATCTCAATTTCAGAAGACTCCAAACCTTCTGCACTGGCTTTCAATTTGATTTTGCCTACTTCCTTAGTAGCTTGAAGTATAGCCAAACATTTACCATGGTACGCACTGCGATAAGGAGCTTTAAATGATTCAAGACTTGCTTGATAACCATTGTCTACGCCGACCAAATTGCCTTTTCCTTCTACAGAAAATTGTACTAAATGATTGGCATCTGGTACGATATTTCCTTTTTCATCAGTGATTTCTACGGTTACAAAAGATAAGTCTAAACCGTCTGCTGAAATAGCTTTTCGGTCAGCTATCAAACGAATTTTTTGTGCTTTTCCTGCTGTAAATACTTCTTTACTAAGAACTTCCTTACCCGCTTTTCTAGAAATAATTTTCAGTACGCCTTCTTCAAAAGGTACTTTCCATGAAACATGAAACTCATCTTTCCCTTTTTTACGGATTCCTTGCGATTTATTATTCACAAATAACTCAACCTCATCTGCTTGGTTGTAATACGTCCATACTTCTACAGTTTGTCCAGCCTTCCAATTCCAATGCGGCAAAAGATGAAGCACAGGCTTTTGAGTCCACTCGCTTTGGTACATATAATACACGTCCTTCGGAAAACCCGCCAAATCGATAATACCGAAGTATGAACTTCGGGCTGGATAGCCATAAGGATGTGGTTCGCCGAGATAGTCAAATCCTGTCCACACATATAAACCTGCTACGTGAGGCGCATTTTTTACGGCCTTCCAAGACTCCTCGTGAGTCGTGCCCCAATAGGCTGCCGCAAAGTCATAGGCTGGGGCTGTCCAATCGGCATTACCTTCTACCAATGGACTTTTACTATCTTTTGGCCAAAGTTGAACTGCGGCTTTTGGTGTATCGTATTGTCCTCTGGTTTCTAATGCCGATGCCGTTTCGGTAGCGATGATGCTGTGGTTCGGAAAACGTTTCGGAAATTCCGAATAGGCTTCATGTTTATAATTAAAACCAAGAACATCCAAAGCTCCTGATTGGAAAATATGGTTCTTATCGGGTTCATTTTCGGTAAGCGCTGAAGTAATGGGTCTGGTGGTATCAAATTTTTTAACAATTCCTGCTAATTCCTTTGCGTAAGTTCTGCCAGTGCTATCAAACTGTTCTCTAATTTCGTTGCCAATACTCCATACAAAAATCGAAGGGTGATTACGGTCACGTTTAACCATGGCTTCCAAATCACGAGCGTGCCATTCTTCAAAATATTGTCCGTAATCTTTTTTAGATTTCTTCTTTTTCCACATGTCAAAAGCCTCATCCATCACAATAAAGCCCATTCTATCACATAAATCTAAAAGTTCAGACGCTGGAGGGTTATGGGACATACGAATGCCATTACAGCCCATCGCTTTTAGAATTTCAAGCTGACGCTCCATTGCACGCACATTGACAGCCGCACCCAAAGCACCCAAATCGTGATGCTGGCAAACGCCTAGTATTTTGGTAGGAACTCCATTTAAGTAAAATCCTGTAGCTTGATCAAACTTAAATGTTCGTATTCCCAAGGGACTAAGCTGTGTGTCAATAACTTGATTTTTTTGAAGAATTTCTGTTTTTACTTGGTATAGATAAGGTCTATCAAGCGTCCAAAGTTGTGGTTGCTGTAAGGTCAGATTTTGAGTAAAATTTTGTAATGAATCTTTTAAAAGAGAAAAACTTTCTTGTTTCGACACTAGTATTTTTCCAGTATTATCAACAATACTCTGACGAATAGCCAAATCAGATTGTTGATTTGTTGTATTACGAAGCGTCGTCTGTACTTTTACTTCTGCCAAGTTTTCTGTCACCTTGGGCGTACTCACAAAAACACCATGATAATCTATCGCCACCGCCCCTGTGACGACCAATCTAACATTTCGATAAATGCCTGATCCTGAATACCAACGAGTATTAGGCTGTTCGCTATTATCTACTTTTACTGCAATGATATTATTCTTCGTCAATAAAAAGGGCGTTAACTCATATCGAAAAGCATTATAGCCAAATGGTCTTTTGCCTAAATAATGCCCATTAATCCATACTTGGCTATTTCTATAAATACCATCAAATTCTATATATACTTTTTTGTCTTTGGCAGTCGGTGGAAGATTAAAAGTTTTACGATACCAACCGATACCAGTGGGTAATGCTCCTCCTTGATTAGTCGTTAGATGATTAGCCCCAAAAGGACCTTCAATACTCCAATCGTGTGGTAGCTGTAATACTCTCCATGTTCGGTCATCGAAAGAAGTGCTTTGAGCACCTTTTAAGTCAGCCTGTGCAAACTTCCAGTTATCGTTAAAGTTAAAAACAGTTCGACCTGTATTTTGAGAAAAACAGTTTGCATAGAGGTTAACTATGAAAAAGCAAACAGAAAAAATTTTGTACATGTCAGTCAATTTGCTGAATTAAAATGGGGATTCCTTATAGGATATTACTATCCAATACAAAGGTATTGGCATATATCTCCATTTTTATGTACCATTTTTCCCAACTTTTATACCATTTTATCTGGGTATATATCGACAAATATTGAGCTTTCGTTAGTTATTTCTTTAATAGAGGCAATAGGCTATTTTTATAGGTTTTTATCTTAGCTAATGAATTTCTAGTTTGAATTGCAGATTCTTTGAATGTAGCTACTACTTAATAAAATTGAACCAAAACAGTATTACATTGCCGATTTATTCCTAGTTTTTTCTTAAAATTCATATAAATAACTTTTCATCAGAAATCCTTCAAATGAGTCTGTGAGGGTCTGTAGGGTAATAGTCGCTGTCAAAATGATACAATATAAATTTGGATATAGCGTAAAAAGTATTCAAATTATTGTATAAACTTAGGTTTAAATCTGCATAAACATTCTTGAAATAGTACAAAGATAAAATCCTATAATTTATTGAGAAAATTGTATATCATGACCCTAGGGAATCCTTGTAATTTTGGCTCATCGAGTAGGGTTTTATTTAGTTAGAGAAGGACTAAAGAAAGACCTCAGGTTTTGGGAGGTACTTATTTCTTGAAATGAAACAACCAAAATCTACCAACAATAAGCATAATAAAAACTGATACATGAAAAAACTGCTGTTAAACGCACTAATTGCGCTAGGTCTTGTGGTATTACAACAAGAAATATCGATGGCTCAATATCCATCGATTCCTGACGATATTAAAAAGGAGAGTGATGAGTTGATGAAAGAGACAACACGTTTGTCTGATATTGCTTGGCAAAAAGCATTGCCTATTATTCAGAAAGAGGCAAAAGCTGGTAAACCATATATTCCTTGGGCTGCACGTCCGATCGACTTACCACAAGCTGATATTCCTGCCTTTCCTGGCGCTGAAGGTGGTGGTGCTTATTCATTTGGTGGTCGTGGCGGAAAAGTATATGTAGTGACAAGTCTTGAAGATGACGGTGTTGGTTCATTGCGTTGGGCTTGTGAGCAGGGTGGTGCTAGAATGATTGTTTTCAACGTTTCGGGTATCATTCGTTTGAAAAGACCTTTGATTATCCGTGCTCCTTATATCACGATTGCAGGTCAAACTGCTCCCGGTGATGGGGTTTGTGTAGCAGGCGAGTCGGTTTGGATTAATACACACGATGTAGTGATTCGTTATATGCGTTTCCGTCGTGGCGAAACTAATGTGGGTCGTCGTGATGACTCTATCGGAGGTAACCCGATTGGTAACATTATGATTGACCACGTATCTGCAAGTTGGGGATTGGACGAAAATATGTCGATGTACCGTCACATGTATAATGATAGCACAGGTAAAATTGAAGATAAATTACCTACAGTAAATATCACAATCCAAAACTCTATTTTCTCTGAAGCACTAGATACTTGGAACCATGCTTTTGGTAGTACTCTTGGTGGCGAAAACTGTACTTTCATGCGTAACCTTTGGGCAGATAATGCAGGACGTAACCCTTCTATTGGCTGGTTTGGTATTTTCAATTTTGTTAACAACGTAGTATTCAACTGGGTACACCGTTCGATAGATGGTGGTGACTACCGTGCTATGTACAATATTATCAACAACTATTTCAAACCTGGTCCTGAAACACCTAAAAATACGCAAATCGGACATCGTATCTTAAAACCAGAATCGGGTAGAAGTAAGTTGAAATACCTTACGTTTGGTCGTGCGTATGTAGATGGCAACATCATGGAAGGTAATGAGCGAGTAACTAAAAATAACTGGGATGGTGGGGTACAAGTAGAAGATTTACCAAATGCAGGTAAATACACAGATTCTATTCGTTGGAATAAACCTTTGCCAATGCCAAAATTGACGATTTTGCCAACCAAAACTGCTCATGATTATGTCTTAGCCAATGCAGGTGCAACGCTTCCAAAGCGTGATGCTGTTGATGCACGTGTAATCGAACAAGTAAGAACAGGTAAAATCAATGCTTTAGCAAATGTAAAATTGCCAGAAACGCAATTCAAACACCGTCGTTTGCCAATTGATTCTTACAAAAATGGTATCATCACAGATATTAGCCAAGTAGGTGGTTATCCAGATTACAAGGGTACTCCTTACAAAGATTCTGATAATGACGGTATGCCTGACGCTTGGGAAATCAAAAATGGCTTGAACCCTAAAGATGCCAACGACGCCAGCAAAGACCGCAACAAAGATGGCTATACCAACATCGAAGAGTATTTGAACAGTGTTGTGAGCGTGAAAAACGTGAAACCATAGTTTTTTTAATTGTGAATTGTGAATGATGAGTTGTGAATTATGGCAATTTATCATTCACAACTCATCATTAATTTTTGAAACACCACTTCAATTTGTTTTAAGCCACTAATTCACAATTCAAAATTCATCACTCGCCATTAAACATGATGTCTCGTTTCTCCATAATCTTATCTCTTTCCTTGGGTCTGAGTGTTTTTTCAGTATTAGGGCAAAAGCCAAAAGTTGCTCCACCCAAACCTCCTGTATATCTGGATGATGCAGGAAAGCTGGCATATACCCCTGAAAGTAAAGGAGATAGAATTCCTGATTTTTCTTTTTGTGGCTACAAAGCAAGCGAAGAAGTAATTCCATTTATAGCAGGAAAAGTGAAAGTAGAGGCAGCAAATGGGGATGCAACGACTCGTATTCAGGCTGCCATCGACTATGTGGCAGGATTACCAGTAGATGCTAAAGGCTTTAGAGGTGCAGTCGTATTAGGAAAAGGTATTTTCGAAATAAAAGGAAATCTGCTTATCAAAGCTTCAGGCATTGTGATTCGCGGTGCTGGTCGTGGACAAACCATTCTAAAAGGAATAGGTATTTCGAGAGAGACGTTGATTAGTATTCGAGGAAAAGATGATAAGAAAATTGAGAGTTCAGAAAAAATATTGGACACTTATATCCCTGTTGGACAAGCTTGTATAAGTGTAAATACTCCTGAGAAATATAAAGTCGGTGAGCGTATTTTGATACAACGTCCTTCTACCAAAGAATGGATTCAAACTTTGAAAACTGACCATTTTGGTGGGGGAGTTACTGCTCTTGGCTGGAAACCCAATCAAAGAGATATTACTTGGGAAAGAACGATTACTCAAATTACAGCAAAAGGGATTTGTTTAGATATTCCTTTGACTACAGCGCTTGATTCAACTTATGGAGCGGGAACAGTGACTAAATTTCAATGGAATGGACGTATCAATCAAATAGGTATCGAAAACCTTTCGCTAGAATCGTCTTATGATACCAAAAATCCCAAAGACGAAAACCATCGTTGGATGGCAATTGGATTAGAAAACGTAAGTGACGCATGGGTTCGTCAGGTTGATTTCAAACATTTTGCAGGTTCTGCCGTATATGTACAAGCTTCCGCTCGCTGTGTGACCGTCGAAGATTGTATTTCTACCCAGCCTATTTCTGAAATCGGCGGACAACGACGCTATACGTTTTTTACCAATGGTCAACAAACGCTTTTTCAAAGAATTTATGCCGAAGAGGGCTATCACGATTTTGCGGTAGGCTATTGCGCCGCTGGTCCAAACGCTTTTGTACAATGTGAATCCAAACTCCCGTATAGTTTTAGTGGTACAGTAGATTCTTGGGCTTCGGGTGTTTTATTTGATATTGTCAATGTGGATGGTAATGCACTACGCTTTTCAAATTTGGGTCAGGATGGACAAGGAGCTGGTTGGTCGGCTGCCAATAGTGTTTTTTGGCAATGTTCTGCCTCTCGTGTCGAATGTCAAAAACCACCTACCGCACAAAACTGGGCATTGGGTACTTGGGCTCAATTCGATGGAGACGGCTATTGGGATATGTCCAACGAGCATATCAAACCAAGAAGTTTGTTTTATGCACAACTTCAAAATCGCTTAGGCACAGAAGTTCAAGCAAGAACTTTCTTGATGCCAACAGAAACAGAGGCATCAAGTAGTCCAAAAGTAGAAGTAGCTATGGCATTGACCAAAGCTTCTGTTGAACCTGCCAGAACACTAAAGGAGTTTATCGAAAAGGCTTCCCAGAGATTATCTCTAAACATAGTAGAAAAACTTCAAAGTATAGAGCAAATCGGTATTCCTAAAATTATTACCCCAAATAAAGCGCCTGATTTGCAAGTGCAAAATGGTTGGTTAGTTCGTGGAAAATCTTTACAAACAGGCAAAAGACAAGAAGTTCCTTGGTGGTCAGGTGTATCCCGACCGCATGGATTAGCGACTAGCAAACCACATATTACTCGATTTGTCCCTGGACAAACGGGTAAAGGACTAACTGACGATTTAGTTGAATTAAGCGATTGGATGCAAGAAAGCCATGTAAAAGTGATGGATCATAATTATGGGCTTTGGTACGAGCGTCGTCGTGACGACCATGAGCGTATTCGTCGTATGGATGGCGAAGTTTGGCCTCCATTCTATGAATTACCATTTGCCAGAAGCGGCAAAGAAACTGCGTGGGATGGTTTGAGTAAATATGATTTAACACAATACAACCTATGGTATTGGAGTCGCTTGAAACAGTTTGCTGATTTGGCTGACCAGAAATCTCTGGTACTTTTTCATCAAAATTATTTTCAACATAATATCATAGAAGCAGGCGCTCATTATGCTGATTTTCCGTGGCGTCCAGCCAATAATATCAATCAAACTGGATTCCCTGAACCAGTGCCTTATGCTGGCGATAAGCGTATTTTTATGGCTGAACAGTTTTATGATATTAACCATCCTGTTCGCAGAAAATTACATCGTGCCTATATCCGTCAATGTCTAGATAATTTTGCTGGAAATACAGGAGTCGTACAATTGATTAGTGCCGAATACACAGGTCCACTACATTTTGTTGAATTTTGGTTGGATGTCATTGATGAATGGCAAAAGGAAAAACACAAAGATGTCTTGGTGGCATTAAGCACAACCAAAGACGTTCAAGATGCGATATTAGCAGACAAAAAACGTTCGGCGGTGGTCGACATCATAGATATTCGTTATTGGCATTATCAATTCAACGGACAAACGTATGAACCTAAAGGTGGACAAAACTTAGCTCCACGCCAACATGCTCGTTTGTTGAACCCCAAACGTTCTTCGTCCGAGCAGGTATATCGTGCCGTGAACGAATATCGCATGAAGTACCCTACAAAAGCAGTAGTTTATAATGGCGATAGTTTTGATGCAAATGGCTGGGCAGCTTTAATGGCAGGAGGCTCTATTCCTAGCCTGAGCTTTGATTTACCTCAAGAGATTTCCGCTCAACTCATTGGTATGCAACCGATTCAGTGGACGAGCCAAGCAACTACGCAATGGGTTTTGGGTCAACTAGGACAAGGATATTTTATTTACAGTGAAAGTTCAACAGAAATTACCGCAGATTTAAGTAAAGAAAAAGGAACATTTGAAGTAAAATTCCTTTCTCCTAAAGATGGCAATTTCTTATCTAATACTGAAATCTTAGAGGGCGGGAAAAGCTATCAACTAAAAAATCCCACCAATGGTAGTATAGCGATTTGGATAAAGAGAAAATAAGGTTTTAACCTGAAAAACTCTCATAGTCCACAAGAATGTTGCCACATAAACCTAATTAAAACAATCTGACATCCATGAAAAAAGGATTTTTAGCCTTTCTAATAGGCTTACTTCTCATCACAGGAAATATCACTAAGGCACAAGTGCCCGCTTTAAAAGTCTCTGATAACAAAAGATATCTTTCTACCAAAGATGGGAAACCGTTCTTTTGGCTTGGCGATACGGGATGGCTATTGTTTTCAAAACTTACTCGTGAAGAAGTAGAAACTTACTTGGAAGATCGTCGCCAAAAGGGATTCAATGTGATTCAAGCAATGGGATTACACACGCTCAATGTGGTCAACATATATGGTGATTCGGCTTTAGTGGGAGGCAATATTGCCAAGCCCAAAGTAACCAAAGGTTTGGATGTAGCTGATAATGAAGCTTACGACTTTTGGGATCATGTAGACTTTGTGATTCGTACCGCCGAGAAAAAGGGCATTTATATTGGCTTTGTGCCTTTATGGGGAGGCAATGTGAAAGACAAAAAAGTAACGCCAGAACGTGCCAATATCTATGCAACATTTTTAGCCAATCGTTACAAAAAATATTCTAATATCATTTGGTTAAACGGTGGCGATATTCAAGGTAGTACCGGTAAAAAAGTATGGGATGTTTTCGGGAAAACCATTCGTGCCATCGATAAAAATCATTTGATTACCTATCATCCACGTGGACGTACTTCGTCTTCAGAATGGTTTCATAAGGATACATGGTTGGATTTCAACATGGTGCAATCTGGTCACCGCACGTATGCACAGGATACTTCGGCTAAAGAAAAGTGGCATTATGGCGAAGACAATTGGCGCTATATCCAAGCGGACTATCAACTCAAACCAACCAAACCCGTTATCGACGGTGAGCCTTCTTATGAAGGTATCCCTTACGGCTTGCATGACGTAAACCAACCACGCTGGACAGATGCAGATGTGCGTCGTTATGGATATTGGTCTGTTTTTGCAGGGGCTTTTGGTTATACTTATGGACAAAATTCGGTCATGCAAATGCACCGTCCCAAATACAATGATACTTCATTCGGTCCTCAAGAATATTGGTATGAGGGAATGGCAAAACCTGGTTCTTTTCAGATGAAACACTTGAAGGCTTTGTTACTATCTAAGCCATTTTTTGAAAGAATACCAGATCAAAGTTTGGTAATAGATAATGGACAAAAATATGAGTATGTAGTAGCCACTCATGGCAAAAACTATGCGTTTTTGTACACTTATACAGGACGTACTTTCAAAGTGAATATGGGTAAAATTGCAGGAAAAACAGTAAAAGCTCAATGGTTTGACCCTCGTACTGGTAACTATCAAGCAATTGGAGATATAGAAAACTCAGGAATTAAAACGTTTGATGCTCCACTTGAGCCTAAAGATGGAAATGATTGGGTATTAGTATTAGAAAGTAAATAAGTATGCAAATACCACAGTTGTCTATTGCCTATTATGGCGATGATTTTACGGGTTCAACCGATGCCTTGGAGTTTTTGTCAAGAGCTGGACTAAATACCATTTTGTTTTTTGAGGTTCCCTCAGTTGAAAAACTACAGCAATATCCTCAATTACAAGCCATTGGCATTGCAGGGCGAACTCGTGCTTTGGGGGTAGAGGCTATGCAAAAGGAGTTAGCACCTGCTTTTGAGGCGCTTGCTCAACTACCTCTCAAGCATGTGCATTATAAAGTTTGTTCAACTTTTGATTCTTCTCCAATAATAGGAAACATCGGCTTGGTGCTTGAATTGGGTTTGGCTCAATTCAAAAATCAATGGACACCTATTTTGGTAGCAGCACCATCTTTGGGTCGATACTCTGTTTTTGGAAATCTCTTTGCTCGTATGGGAATCGGTAGCGATGGACAAATCTATCGTCTCGATCGCCATCCTTCTATGAGCAAGCATCCCGTAACACCCGCCGACGAAGCCGATTTACGTTTGCATTTGGGTAGACAAACTTCTGTAGAAATTGGTTTACTCGATATTTTACAAGTAGAAGCTAACAACTTAGCAAAAGCACATACTGAGCAAATTTCAGCAGGCAAAAAAGCGTTGTTTATCGATTCCATCAATGAAGATCATCTACTAACAATTGGAGAATTTTTAGAGGAAAAAGCACAAGAACAGTCTAACATCTTATTTTCAATTGGTTCATCAGGTATCGAAATGGCATTGGGTTCCTATTGGAACCAGCAAGGTGTTTTTTCACCTAAAAATACTTGGCAACCACTCGCAAAAGTAGATGCTTTGTTAGTGATTTCAGGAAGCTGCTCGCCTGTAACAAGCGCTCAGATTGATTGGGCAAAGCAACATGATTTTATCGAAATCATCATTGATGCTCCACTAATTGCACAGGAAGAGTTATCTGAGAATATCTTACAATCCTATATTAATCAAGCTATTAGTTACATCGAAAACGGGAAATCTGTTATGATTCATACCCAAGGAGGCTCACAAGAAAGTATTCCTCTGTCATCCGAAAAACTGGGAACTGCCTTGGGATTGATTGCTAAAAAAGTCATCGAATCAACGCATCTTACCCGTTTGTTGATTGCAGGAGGCGATACGTCGAGTTATGCAGCACGTGCACTTGAAATAGAAGCATTAGAAATGATTGCTCCAGTGGTAAAAGGTGCACCGCTTTGTCAGGTTTACTCTAACAATGAGGCCATCAATGGCTTAGAAGTTAATGTCAAAGGTGGTCAAGTGGGCGCGGCAAACTATTTTGGATTAGTTAGAGGGGATTTAGCTTAAAACTATTGAAGTTTCTATGAAAAAAATCAAATCATATATTCTATTAATACTTAGTTTTTGCTCGATTTTTTCGGTAAAAGCACAAATTGTCTTGCCTCGAATTTTGGGGCATAATATGGTTTTTCAACAAAAAAAACCTATTCATATTTGGGGAAAAGCCTCTGTTGGAGAGCAAATCAACGTCCAATTTTCAGGACAATCCGCCAAAACAACAGCGGATTCTGAAGGAAATTGGCAAGTATGGCTCAAGGCACTACCAGCCTCAAGTATTCCTCAAGATTTAAAAATTGAAGGAAAGGAAGTAATTACCCTTAAAAATGTCTTAGTAGGAGAAGTATGGCTATGCTCTGGTCAATCGAACATGGAATATACCATGCGAAAAAACAGTAAGGTAAAACGTCCCAATCTCCCAGATCCCAATCCTGTTGATGAGTTGGAGGTTGCCAAAAATCCACTCATTCGCATTTTTTTAGTCAACCGAAAAGAATTAGTAAAACCTGATCCACAACACAAAGGGTGGAGTATCGCACAAGACTCCGCCTTGCGTTCTTTTTCGGCTGTTGCTTACTTTTTTGCAAAAGAAGTTCACCAGCAGACAGGCGTACCTATCGGTATGATTTCGTCGGCTATCCCAGGCAGTAGAATAGAACCTTGGATTTCGGAAGAGGCTTTTGCTAGTTCTCCTTATTTCAAAGGACAAAAGGTAGAAGGTGAGCCTGCTAAATTTTATACCCCTATGATTCGCCCATTAGAGTCATTTGTTATGAAAGGCTTTTTGTGGTATCAGGGCGAAAGCAATTGTTTTTTGAAAGATTCGGTACAATATACCAACAAAATGGAAACGCTGATTAGCAGTTGGAGAAAAGCCTGGAAAGACGATAAAATGCCTTTTTACTATGTGCAATTAGTCCCTTATCTCTACTCAAAAAGTACAGGTAAGGTAGTTTTGGACAAGGAAACCCTTCCTACTTTTTGGCAAGCACAAGCCAATGTAGCTCAAAGAGTAAAGTACGCTGACTTTGTAACTACGACCGATTTGGCAGACACTTTGACCAATATTCATCCTTGGTACAAATGGGAGATCGGGAAACGTTTGGCACTGTTGGCTTTGAAGCATGACTATGGGAAAAAAGATCTAGTTGCCTCTGGACCTATTTTCAAAAAAATGAAAATCAAAAATGATAAAGCTATTTTATCCTTTGATTCTATGGGTGGGGGTTTGATGAGTAAAGATGGAAAAGACCTCAACTATTTTAGTCTAGCAGGTGCCGACGGAAAATTTTACGAGGCAAAAGCCATTGTTGTAGGCACCCAAGTGGAAGTATTTTCTGAGAAAGTCCCAGAACCCAAAACAGTCCGATTTGCATGGCAAGAGGATGCAGAACCTAATTTTTTCAACAAAGAAGGACTCCCTGCACGACCGTTTACCAGTAAAAAGTAATATCAATGAACAGGTATAGGGCATAACGGGAGCAAAAATTTGAAACGTTATCTCATTTTTCTATGTGCCTTTGTCCCTTATCCCTCATCAAAAACAATCATGAATAAAAGAATTTTACTTTTTCTCTTCTTAGTACTGAGTTTTAAGGCTCTCTATGCGCAAGAAACCCAAAAAGTTTATCTTTCTGGAAAAGGGCATGACCAAACGGTTCCTTGGGATTTTTTCTGTACCGAAGGTCGTAATGCTGGCAAATGGACAAGTATTCCTGTTCCATCCAACTGGGAATTGCAGGGATTTGGCAAATACAACTATGGCTTCGCCAAAGATAGCTCAAGAGGTAAGGAAAAAGGACTTTACAAATATCGTTTTCAAGCTCCCAAGTCATGGCAAGGCAAAGCATTAAACCTTGTTTTTGAAGGGGTTATGACCGATACTGAAGTAAAAATCAATGGAAAATCAGCTGGTGAAATTCATCACGGAGCCTATTATGCTTTCAAATACCCTATTGCACAATTACTCAACTACGACGCTGAAAATCTCTTGGAAGTAACAGTAAGTAAGCACTCTGAAAATCAGTCGGTTAATGAAGCTGAGCGTAAAGGAGATTTTTGGATTTTTGGTGGAATTTTCCGTCCAGTTTATATAGAGGTTTTGCCTACTCAGCATATTACTCGTGTTTCTATTGATGCCAAAGCTAATGGTAATCTAAAGGCAGTGATTCGTACTACTTCAAGTAATACAAATCTTACTTTATCAGCACAATTACATACCTTAAATGGTCAAAAGGTTGGTACTCCTATTCAAGCAAATCTCAAAGCTGGTCAGTCTGAACTGACCCTTGAAAAGCTTTATCAAAACATTCAACTTTGGACATCCGAAACACCTAATCGTTACAAATTGATTGTAAGTTTATTACAGAATGGGAAAGCAGTTCACGTGGTTGAAAAGAAAATTGGTTTCCGTACCGTCGAAGTAAAATTGCGTGATGGCGTATATGTCAATGGGACTAAAATAAAATTCAAAGGGGTAAATCGTCACTCGTTTTGGCCAACTTCTGGGCGTACTACTTCAAAGGCAGTGAGCTTACTCGACGTGCAATTAATGAAAGATATGAACATGAACGCTGTTCGTATGTCGCATTACCCTCCCGATGATCATTTTCTGGATACTTGTGATTCCTTAGGTTTGTTTGTAATGGATGAATTGGCGGGCTGGCATGGCAACTATGATACGCCTACAGGAACCAAACGTCTTGAAGAATTGATGGAACACGATGAAAATCATCCTTCTGTAATTTTTTGGATTAACGGAAATGAAGGTGGTCACAATTACGAATTAGACCCTATTTTTCCTCAAAAAGATTTACAAAAACGTCCTGTGATTCACGCATGGGAAGATTTTGCAGGGTTCGACACACAGCATTATCGAGATTATAACTATGGTATCGGTAATTATGACCACGGACATAGCATTGTTATGCCAACCGAATTTTTGCATGGGATGTATGATGGCGGGCATGGAGCTGGTCTGGAAGATTACTGGGAGCATATATGGACAACACCACTTTGTGCAGGTGGCTTTCTTTGGGATTTTGTTGACCAAGGTATAGTTAGAACCGATAAAAATGGCATCCTAGATACTGATGGCAATCGTGCTGCGGACGGCATCGTAGGTCCCTATCGTGAAAAAGAAGGAAGCTATTTTACCATCAAAGAAGTGTGGAGTCCAATCAAGTTTGAGGCAAAAGAAATTACTTCCGATTTTGATGGAAAATTTACTATCGAAAACCGCTATCATTTTACCAATACCAATCAATGTCGTTTTACTTGGAAACTCAAATCTTTAGGACTACATCAGTTGCCCGAACTTTCGGGTAAAGCTCTTTCGCCCAATTTGAAACCCTTGGAAAAGGGAACAGTGTCATGCCAACAACTACCACAAAATTGGCAAGAATATGACGTTTTGTATCTGAGCGCTTTTGATCCTTTTGGGAAAGAAATTTTTACTTGGAGTTTTAAAATTACCTTGCCAAAAACAATGGCACAGGCAATGGTAAAAACTTCGGGAAGTGCCAAACCTACGCTTCAAGAACAAGATTCGTTGTATGTAGTCAAGGCGAATGGTCTGACGATTAGTTTTTCTAAAAAATCAGGTTTATTAAAATCGGTACAAACGGAAAAAGGAGTTATTCCATTCAACAACGGTCCAATTGTACAAGAAGGAAGTACCAATTTCAAAAATATTACTACTCGTTTTGAAGGTGAAAATGTAGTGATTGAATCAACTTACGACAAAAAAGAGGCATTCAACACACTGCAGTGGATCATTTATCCATCGGGTTGGGTAAAATTGAAAGTTAAATATTTTCCAGCAGCTTATTTAACGAATTATTTTGGACTTAACTTTTCTTTTCCAGAATCTGAAATTAAAGGTGTAGAGTATTTAGGAAATGGTCCATATCGAGTATGGAAAAATCGTTTGAAAGGAAATCAATTTGGTATTTGGAAAAAAGATTATAATACTACCGAAACAGGTGAAATACCTTTTGTTTATCCAGAATTCAAAGGATACCATGCCAATATGTATTGGTGTAAGTTTATAACCAAAGGTCAGCCTTTTACCGTAGTTACTGAGACAGAAGATGTATTTTTCAGGTTGTTTAGTCCAGCCTTCAAAACAGATTCATATCAAAACTATGTGATTAATTTCCCAAGTGGCGATATTTCCTTTATGCAAGGTATTTCGGCTATTGGTTCTAAAACTAACAGAGCTGACAACACAGGTCCTATGAGTATGAAACACGTCTTTTATGACTACGAAAAAGAGCCTAAAAGAGCTGTTGAAATGGTTTTGTATTTTGATTTTTTAAAATAGGGGATAGGCATTAGGGGTTAGGCAAAAAGTAAAAACACTTACCCCTTGTGCCTATTCCCTGACCCCTAAAAACTTATGAAAAATATCCTCATCACTATCACTTTACTAACTTCTTGCTTTTTTATACAAGCACAGACGGCAGATCAGGCGTTTAAAAAACCTTTAAAAGAGGTTATATCGACGATTGAATCTCGTTTTAAGGTGAAAATACGCTATCCTGAAGCCTTGGTGGCTGACAAACAGGTTACCTATGCCGAATGGCGTTTTAGACCTGATTTGGAAACAACGCTCCATCACGTTATGGACTCGCAGGATATTACTTTTACCAAAGAGGGAGAGGGGAAATATAAGTTACAGGCTTTTCAATATCACCTCAAAACTCCAGAAGAAGGCAAACTGCAATTAAACTATCTGTCTACGCTTTCGCCAGATATTACTTCTTGGGAATTACGTAAAACCAATTTGAAAAACTGCATTTGGCAAGCACTCGAAATAGCAAAAGCGCCAGCCAAACCTCAGTCTCAAGCTATTATAACTTCCAAACGAATCATGGATGGCTACACAGTTGAAAATGTGGCTATCGAAACTTTGCCAGGGGTTTATGTAAGTGGCTCTTTGTATCGTCCTTTAAAATCAAAAGGTAAAATTCCTGTTATTCTGAATCCTGACGGACATTTTGGGGATGGTCGTTATCGTGCCGATTGTCAGTATAGATGTGCGGCTTTAGCCAAAATGGGCGCTATGGCTTTTAGTTACGACCTTTTTGCTTGGGGAGAATCTACCTTGCAGTTCAAATCTGAAGACCACCGTCGTAGCCATGCTCAAACGATTCAAATGCTCAATGGAATTCGTATTCTGGATTGGTTACTAGCCCTCAAAGATGCCGATCCTACACGTGTAGGCATTACGGGCGCTTCTGGCGGGGGTAGTCAAACGATGTTGTTAACTGCTATCGATGACCGTATCAAAGTAAGTGTTCCCGTAGCCATGATGTCCTCGTATCACAGTGGGGGTTGTCCTTGCGAAAGTGGCATGGGTGTGCATTTGTGTGGAGAAGGTACTAACAACGTAGAAATAGCCTCCATGGCAGCTCCAAGAGCACAAATGATTATATCGGATGGAAAAGATTGGACGCAGTTTGTCCCACAAACCGAATTTCCATTTGTACAACGAATTTATGATTTATACCATGCTTCTAATAAAGTTCAAAATGCCCACTTTCCAAGCGAGGGACATGATTATGGAGCTAATAAACGTAAAGCCATGTATGGCTTTATGGCAAAAGAATTAGGCTTAGATCTTCAAAAAATTCAGGATACTTCTGGTAATATCATTGAAACAGGTATTACGATTGAGCCTTTTCCAGCCTTATATGTTTTTGGTGAAAAAGGCGAAAAGCTACCTTCCAATGCCATCAAAGATTTTGAAGTAATTGAGAAGATGTTTTCGAAATAGTGGCACAGGCAAAGAGGCACAAGGCAAGAGTTTTTTATTTACTCTTGCCTTGTGCCTGACTACTAACCCCTCAAAGAAATGCGTTTTTTATTGATTTTGTTAATGATAGCTAGTCAAGGACTGGCACAAACGACTCGTTACAAAGTAGGTTTGATTGACCTCATGTTGTTGAAACGACAAAAATTGGGAGCCATTACGCTCACACAACAAATTGGCGCCGACGGACTTGAATTGGATATGGGAGGTTTAGGGAAAAGACCCACTTTTGAAAACCAACTTGCCAACGATTCTATTCGTCAGGTTTTTATGGATAAGGCCAAAGAATTAAAACTTGAAATATGTTCCTTGGCAATGACAGGCTATTATGCTCAATCATTTTGTGGTCGAGAGGAGTATCAACAGTCAATTCGAGATTGTATAAAAACCATGAAAGCCATGAATGTAAAAGTGGCTTTTTTACCGCTTGGTGTACAATGCGACTTAAAGAAAGACCCATCTATTCGTGATTCGGTTGTTAGCAGATTAAAAGTTGCTGGAAAAATGGCAGAAGAAGCAGGCGTGGTAATCGGCATCGAAACAGCATTAAGTGCCAAAGAGGAAGTAGCTTTACTCAAAGAAATCGGTTCTCCAGCCATTCAGATTTATTTTAACTTTTCTAACCCTCTCAAAGAAGGTCGTGATTTATATAAAGAATTAAAAATTCTAGGAAAAAATCGTATCTGTATGATTCATGCCACCAATAAAGATGGTGTTTGGCTAGAGAAAGACCCTGAAATAGATATGCTTAAGGTAAAAAAGACTTTAGATAAAATGAAATGGTCAGGCTGGTTAATCATCGAACGTTCGAGGGATGCCAGCAAGCCTAAAGATGTCAAAGGAAATTACAGCGCCAATACAGCCTATTTGAAAAAGATATTTCAATAAAATGACACGAGTTATTTAGTGATTTGCGATTGAGTGGATGAATGATTATTTTTTTTGACAATATTCTGCTTCTCACGAAATTTCAGTCAGGATATTTCGGTTTTTTGGGTAAAAATCATTTTGAAAATAATCACTAAATCACTCAATTGCTCAATCACTAAATAAAGGATAGCTCGTATCCTTTTGCTAATTTAGCAAGAACTCTCCCTATGCAAATATCCTATAATTTTCAGAGAAAATGGTAGATAGTCTGACCCTCCTAAGCATATACCTTTGTATGTGTTAAATCTGATTTATTCCGAAAAAAATACAAGATTCATTGAGCAGCAAGCCAATATCATATCAAAATACCTTTCGGATTAATCATAAGCTCTCAGATTCAGGACTATAAGTTATGTACAAAATTTCACTCATACTCTGTTACCTCTTCTTAAACATATCTCATTCTTTTGCTAGTATCACGAGCAATGAGGATGGAGCAAAGACGATCTATTTACAAGTTTCCCAACCATCACAACCTCGTATTGCTTACGGTGTTAGTAAACTAAAACTTGCTTTAGAATCTGTTGGATATAAGGTTTCTACAACCTCAAAATCTACGAGTCCAACTATTTGGATTGGCACTCAACAAGGGTTAAACAATAGCAATACCTTATCCAAAAAGGAAAGTTTTCGTCTATTTAAATCTGCTCAAACTCCTTTGCAGGTCATTGGTTTTGATGAGTCGGGTGTCTTATATGGTTGTTTGGAATTAGCAGAAAGAATCAAACAGCAGAAGACTATCCCGCAGTCTCTGGTCTATCAAGACCAACCCGAAATGGTACTTCGTGGTACTTGTGTAGGTATGCAAAAACCCACACTTTTGCCTGACAGAGAGGTATATGAATATCCTTATACAGAAAAAGATTTCCCTTGGTTTTACGATAAAAAACTCTGGATTAGATACTTAGATATGATGGTCGAAAACCGTTATAACTCACTCTACATCTGGAACGGACACCCTTTTGCATCCTTGGTTCGGGTAAAAGAATACCCTTATGCCGTAGAGGTTGATGATGCCACTTTTAAGAAAAACGAAGAAATGTACCGTTTCTTGACTGAAGAAGCGGATAAAAGAGGTATTTGGGTAATTCAGATGTTTTATAACATCATTGTTTCCAAACCTTTTGCCGAACATCATAAAATCAAAACACAAGACCGTAATCGCCCAATTATTCCAGTCATTGCAGATTATACACGTAAGTCTATTGCAGCATTTGTAGAAAAATACCCTAATGTTGGTTTATTAATTACCTTGGGCGAAGCCATGGAAGGAGCAGGACAAGATGACGTGGATTGGTTTACCAAAACCATTATTCCAGGGGTACAAGATGGTCTAAAAGCTTTGGGTAAAACAACTGAACCGCCCATTGTGCTTCGTGCGCATGATACAGATGCGCCAAGAGTCATGAAAGAAGCTTTACCATTGTACAAAAATTTGTACACGATGGCAAAATACAATGGAGAGGCTTTAACGACTTATACACCAAGGGGTTCATGGGCAGAATTACATCGCAAATTAAGCCAAATTGGTACGGTACATATCGAAAATGTGCATCTTTTGTCAAATCTCGAACCATTTAGATATAGTTCGCCTGACTTTATCCAGAAGTGTGTACAAGCCATGCACAGCGTTTATGGCGCTAATGGACTGCATTTATACCCTCAAGCTTCATACTGGGATTGGCCATATACCGCAGATAAAACGTCCGAAAGACTTTTACAAATCGACCGAGATGCGATGTGGTACAAAACATGGGCAAGATATGCTTGGCGTGCAAACCGCCCTGCTACAGAAGAACAGCAGTTTTGGAAATCCTATCTTGGAAAAGAATATGGACTGGCGTCAAATCAAGCACAAGGAATCTTAGATGCCTACAACGAAACGGGAGAAATTGCACCTAAGCTTTTGCGTAGATACGGTATCACCGACGGTAACCGTCAGACTTTGACCTTGGGGATGTTGATGACACAATTGATTAATCCTTATCGTTATGGGCTGTTCACGATGCTATATGAATCAGAAGCACCTGAAGGTGAGATGATTATTGAATATGCCGAAAAGGCATGGAAAGGACAAAAACACATCGGAGAAACGCCTGTGCAGGTAGCCGATGAAGTAGTAGTTCATGGGAGAAAAGCGCAGGAATCCATTGACAAAATAGCACAAAATGTCACTAAAAATACGGCTGAATTTAAGCGTTTACAAAATGATGTTCATTGCTACAATGCAATGGCGCAGTTCTTCTCTGAAAAGGTATATGCCGCTCTGGACTTAGTGCGTTACAAATATTCAAATCAAATTAGTGATTTGGAAAAAGCATTACCACACTTAGAACGTAGCGTTGAGCACTATAGCAAACTGGTTGAATTGACAAAAGACACCTATTTGTATGCTAACAGTATGCAAACCAAACAGCGCAAAATTCCTATGCGTGGTGTCGACGCGACTTTCATTCATTGGAAAGAAATGCTACCCGTTTTTCAAAAAGAAGTAACGAGATTACATACTGTTATTGATTCGTTGAAGCAAAGTTCAGGTAATGGTGTAAAGGCTATTCAATATCTCAAGCCCGCTCAGGTACAACTTGAAGATGCCAGTTTAACAACCTATCCTTTAGCGAGCAATCAAAAAGTTTTTAGCGATACCAGCATTGTGATTCAAGGTATAGCACCTGAACTAAAAAACCTTTCTGGTATTGTTTTATCTAAAAAAACACAGATTACGAAGGGCACTCAAATAACTTTTAAAACGGACAAACCTGTGAAAGTATTAGTGGGCTATTTCAATGAGAAGATAGGGATTTATGATGCGAAGAAAAGTGATTTTCTACCAAAACCACAACTTGAAATTGATGCCAGTGCCAATAACTTCGGACAAGCAGAAAGTAAGATTACCAATGCCCTGTTGCTAGGCGACTGGCCTCCTGTGAATATCCATACTTTTTCATTCGAGGCAGGAACACATACGCTGAGCCTTGCCAAAGGAACGTGTTTAGTATTAGGCTTCGTTGATGGCTCACAAGAGATAAAAATCTTCGACGCAGGTTTTGCAGGTAATCAAAAAAATATTGACTGGACAGTTGAATAGTGATGAATGATGAGTTGTGAGTGATGAATGGCTATTTTATTCATCACTCACAACTCATCATTCACAATTAAGAAATCATGTACATTAAAAAAATATTAAGCCTTTGGGGCTGTATTCTTCTGGGGTATGGGAGTGTGGCTCAGAAGACCGATTTTGTTGGAACCAAAACCTTAGCCACGGCAGTTGAGCGCTACAATGCACTTGATAAGGAAGAAGCTGTTATTAATTTTATTCCGAATGCACAATCATATAATTGGTTAGCGCAAAATATTCCTTTATTGGATTGCCCCGACTCATTGATTCAGGAGATATACTATTATCGTTGGTGGGCATTGAGAAAGCACCTCAAGCAAACGCCCGATGGCTTTATTTTTACTGAATTTATCACCAAAGTAAATCACGCTGGTAAGCACAATGCCATCAGTAGTGCTTTGGGACATCATATTTATGAAACTCGTTGGCTCCGCAATCAACAGTACACAGACGATTATATTCGCTTTTGGCTTTATATCGATCCCAAACACAATGTACAACGTTTTCACGCCTTTAGTAGCTGGATTGATGACGCTGTGTATCAACGTTATTTAGTCAATTTGGATAAATCTTTTTTAGAAAAAAACCTTCAGACACTTGTAGCAGATTATAAAAAATGGGAAGAAGAACGCCAATTACCAAACGGAATGTTCTACCAGTTTGACGTAAAAGATGCCATGGAAGAGTCTATTAGTGGGGGCAGAAAAGATAAAAATATTCGTCCGACCATCAATAGCTATATGTATGCCAATGCTAAATCTTTAGCCAGAATGGCAGAATTACTGGGCGATGCAAACACACAAAAGATTTTTACAGATAAAGCGAACTTCCTTAGAAAAGCCGTTGAAGATACGCTTTGGGATAGCAAGGCCTCTTTTTTTAAGGTAAAATTAGAAAAAACAAAAGCTTTCTCAGACGCTCGCGAGGCTATTGGATTTATTCCTTGGTATTTTAATTTGCCAGAAGATAAGGCTAACTATGTCAAACAATGGAGTCAGCTTACCGATACTTTGGGCTTTAAAGCAAAATGGGGTATTACCACTGCCGAGCGCCGCCACCCATTGTTCCGTACACATGGCTCAGGACATGGTTGCGAATGGGATGGACCACTTTGGCCGTATGCCACCACTCAAACACTTAAGGCTTTGTCCAATTTGCTCAATAATTACAAGCATAAAGGCGATATGACCCCTCAGGTTTTCTATGATGAACTAAAGAAATATGCCTTTTCGCATCAAATGAATGGTAAACTTTACTTAGGCGAGTATCAGGATGAGAAAAATGGAGAATGGCTCAAAGGCGACAATCCAAGAAGTAAGTTCTATAATCACTCCGCTTATGCAGACTTGATTATCAGCGATTTAATAGGACTCAAACCTCGTGAAGACCAAGTATTAGAAATTAGTCCTTTGATTTCAAGCAAACAATGGGCTTGGTTTTGTCTAGAAAATATTTCTTATCATGGAAAACTCATTACAATTCTTTGGGACGAAACTGGTAAAAAATACAACAAAGGCAAAGGCCTACAAGTCTTTGCGGACGGCAAACTCATTGGCAAGTCCAAAAAACTCAAAAAAGTAAAGTTTAGAATCTAATCGGAGCTATTAGTGATAACAGCTCTTAGTGTACATTCATCTTAATAAAATATTAGAAATGAAAAGTTTATGAAGTTTTGAAATCCTATTGTTTGAGCCGCAGGCGAGTTTAGGATTTCTTGACTTTCTTTTGCGGCCGCCGCTGCGGTTACTTTTCTTGTGTCAAGACAAGAAAAGTAAGGTGTGGCGAAGAGAAATTTAGTCCTTTTCGCCACTCTTTACAAAATTTTGAATATTTCTTAACATAACTTATTTCCCCTCATTTTATTACAAAATCCTCAACCCTAACTATGCTTTCACCTCTAGCAGAAAAACTCACTTGGCTTGATTATACCATTGTGGGCATATATCTAATTATATTGTTGGTCATTGGCTATCGTGCAAGTCGCAAAAAAAATACTGACGAAACACTATTTCTAGCCAATAAATCACTGGATTGGTATAGTATCGGTTTTAATATGTGGGGAACAAATGTGGGACCTTCAATGCTTTTGGCATTTGCTAGTATTGGCTATAGCACAGGCATTGTGGCAGTTAACTTCGAATGGTATGCCTTTGTATTCTTGTTTTTGTTAGCTATAGTTTTTGCCCCAAAATATATTGCCTCAAAAGTATCCACCATGCCAGAGTTTATGGGTAAGCGTTATGGCGATTCTACCCAAAATATCTTAGCATGGTATGCGCTCATTAAGATTTTGATTTCTTGGTTATCCCTGGGTCTTTTTTCAGGTGGTTTTTTGGTAAGACAAATCTTAGGCATTCCAATGGCTCCTGCGGTAATTGTCTTGGTGCTTTTTGCAGGACTATTTGCCTATATGGGCGGACTCAAAGCCATCGCAAAGGTGAATGTTTTTCAAATGATTCTTTTGATTGGAGTTTCTACTACGCTCACTATCTTAGGATTACAGAAAGTTGGGGGTATCTCAAACATGTATCATCAAGTACCAGCAGACTTCTGGACATTAATTCACCCTGCCAACGATACCAAATACCCTTGGCCTGCTATTTTGTTGGGTTATCCTGTTTCGGCTATTGCATTTTTCTGTACTGATCAAGCTATGGTACAATCGGTTTTAGGAGCGAGAACACTTGAACAAGGTCAACTGGGAGTAAACTTTATCGCTTGGTTAAAAATCCTATCTCTACCGCTATTTATCTTGACAGGTGTCATTTGCCATATTCTTTTCCCTAACCTTACTGACCCATCTATGGCATACATGACGATGGTAACCAACTTATTCCCTGCGGGATTAAATGGTTTGGTCATTGTTGTGTTGATTGCGGTATTAGTCGGAACAATTGGTTCGTCACTCAACTCTCTGAGTACCGTTTTTACGATGGATGTTTATGTCAAAAAAATCAATCCAAGTGCTAGTAACGAACAAATTATCAAAGTCGGTCGCTTGACGGTACTGGCAGGTTGCGTATTTGCGGTATTGATGGCATTGGCTATAGATTCTATCAAAGGGCTTAATTTATTTGATGTTTTTCAGTCAGTCTTGGGTTTTATTGCACCACCACTTTCTGTAGTTTTCTTATTAACTGTTTTCTGGAAAACCATGACACAAAAGGCCGTAAACGCCATTCTATCTTTTGGCTCAGCCTTTAGTCTTGGAGTTGGTGTATTGTACTTATGGGTATTTACGCCTGACAAATACAGTTTTTGGCCGCATTATCTCTTGTTATCCTTTTTCATTTTTGCCTTTTTGGCATTTGTCGCAGTGATTATTTCTATTACCGACAAAAAACCAGTTATCTATCTTTCTGAAAAAGAAGAATCTAGTCAAGAATTTAAACCAAGTACCAGAGTAATCACCCTTTGGACAGCCTTAGTGGTTGTGATGGTTTCTTTATATCTGTTTTTTAGTTAAAACAACCATTTCAAAAGCGAGAATTTTCGCCCCAAACCTCAATACATACATGAAACGTTTTTTCTACAAAAGCCTTTTACAGTCCCAGCTCATTTTGGGACTTTGGTTGTTTAGTGCAGGGCTAAGTCTTGCGCAACAAGCTACTTGGATTTGGTATCCAGGAGATTTCGAAATTTGGCTGGGTAACAAAATGCAAAACCGCCGTACCGAACGTGGTGTGTTTTTCCCACCTTTCTGGAAATTGGATAGTCATTATAACTTGATTGATTTTCATAAATCATTTACGCTCAATGCCCCAGAAGAAGTCTCGATTTTTGTAGAAGGACAATACAATGTTAAGATTGATGGAAAAGCCATTATGGGTTATCCCAAAAAAATCACGATGCCCACAGGAAAACATAAGTTAAGTCTGAAGGTATTTTGCCAAGACCGTGTTCCTGCTATTTTTATTCAAGGAAAAAATGTCGTTTCTGACAATTCTTGGTTGGTGACTTTTGAAGATAAAGAGTGGATTGACGAAACAGGAAAAGCTTCTGACCAATCGGGCACAACATGGCTCAATGCTGGTTCTTGGAATTTTAATACGCCAGCACAAGCACCTTCCAAATTTAGCTTAGCAACCAAATCACAAAAACCTGTAAAAGTAGAAATACTAAAAGAGGGTACAATGCTAGATTTTGGGAAGGAAACGTTTGGTTTTGTTCAACTCAAAGGACTAAAAGGGAAAGGAAAAGTTGAGATTTTTTATGGTGAATCTAAAGAAGAAGCCATGGATACTGAACACTGCGAAACACTTGATCAACTCACCATCAATCAGTCGATTGCCAAAGATTCGACAATGGAATTGACAAAGGCTTTTCGATATATTTTTATCAAAAAATCTCCTGTCGTATCCTTCAAAGAGGTATCCATGTTGTATGAGTATATGCCTGAGAAAGAGCGTGGTAATTTCCGTTGTTCAGACGAGCAAATTAATCAGATCTATGATGTGGCAAAATACACATTTCAGCTCAATACTCGGGAGTTTTTCATAGATGGTATCAAACGTGACCGTTGGATTTGGTCGGGCGATGCCTACCAAAGTTATTTGATGAACTACTATTCCTTCTTTGATTCGCCTGCTGTTACTCGAACGCTCTTGGCTTTGCGTGGCAAAGATCCTGTAACTAGCCATATCAATACCATTATGGATTACACATTCTATTGGTTCTTAGGAATTTACGATTATTATTTATACACGGGAGATAAAACTTTTATCCAACAATTTTATCCTCGTATGCAAACGCTCATGGAGTATTGCTTGAGTCGTCGCAACAAAGATGGTATGATGGAAGGGCTTTCGGGTGACTGGGTATTTATCGACTGGGCAGAAGGTTTGAGTAAAAAAGGAGCTGTAAGCTTTGAACAACTATTGCTTACTCGTAGTCTCGAAACTATGACCTTATGTGCCAATATCGCTAATGATACCAAAGGGGCTACTCGATACAAGCAAATTGGAGAAGAATTGAAATCTAAATTTTTCTCAACTTATTGGAATGACAACAAGCATGCTTTTGTACATAGTCAAGTAGATGGAAAACAGACCGATAACGTAACCAGATACAGCAATATGTTTGCGATTTTCTTCAATTATTTGGATGATGCCAAAAAACAAGGAATCAAAAATCATGTTTTGTTAAATGATAAAATTCAAAAAATCACTACGCCATATATGCGTTTTTACGAATTGGAAGCGTTGTGTGCTTTAGGTGAACAAAAATTCGTTTTAGACGAAATGAAATCCTATTGGGGCGGTATGCTCAAACTTGGAGCGACCTCTTTCTGGGAAGAATATAATCCAACAAAATCAGGAGCTGAGCATTATGCCATGTATGGTCGTCCGTTCGGGAAAAGTCTTTGTCATGCTTGGGGAGCAAGTCCTATTTACTTATTAGGAAAATACTATTTAGGCGTAAAACCAACAAGTCCAGCTTATGAGCAATATGAGATTACTCCTGAGCTTGGTGGCTTAGCTTGGATGGAAGGAAGCGTCCCAACCCCAAAAGGTGATGTCAAATTGTATTGTAGCAAAGAATCTATCAAAATAACTGGTACCAATGATGGTGTTGGAAAACTTAAGTTTAAAAGTCAAACCACACCAACTTGTACACAAGGAACGATTCAATCTATTGGCAATCAATGGTATGAACTAAGTATTCTAAAAGGACAAACCATCGAGGTGAAGTATCAGCAGTAGAAAAGTGACAAAGGGAACAGGCACAAAGGCACATAGTATTTTCAGATTCAATTTACACTTTGCGCCTTTGTGCCTGTTCCCTCTATAACTTCAGATTCAATTTTTATGAAAAACCCTCCATTAAACTACAAAAAACTAAAATTCTTCTTTTTATGCTTACTTCAAATTCTGTGCATGAGCTTTCTTGGGAATGCACAAAATTTGTCGCTTTATGACTTGCGTTGTGAATATCTCAAAAACCCTATTGGTATAGATATTCGCAAACCACGCTTGAGTTGGAAAATTCAGTCGGGGGGATATAATGTTAAGCAAACAGCATATCAAATTTTAGTAGCAGATTCACCTGAGTTGCTACAACCTAACAAAGCCAATATTTGGGATTCTGGCAAAATTACCTCTGACCAGTCTATCCAAATAGAATTTGATGGTAAAACGCTGGAAGCCACTCAAGTTTATTACTGGAAAGTTAAAATCTGGGATAATCAGGGGCGCTCGTCGGCTTGGAGTGAAGTTGCTACTTGGCAAATGGGGCTTTTCTCTGCTGGGGATTGGCGCAATGCCCAATGGATTGCCTACGAACGCTTGGCTGACAGTTTGGTGAATATTTTACCAACCGATGGACAAAAAGATAAGGTTTTCAAGAACAATATTTTACCGATGTTTCGCAAAGATTTTTCGGTAAAGAAAAAAGTGAAACGTGCTACTGTCTTTATCTCAGGCTTAGGGCATTTTGAGTTGAGTTTGAATGGTAAAAAAGTTGGCGATAATTTTCTGGATGCAGGATGGACAAAGTACGATAAACAAGCACTTTATGTAGGTTTTGACATAACAAAATCCTTGGAAGAAGGTAAAAATACCTTTGGGGTAATGCTTGGAAACGGCTTTTACTACATACCTCCCGTAAAAGGACGCTATCGCAAACTCAAAGGTATGTTTGGTTTACCCAAAATGATTTGTCGACTAAAAGTGGAATTCCAAGATGGTTCTGAGCAAAACCTCTACAGTGATAATTCGTGGAAAACTGCCCCAAGTCCAATAACTTTTTCAAGTATTTATGGAGGTGAAGACTACAACGCTAATCTGGAACAAAAAGGCTGGGATATGCCCAACTTCGATGAGAGTTTATGGCGAAATGCCATCGTGGTGGAAGGCCATACTCGTTTGAGTCCTCAGCTGATAGAACCTGTCAAAATCATGGAGTCTTTTCAGCCAATTCAGCAAAAACAAGTTGCCTCAAGCGATTGGGTATTTGATTTAGGACAAAATGCTTCTGGTATTATCGAATTAAAAGTAAAAGGTAATAAAGGCGATACGGTATGGGTTCGACCTTCGGAATTACTCAACGCCAATGGTACTGTCAATCAAAAGGCTTCTGGAAGTCCCTATATTTTTAGTTATGTACTCAAAGGAGAAGGCATCGAAACATGGCAACCACGCTTTAGCTATTATGGTTTTCGATATTTACAAGTAAAAGGAGCCAAGCCCGAGACTAATGCTAAAATACAGTTAATCAGCATAAAAGGATTACATATTCGTAATTCTGCCTCAACGATTGGGCAGTTTGCTAGCTCAGATACTCTTTTTAACCAGACACATCAGCTTATTGATTGGGCGATTAAAAGCAATATGACTTCGGTGTTCACCGATTGTCCACATCGTGAAAAATTAGGTTGGCTAGAACAAGTTCATTTGATGGGTTCTTCGGTTCGCTATCGTTACGACGTAGCTCCAATGTTCAAAAAGGCGGTTAAAGATATGCAGCTCTCGCAACTTCCAAACGGTTTGATTCCCGAGATTGCTCCTGAATATGTCAAATTTGAATGGGGTGGCGACATGTTTCGCGACTCACCAGAATGGGGCAGTAGCAGCATTATTGTTCCATACTACATGTATCTCTGGTATGGCGACACCCGTGTACTAGACGAGGCCTATCCCATGATGCAGCGCTATTTGAAATACCTTGCCAGCAAAGCTCAAAACCATATTCTTTCACAAGGCTTAGGCGATTGGTATGATTTAGGACCAAAACCTCCTGGCGTATCACAACTTACCCCTATGGGCGTAACAGGTACAGCGATTTACTATTATGATTTACAAATCGCTGAGAAAATTGCCAAAATCTTAGGGCATGGCGACGACGCACAGGAATATGCCGATATAGCTGAAGAAGTCAAAAAAGCATTTAATCAGACTTTCTTTAACCCTGACACCAAACAGTATGCTTCGGGTAGTCAAACCGTAAATGCCATGGCACTGTTCATGAATTTGGTTGAGCCAGAAAATCGTAAAGCAGTTTTACAACATTTGATTGATGACATTCAAACACGTAACTATGCCCTAACAGCAGGGGATATTGGCTACCGATATGTTCTAAGAGTATTAGAATCAGAAGGACGCTCTGACATCATTTTTGCGATGAACAACCGCTCGGATGTGCCAGGTTATGGCTATCAGCTCAAAAAAGGCGCTACTGCCCTTACCGAATCTTGGCAAGCTGGTGGTAATTCTCACAACCATTTTATGCTTGGACATTTAATGGAGTGGTTGTATAGCGGTTTAGCAGGAATCCGCCAAAGTGAAAGAGATGTCGCTTTTAAGGAAATCATCATCGCACCAGAAGTGGTAGGAACCCTTACACAAGCCGAGGGAAATTATGAATCTCCTTACGGAAAAATAAGTACCCTTTGGAAAAAAACAAGCAAACGCTTTACCCTAAACGTAAGCATTCCTGTCAATACAAATGCCAAGATTTTAATAGATCAACATTTAGGAAAAACTATTAAGCAAAATGGTAAAATCATTCCAGCCGAAAAGCAGGGCAATAAATATCTGATTTCAGTAGGCTCAGGAAATTACCTTTTCGAATTGTATTAGTCCTTTTTATCCGTAGAGATGCAAGGCATTGGAATTGTAACAAATATTATATCTACGAATAATAGAAAAGGTTCTATTAACAATATTTCTGTAGCTTTTTTTTGATAGTATCCATCTGATTATGAGTGCAATCTTATAACAGATATACTATTAACAAATAACTTATTTTTGAAAAACATGAGAAAAAATATCAGTCTTACCCTTCTCTTATTGGCGCTAGGTATCAGCGCACAAGCGCAGGTATATTTGAATGTATTGAAATTTGGGGTCAAAAATGATAGTTCTAAACTTGCTACAGAAGGCATCAAAAAAGCGATTGCCACTGCGGTCAAGCAAGGGGGAGGAACTATCTATTTTCCTGCTGGAAAATATAAAACTGGTCCTATCGAACTCAAAAGTAATATTACCATCTTCATCGATGCCGGTGCTGAATTGCATTTTACCGATGATTTTGACGCGTACCTTCCTATGGTTCCTTCTCGATGGGAAGGGACAGATGTCATTAATTTTTCACCACTCTTTTACGCTTACAAAGCCGAAAACATTGCCATAAAGGGTAGAGGGTTGATAGATGGTCATGGCAAAAAATGGTGGGCTTACTCAGAAGTACATGTCAAAAATATCCCCACTTCTAAATGGCAAGAGGAGTTTAAAAGACTTAACAAAGATGTATTGGCGCCAGACCTTCCGGGTTGGATAGAAAAAGGTTTTTTACGTCCTCCTTTCATTCAACCCATGTTTTGTAAAAATGTCCAAATTGAAGGTATCACGATTCGAAATTCTCCTTTCTGGACAGTCAACCCTGAGTTTTGTGACAATGTAACCATTCATGGTGTGACCATCGAAAACCCACATTCTCCCAATACAGACGGTATAAACCCCGAATCTTGTAGCAATGTACATATTTCCAATTGTCATATTAGTGTTGGGGATGACTGCATTACCATCAAATCTGGAAAAGATCGTTCGGGACGAAAAAGAAATATTCCTGCCGAAAATTATACCATTACTAACTGCACGATGCTGTCGGGACATGGAGGTGTTGTAATTGGTAGTGAAATGTCGGGTGGTGTGAAAAAAATTGTGATTTCTAACTGTATTTTCGATGGTACCGACAGAGGTATTCGTATCAAAACGGCACGCGGTCGTGGGGGCGTGGTCGAGGATATTCGTGTGGACAATATCGTGATGAAAAATATCAAAGAACAAGCTATTGTGCTTGATATGCAATACGCTAAAACGACGGTTGAGCCCATTTCTGAACGTACACCTATTTTCCGCAATATTCATTTTAGCAATATTACCGCACAAGGAAATCAAGCTGGTTATCTAAATGGACTTGAAGAACTACCTATAGAAGACATCAGTTTTCAAGACCTAAATTTCGATACTCAATCAGGTTTTGTCATTAAAAACTCCAAAAATATCCAGTTCGACAATGTGCATGTCAATACCGAAAGAGGAGCGGTCATTAAAGCCGAAAATAGTCAGCAAATCAGCATCAAACAAGTATTGACGAATAAGCCTCATGCAGGAGTTCCTATCTTGGATTTCAGCAACTTACAACAAGTTTCCATCCAAGGAAATATCCCATTAGTGCCGTCTGATATATATTTAAAGGTCTCTGGAGAAAAGTCAACTAATTATTTGATGGGAGATAACAATTTCAAAAATGTTAAAACGCCCATCCAAACAAGCCCAGAAGTTCCTGTAGGATTTAATCAGTAAAATTCGCATTGTAGAGACGTAACATGTTACGTCTCATTTGCTGGTGCTGGATTTCTATCCAGCACCTTATTTTTTCCAAGGATTCCAATCCTTGCTGTAGAAACGTAACATATTACGTCTCCAGATGATTGTCAAAATAGAAATCTAATTGGTAGACGTAGCAGTGCTACGTCTCTACGATGATGGATTTATAAAATTACCTTTATTAAATCATTGGTCAATTTTGAAAATGGTTTTAGATAGTATTTATGATGGTCAAGTTCAATACCCCAATAAACAGCCTTCATCTCATCAGAAAACCCATTTAACCCTAAGTCTGCAAACTGTTTTCCATAGCCTTTTAATAATGTTTCATTGTACATCTTTGCTCTTTCTACAACTAAATTGATTACTCCTTTATGTTGTTTCATTCTATCCTTTAGCTTAACTGATTCAAATAATGCTTCAAGCGATTTTTTTAATGCTAAATCTTGTGTTTTAAACTCAATTATTTCCCTAGAAGGAATATTTTGGTCTTTAGAAGTTTCTTTATCTTCCAAAATCGTATTTAGTTTTGCATCTAAACTAAAGTTGAAGCTATACACATCATCAACATTCACATTTTCGAATGGATTAAAAAACAATTTTGAATCAGCATTCTTAAATGAATTGCATACCTTACATGATGGTACCAAATTATAGAATGATACTGCAAGAAAAGGGTATTTTTCCTTGGGAAATAAATGATCCCAGTCGAATGTTCTTCTTATTGATTTTTTATCTTTACTACAAACTATTCGATATGTATAATTTTCATTACAATAGGGGCAAGTCAAAATATCGCAATCTTCGATAAGTTTATCGGAATCATATTCCTTTATAGTATTATTCTTTCTTGTAAATGTATCATATAAAGAGGTGAAATCTAAGCATCCTTTTTTATCTTTACTACCTGCTAATTTCATCTGTTCTTCAATTGGTAATTGATCAAAAGTATTCACAATCGAAGTAATTTCTTTGGGGGAAGCACATAATAAATCTTTAATATCTTTGATTCCCACATTCGAAAAATATTGGGCTATCAAGGCATTTATATCATCAAGATTGTACTTTGTACCCGATCGGCCCATATACTCTATCAATGCATTTGCATGCCTATCCTCTAGTCGTCCTTTTGCATATTTTGAATCAGAGATAGAAATCATAGTTTTATAATTGTTTTTAGTAGTTTAGTTAGCTTTATTTCTTTTATATCTTTCAAACATGCTTCTTAGTTGATTTCGAATAACAGATTCGCCAATTAGGGAGATAAATTTAGAAACATCCTCATCATTTTTGAAGGTAGCCCTTTTTTCTCCAGACGATTTTATGTATTCAACAGCCTCTTTTATCTTCTCATAAGCAAAGGCACTTATAAATTCATCAACAAAAAACTCATCTTGAAACAGCCTAAAGATATTTCCTCCAAGTGTTTCTGTTTCTTGATTATTCATCACTTTAGTAAATCCGTTTTCATCCTTTTGTAGTTTAATGAGGTTATAATGAGGTATATCCGACACTATAAATGGCGAGTGAGAGGTGAGTATGATTTGAAATTTTTTATTTAATCCTTGTACCTCATTGACTACTTCAAGAAATGAGCAAAGGCTACTGATATATTTTCTTTGCCACTCAGGATGAAAATAGGCTTCTCCTTCGTCGATTGAAATGATAATATTTTCTGCTTCAAGTTGATCTTTCTTTTCATTGTTGTCATTTCTTATTACTGAGAATAATTCTGCAAATTGTGACATTAAGGCTTCTTGCCCCGTACTAAAATTTCTAGGCCATCCATAAACTATTCCGTTATCAATGTGTGTTGAAGTAGCTCTCAATTTTCTAATAAATGAATTTGTTGATTCTGTAATCTTCATCAAGAATCTGCCATTTCTAAAACTAACTTCCTCATTTTCAGAAACTTTAAATTCTTCTACTTTATCAAGAAAAATCTTATCTAACTTTAGTTCATCGAATTTTAAATTAATATAACTCTCGTCAAGTCCTATTTCTTTTATTTCTATATTCTTGAAAAAATCTAAAATCGTATTACATTCAGACAAAAAAAGATAAATGTAGAGTTTAACATATAAGTTTAGCAAATTATTTAGCGGTAAAGGTGATGATTCAATTGATTTGGGCATATTTTCTAAATGCTCAATTAGTTGCTTATATAGTTCTTTTGATGGTTGTTTCTTTTCCCATTCAACTTTTAGCTTTTCATCTGAAAATATAATTACTATGCTTTCTGGGTTTATTTCTTTTAAAAGCTTCATCGATTCTCTATCTTGTTGCTTAAAAATATCTAGATTTTTATTAAGCCATGCAAAGAGATCAATCTGCCGACTATGAAGGAGTATCTTAAAATCATCAAGTAATTTCCCCCCAGAGGACTTAACCTCGGTACTTAAAAACTCTGCTGTTGCTGAATAATCTATAAAATGCTCTCTTTTAAAATATATACTCTCTGAACTTGAGAGAATTGGGTTGTAAAAAATCAATGCTAAATCATTGAACATTCTTTGAATTTCATCATCTTTTCTTTCTGTTATTAAAGAGCTCATGTTAAGCCTTACTCTAGGATTAGCTATTCGTATAAAGCTCAACATTTTTATACCTATATAGTCATAATAAATATATTCAGTCCCTTCCTCAAATATTAACACCACGGGCGCAAATAGTGGTTTTTGAGCAAATATCATATTTAACAACTTCAAAAAAGAGCTTTTCCCTGTACCATTAACCCCTACGATTCCTGTCACATTTGTGATAGCACTACTATTTTGAAATAGGTCAACATAGTTAATGGTTTCTTTTACTTCAATAGTTAGCGTGTTATCACTCAACCTGAAATCAAATGTATGTTTTCCTCCAAGGTTAAATCCTTGATTTTCAATTCCCATATAATTACTCACCCATACTGCAACTAATCTTTTACTCATGTTATTCTTAATTAAATAAGTGTGTTTATTATTTTTTCTCCAATTTAATAATATTTAATTAAAACCACCTTTCTAGACGTAGCACTGCTACGTCTCTACGACGCTGGTGCTGGCAGGACTTGAAACTGAATATTAGCCAATCGCTTTTCGATGCTGGGATGCGTCATACTCCCTTGGTCTACAATATGTTCTGTAAGTTCAGAGAGTTTTAGAAGAGCATTTCCCATCGCCTGATTTGAAGTATGCTGTGCTCCATATTGATCAGCCCGATATTCTGCATAATGACTTATTTTGGAGAATATAATTGCATAAACCAAGCCTATTAAACCTCCGTACCAAAAGACAAGATTTCCATCATTGAATGAAGGATAAAATTGATGCACCAAATCGAAGAAAGGTTGTCTGAAACACACAAAAAGGATAAATTGCAAAACCACCACAAAATAAAACTTTATCAAATCGTAGTGTTTATGATGCCCCACCTCATGATACAAGATTGCTTCTCGTTCTTCTTGTGTTAGCTTTTCCATCAAACCTCGTCCCATGACTATCACTCTATTTTGTGGCAAAAAGCCTGTAGCAAAAGCATTGATAGTATCATTATTGGTAATATATACCGAGACTTTTTTCTGGAGATTCTCAGATAACGTTGCTGAATATTCGGGACTAAATGTTAGCCTACGCTTATCGTATTTAAGAACAAATGGATGAACTATAAAAAAGTACCCATTAATAATAAGTAAGCCAATGAAAAATAGAGGAGCATTTTGAATAGTCCAATCTCCCTCAAACCATTCAAATAGTTTTGCAAAATAGGTGAATACAAATAGATAAATTGTTGCAAATAAATAATCTCGAAAAGTAAAAAATAGCAATTTACGAATAATGCTTAATTGCTTCTTGCGCAGGAAAAGATAGGGAAACAGGGTGACAAACAACTGAATGAGGGATAAACCAAGTGTGAGCTCTAGGGCAGATAGTAGTGTTTTCATTTTAAATAAGTGTTAAAAATCATTTTGTGAAGAAATGTATAAATTATTTCTGAAAACCCTTCTATTTAATCTCCAATAAATTTTATTTCTCGCTGGTGCTGGTTTATTTGCTGGTGCTAGATTCCTATCCAGCACCCCATTTTTCCAAAGATTCCAATCCTTGCCGTAGAAACGTAACATGTTACATCTACAAATGATTGTCAAGATATAAACTTACTTAGTAGACGTAGCGGTGCTATGTCTCTACTGGATAAAGATAATTCTCTTATTTTTAGGCATAAAGAAACTTTTCATTATAGCATAATTGTTGTACATTAGTAACAAATATGTTATAGCTATGGAAAAGTCAAGCATAAAAACAGGACGTTTTGACCCAAAACTCAGCATCAAACGTGCTCGTGAACAGAAAAAAGTCACCCTTGGGTCAACATTGGTAACCCCCACGCATACCTACACTTGGAGTTCAAGCATGGAACGCTTAAACATTCTTCGTGAAGGAATTCCTTATGAGTCAATCGAAGTATTGAGTCAGCGCATCAATACGTCTGTCAAAGATATTTTACAGTTGATAGATATGCCCCAAACCACTTATAATAAGAAGAAAAGAGAACAAGCGCTCCTAACAGGTCGCGATAGCGAAATTGTCTTGCTATCTATCGAACTACTCGATTATGGGATTGAGGTATTTAATCAGGAAGAAGACAAATTTCAGCGTTGGCTCAAAAAAAGCAATATTGCGCTTGGCGGTGTTACCCCCGAAAGTTTACTAGACTCTACCACAGGTATTCAAGAAGTGATGAATTGCCTCAACCGACTTGAATACGGAAATTTAGCTTAATGAAAGTTTATAGAATCGAACGAGAAAAGTATCTGTCCACCACGCTACAGGGGATTGGGGCAGCGCTTAGTAAAGGTTTTCGTTGGAATAGTCAAAATACCTATTTGGTTTATACTGCTGCCACTCGTGCATTGGCAATGCTCGAAGTAGCCGTTCACCTCGATTTGAGTGAAGATTTACCTAATGATCGGTATTATGTAGAAATAGAAATTCCTGACGACATAACCATTTTAGAATTAGCCAATGAAGATTTGCCAGAACAATGGGACGCAAAACCTCCATTGTTAGAAACCCAGTACATAGGCGACGATTTTGTCAGAAGTAATAGCGCAGCCGTTCTCAAAGTACCAAGTAGTATAGTACCACCAGAGTATAATTACCTTATCAATCCCAATCATCCAGAAGCTGCTAAAATAAAAGTTGTCTCAACCCAAAAGCTCGCTTTTGATAAACGACTTAGGGGAGAATAGTGACTTAGGAATGTACTATTGCGGATTTTGGATTTCGGATGTGTGACCTACTTCTTTCGAACCATATTTTATGAAAAATTAAGGTATGTTTCCTTATTCCGAAAACAAAAATCCAAAATCTGAAATAGCTGAAAGTCCCTCATGCCCCTACAGCCTACCATTATCCACTCATCTCACCAGTCATCATTATTTGTGTTATTGCTGGTCAAAAATCAGGCAATTTGCCTGCCTCAATCATTTATTAATCCCTCTTTAGAAATGAAAAAATACCTTTTTTACCTATTCATTCTTGTAAGTAATGCTTCAATTGCACAAGTATCTAAAAGTTCTGAGCTATTTAAAAGCATTATGAAACAAGACAGTCTATTGTTTAATGTAGGCTTTAATACCTGCGATATTTCACAATTTGAGCGTTTGTTAAGTGACAAATTTGAGTTTTTCCATGACGTCGATAGCATTTCGTATAAACCTCAGTTTTTACAAAATATCAAAAATGGATTATGTAAAACTCCAGATACCTATCAATCTCGTCGTGCATTGGTGGAAGAAAGTACAGAGGTTTACCCATTGTACAAAAACAAGGTTCTGTATGGCGCTATTCAACATGGCGTGCATAAGTTTTATGAAAAAATAGCTGGCAAAGCAGAACGATTTGCCAGTACTGCTAAGTTTACTCATGTATGGTTACTCGAAAATGGCACATGGAAATTAGCGCGTGGACTCAGCTTTGACCATCAGCAAAAAGATATTCCATTTCAATCTGCCTCTACTTTTGACAATATTCCTGATATAGAAAAATGGTTACAAGAAAACAAAGTTCCCACGCTCGGAATAGGCGTGATAAACGGTGGAAAAATTCAGGATATTAAGGTGTATGGAGAGCTAAAAAAAGGAATTTCTGCACCATATAATACTATTTTCAATGTAGCTTCTTTGACCAAACCTGTCACTGCAATGGTTACGCTCAAGCTAGTAAGTCAAGGAAAATGGAATTTGGACGAACCTATTTACAAATACTGGACAGACCCTGACGTTGCGAAAGACCTCAATAGCAAAATTTTGACCACAAGACATCTACTGAGTCATCAAAGCGGATTCAAAAACTGGCGTTTTATTAATCCAGATAATAAACTTCATTTTGATTTTACCCCAGGTACTAAATATCACTATTCGGGTGAAGGGTTTGAGTATTTGAGAAAAGCCTTGGAACACAAATTTCATAAAAGCTTGGAGCAACTAGCGCAAGAACTCATTTTTACCCCTTTGCAAATGACCCAAACCCAGCTGGTTTGGACCAACAAAATAGATATTTCAAGATATGCTATCGGCTACAACAAAGAGGGCGAAGCATATCCTATAGAAAAATATACTACTGCTAGTGCTGCCGATAATTTACTTACAACGATTGAAGACTATAGTAAATTTATGGTGAGTATCATGAAAGGAGAGGGCTTAAGCAAGGCTGTTTTTGAGGATATGATTAAAAATCAAGTTGTGACCAAAAAAGGAAAACATTTTGGCTTAGGTTTGGAAATCTATGAATTAGACAACGGAGAATATGCCATTTCGCATGGAGGAGCCGACAAAGGTTGTCAAACCATTATGTTTATTCTGCCTAAAACCCAACAAGGCTTAGTCATTTTTACCAATGTCGATGACGGATACAAAGTTTATGAGAAAATCCTTTTCCACTATTTAGGAGAAAAAGGTAGAAAAATATTTGATATCGAAACCAAATAATTTTTGTCACGTAGAGACTCTATTCAATGGGTCTCTACAATTTTATAAGTTACCCTTCATTTTAGGATAAATACACCTAGAATCCCAATAAGAAAAACTCCCAAAACTACCTTCCAAGCCTTTTGTACAAAGTTGACCAAACATTTCAAATAAGTAATTAAAAGCATCTATATCTACGGCAAAATTGTATAATACATTGAGAAAATGATACAAATAAGACCCTACACTGTAGGCTATCTTTGTGATTCAATCATTCTCATTTTTTCAATTACCTCAGCGTACTAATTGCCAATGAAAAATAGCACTGGTAAGATATTTTTGGTCTTTTGTTGTACTTTTATTGTACTTTGTTCAAATTGTTTTGGACAAATATCCGAAGTATGGGTATCTCCCACAGGTTCGGACAGTAACACTGGTACCAAAGAACAACCTCTTGCTAGCCCTTCTATGGCAGTGAGAAAGGTACGTGAGCTGAGAAGATTACAACAAACAGACCCTTCAAAATCTGTACATATTTATCTTAGCTCAGGTAGATATTTTTTAGAAGAACCTATCCATATTAGACCCGAAGATTCAGGTATATTAAATAACCCCACTATCCTCGAAGCAGCCCCTCATGCACAAGTTTCTATTAGTGGTGGCAAAGCCATTGTTAACTGGAAATTATTAAAAGAAAACCTCCCATTTTTACCACAAAAAGCTAAAGGCAAAATTTGGGTTGCCGATTTGCCCGAAGGTATTTCATTGGGAATTCGTCAGCTGTGGGTCAATGGAAAAAAGGCAACTCGTGCCAAGAATACTGCTGGCATTGAGATGCAACGTATTCTTTCTTGGAACAAAAAAGAACAAACCTGTTGGATTCCTGCTCCCAAAGAAGCGCATTTGGAACAAGCCAAAGGACTTGAGTTTTTTATCCATCAGTGGTGGGAAATTGCACAATTGAGGGTAAAAAGGATAGAAGTGCAAGGAGATAGCGCCAAACTTACTTTCTTCCAACCCGAAAGTCGTATTCAATCTGAACACCCTTGGCCAGCACCTTGGATTTCAAAAGAGACGGGTAATTCTGCCTTTTATCTATGTAATGCTCTACAGTTTTTGGACGAAGCAGGCGAATATTATTGTGATCCTGTTGCGCAGAAGATTTACTATTTCCCTTTCTCAAACGAGAACATGCTTCAAACAGAAGCAATTGCTTCTCATTTGGAAACCTTAGTTCGTATAGAAGGAACTCCCGAAAAACCTGTACAACATTTTCATATTCAAAACATTAACTTTGAACATACTGCTTATTGGCGACCAGCTACTCATGGGCACGTGGCGCACCAAACGGGTATGCCTATGACGGATGCCTACAACCTGAAAATTGCAGGTACGCCAGAAAAGCAAACGCTCGAAAATCAGGCTTGGATTATTCGTCCTACGGCAGCGGTTAGTATCAACCATAGTCAAAATATTCATATTCAAAACTGTCAATTTACTCATACAGCCTCTACTGGCTTGGATTTGTACAAAGGTGTTAACCAAAGTTTGGTGACTGGAAATGTTTTCAAAGACATTGGAGGAAACGGTATTTTGGTTGGTAATTTTTCTGATGAAGCTACCGAAATACATTTACCATACAACCCTACAGACCTTCGTGAAGTCAGTCACCATATCCAAATTTCAAATAACCTTATTTCCGATGCTACCAACGAAGACTGGGGAAGTGTGGGAATAGGCGTGGGCTTTGCACATGATATTCAAATTACGCACAATGATATTTCAAACGTACATTATTCTGGTATCAGCGTAGGTTGGGGCTGGACACGTCATATAACTGTTTTGAAAAACAATCTTGTAAAGGCTAATAAAATTCGCCTTTACGGCAAAAATATGTATGATGTCGCTGGTATCTATACGCTTTCGGCACAACCTAATACGCAAATCATTGAAAATGTCATTGATAGCATTTATCGTGCGCCGTATGCGCACATTCCTAGTCACTGGTTTTACCTCTATACCGATGAAGGCTCTTCATTTATGACCATTCGTGATAACTGGACAGCTTCGACCAAATATCTACAAAATGCGAATGGACCTGCTAATACGTGGGAAAACAACGGTCCTAGCGTAGCAGATAGTATTTATCAAAAAGCTGGTTTAGCGCCACAATACCAATCTCTTTTACGTTTCGCCAATCCGTATGACGCTCGTTACGACATCAATATCGAAAAGCCTGTAATAGTCGAGTTGGTGACAGCACAAGGAAAAACGCTTGACAAAGAAAAACTAAAAGTCATTTTGGGTAAAAGCAAAATCAGTACTTCATCGGTCTATCAGTGGCAAAATCACACAGTTATTTTCGATAAGGTACAGGATGTGTATTTACTGCAAGATCGCCTTAAAAATGCTTTTCCTGATGTAAAAATTAAAACTTATCATGATTTATTCTATGAATTTAATCGTGAAAAATGTGGCGAAAAGAAAAAGGAAGGCGCTTGGAAACATATTTTGTTAACTGCCAATTTGGTTGCTGATCCCAACAAACAAAAAGCGTATTTAGACGCTCACGCTACTCAATTTGAAAAATGGCCAGAAGTATCAAAAGGCTTTTGCAATGCTGATTTTCAACAACTCTTATTGTTTAGAAATGGGCGGCAGCTCATGCTTGTGATTAGCATCCCAGCAGAGGCGGATTTTGAAAAACTGAATCCACGTACCACACTCAACAATCCACGAGTAAACGACTGGAATAAAGCCATGAAAGATTATCAAGAAGGTTTGGAGGATGCTCCGAAGGGTGATACCTGGGAGTTTTTCAAATCATTCGAATTTTAAGATATACTGTTAACGAATAAAGTTATAAAAATAGAAAGTCAAGGTCATGTTAAGAATCGGCATTTTAGGACTAGGAGAAGGACGAAGCACCATGTCTGCTGCATTAGCCAGCTCAAAATTAGAATTAGTAAAAATCTGTGATTTGCGTTTAGAGCTATGTCAGCAGCGCGCCAAAGAATTTGATTTTCATGCTTATACTACCAATTTTCAAGAACTACTCGACGACGCAAGTATCGATATTATCGCCATTTATACCCCTGACAAATGGCATGCAACGCATGTAAAGCAAGCACTCTTACACGGCAAACATGTGGTATGTACAAAACCATTTATCGACAATTTGGCTGATGCCAAAGAGCTCATCGAGTTGTCTGAGAAAACAGGGAAAAAGGTATTTGTTGGTCAAAGCTCTCGTTTTTTCGAACCTATGAAAAAACAAAGAGCGGATTACGAAAATGGACTGATTGGCGATCTTATTACGATCGAGGGCTATTATCATGCCGACCACCGTTGGTTTTTGGAAAAAGGCTGGTCATTGGAATCAGCGTTTAAATGGTTGTATGGCGGATTGAGTCACCCTGTAGACTTTATTCGTTGGTATTTACCTAACATCGAAGAGGTGATGGGTTACGGTATGTTGAGTGCCAATGGTTTAAAAGGAGGGCTCAAAAATCCTGACACTATGCACTTTATCTTCAAAGCGACCGACGGGCGTATTGCTCGTGTAAGTGGCTGTTATACAGGTCCTGTGCAACCAGTAGTGCGCGATAGCGAAATGAGCTGCATTCTGCGAGGAACAGAGGGTTGTAGCCAAGCCGATTATATGGATTTGAGATACGCTGTGACAACCAATACAGGCGAAGAAATCGTACAGACTTGGGAACATAAACTAAAACATTATTTCAGATTTGAAGGTAAAAGTCACCACGCTGGCGAATATCAAAATTATCTTGAATACTTTGTTGATTGTCTAGAAAGTGGACAAACTGCTTATCCAGATGTAAGAGAAGGAATTGGAACTGTAGCTTTATTACAAGCAATGGATCGTTCTTTGTCGACTGGTCAGCCTGTAAAAGTTGCTGATCTTTTAGCAGAATTTGACATGTAAATCTTAGTATAGAATCATGAATATAAGTTTTTAATTATCAGAAACTTACATTCATGATTCGCTATTCTGCATTATTACCTCCGTTTGACAAAATAGTAAAACCATGAAACACTATTGCTTACTACTGGCTTTGTTGGGATTGCTTTTTTCTAGTTTTAGAAAAGACGAAAAAGCTATTTCTATAGAAAAAGCTCGTTGTGAATTTTTACAAAATCCTGAAGGCATCGACGTAGTACAACCATGTTTGAGCTGGCAAGTCAGCAGTAAACTAAGAGCTGTAAATCAAACGGCTTATCAAATTTTAGTGGCTTCTAGCAAGGAATTATTGGCACAAAACCAAGGTGATTTATGGGATTCTGGAAAAATCAATTCAGAAGAGACCATTCAGGTACGCTATGCAGGAAAAGTGCTCAAAAGTCGTAGCAAATGTTTTTGGAAGGTAAAAATATGGACAAATAAAGGTGAGTCGGATTGGTCTGAAACAGCTTCTTTTAGTATTGGTTTGCTCAATTATGTAGATTGGAAAGGACGCTGGATTGGTTTAGATCGTTCGTTCCCATGGGATAACGAAGGTCAGTTTTCACGCTTATCTGCTCGTTATTTTAGAAAAGATTTTACCGTAAAGAAAAAACTCAAAAGTGCCACGGCCTATATCATCGGTTTGGGTCTGTATGAGTTATATCTCAATGGTCAAAAAGTTGGTAATCAGGTATTAGCACCTGTTCCTACTGATTATAACAAAGGCGTCAAATACAATACTTTCGATGTAACAGCTCTATTGCAACAAGGAGCCAATGCTGTAGGGTCAATTCTGGGGAATGGTCGTTATTACACGATGCGCCAAGATTATAAACCTTATAAAATCAAAACATTTGGTTATCCTAAAATGCTTTTCAATCTCGAATTGGTTTACGAAGATGGAAGCCACGAAACCGTTGTCAGTGATGACACTTGGAAGGTGACAGCCGATGGACCCATACGTTGCAACAATGAATACGACGGAGAAGAATACGATGCGACCAAAGAATTAGGAAATTGGAGTCAATCGGGTTACGCAGACACTTCTTGGCTGAAGGCTCAATTGGTACAAGAACCAGGTGGAGATTATGAAGCGCAAATGACTGCAAACATGAAAGTTATGCAGACCATCAAACCAATTGCTCTTAAAAAGCTCAATGCTCAAACCTATATTTTGGATATGGGTCAAAACATGGCTGGCTGGTTACGACTAAGTGTTCAGGGGAAAAAAGGTCAAAAAGTTACCCTTCGCTTTGCCGAAAGTCTACAACCCGATGGGAGTCTGTATGTACGAAATCTGCGTGATGCCAAAGTAACCGATATCTACACGCTCAAAGGAGAAGGCGTAGAAACATGGGAGCCCCGTTTTGTTTATCATGGTTTTAGATATGTAGAAATTACAGGTTTCACTACCGAACCAAAGCTTGAGCAATTTGAAGGAAGAGTAGTATATGATGAGATGAGTGATACGGGCAAATTTCAAAGCTCAAATACTACACTCAATCAGATATTTACCAACGCTTATTGGGGAATTCGTAGCAATTACAAGGGGATGCCTGTAGATTGCCCACAGCGAAACGAGCGTCAGCCATGGTTAGGCGACCGCACTACAGGAGCTTATGGAGAAAGCTATTTATTTGATAATCAAACACTTTATACAAAATGGTTAGACGATATTGAACAAAGCCAAAAAGCAGACGGAAGCATCCCAGACGTAGCCCCAAGTTTTTGGAGATACTATGGCGACAATGTTACTTGGCCTAGTACCTATATCACGATTGCAGATATGCTTTACCAGCAGTTCGGGGACGCAGAACCCATCAAAAAGCATTATCCTTCTATGAAAAAATGGGTCATGTACATGGCCGAAAAGTATACCGAGAACGGATTAATTACCAAAGATAAATACGGAGATTGGTGCGTGCCACCTGAATCAAAAGAGTTGATTCATGCGAAGGATGAGAGCCGATTGACTGATGGTAAATTGCTAGCTACAGCAACTTACATTCGGGTGTTGCAGTTAATGCAAAAATTTGCTCAAATCACCGATAACACCAAAGATTTGGAAGGTTTTTCAAAAAAGGAAAGTGACTATAAAAATGCTTTTAACCAAGCTTTTCTAAAATCTTCAAATTATGGAAATGGCACCGTAACTGCCAATTTATTGCCCTTGGTCTATGGCATCATCCCAACGGAAGAGCGCAATAAAGTAGCTGAGCAATTGACACAAACGATTATTCAAAAAAATAAAAGTCATATCAGCACAGGCGTAATTGGTACCCAATGGCTCATGAGAGGCTTAAGTAGCATTGGTCAAGGGGATTTAGCTTATACGATTGCAACACAAAAAGATTATCCGAGTTGGGGTTATATGGTCGAAAATGGCGCCACTACAATTTGGGAATTATGGAATGGCAATACCGCCAACCCCGAAATGAACTCAGCTAACCATGTGATGTTGCTTGGCGATTTGTTGATTTGGTATTACCAACATTTGGCAGGAATTAAATCCAGAGAAACCGCATACAAATACATTGAATTAAAATCAGATTTTCCAAAAGGATTGAATCAAGTACAAGCTAGTTATCAGTCTATTCGAGGAACTATTGAATCTCATTGGAAAAAAGAAGGCAACACTACTACTTGGCAGGTGAACGTACCAGCCAATAGCAAAGCTATTATTTACCTACCAACTTCTGATTATCAAAACATTACAGAAGGAGGCAAAAATATTTCTCAGTATAAAGAAATCAAAATTATGGGATTGAGCAGAGAATATACGATACTAGAAATTGGTTCTGGTTCTTACTCATTCGCATTTTAAATATAGGAATAGAACAAAGGCTCAATTTTACACTTTGTGCCTATGTGCCTTTGTCACTGTTCTCTAGCAAAAAAGCATTTATGAAAAAATTACTCATAGGATTTATCTCATGCACACTGGCATTGCCCCTGACATCTGAAGCTCAAGCTTGGAAAAAAGGGCTTCTGTTGGATGAATTTGTGGTAGAAAATCCACCTTTTCTCGAAAGTCATGCCTCTACAATTGCTGAAACACCTACAGGGTTAGTTTCGGCGTGGTTTGGAGGTACCAAAGAACGCAATCCAGATGTTTGTATCTGGGTGAGTCGCCAAGAGAATGGCAAATGGCAAGCGCCACAAAATGTTGCTAATGGCATTGTCAACGACACTCTGCGCTATGCTTGCTGGAATCCAGTTTTGTACCAAATTCCAAATGGCGAGCTTTTACTTTTCTACAAAATAGGGCCTAGCCCTGCTAAATGGAAAGGCTGGCTAAAAACCTCTGCCGATGGCGGAAAAACTTGGTCAGAGGCAAGAGCTTTACCAGAAGGATATATCGGACCTGTGAAAAACAAACCTGTTTTGTTATCTAATGGAAATCTATTTTGTCCAAGCAGTACCGAAGGCTCACTGGGCTGGCGTTTGCATTTTGAGGTGACCAAAGATGGTGGAAAAACTTGGAGACAAGTCGGACCTATCCAAGGAGATAAGGATACGCAAGGAATCCAACCAAGTATTTTAGATCATGGAAAAGGTACATTACAAATTTTGGCGCGAAGCAGAAATAGAGCCATTTTGACCTCTTGGTCGTATGACAATGGAGAAACTTGGACTCCTTTAGCAAAAAGTAATTTGCCCAATAACAACTCAGGTACAGATGCCGTAACAGCCTCAAATGGAAAACATTATTTGATTTATAATCACGTATTGCCTCCTGGAGATTTGGCAAAAGGACCAAGAACACCCCTGAATTTATCGGTTTCAAAAGATGGAATCAATTGGTCAGCCGCCTTGATTATCGAAGATTCTCCTATTAGTCAATATTCATATCCATCTATTATTCAAACCAAAGATGGATTGTTGCATGTGATTTACACATGGCGTAGACAAAAAATTAAACATGCTGTTATAAATCCCAAAAAACTTAAAATCGTAAAAATTACTGATGGAAAATGGCCTTTTGTAAAAGGTTATACAGCTCCGCAAGGAGGCGAAATCACAAAAGACTAATCCTCAGAAATACCTTAATTAATATGAATACGCTTCAAAATGTAAGTATTTACTTCCCGAATAAATTGGTGTTTGGTAGCGGTGTGATCAACCAAATCGCCGATGAATTGAGTGGATACAATGCTCAAAAAGTTTTATTAGTAACAATAGAACCTATTCTAAAAGCCTTAGAACCGCTTTTAGCAGATATAAAAGCTCGACAAATCGAAGTACAGATTGATACTAGTATTGTTCAAGAACCTACTTTCGAAGACTTTTTTACATTAATGAAAAAAGTAGAGCCATTCAATCCCGACGTAGTACTTGGTATTGGCGGTGGAAGTGTGCTAGATATTGCCAAATTAGTAGCTGCTCAGCTTGACAATCCCCAAGAATTAAGAGAATATGTTGGTATTGGATTGTTAAAACAAAGAGCCAAAAAGTTGATTTGTGCACCAGCCACCGCAGGAACAGGAAGTGAGGTTTCTCCCAATGCAATTTTGGTAGATAATCTTGATAACCAGAAAAAAGGCATTATTAGCCCTTATCTAGTTCCTGATGCGGTATATGCCGACCCTTTGTTAACTGTAAGTGTACCAGCGGGTATCACAGCAGCTACAGGGCTTGACGCTCTTACGCATTGTTTGGAAGCCTATACCAACAAATTTGCCAATTTGTTTATCGATATGTATGCTTATGAAGGAATGAAGTTGATTGGAGCACATATTGTCGAAGCTGTACAAAATGGCAGTAACGAGCACGCACGTGTACAGGTTGCCATGGGAAGTTTATTAGGAGGTTTTTGTTTAGGTCCTGTCAACACGGCTGGAGTACATGCACTGTCCTATCCATTAGGAAGTTTATATCACTTACCGCATGGTTTGTCAAATGCCCTTTTGCTACCCTTTGTAATGGAATATAACCTTGTGGCAGCTCCCGAAAGATATGCTAAAGTGGCAGAAGCTCTTGGCTGTGAACCTATTAGCGACACCCTCGAAATGGCGAAATCGGGAGTAGCCAAGGTGCGAGAACTTATCAAGGCTTGTGGGATTCCTGCTACCTTACGTGAGGTTGGTGTGGCACGTGAAGAAATTTCACAAATGGCGAAAGATGCCTTAAAGATTCAACGGTTATTAAAGAATAATCCAAGACTAATAGAAGAGACTGACGCTATTCAAATTTTTGAAGCCGCCTTTTAAACTCCTAATTAGGACGGTACGAAGGAATATAATACCCATCCATTTCGGATATCGGATGTTGAATTTCGGAAGTATAATCTACTATTTTTTGTAAAAAATAAAGGTATTTTACTCTATTTCCGAAATCAGAAATCCCAAATCTGAAATGGCTGAAAAACTCCCAATCATAAATCCTTAAATCAACTGTTCTCGATGAACACGATATAAACTACCCCATGAGTATTCAAAAAAAATATAGCGGAATAGTGGTACCAGCGGTAACGCCTTTGACTGAAAATTTTCAGTTGGACCACGGTGCAGTCGAAAGCATGTTCGATAATTTTTATCGCAACCATGTTTTACCTTTTATTCTTGGAACTACTGGCGAGTCTGCATCTTTACCTTTTGAACTAAAGGCAGATTATGTGAGACAAGCTGGAAAAAATAAGCAAAAAGGTACAACATTGTATGCTGGTATTGCCTCTAATTGCCTCGAAGAATCGATAGAGCTTACTAAAATTAGCGAACAAGCAGGAGTAGATGTAGTGGCAGCTACGTTGCCATCCTACTACGCGCTGACCGAAAGTCAGATGAAGCGCTATTTTGAGCAATTGGCCGATGCTATTCCTTTGCCATTGATTATTTATAATATTCCTGCCACCACACATAGCTCTGTTCCTCTAAAAATTATCGATGAATTGAGCTATCATAGCAATATTATTGGCTTAAAAGATTCTGAAAGAAATATAGAACGCCTTCATGAATCTCTTCATCTGTGGAGAGATAGACCAGACTTCAGTCATTTTATGGGATGGGCAGCCAAATCGGCAGAAGCTATGCTCCTAGGAAGTGACGGTATTATTCCAAGTACTGGAAATTTCATTCCTAGCATTTATCACGAAATGCAAGAGGCTGTGCTTCAAAATGATACCAACAAAGCTTTACGAATGCAAGAGCTCTCGGATTTGTATGGTGGTTTGTATCAAAAAGGGCGTACACTCGGCGAATCTCTTTGGGCTTTAAAAGTCCTAATGTCAACACACCAGCTTTGTCAGCCGATCGTGATGCCTCCATTACAAGGTTCGTCGCAGGAAGATTTATTGCAATTGCAAGAAGCTTACGCACAAACGCTAGAGAGTTTAGCATTGTCAGAATAGACTTAATGTAGCTATCTGATAATCAATATTAATCCTGTACAAGGTTGAAGCTTTGTCATAAAAATAGAATTGGTGTAGTGGCAACTCTTGCAGTTGCCGCATTCAAGATGGCAACCGCAAGGGTTGCTACTACATCAAAAAATAAGAATGCTTTTGTACAAAATAAAATCTTTGTAAAAGAGTAAATCTATATTCACTCATTCACAATTCAACATTAAAAATTCTGCATTAGTACTTATGTCAGCATTACCAATTATCGGAATCACCATGGGGGATCCAGCCAGTATTGGACCCGAAATCGCCATAAAAGCCTTATTAGATCAAAATATTTATCAAACTTGTCGCCCACTATTGGTGGGTAGTGCCAAAGTTTTTAGCCATATCATTCATTTATTAGGTCTCGAAGCCACGATTAATCCTATAAAATCGGTAAAAGATGCGCAGTTTCAGTTTGGACAAATTGATGTCTATGACTTGGACAATGTGGATATGGATACCTTACGTTTTGGCGAGATTTCTGCCATGTGCGGTGAAGCCTCTTTTCAAGCAGTAAAAACGGTTATTGAACTAGCCTTAGCCAATGAAATCGACGCGACTGTTACTGGTCCTATCAACAAAAAGTCTATCAACGAGGCTGGTCATCATTTTGCAGGACATACCGAAATTTATGCGCATTACACCAATACAAAAAAATATGCCATGCTTTTGGTAGAAGATAAACTAAAAGTAATTCACGTATCCACGCACGTATCCTTACGCCAAGCTTGTGATTTGGTGAAAAAAGAACGCATTCTACAAGTAACAGAATTGCTACACACAGGCATGAAACGTTTGGGCGAAACCAATATGCGTATCGGTATTGCAGGTCTAAATCCTCACGCTGGCGATTCTGGTTTGTTTGGTACCGAAGAAGCAGAGGATATTGCTCCAGCAGTCGAGGAAGCTTTGCGTTTGGGCTATGAAGTAGAAGGTCCCGTTCCTCCAGATACCTTATTTGCCAAAGCAGCAACTGGATATTATGGTGGCGTAGTAGCTATGTATCATGACCAAGGACATATCCCTTTCAAACTTACTGGGTTTAGATGGAATGCCGAAAAAGGTCAAATGGATAGTGTAAAAGGGGTAAATATTACCTTGGGTTTACCAATTATCCGTACATCTGTTGACCACGGAACGGCTTTTGAAATTGCAGGAAAAGGCATCGCTAGTCCAGATGCTATGACATTGGCTATCGAAAGTGCTATTCAATTGAGTAAGAATAAGTAAAAAGAGGTTATTTGTTAATAGTATATCAGTTATTGGAATACACTCATAGTCAGAAGAATACTATTAAAGTGTAGTGTATAAACTTTGTTAATTTAATATTACCTTTTATTTCTTGTACGAAAGATTGTAAGAACTATATATTTCGGAAGTAAAGTAAAAATAAAGGTATTTTACTTTACTTCCGAAATCAGAAATCCCAAATCTGAAATAGGAAGAAATCCTTCGTACAGTCCTAATTTTCTAACTATGATTCTTGTCATTGCTGACGACCTAACTGGAGCAGCCGAAATAGCTGGGATTGGATTGAGATATGGGCTCAAAGTAAGAGTTTGTACAGAAATTAATCAAGAAGCAACAGAGGATTTGTTAGTCATTTCAGCAGACACTCGTTCGCTAACTAAAAATCAGGCAATTACTAAGATTGAGTATTTGATTCAAACTAGTCAACAATATAAGCCTAGTTTGATTTATAAAAAAATAGATTCAGTGCTTCGTGGTCATGTTTTGGCTGAAATTAAGGAGATTCAACATTCTCTTGGTCAAAAAAATTGCTTAATTATCCCTACCAATCCATCCATGGGACGGAGAATACAGGACGGAAAATATTATATAGGTGATAAATTAGCGCATGAAACGGCATTTGCTCATGACCCAGAGTTTCCGATTCAGGATAGCGAAGTAATGAATATGCTGCGTGCCAAGCCAACTGATAAGGTACAAATATTAGCACAACCTGTATTGCCATTACAAGGTACAATTATTGCTGAGGTTAGTCAAAAGGAAGATTTATTGAAATGGGTAACACACTCAGCACAAATTGACCTGTTGGTCGGCGGAGCTGAGTTTTTTGCCTCAATTCTATCGAATTTAGGGTATAATCTTGTTGAAAAAACCTTTTCTCCTCAACATACAGCCCAGAAATGTCTATATGTGAGTGGAACGACTTTTAGTGATAGTGTTGAAAAAATACAAAACCATGCCAATCAACAAGGTGGTGTTTGCTATTTACCTAAAGAGCCAACCACACAACCTGTTGACTCAGAAGAATTTAACCAATCGCTAAATCGTTGGGCAAGCAATATCATTCAATGCTTTAGTCAACATCAAGTAGTTGTTATGGCTATTGAAAAGCAGTTGGATACGACCAAAATATCTCCTGCTGGATTAGCTAAATTAATGGCGAAAGTTGTCAAAAAAGTATTGAATCAAGTACATTTAGAAGAAATACTCATCGAAGGAGGTGCGACGTCAGCCGCTATTTTGGCAGAAATTCCATTACAGAATTTTCTTCCCACTGAAGAATTTGCTCAAGGGGTAATTCGTATGCAAAGCCTCGAACGTCCGAGTACCTATTTAACACTCAAACCAGGAAGTTACGCATGGCCACCAGCTGTGACGTATGCTCAACTGTAGAAAATCTTTATCACCAACCCATGAACCATACATTACATGCCATTGACTATGGCATTATTTTGTTTTTTTTAGGATTGACGTTATACTTCGGTTTTATTTTCGCCAACAAACAAAAAACAACTCAAAACTATTTTCTTGCGAAAGGTAAAGTACCTTCTTGGGCCATTGGTATGTCCTTGCTGGCTACACTTATCAGTAGTGTAACTTTTTTGGGATACCCAGGCGAAGGTTATTCTTCCAACTGGATTTTATTGGTACAAGGCTTGATGGTTCCCATTGTTTTATTAGGAACAATATGGTTTATCGTGCCTATTTTCAGAAAAGTCATTGGACTCAGTACTTACGAATATTTCGAGAAACGCTTCGGACGTTTTGCTCGTTATTATAGCTCCTCTTCATTTATCCTTCGTCAATTTTCGGGCATGGGAACGGTATTGTTCCTGATGGCAATTGCATTGGGTAATCTTACGGGACAATCTCCTTTACTAATCATGCTGGTGATTGGCGGAATTATCATTTTGGTCAATCTCAAAGGTGGTATTGAGGCCGTAATTTGGCTCGACGTATTTCAAGGTTTTATGCTGTTAGCCAGTGGTATTACCTGTCTGGTCGTTTTATTATATTCTATCAAAGGTGGTTTTTCAGAAGCTTGGCAGATTGCCTCTAGCAAAGGTCATACAGGCTTTGGACCTTATGAACTAGATTTAAGCAAATTGACTTTTATCGTGATGGTAATCAATGGAAGTTTTTATGCTATTCAAAAATATGGGACAGACCAAACTGTTGTTCAGAGATATCTAACCGCCAAAACTGACCGTCAAGCTATCAGAGCCTCACTTATGGGTATTTTCTTAACTGTACCTGTTTGGATGATGTTTATGTTTATTGGAACGCTACTTTTTGTATTTTACCAACAAAATCCACTTCCTGAAAAGGTACAAGCTGACGCTGTATTTCCTTATTTCATGATGACTCAATTACCAACAGGCGTGGTAGGCTTTATTCTTTCTGCCCTAATATCAGCAGCGATTTGTAGTCTAAGTGCCGATCTAAATTCATTGGCTGCCGTGGGCGTAGAAGATTATTATAAAGTATTGCGTCCCAACCAAAGCGATGAAAGTTATTTGAAAGCCAGTAAATGGATTGTTGTTCTTTCAGGAGTCATTACCCTTCTTATTGGCGCTCTATATCTGAGCACTGGCAGCGAAGGAGTACTTGGAATTGTATTCACACTTTACGCAATATTTTCAGGAGGAATAGTTGGTATTTTCTTGTTAGGTTTACTCAGTAGTCGTGCCAATACACAAGGAGTAAATATTGGTATTTTTGTCTGTATTCTCTTTACTGCCTATGCTTTTTTGACGTCTACTCAAATTGGATTAGGTGACCAGAAATCATTACTATTAGATTTGGGAGCGTACAATTTCCCACACCATAAACTCATGTTGGGCGTTTATAGTCACCTGATTGTGATTGTAGTAGGATATGTGGCAAGTCTATTTTTTCCAGCACCTAACTGTGATAGAAATTTATTGCTAAAAGGTTGGTTTGAGGATAGAAAGAAAAAATAATACCATAATCAATTCTCTGAACTTAAAGCTTATGAAAAAGCTATCTTTCTTGCTTTTGGGTGTATTTTTTGCCCATATTCTTAGTGCTCAAAATTATCAATTATGGTACGATAAACCTGCTCAGAAATGGACAGATGCTTTGCCATTAGGTAATGGGCGTATTGGAGCAATGGTTTTTGCAAATCCTTCCCAAGAGCGCATTCAATTCAATGAAGAAACACTTTGGACTGGAGAACCTCGTGAGTATAATCGAAAAGATGCCTATCAATATTTGGGGCAAATTCGTCAGTTATTACAAGAAGGAAAACAAAAAGAAGCAGAGGCTTTAGCCGAAAAGCAGTTCATGGGGCTCAAAAGCAATGAAGGCAAGCGAGAAACTTGGATTGCAGATATGTTGGCTTTGAAAGGAATATCTGGAAATCCTTCACAATTAAACTTTGATGACTCTTCATGGAAAACGATGACTGTGCCATCCTATGAAGGTTGGGAAGCGGTCGGCTATGAGGGGCTCGATGGAGCTGTTTGGTTTAGAACAACGATTGATATTCCAGCAGGTTGGGAAAATCAAACGCTCGTATTGGATTTGAATCGCATCCGAGATTATGATTATACCTATATCAACGGAAAGTTGATTGGTAGTTCACAGCATACAGAAGGGCGTAAATATCAAATTCCTGTCAATACTTTACACGTAGGAAAAAACTTGATAGCGATTCAAGTATTGAACTTTTCCGATAAAGGAGGTATAGCAGGCTACAAAGATACTTCTCGCCATATTGGTATATATCCTGTGGGTCAAGAGGATAAAAAAATCTCGTTGAATGGTCAATGGAAATACTTTATTCAAAGCGATGAAGCGCCAGCAGTAGGCAAATATCAAGCAGATTACCAACCATTTGGTGATTTGTATATCAATCTTCTGCATGGAAAAGAATATCAAAACTATCGTCGCTCTCTTAATTTAGCGACTGCTGAATCACAAACTGAATATTCTGTTGACAATGTAGTTTTTAAAAGAGAGTATCTGGTAAGTCAACCTCATCAGGTGCTAGCATTGAGACTTTCTGTCAACAAAGCTCATCAAATCAACTTAGAGAGTTTTTTGACAAGTCCACACAAAAACTATAGCTTTAAATCTCTCGGTAATAATACTTGGGAGTTGTCGGTCAGGGTTCGAAATGGCGCCTTATTTGGAAAAGCCTATTTACAAATCCAGCAAAAAAATGGCTCAGTAGAGGAGCAAGCAGGTAAAATCGTCATTAAAGGAGCAGATGAAGTCGTTTTTTATTTGACCGCTGCCACCAATTTTATCAATTATCAAAATATTTCAGGAAACCCTCAAAAGCGTTGCGAGGAAGTTTTTAGCAAACTAAAAGGAATATCTTACGAGCAAATTCGAAAGGCACATCAAGCTGAGTATCAAAAATATTACAAACGTTTTGCCATTGAGTTAGGTCAGGATGCCAAAAGTCATTTACCTACGGATGTTCGTTTAGCGAATTTTGGCAAAGACAATGACCCATCTTTCGCAGCATTATATGTACAATACGGACGCTATTTATTGATTTCGGCTTCACGAGCAGGAACACAACCTTCTAATTTACAAGGTATTTGGAATGATTTGTTGGCTCCACCTTGGGGAAGTAAGTACACTACCAATATCAATGCCGAAATGAACTATTGGCCTGCGGGTGTTTTGAACCTTATTCCTACTCAACAACCTCTGATACAAATGATTACAGATTTGTATAAAGCTGGTCAAACTACCGCAAAAAATTATTATAATGCTCGTGGTTGGGTGGTTCATCACAATACAGATTTATGGCGAGGAACAGCCCCTATCAATGCCTCAAACCACGGTATTTGGGTGAGTGGTGCAGGATGGTTGAGTCAGCATTTGTGGGAACATTATCAGTACACGCAGGATAAAGAGTTTTTAAGAAAAACGGCTTATCCTATCATGAAATCGGCTTCAGAATTTTTTGTAGATTTTTTGGTAAAAGATCCTAAAACGGGTTGGCTTATCAGTACGCCTTCTAATTCACCAGAACAAGGTGGATTGGTAGCTGGACCAAGCATGGATCATCAGATTATCAGAGAGTTATACAAGAATACGATTAAAGCCTCGCAAATTTTAGGGCTAGACAATGCCTTTGCTGATACACTGAGCCAACAATACAAACAAATAGCGCCCAATCAAATTGGCAAGCATGGGCAATTGCAGGAATGGCTACAAGATTTGGACGATCCAAAAAATAATCACCGCCATGTTTCACACCTTTGGGGCGTACACCCAGGCCATGATATTGGTTGGGACATCGACTCGACGATGATGAAAGCCGCTCGACAATCACTTATTTATCGTGGTGACGAAGGTACAGGTTGGAGTTTGGCTTGGAAAATTAATTTCTGGGCAAGATTTCATGAGGGCGAGCACGCTTTACAATTAGTCAAAATGTTACTCAGACCGGCCACAAGTGCAGGAGGTTCATACTTAAACCTATTTGATGCCCATCCACCGTTCCAAATAGATGGCAATTTTGGTGGTGCAGCGGGTATTGCCGAAATGCTTATCCAAAGCCAAACAGATATTATTGAGTTATTACCTGCCTTACCCAAAGACTGGTCAGAAGGGAAAGTAAAAGGCATACAAGCTAGGGGAGGGTATATCTTGAGTTATGCTTGGAAGAATGGTAAAATCACAGAATTGAGCATTACAAGTAAGGAGTCTACCACCTGCAAAATAAGAATTAATCAGGTTGTACATACCCTCAAGCTACAGTCTAATAAGCCCTACCTCATCGAATTTTAAACTTTTCTAGTCAATAAGTAAGTAAAGAGACGTTATTAGTCAACAGTATATCTGTTATTGTAAGATAATCATAATCAAAAGGTTACACTCAATTTTTTACCTTTGAGATACTATTGATTTAATCTTTCCTGCTACTTAGGGAAACGTTATTAGTTAATAGTCTGATTACTGGACAAAATGAGAAAGTGTGATACAGGAGTATCGACTTTTTCACTGATTTTTTTAAAACAGTTTTAAACTGTTTTAAAAATGAGTCCAAGACTAAGTCTTGAACTAGTAAATGGGCTTTGGAAAAATGCATGTTTGTGGTTTTTAAATACATTTAACACTCTGTGCCTTGTGCCTGTTGCCTTATGCCTAAACACATAACTTAAATCTTATTTTGCTTGATTACTTACTTCTGAAACTTACTGTTAACACGAGATATTTTCATAAAAGTATCTCGTGTTAATTTTGTACAATACTTTGAAAAAATCTTACCGAAAAAGTCGCATTTACCTACCTATTTTTGTACAATAATTCTGATAAAATTCATTTTACCGATATTTACCTATGTTCACCAGAAGAAGGTATTGTACAATCTTGATATTCTTTCTAGGATTCTTATTTTCTGCAAAAGCACAAAGACAAGATATTTCCCTCAATGACAACTGGCTAACCACCATTCATGAATCCAACATTCATGCGTATGATGGATTTGAGAAAAACACGTTTGCAACTCAATCTTGGAAATCTGTACAAGTACCTCATAACTGGGATCAATACGACGGTTATCGCCGTTTGACACATGGCAACAAACATGGATACGCATGGTATCGTAAAAGTTTCACCGTCAATTCTTCTCATAAAAACAAGCGCTATTTTCTTTATTTTGAAGGTGTTGGCTCCTATGCAACTGTTTGGCTCAATGGAAAATTACTAGGCACACATGCGGGTGGGCGTACTACCTTCCAACTAGATGCCACAAACTATATTTTACTCAATAATCAAGAAAATATTCTGGCAGTACGCGCCGATCATCCTGCCGAAATCCAAGATTTACCTTGGGTCTGTGGTGGATGCAGTACCGAACGAGGTTTTTCTGAAGGCTCACAACCGATGGGGATTTTTCGTCCTGTGCATTTATTGATTACAGAACCTATTCGAATAGCTCCCTTCGGCATTCATATTTGGAATGACACGACAATCACAACACAAAAAGCTCAACTCTATGGCTCGGTAGAAATACAAAATCTAAGTACTAAAAAATCTTCTATTAAAATCGTTCATGAATTACGAAACCAAGATAATCAACTGATTGTCAGCAGTAACAATATTTATTCTCTTTCAGCCAAAACAACAGAGACCATTCCTATTTCTTTGCCAAGTATTACCAATCCTAAACTTTGGTCGCCAGAACAGCCCCATTTATATCAAATGGTGACAAAAATTTATGAAAATGGAAAACTATTAGATATCCAACAGACCTCTTATGGTATCCGAGTTATCACATGGTTAAAAAGACCGAATGGACAAAAGCAATTATTAGTAAATGGTAAACCATTCTTTATCAATGGCATAGCCGAATACGAGCATCTTTTGGGCAATAGCCATGCCTTTAGTGCAGAGCAAATTAAGACTAGAGTTGGCATGGTAAAAGCTGCTGGATTCAATGCTTTTAGAGATGCTCATCAACCTCATAACTTGCGCTATCAAGACTATTGGGATAAAGATGGGATTTTATGGTGGCCACAAATGGCAGCACATATTTGGTATGATTCGCCAGCGTTTCGACAAAATTTTAAGGCTCTATTAAAAGATTGGGTTAGAGAACGCAGAAACAGTCCTTCCATTATTCTTTGGGGACTCGAAAATGAAAGTACTTTGCCTGAGGATTTTGCCAAAGAATGTACCCAAATTATTCGAGAATTAGACCCAACAGCTTCTATCCAACGATTGGTGACAACCTGTAATGGAGGCAAAGGCACCGATTGGGATGTGCCTCAAAACTGGACAGGAACTTATGGTGGTGATCCAGCCAAATATGCAGAAGATCTTGAAAGACAAGTACTCGTAGGAGAATATGGCGCATGGAGAACGGTAGACTTACACCAAGAAAAACCCCAAGCAGGAATATTTAGCGAAGAAGCCATCGGAGAATTAATACAGCTAAAACTTCGCTTGGCCGAAGCTGCCAAACAAAATTCCGTAGGGCATTTCTTCTGGCTATTGACCTCTCACGATAACCCTGGGCGTGTTCAAAGTGGAGAAGCATTGCGCGAATTAGACAGAATCGGTCCCGTAAATTATAAAGGCTTATTAACCCCATGGGAAGAGCCAGCCGATATATTTTATTTATTTAGAGCGACTTATGCTCCAGCTAAAACCCAACCGATGGTCTATATTGTCTCTCACACTTGGCCTGATCGTTGGACTCAAACGGGCATAAAATCAGGGATAAAAGTGTATTCCAATTGTGACGAAGTCGAATTGTTTAACGACCTAAATATTTCGTTAGGAAAACAAAAAAGAGGTAAAGAGAGCGTATTTACTTGGAACAATGTTGCGATTCAATACAATGTGCTAATTGCAAAAGGCTACGTAAATGAGAAAAAAGTGGCAGAAGATGTAGTGCAATTGCATCATTTACCAATAGCTCCTGCTTGGTCTGCTCAAAAGAGTCTAACAAAAAGCATTATTACCCATAACCCACAAAAACACTATCTCTACCGTGTCAATTGTGGGGGCGATTCCTATACAGACAGAAACAAATCCTCATGGCTAGCAGACCAAGCAAAAACACCTCAAAATAAATGGGGGTACATTTCTTGGGCGAATGATTTTGAAGGTATTCCTAAAGCTTATGCAAGTCAAAGGAGAACATTTGACCCGATCACAAATACCACAGACGATGAATTATTCCAGAGTTTTAGATATGGGCGAGATAAACTTTCCTATCAATTTGCCCTACCAGACGGTCATTATGAAGTAGAATTATATTTTATCGAGCCGTGGCATGGCACAGGTGGTGGTTATGACTATTCGGGTTGGCGTTTGTTCGACGTGGCTTTTAACGGTAAAACTGTTCTCAAAAATTTGGATATCTGGAAAGAAGTAGGGCATGATGCAGTGTTGAAAAAAACAATTCCATTTCAAGTAAAAGGAGGAAAGCTAAACATTTCTTTCCCACAAATCGCCTCAGGACAAGCCATTATTTCGGCTATTGCAATTGCTAGTACTGAGAAGAAAAGTACCTTTTCTACAAGTTCAAATACTTTGATTTCGTCAGCAAAAACTATCAAAACTTGGCTAGATACTGGCAAACCACTTTTTAAAGATTCACAAGAAAATTATGTGGGTTTACCACCAGTTTTATACGGGGCAGAATACCTATTTTCTGAAAAAAGTGAAAAATTGTACAAACTTGCTCTGAATGAGATAGGAGATATTTACGTCGGAATAGATTCTACAAATGCATTACCAAAGACTTTAGAGGCATTTGAAAATACCCAAAGTTATATTCAAAGTACCCAAAAAGTATATCGAGTTTTTAAGAAAAGAGTTCAAGCCAAAACAGAAGTAGAATTAAATTTCAATGCTATTGATGCTGAACCACTCATTTTTGCCTTGCCAGCAAGTACTTTGCAACCACCATTTGACCTAAAAACTACGACAACCTATAAGGCTACCGAAGCCAAAGGAATAGGAGAGGGGATCAAAAAAATGGCTTTCTTGGGCAAAGAACGCATGAGTATTGTCAAAAAAGGTCAAAATTCGATTCAATGGACTATTTCTACTGGCGTTGCTGATACCTATTCTTTAACTATCAAATACCATAATCCTACAACTGAAACGATTTATGGAAAACTAAACATTAGTCTGATTGATGGCACCATTATCAAAAGTGATGAAAGGGTTGCTCTAGTTCCAACCAAAACAGGCAAATGGAATTATGTAAGTACCACAACAGGCACAATGATTAATGCAGGAAAATATCATATTGTTCTAGAATTAGATGACGCAACAGAACTTCATTTGGATGCCTTGGACATCCAGTAAGATATATGCTAATATCGTATAATTTAATATAAAAATACTATAAATTTTACTAGATAAAGTACTATAATTTTGTATCAGCCTCCAAGGGGAGAAAGAGAAAAAGTAGGGCGGAGCGTTAGTGACATAGTGAGACCTTTTAACTTTATGAAAATAATCTCAATACACTATGAACCACCAAAGCTTACCGCTTGTGGATATCTCTCTGATTATCATCTATTTATTGGGAATGATAGCAGTAGGATACCATTTTTCGAAAAAGAACCAAAACGCAGAACAATTTACTAAGGCATCGGGGAGTATCCCTGGCTGGGCAATAGGAGCTTCAATTTATGCCACTTTTTTGAGTAGTAATACCTTTTTAGGGGTACCGGGCAAAGCTTATGCAGGCAATTGGAATGCATTTGTATTCAGTTTGTCTATGCCCTTAGCAGCTTGGGTAGCATCCAAATATTTTATACCATTTTATCGAGGAACAGGTGAAATATCAGCCTATACCAATCTCGAAAAAAGGTTTGGTGCATGGGCAAGAACGTACGCTGTAGTGTGCTTTTTGCTAACACAATTAGCCCGAATGGGTTCTATCTTTTTCGGAATAGCACTTAGTTTACAAGCACTTACAGGCTATTCGATGGAAATAATTATGTGGGTGATGGGTATTTGCATCATTGTATATACAGTGTTAGGAGGTATCGAGGCTGTGATTTGGACAGAAGTAGCGCAGGCATTTATCAAAACTTTTGGCGCCTTATTGATTCTATACTTAATCATAAAGGATATGCCCGAGGGGACACAACAAGTAATCGAAATCGGCACAACAGAAAATAAATTTAGCTTGGGTTCTTTGAATTGGGATTTTACTAGTTCAACTTTCTGGGTGGTTTTGTTTTATGGTTTTTTAATAAATCTGAACAATTTTGGGATGGACCAAAACTACATTCAGCGTTATCATACTACCACCTCGGAAAGCGAAGCTCGAAAATCCCTCTGGATGTGCGTTTGGATGTATATTCCAGCATCCTTGCTTTTTTTCATTATTGGCTCAAGTTTATATGCCTACTATGAGGTTCATCCTGAATTATTGAATCAACTCAAATTGGAAGTTGTCAAAGCTAAATTTCCCAATCTGAGTTCTTCTGAGTTAGTAGCCCAGGCGGCTCAACTCAAAGTAGAAGATTATGGAGATAAGGTAATGCCACATTTTATGGTTCACAAAATCCCTGTTGGATTGATGGGACTCATTATCTCGGCATTATTGTCTGCTGCTATGAGTACCATTAGCTCTGGCATGAATGCCTCAGCCACAGTGTTTTCAATAGACATTTACCAACGATATTTTGTCAAAGAGATAAGCGACAAAAGTAGCTTACGTATATTACATACGTCAACGGTTATTTTCGGCTTTTTAGGACTAGCCTCGGGGATGGCTATGATTGGTGTCAAAAGCATTTTAGATATATGGTGGCAACTATCAGGTCTATTTGCCGCAGGTATGTTAGGTTTATTTTTACTAGGATTATTTAGTAAAAAAGCAACTAATCAGGCTGCCATTATTGCTACACTAATAGGATTAGTTGTTATTTGTTGGGTCACATTCTCTGACATCTTACCAGCAGAATATGATGGATTAAAAAGTCATTTACATAAAAATATGAGTATTGTACTTGGTACAGTTACCCTATTCATCTCAGGAGTGATTGTCACTAAATTAATGGCCAAAAACGACTCATAATCAAGATATTAGCTTTTCAATTCCTCTACAGTTATGATTACTACCAAAAAAGGATTTATTCCAGTAATGTTAACGCCATTCCATGAAAATGGCGAGATAGATTTCGAAGGTCTTGGTCGACTGACAGAGTTTTATGTAGAAGCTGGAGCAAGTGGTCTATTTGCCAATTGTTTGTCTAGTGAAATGTTTGAACTTACTGAAAATGAACGCCTTCAAGTAATCAAACAAACTATAAAGAGTGCGTCAGGGTTACCGGTAGTAGCCACAGGAAGTTTTGGCAATAGCTTACAAGAGCAAGCTGATTTTGTCAAAAAAGTATATGATACTGGCACTGATGCAGTGATTATCTTGGCAAACGCCATTGCCGAAAGTCATGAGACTGACGAGGTTTTTGAAGACAGAATGATGGCTTTATTAGACTTAACTGAAAACATTCCCCTAGGGCTTTACGAATGTCCAGTACCCTACAAGCGATTGGTTTCAGCAGACATTTTGTCGAGACTAAGTCGCACAGGAAGAGTCATTTATCATAAAGATACTTGCTTAGATATTGAGCAAATAAAGGCTAAAATCAAAGCTACAGAAGGGCAAAATTTTGGACTTTATGATGCATACATGGTTCATGCTGTGGATTCTCTAAAGGCAGGGAGTGCTGGTTTGTCTTGTATTCAAGGCAATTATTTCCCTAAATTAATCGTCTGGTTATGTGACAATTATAATAAAGAGGAGCTTTCGTCCGAAATACAAAAAGTACAAGACTTTTTAGTGAAACAAATGGATGTCATGCATCAGGTTTATCCAACTGTTTCTAAACTATTTTTACAAAAAAGAAATTTTCAGATTTCGACATTCACACGACGTAACGTAGGGAAGATCAGCCCTTCAGTCGCAAACGATATTGAGACTTTGTATCTGGCATACAAGGACTTACAAGATACTATACCTTTACAGGAGATAGTTTGTTAATTAATTTGGGATGGAATCCCCCGCAATAGTTTTACTAGCGGGGGATTTTTTTTGGCTCTTAAATATTCTTTCGTTGCTGTAAGCCAACAGTTATTTCTTATGATATTTTCGCTTATACTCCAGCGGTGTAATACCCATTACTTTTTTGAAATGTCTATAGAAATTCGACACATTATTGAATCCACAGTCAAAGCAAATCACCTCTGTAGGTAGCTTATCCTCAACCAAAGCCCTACAGGCGTGTGAAATACGGATTTCAATCAAGAAATCATAGTAGGTCTTCTTGGTCATGAGCTTAAAGTATCTACAAAACGATGTGACGCTCAGGTTACTAATTGCAGCAATTTCTTCAAGGGTAATATCCTTTTTATAGTTCATCAAAGTATAATTACACACCTTATTCAATCGGAGTGTATCCGACTCGTTCGACTGGTAAAAAGCTTGTCCACCCGCAATGGTTTCGAACTCATCACTTTCTGCCAAAAGATGCAAAATAGAAATGAGCAAAGAGATACGCTCTAAGTTTTTGGCCTGCGCAATTTTTACCATCAGCTCAGTCAGGCGTTCTCGGGTTTCGCCAATAATAACCATGCCGCTTTTGGCCTTATCATACAATTTTGGGAGCAAATATGCCTCTGGTAATCCAAGCAAATATTTTCCAAGACAATCAGGCAAAAATTGTATAACCACAGCCTCTACGTCGAGGTCATTATCAGGATAAAAATACTCCTCTTTACAACGCCAAGTATGAGGTAAGTTTTCGCCCACCAACACAATCTCACCATGCGAAAAGTTGCTGATATTATCACCAATAAAACGAACCCCTTCGCCTCTGATAATATAGTGCAACTCTAGCTCAGGGTGATAATGCCAGATGCCTCCAAAGTTAGGTCGAACGTCGTGTCTGACACTAAAGGAGCTTTCTAGCTTAACAGGAACTTTCTGGAAAAGTGGTTTCATAACTCAATATTATCAAAAAAATAGGACTATTCTTTTATTTCTACTTTCTCTAAAAAACGTTCTACTATCAAAAATTTTGTACAATATATTCAAATATGATGATTCCAATTTATTATATGACAATATTCTACACTAAGTTGGTAAAAAAATGCATAAAAATAGGACTTTATATAGTGAAATTTGAATCGTAGAAACAACACAATTTTACTTGTATAAAAGAATATTACCAAATTATATAACTAACGTAATATAAAAAAAGTATAAAGTTGTCATTACTTGTCTTGATTGAAACTTATAATAAATTAATAATCAATTACTTAACCACTAAAAAATTACAAGTACCAGTAAATCAATGTGTCAAAATAACACTTATCATAGTTCTCAGAAATCAGGTTTTGAACAAGTAGAGTGCAATTCCATGATATTATGATAAAAGACTACAATAGATAGCCTAAAAAAATTAGAAAATAGCAATATTTTATCAAAAAGCACTGCTAATAAATCATAATTATACAGACTGTCGAAAAGTGTTAAAAAAAAAATTCAATACCAACATAACAGATAAACGTACCTTATAATGTTCCAATTCAGATTTCTCTCGATTACCTCTTTGCTATTAGGATTTGTATTGTTTGGAAATGCGCAAAACATTCAAGATGCTTCTGCAAAAGAAGCCGCATATACCAAAGCAATTACAGAAAGAGCTGATAAGATTGTACAGAAGCTTGATGTGAAAAAAGAAAAGAAAGCACTCAAGGTAAGAGACTTAATTGCCAATCAATATCGTAATCTCAACGACATCCATGAGCAAAAAAAGAATAGCATCTTAGCGCTCAAAGGAAATACTTCTTTAAGTAAGGAACAGCTAACAGCGGAAATTCAAAAAGTAGAGCAAAAAACAGACGCTGATCAAAACACCTTACATGAAAAGTATCTTAAATCTCTTTCAAAGGAATTATCAGACACTCAGGTAGAAGCAGTAAAAGACGGTATGACTTACAATGTATTACCTAACACTTACAGAGCTTATCAAGAAATGCTTCCTGATTTGACTAAAGACCAAAAGAAACAAATTTTGGATTATTTAACAGAAGCAAGAGAGCATGCAATGGATGCCGAATCATCAGAAAAAAAACACGCTTGGTTCGGAAAATACAAAGGCAAAATCAATAATTATCTTTCGGCTCAAGGAGTAGATATGAAAAAGGCAGGGCAAGAGTGGGAGAAGAAAATCAAAGCTGCCGAATCAGCTAAAAAGGAAGCAAGTAAAACCTCTGGACAATAATAATTAGGAAAACTCAAAGTAACTCGAACGCAAGTCGAAAACGTACAAACACTATTAGTACTCAATTTAATGTAAGGAAAAATATGACATTTCATTTACAACCACAATTTGGCAAACGTAAAGGCACTAAACTTACCTGTACTTTGCTATTAGCAGCCCAATTCATTGCGGGAGCTCCTTTTTTGGAGGCAGCTCAAGCTTCAAATCCTGCATTGGGTTCTGCCGTTAAGACTAGTAATGCAGACCACACAGTGACAGGTTCTGTAAAGGACAGTGAAGGCGCACCATTGGCAGGTGTAACAATTCGTATCAAAAACAGCAAAACAGGTACAACCACTAAAGCTGATGGTACATTTACACTTAATGCCCCAACTGGCAAAGAAACGCTAATTATTAGCTCGATTGGATATAAAACACAGGAAGTTTCAGTTGCAGATCGTAAAATCGTTAATGTCATTTTAGTTAGCGAAACTTCTTCTTTGGATGAAGTAGTAGTGGTGGGATATGGTCAGCAGAAGAAAATTCACTTGACTGGTGCAGTTGCTCAAATCGATATGAAGTCAATTGAAGACCTCCCTGTAGGTAGCTTGTCAGCGGCTTTGACAGCCCAACAACCTGGGGTTGGTGTTTCTGGTGGTTTTGCTCGTCCTGGCGATCCAGCTTCTATCACTATTCGTAACCCTACCTTACTATCAAAAGATGGAGGTACTCTTCGACCGTTGTATGTAATTGATAATATAATTCGTTCTGAAGATGACTTCAACACGTTAGATCAATCAGAAGTTGAAAATATCTCTATCTTAAAAGATGCTGCTGCTGCTGTATATGGTGCTAGAGGAGCTTACGGGGTAATTGTAGTCACAACAAAACGTGGTAAAACAGGTGCTCCAAAAATTTCTTACAGTACTTCAATTGGTCGTTCAGATGCTCAATTGCCATCAATGATGAATGGATACCAATTGGCAACTTACATCAATGATTATAACATGAATACAGCTGACAAATCGGTGTTGTATTCACAAGATGAATTAGACTACTACAAAGCCAATAGCCAATCTTGGTTAGACCAAGCTTGGAAAGCCTCTTATGTGACAAGACATGCACTGAATGTAAGTGGTGGAAACGAAAAAGCTACCTACTTTGCTGGCGTTACTTATAACCAACAAAATGGTAATTTTGATAAAATTAACTTTGACCGTTGGACATTCCGTGCCAGTGCAGATGTGAAGGTTTCGAAAAATGTAAGGGCTGGATTAGGTTTATCAGGTGACTTGTCAACCAAAGATCGCTACTTGTTGAAACAAGGTGGTACTGATAACGAAAAAGATTACAAATCGTTGTTATACGCAGCTCCATTCAAGCCAGCTTATTACAATGGTTATCCAGTAAACTTGAGTGGTACAGGAAGTACTACTGAAAACTTCCACTTCTTCGAAGCTCAGAAGTCAAATAACTACTTGTTATCTAAAAATACGGGTATGAACTTAAACGTATATTTAGAATATGAAGCGCCATTCTTGAAAGGCTTGAAAGCGAAAGTAACGTACAACCGTAACTTAGAAAATACTTGGGGTAAAGAATTTGGTACAAAATACAACTTGTATAACTTCAGCATGTTGGGTACCAATAAGCATATTGTAGGTGGTACTGTTCTTCCAACACCTGTTACAGTAAGCAACAGTAACCGTATTTATTATGCACCAGGTTACTCAGACGTTTACCAATTAAATGGATACTTAACGTTTGACCGTACATTCGGAAAACATAGCATTTCAGCATTAGCATTGGTAGAGCAATCTGAAACATATTCAGATGGTATTACTTCTTATCTTGATAACCTAGTTGATGGCGCTCTTGACAATGCAGGATATGCTCTAGGTGGTACAACCTCTGGCGCTGGTGTTGGTACTATTGCAGAAGCAGAAGCAGAAACTGGTCGTTTGTCGTATGTAGGTCGTTTGAACTATGCTTATGCCAACAAATACCTTGTTGAATTTACAGTTCGTCGTGATGCTTCTACCAACTTTGCTCCGGAAAATCGCTGGGGAACCTTCCCATCATTGTCATTGGGTTGGGTTATTTCAGAAGAACCATTCTTCAAAAACAATGTACGTTGGGTAGATCAATTAAAAGTAAGAATATCGGGTGGTTTGACAGGTATGGATAACACCAGAGCCTATAACTGGTTGAAAAGTTACAACTTGATTCAAACAGGTAATGGTCCTGTATTTGGAGGAAACCTTGACCGCGCAGGTATCTTACGTTTAAAAAATGCTATGCCAAACAGAGATGTATCATGGGATGATGATACTAAATTGAACGGAGGTATCGATGCGTCGTTCTTGAGAAATCGCTTAAATCTAACGATTGATGGATTCTACGATCATCGTTATAATATGTTAAGCTCTTTAGTCTCTTCGGTTCCTTTAACTGTTGGAGCAACATTACCTTCTGAAAACTTCTCAACTGTAGACGGATTTGGAACTGAGATATCACTGGGATGGACTAATAAAATTAATCAAGATTGGTCTTACAAGGTACGTGGATTTATGTCATGGAGTGATAATAAGCAAGTGAAAGTAGACGTAGATAAAGGTATCATCGGTACATTTAAAGACCCATCTGGAAGATCTACAGATATGGGTGTATTAGGATTGAAAAGTATGGGAATGCTACGTACTCAAGCTGATGTAGATGCTCTATTGGCTAAATACCCTAATTACACCATCTATGGTACTAAGCCAGCAGTGGGTATGTTGTATTACGATGACATTAGAGGTGCAAAAAGTACAACACCTGATGCTAATGGTAACTATACTTACGCAGCGCCAGATGGTAAAATCGATGATAACGATTTACAATATTTAACAAATAAAAAAGACAACCACTACGGTTTTGGGTTCAATTTCTCAACAACATACAAAAGATTATCATTCTCTTTTGCTTTGGGTGGTTCGTTTGGTGGACAAGATTTGCTAGAATCAGGTGCAAGAAGCTGGGGTACTTCAGCTCAAGTTACAGCTAAAACAAACTTGCCAATCAACTTAGTAGATCACTGGACGGTGGATAATCCTAACGCTATGTATCCTGCTCCTGCTTATCGTGCACAAAATGGATATGATTCTGATTTCTGGTTTGTAAGTTCATTCAATATGTCGGTGCGTACGTTGAACATTTCGTATGATATTCCTCAATCTATTACAGAAAAGTTGAATATCAACGGTGCTAGAATTTACTTGACAGCGACAAACCCACTTAACCTTTATAACCCATACAGCTACAAGCAATACTCTGGAGCATTTGATGTGTATCCTACACTTCGTACATTCTCAGCTGGTATTAACTTGAATTTGTAATCGTTTCAGACGTTGGACAGGTCAACTTCGGTTGACCATTTCAAAAAAAACTAAGAATAATGAAAAAGAAATATATTTTATGGACGGCACTTTGCTCAATGTTCGCATTAGCTAGTTGTGAGAGTGTACTTGATAAAACAGACTTAGGAGCGGCAGACCCAGATTTAGTATCAGGAGACTCGGTATTGGCCAATCTTTCTTTGAACTATATCTACAACCAAAACCTTCCTGATTGGGGTGGTTACACAACTATCAGTGGTTTGGGAAGTAGTACTTATACAGAAGAATCATACAATCAGGGTTCTTCTCAAAATAAATATTTAGAAGGGGCTATTGCAGAAAATGATGTAACAGATTTTGGTACAGCGTTGAACGCAACAAACAACTACGGTAAAATCCGTACTATCAACTCATTCATTTCGGATTTGCAACAAAATCCAAAAATGGATGCAGGTGCCAAAAATCGTCTTTTAGCTCAAGCTTACTTCTTCAGAGCATGGCGTTATTTTGAATTAGTAAAACTTTATGGCGGTGTTCCATTAGTACTAACTCCTCAAAATGCAGTTGGTATCGAAAATCGTGAGGCTACATTTTTACCTAGAAATACTACGTCACAATGTGTGAAACAAATCTCTGCTGATTTAGATTCTGCGGCAAAATACCTTCCTGCTACATGGGCAAGCCCAGCAGCAAACTGGGGTCGTATTACAAAAGGTGGCGCTTTGGCATTAAAAGGTCGCTTGTTGTTATATGCAGCTTCTCCACAGTTTAACCCAACTGACGTAAACACTAAATGGCAAGCTTCTTATGACGCTAACAAAGCGGCGTATGATGCCTTGACTGCCAATGGTTCTAAATTGATTGCTGATTATGCAAAAATTTGGTTTACTGAGTCTGGCAATACAGAAGCTGTTTTTGTAACTGGTTATAACATTTCTGTAGGGGATCAACAAAGAAGAAACAGTGGTTGGGAAGCATCAAACCGTCCTAAATACTCAACTGTATCGGGAGGTGGTTCAAATCTTCCTTCTTGGGATATGGTAAAAGCTTACCCAATGAAAGATGGTAAAAAACCTGGCGATTCAAAATATGCTTATTCTGATTTATTGTTCTTCAAAGATCGTGATCCTCGTTTTGAGAAAACTATCGCTTACAACGGTTGTACTTGGCCTATGAGCAATGTACCAAACAACAGACTTTGGACATACTATGCAGCTGGTAAAAGTGTTGAAAATGGTGGTGTGAACTTTAGCTTTACAGGTTTCTATTGTAAAAAAGCCTTGCAAACCTCTGATGTAGCGGGTTCAACTCTTGATCAATCAAATACAATTTATTCAGGAACTGACTGGCAAGAAATTCGCTTTGCAGAAGTGATGTTAAACTATGCAGAGTCTGCTGCTGGTGTTGGCAAATTAGATGAAGCTTATACACAACTTATTAATATTCGTAAGCGTGCAGGTATCGAAGCTGGTTCAGACAACCTATATGGTTTGAAAGCCAATATGTCTCGTGCCGAAATGTTCAAAGCTATTTTGGATGAAAGACAAGTTGAATTTGCTTTTGAAGGAAAACGTTTCTGGGATTTACGTCGTTGGAGATTATTGGAATCAACGTTGAATGGTTCAAAAGGTACAAAAGTGCAAATCAACTTGAAAACTACAGGTGTTCCTGCTGACTTTGCTACTTCTCGTGATGGTATGAAATTAGAAGATGTTTATACTAATTATTTCACCATTGCATTAACACCAAATGCTTTGATGAGCCGTACAGCCATCAACTATTTACCAAAATATTATTTCTTCGCTATTCCAACTTCAGCCATTGATAATAACCCATTATTGAAACAAAATGATGGTTGGACAAACGGAGCGTTTAACCCATTAGAGTAAGATTATTTCGTGATTTAATCACTAATGATACAATTTATTACTTTAGCATAATCGTCTGAAATTATTAAAAGCTGTTCTCGTTTGAGGACAGCTTTTTTTTATAAAATATTGTCTAGTCTTGAAATAGCAATACATAACAAACCCTTCATTAATTTTTAATCCAAAATATATCCATCCAACTGAGGTTGCGAAGGAATAGGTTCTCCAATCATTTCAGACAATGTTGTTTCAATGGTAAGACACATCGCGTTGAGTGGTAAATCATTTGGTTCTGTCCCAAATGGTTCTTCTAACTCATCAGCAATGGTTTCAAAAGCTACGAAAGTGTAAGCAATAAAAACAGTGATAATAGGAGTAAGCCAACCCAAACTATCCACCAAACCAAATGGCAAAAAGAAACAATACAAATAGACGGTTCTATGCAAAAGCACACCATAAGTATAAGGTATTGGAGTGGAATGAATTCTTTCACAACCACCAACTATGGCCGATAACTGGTTCAAATTTGCATCTATTGCCATTTGCCCTATCGAATCTATTTTGCCTTCTAATTTGGCTTTTTTGACCCAATTCGCTAATTCATATTGCAGAAAAGTTGGTTTAAAACCAATAGTTTTACTTCTTTCAAAAGCCTCCGAAGATAGCCTTTTTTGCAAATCAGTATCCGAGTTAGTATGGCGAAGTTGATGTTTTAAGGCATACGAAAATGCTATCAAAAGATTAGCAAACTCTTTAATTTGTGGACTCTTATTATCGTAAGTTGTTAAACTCAACGCTTGTCTCAAGAGTGAACGAGAATCAATAACTAGCGCACCCCAGAGCTTTCGACCCTCCCAAAATCTATCATAACTAGCGTTGTTTCTAAAACCTAAGAACAAAGCAATAGCCAATCCAAACAAAGTAAAGGGGGCAGGGTTTAAAGGGACTTTATAATGATATAGCGTACCATTAAAATAAACGATGACCATAGAGAAAACCAGCAATAAGCTCAAGCGAGGGACCAGCTGCGGTAAAACTGAACCATGCCATATAAACAGCATATAGAACCAAGACTTTTTCTTCCGTTGAATCATAACTTTAATTTTTAGAAATCTTCAAAATTCGTGTGTAAATCGCGCCAAAGATAGAATAATTCAAAAAGAGAAGCAATCTCAAAGGAATATACCAATAGTTTTAGGGCGTTTGTTATAGAAAACTCAAATCTTGGTAGAAATAAAATAGTAATATTGTTTTCAAATTCATCAGATGATATGATGAATAAACAACTATTACCAACTTTAAAAATAAAACCTACACCAATCCACCAAAGCTTAACACTTTACATATTTAAATCCTAAACAACTATGGGTACTTTTTCAAATACCATCACATCTGCTCACAAAAAATTCGTCGACAAACAGCATATGTTTTTTGTCAGCACAGCCCCGCTAAATTCTGAGGGTCATGTCAACTTATCGCCTAAAGGGCTTGACTGTTTCCGATTTCTCTCTGATACAGAGGTAGGATACATGGACTTGATTAGTAGTGGAAATGAGACATCTGCACACATTCTGGAAAACGGAAGAATTACGTTGATGTTTTGTTCTTTTGAAGGTCCTCCAAGCATATTAAGGCTGTACGGAAAAGCTATAACTGTATTACCTGAAACTGAACTTTGGGATAAATATGCACCACATTTTACCATTCACCCGAGCACTCGTCAACTCATTGTGGCAGACATCAGTTTAGTCCAAACGTCTTGCGGTTGGGGTGTACCTTTGTATGACTATGTAGGAGAACGTGATACTCATTTTAAGTGGGCAGATAAATTAGGTCAGGACGGACTGCAAGAATATGTTAAAGAAAATAATTTAGTCAGTCTAGATGGTTTGCCCACTAGCTTAGGTTTAAAATAGTCGTAGTAATTACGCTTATTATTTTATGAGAAATACTTTTAACTATTCACCTACAGCATAAAGCCTAGCGCTTAAAGCGGGTAAAATTGCAATAATCTTGCTCACCAATTAAAGTTGTATAAATTACCTTATGTTAAATACAAAATATGAAAACAAAAAGGCATACAAGAATCCTTGTATGCCTTACATATTCAACCTTAAGAAACTAATTTATGGCTTTTTAAGCTCCATGAATTTTACTTTACTTTTTCCAAAATCTTTAGAGGTCGCAACAGCAATACCTCTTTGGTCGCCTTTGTTTACTCCACAATAAAAGTGATATACCACACCTTTATACTTTAATACAAAAGATTTATGTGCATATAATTCATCGTACGCTTCAGACGATTGAACAAGGCTTTCACCATCCCAATCCGTCCAATGCAATAAATCTTTGGACACAGCAAAGCGATTGAAAGCACCTTTTCTATCTTTCCAAAATGCCCCAAAATAGAACATCACGTAGTTATCTCCTATCTTCTGAATTTGTGGATCACCTGTAATTCCTTGCGAATGATACACTAAAGGCTCTTCTTGTATTCTCTTCCATGAAACCATATCATCAGAAACTGCCATACCAATGCGTTCATACCAACGTGTCTTTTTGTTATTGACCGCCGAGTCACCATTAGCATTGTAGTACATCACAAACTCATGTCCTAAGTGCTTTTGTGGGTCTTGAATAACTGTGCTTTTGAATAATTTTCGATTTTCCCACCAACGAGTATCCTTATCTGTTGCGGTCAAAACAGGTTTTTCTAACCTTTGCCATTCATGTGCCTTATTTGGGTCATCGCTTGTGTATGCCATGCTAATTGATAAATCGCCAGCTTCATATCCAGCGGCATTCCCTCCAAAATAGGACATCCAATATTTTCCTTTATATGGTTTTAATTCATAACTACCACCCCAAGCCATATCTTGAAGCGCCATATAACCAGCTTTTTGATTTGCATCCCAAATCTTTGTTTTAGTGGTATCCGAAAAAGACATCAATCTTCCTTTCGAAGTCCAATTCAACAAATCTTTACTTTCTGCCAACCAAGTCTCATAGCCTCGACCGTTATAAATCAGGTAAGACATATACCATTTTTTGCCTTTTCGAAATACGGTCGGACAATCCATTTTATGCTCTGTATCTTCAGGGACAAGCACCAAACCATATTTATACGGTGTTTTTACTTCTTCATAAATGGCTTTCATTTCTTGAGAAGAAATAGATTTTTGCCCAAATGAAGCATAGCAAACTGAAAAAAACAGTAAAGCTAATAAACTCGTTTTCATACTCTTATTTATTAAATTTATTTATCAACTGCCCGTTTTCTCCAGAAATTTGCGAGAATAGAGCCAGAAATATTCATCCAAGGACTAAATACCGCTGCTGGCAAACCAACGGTTCCGAGCTTACCCATTGTACCTGCAAGTCCAGAAGCCATACCTCCATTTTGTAAGCCAACTTCAAAAGCAATCGTGCGAGCATCGGTTTTGCTCATACCAAAAAAGCGAGCTAACCAATACCCAAAAAAATATCCACTAGCATTGTGAATCACCGAAACAACAAAAAGTAAACCACCCACTTTCAACAAGTTATCTCGACCAGCAGCAGTAGTAACAGTAGTAAAATAAATGATTCCCATCATTGAAATATAGGGCATCCACGTATCCAGACGTGGCTCAAATGATGTTGCTCCATGATATAAAACTCCCATAACATAGGCCCCGAAAATAAAACCTGTTATTTCTAATGATTCTTTCAAAGTACCGTCTACAGCTCCATTTTTTATCAACAAGAAAATACCAATCATGATAAAAAGTAAAACTAGCGCAATAATACGTGACTTGTTTACTACAGAAGTATTCGCATTTTTCAAGTAATCATACAACAACGCCGCACCGATTGGAATCAAAACTATCTTGATAATTTCCATCATCATGCCTACAAAAGCGACCTGTATGAGTGTTCCTGCCAACAACTTCATGAGTAATGGCGTTAGAAATGGCGCTGCCAATGTTGCCATAGCCGTTACTACAACCGATAAAACTAGGTTTCCTTTTGCCAAATAAACCATTACATTCGACGCTAAACCAGAAGAGCACGAGCCAATCAAAATGATGCCAGCGGCAATTTCTGGGTCAAAATGAAAAATTCTTGTCAACAAAAAACCCATCAAAGGCATTACTGAAAAATGGCAAAATAAACCTACTAATACTCCTTTTCCTGTTGAACCAATTCCTGCAAAATCTTTTACCTTGATATGTGTCCCCATGCCAAACATCACAAATTGGATGATAATCAATATGAGGGTTTTGTCACGTAGGTTTACTCCACCCCAAGATTTGAAAGACTCTGGATAAAGCATTCCTGATAATACTGCTGTCATAATCCAAGCAGTATATTGGTAGTTTTTGAGGGCTTCTACCTCTTTGATTCCCAAAGCAAAACACACAATTGTAACTATCGCCAAAGGACAAAGTGCATCATGGCTTCCTGAAAACCAAAGGGCTATACCCGTTATTAACAGTAGGAAAGAAAGAATTAAACAGGTTTTAAAGACAACTTTCATAGTGGTGAGTTAGGATAAAGCTTGTTGAGAAGCCAAATATTCAATCGCAATTTGAGGACTTGAAAGAATAGGTACTTTCTTTTCGCTTGGGTTCAAATTAGCGACTACGCGAGCCATTGATGCCTGCGCCAAAACAATCACATCTACTTTAGAAGCTAATTGTTTGAGAACCTCCGTCACTTTTTGGTCATGTGTCGCGGCATCGCCACGCATTAGGGCATCAAATGCACCTTCGCACAAAACAGCCTCTAATTGAATTTTCTTACTCGCTACTTCAGCTCGACGAGAAATCAAATCCGCTGTCGGTTCAAGCGTTGAAGACAAAGTCGCAATCACACCTATACGAGTGCCCATAGCGACAGCCTTATCAGCCATTGGCTGATCAACTCTCAATACAGGGATATCCACTAAATGCTCCGACAATTCTACTGCTGGACCAATCGAAGAACAAGTTACTAATACTTGATCAGCGCCGCCCATTTGTGCAGACTCCACGTAGCCCACGACTTGTTTGGCAATCGTAGGGGTAAGCGAACCTGAAGCAATGATATTTTTTACTAAAAAGTCATCTACAATATTGAACACTTGTACGCCAGGCAAAAAAGCTTGACATAGCTCCTGAAATACAGGAATTAAAGTCGCCGATGTATGAACTAGGGCTAATTTTTTCATTGAGTAATAAGGTTATTTTGTGAGTTAAAAATCTATAAGTTTAAGAAATGATATTCATCAAACGCTATCAGGATTTGCATTTAGCAATCCGTATAATTCTGTAAATCATTTACTTATATATATTTCACTAGGGTTGCGACAAAAGGTTTTTTAAGACTTTTTTTGACACCTTCAGAATGGTCCCATGTTTATGCCCTTGCGGAACAGATACAATTTTCGAAACATCCTCAAATGTTTTAAAGTCTTTAGTACGCATAGCTTCATAGGTTTTGCTTTGGTACGAATCAAAGTAAATGAGGTACTCCTCTCCTACTCTGACTACCGAAGGTCCTTCCGTAAACTTCTTGGTAAATGGTTCCGAAACATTACTGAATTCGCCCGTAGCACTTTTTCCGAAAGCTACTTTAATGTTACGATTTGGACGAGTATTGTCTTTCAGTACCAATACGTAATCATCCTTTTTACGAGGAACGATTACTGCGTCAATAACACTAAAATTAGGATCTAGGAATAATCTACTTGGGGAGAATGTCTTGAAATCCTTTGTGGTAGTCACATACATTCGATGGTTGTTTTCCTCATCTTCTATCCCTTTCTCAAAACGCTTAGGAATACAGGAAGCCCAAATAATAACAAATTGTTTGGTTGCTTTATCATACAAAATCTCAGGTGCCCAAACATTAACCGTACTGGTTTCATTTGCCATGGCTGGAATAAATTGCTGTTCAGACCAATGAATCAAATCTTTAGATGATGCGTATCCAAAGCCCAAATCGCCTTTCCAGCTACTGGTCCAAACCAAGTGAAAAGTGCCATCAGGTCCTTGCGCGATAGACGGGTCACGCATGACTTTTTGCTTTCCGGTTGTGGGAGCCAGTAAAACCTTGTTGAGGTCTTTCCAATGATAAGCATCCTCGCTGTAAAGCATCCTCAAACCTTCATTAGCAGGTTCATGAAAAGAAGTAAAAATATAGGCTTCTTTTTTACAAGAACTTGATAATAAAGCAATTAATATTAAAAATATTCCAATTCGTTTCATGAGCTAAAAGGCTATCCTTTATTATTTAACAATAAAGTTCTTGATATAAAAAATCGCTTCAGGTGCCTGCTCTCCTGCTTTAGGCACGTCAAAATCTTGGTCGGTTGGCGTATCAGCATTAGGAAAACGGCGTACCTCTCCCGTACGGAAAACCACACGACGGAAAGATGCCACAGGTGCAAATTGTAGGCGAGTTCCCTTTTTCTGACCGTTGATATAAATGTCATACATACGTTTATATCTATCCAATTCAACACGAATTTCATACGGCTTTCCAGTCTCATACGCCTGAACACCTGAGTTACGATACCCCACTTTTGCTTTTAGCGTACTATCTGAATCAAAAATCAAACGAGCGGCAGGCGTTCCTTTTTCATCTTGAAATTCAATGTGTAATAGCCCTTTATTGTTTTGAGCAGGAATAACTGTGAAAGTAATCGTAGTTTTAGTTGCTTCAGGAATAACACGTTCTGCTTTGGCAAAGTCGAAAGGATCTTTATCATGTAAAGTCAGAGCTTTGGTACCATCAGGGGCTTTTTCAATACCTACTTTTGCCCAAAGAGGACTATAAATATTCCATAACTCTAGCTCTTTGCCTTCTGGCATTTTATCAAATGTCTCATTGATACTTCCGTAAACTTCACTAGCCACAGGAACTGGCACTTTACTCACCCAAATATCCTCTTTGTTCATGCTGTAGGTCAACCACATATTTCCATCAGGCGGTGTTCCATTCCCCTCTATAATGCCTCGAACGTATTGCGGACCATAAGATTTATAATTCCCACCATAGCGCATAGTTGAAATTTCTCCCGTCACTAACAATAAGTTCTTGTAATCCAAGCCATTATCCGAAACAGAGATACCCAAAGGCCAACGAAATTCTGATGGATTATAAACAGTAGCATATTGTCCATTAGGCAATTTTTGACCCCAAATTTTCGCATTACTATTAACAAACCCTGGTGCACGCAAAGGACTATATTCCCACGTTTTGCCTTCGTCTTTACTGATGGAAGTTAAAGCATGTTTCCACAGACCAACCACATTTTTGTTTGGTAAATGATAAAAACTAAAAGCTTTTACTTCTTTCTTCAAAGGAATCAATTCGTCATCTCTATCTGCTTCTTCTACCCATTGTTGCATCATCAACGGAGTTGCCAATAATTCGTTACAAGCCTCAATAAAGCCTTTATCTTTACTTTGCGTAAACATCATATAGGGCGATTGTTTCAAATCCCAAGTGCGATTGGGGCGAATAAAATGAATCGGACCAAAGCTTCCATCTTTATATATTTCGCGCACCACACGACCTATTCCTTTTCCGTCGTTCGGGTCATCTTTGGCATCAAGGGCGATTCCGTAGTACGCCAAAGCCAGTAAACGGTTTTTCTTAGATACATAAAAACCCATACGTTGATGCATCACGGCATATAAATCTTTGGCTACACCTTTATATCCTTCCTTCGTCCAGCCATCAGGAATTTTATGGGGAGGAAACAAAACTACAGGGTTTGTCCAGTCCTTTCCATTAGAAGAAGTTTGTAAAAACGTTTGTCCAGGAGGAATATGCTCGCCCACAGGGTCGCTCAAAAACTCCAAGAAAAAGGTATTATTCCAATACGCCAACATCGGGGCATGGTTATAGGTCCATGAACTCCCGCCTGCCCATTCGGGGTGTTCACGGTTGGCTCTAAACGTTTGGTAATTATGAACACCAACTGCCAAAGGCAGCTGTCCATGATGATAATCGACATTCACTAAAGTTTTGCCAACATATCTCACGGTATCTTGGCAAATAGTTTTTTGAGAAAATAGACCCAATAAAGCTATTCCCAAAAAATGTATGAAATTCTTTTTGTACATAAACAAAATATTTTTGGTAGAGACGTTGCGTACAACGACTAACGCAAATGTTTTAAATCTAAAAAGATGCCATCAGACATCTATATGAAGACGTTGCATGCAACGTCTCTACGATTTACCAAATTTCTCAACAGATTTTGCAAACTCTGGATATATTTTAGCGGCATCCTCTACAGACAAACCGTCAACTGCCGCTTTCCAAGCTTGTTGCAAGGCCGTTACGCCAGCGCTCGCGCCCATAGGATGTGCCATAATACCACCACCTGCCATGTACAGCAAATCGAGGGTTTGAGTACGGCGATACGTTTCAGGTGCTTGTCCGCCCCATTGTCCCGACGATACTACGGGCAATACCTTATAACCACCCAACATCGGTTTTAAACACTGTTCTATTGAAGTCACGACCGAATCATCTGATTCCCAAAATTTATTTTGAATACCATTTACGTGCAATTGGTCAACCCCAGCCAAACGCCATAATTTTTGATAGGCTGTAAATTCTATGCCTAACAAAGGATGACGTGTCATCATTCCCCAACCATTGCGGTGTGCATGAATTGCTAAAGCACGTTGATCACAGATTTTTTTGGTACCAGAAATACCTACACTATTGATACTCACCATAGCGCAAGTACCACCCGATGTTACGATTTTTTCATATCGACGGAGCATATCGTCTATATCTCCGCTGATATTAAAGGCATACATGACTTTCTTGCCTGTTTTATCAGCATGGCGATTAATCACATCCATGATGGCATCGACTCTTTTCTCGAATGGAGAATTGGCTGTTGAGCCCATCAATTCATCATCCTTTACAAAATCAATACCTGCTTCTGCCAGTACTTTTACGGTTGCGGCGGTATCTTCTGGACTTAATCCTACACTTGGTTTGATAATCGTACCAATCAAAGGACGGTCATAGACTTGGGTTAATTTACGACATCCTTCTATGCCAAAAGCTGGTCCTTCAAAATGATTTGCAAAAGAGTCTGGCACTTCAAGAGATAGCAATTTCAAGCCTGTAAACTGTCTAATTTCATACAAGTTTCCTTGCAAAGTAGAAATCATGACAGGTAAGTTATATCCAAAATTCTCGATTGACCAAGACACCTCAACCAGCGCACGATGATATTGCCCTGTCGGACTTTCAGCACCTGGGATCGCTGGGGTATTTACAGTTTCGAGAAAAGTTACCTTTTCTACTCTCGCTGCAAAACGAGCTTTCAACTCTTCTGTCTCGCCAGGAACTGCGACAAAGGTTCCAGAAGATTGTTCACCTGCTAATACCATTGCTGCTTTTTCAGGAGCAAATGGCGTTTCGATATAATATGTTGCAAAAATTCTTTCCATGGATATCTTTTAAATAGTAATTGAGACACGAAGTGTTTTTACACAATTTTATAGAACACTTTGTGCCTTTGTGCCTGTTCCCTTAACCCTCATCTACCTACTCACAGGCAACCACACACTCATTTCGGTATCGCCACGGTTGGCCCAGGCGAAGTATGGTATCAACGAAACTTTGGTTGTTTGGGTATTGGTTGAAACAGGACGGTACAACGAATTTTTCCATTGATTATCTATAACCAATTTCACGGAGCCTTCTAATGCTGTAACTTCGGTATTTACAATTTTTTGTTTTTTAGGAATCCACTGAGTTGTGGTCGGAATTAGGATAGAAGACAGTTTTTGGCTTGAAGGCAAATCTGCTGATTCTAAACAATATACAATTGGACCACGCTTTACAGCTACCTGATTTCGAGTCTCTTCAACAAGTGGATTGGACTCTAGCAACTGGGTAGGCATAGCCAAACGCAATGTTAGTTTATCGCCTTTTCTCCAATTCTGTTTAATTCCAACATATTCACCAATCGTAATAGTTTGATTTAGTTTTTTACCATTGATAAAAATCTCAGCACCAGTTGTCCAACTTGGAATACGTAAATAAATCGTGTAATTCTGGGTAGGTACTTCTTTCAAATCTAAAGTAATACTGCCTTCCCAAGGGTAATTGGTTTGTTGCTCAATCCACAATTTTTGTCCGTTTTCCAAGGACGTTCTAAGTGTACTTCCACCATATAGATTGATATACAAACCATCTTTTGCCAAACTATACACATAGTTGTTGACCTCAGCCACAGTACGCACTACATTGGGAGGACAACAGTTTGATTTACTGATATAGGGCGAACGACCGCCATGCCAGCGCATCAAGTAAGGAAAATCTTTGGAGGCACTCAAGGGATTGGTATAGAAGAACTTATTTCCTTCCAAATTAACCCCAGACAAAATACTATTGTACAAAGCCAACTCCATAATATCGGCATATTTAGCCTCGCCAGTAAGTTGAAGCATACGCCAATTCCAGAGTAAATTTCCAATATTGGCACAAGTTTCGTTATGAGCAGTATGATTTGGTAGCTGATAAGAACGCCCGTAAGCTTGATGCACTTTTTGTACAGTATCAGGTTTGTAGGCTGTACCATCAGGAGAAACACCATCATACAAGGCTCCACAAGCACCTGTTACATACATTTTATGATTAATTACATCGTCCCAAAGGGCATTGAGAGGCGCTAGCAAAGTAGCATCCCCCGTTTCGGCATACACATCTGCCACCCCTGCGAACAAATAGTTGGCACGCACCGCATGACCAATTACTTTCGTCATTTTACGAAAAGGAACACGGTCAGAATTATCGTCAGTACCTTCTGATTCACCACGAATCGTAATCAGTTTTTCGGCTAATGCCAAATAACGAGGCTCCTTGGTAGTTCGATACATTTCGATGATACCCATATAGTGAGATGGACAAATCGCATTGCGAGCCTGTTCAGGAGATGCTGTATTGTAAAAACCAATCAAAAAATCTGTCGCCTTTTTGGCAATATTCAATAAGCTTGTTTTTCCAGTGACACGATAATGAATACAAGCAGCCGTCATCAAGTGTCCAAAATTATAAGCCTCAAAACTTAGCTTATCATCAAACATTTGCGTTTTTCCACTAGCTTTTTGTTCAATAATCGATTTGGTGTAGATATATCCATCGGGCTTTTGCGCTTTACCAATTACCTCAATCGCATGGTCGAGCCATCCCTCCAACTGAGGATCTTTGGTAGAGGCATACATCGCTGCCACCGCTTCTAAGGTTTTGTAAAAATCTCCATCATGAAAAGAAGGTCCTCTGAAACGCCCTTTAGCCAGACCTGCCGCTACCTCAAAATTGTGAAAGGCATGACAACTTGTGGTATCGTTATAGCGATTCCAGAGTGTGGGTACCATCGTATTTTTGCAAACCTCAAATCTATCTGCCCAAAAACCCTTGGTCCAAGACACCGACCCAATGTCAACACTTTGGAGTTTGGCATACTTACTATTTTGGGTATTAGTCAGCCCTTTGGTCTGTGAAAAAAGCGTTTGAGAAATCAAACCCAAACATCCAATTAGTAAGCCTTTTTGTAGGATATTCAACATAGTTTAGAAGACGTATATTTTTGGAATATATAAAATCTTATCATCGGTCAACAAAGGTACTAGGCTGTCAAAGTGTTTTTTTGTACCATTTTCTCAAAGTTTTATACCATATTGCCTTTCATTTAGTCAATATTTTCTTACTAAGAGCCAATATTGTATCTTGGCATAGTTGTAAGAAAAAATGTGCAAAAATGAGGTGATTTTTTCAAAGGCTATGATAATATCCTATTAATTTAGAATAAAAGGTTTTTCCTCTATAACAATCTGATAGAAATGAAGATAATCAAAAGAATGCTATTTTTAGTTTGCATGTGGAGTATAGGTCTATGCCATCTTTTTGCACAAAATACCCCTTCCAATATCGACCAATACAATGTAGTTTGGAATAGTCCGAGTCAACATGCAGGAGAGTCTATGCCTTGTGGTGGCGGAGATATTGGCTTAAATGTATGGGTCGAAAAAGGAGATATTTTCTTTTATATTGCTCGTAGCGGTACTTTTGATCACAATAATGCGGTCCTAAAACTCGGAAGAATGCGTTTAACTGTATCTCCAAATGTATTTGAAAACCCTAAGACTTTTACTCAAATACTTAGATTACCATCGGGTGATGTCATCATAGAAGGAAGCAATGGCAAAATCAAAACACAGGTAAAAATTTGGGTTGATGTTTTTCATCCCAATATTTATGTAGAAGTCAATAGTAATCAATCAATTTCGGCAAAAGCACAGTATGAAAACTGGCGCTATCAAGACCGTTTGATGAGTAAAGGCAAAGAAAATAATGCTAATTCCTATAAATGGGCACCACCCCATCAGGTCGTTACACGTAAAGATAGCATTCGCTTTGCCCCTAAAGGAATCCTATTTTATCATGACAATGGTGATGAAATCTCAGCTTTTGACGTAGCTATGAAACAACAAGGGTTAGATAGTCTGAAAAAACAGTTTTACAATCCTATCAAAAATTTAGTTTTTGGAGGTATCATTTCAGGAAATAACTGGCAACAAGACGGTACTGAGCAAGGGAAATATCGTGATACAGATTTTAAAGCTTGGAAAATCAAAACCATAAAATCATCTCGCCAGCAACAATTCATGATCAGTTTGAACACCGAAACGACAAATAGTGTCACTGATTGGGAAAAACACTTATTACATACACAAACAGAGGGAGAAAAGAATATGCTAGTGGCTCAAAAGGCTACACAAAATTGGTGGAAAGAGTTTTGGAACAAAAGCTTTATTCATATTACTCCTGACCCAAAAAATAGTAAAAGCTGGGAGCTCTCTCGCAACTATCAGGTTTTTAGATACCAATTAGCTTGTAATAATTTTGGACAATATCCTACAAAATTCAATGGTGGTTTGTTCACAGTTGACCCCTATTATACAGATACAACCATGAAATTCACTCCAGATTTTAGAAACTGGGGTGGTGGTACACATACAGCTCAAAATCAGCGTTTAGTCTATTGGGGATTATTAAAAACTGGCGACTTTGAAGCTATGAAACCTCAATTTGATTTTTATAAAAGAATTCTTCTCAATGCCGAACTACGAACTAAATATTATTGGGGACATCAAGGAGCTAGTTTTACAGAACAAATTGAAAATTTTGGTTTACCCAATCCCGCAGAATATGGTTGGAAACGTCCCGCTGGCTATGACAAAGGCATGGAATACAATGCTTGGCTCGAATACGAATGGGATACGGCATTGGAGTTTTGTTCCATGATTTTAGAAATGGAACGGTTCACGGGAAAAAACATTTCAGAATATATTCCATTAATAGAAAGTTGTCTACGGTTCTTTAATGAACATTATCAATATTTAGCTCAAAAACGAGGTAGTAAAGCTTTGGACGGCAACAAGCAATTAATCATTTACCCGGGTTCTGGTGCAGAAACTTACAAAATGGCTTATAATCCTAGCTCAACCATTGCAGGATTAAAAACGGTGTTGGAGCAACTTCTCTCCTCACCTTCTATGGTAGCTGAAAATAAAAAAACTTGGGAAGAAATGCTCCTGAAAATTCCTCCAATGAGTTTCAGACAGTTTGAAAATCATGTAACCATCGCTCCTGCCAAAACTTGGGAGCGTATCAATAATGTAGAAAGTCCACAACTTTACCCCGTTTTTCCTTGGAATCGCTATGGGGTCGGAAAGTCGGGCTTGGACACTGCACGCAATACCTATTTATATGATACAGATGTAATCAAGTTTAGAAGCCATATTGGTTGGAAACAAGATGTGATTTTTGCGGCACGCCTTGGGCTAAGAGAAGAAGCCCAAAAGTTGCTATCACTTAAACTACAAAATGCTCCCCGTCGATTCCCTACTTTTTGGGGACCGGGTTACGACTGGACACCCGATCATAACTGGGGAGGCTCAGGGATGATTGGACTACAAGAAATGTTATTACAAACCACAGATCAAAAGATATATCTACTCCCAGCATGGCCCAAAGAATGGGATGTGCATTTCAAACTTCAAGCACCCTACCAGACGAGCGTAGAAGTAGAATGGAAAAATGGCAAACTCGAAAAACTCATTGTTATACCCGAATCCCGAAGAGCAGACATTGTAGAAGCTTGGGATTTGAAATAGATATCTTGATATTTAGTGATTTGTGATTGAGCGATTTAGTGATTATTATTATTTGAATTTTCGTGTAATACACAACACTTTGTGTCTAAAATGCTATCATATTAGAATATCATATCAAACTTGAGTCATCCCAAATATTGAAACTAAGATGATTCTATAACTTTCCATTATAAAAGCGGTCGAACAAATAATTTTCGACCGCTTTTTTTGATACGCTAACTCAGCTTAAGACGCAAAGCATTGCGTCTCTACAGCAAGAATACAATATTGAAAATAATCACTCATCCACTCAATCGCAAATCACTAAATTTTAAAAAACGCCTATTTTATTGGAAAAAATAGCAATTCAATAAACCCTTTTAATCCAATTTCGAAGTCAGAATTTATAAAATTTACACCAATGACGCCGTTCGAAACGACCTAAGACAAAATACTCATTTGTCTCATAGAAATGAACAATTTTATAACACTATAGAACAGTTTTGCCTAAAAATGACTCAAAATAGCCCTTCTAAATTGTTCATTGAATTGATGATTTGAATAAAAAGCGCAAATTTGATACGTTTTGATTAATATTTGAATAGAAACATCAAAGAGAATCCACTTACTTTGTTTCAATAAAATATCAAATAAGTTCAATAAAAATTGAATCGAAAGCTATTAGCGATATTATTCCCGAATTAATTAACTTAAACGTATTAAAAGAAAACATGATGAAGTTCAAAGGAGGTTGGTACAAAGGCATTTCATTGGCAGCTTTAATGATGTGTGCTATATCCAACAACTCAACTGCCCAAGTGCGCAAGGTATGGACAAAAGAGCAGGCAAATGAATGGTATAAAAAACAAAGTTGGCTCGTCGGTGCAAACTACCTTCCAAAATCGGCTATCAACCAACTTGAAATGTGGCAAGCGGACACTTTTGATACAGAGAATATTGATAAGGAGTTAGGATATGCTCAGTCGCTAGGTATGAATACGATGCGTGTATTTTTACATGATTTGGCTTATGAAACAGATTCATTAGGATTTTACAAACGCATTGATACATTTTTGAATATCGCCCAAAAGCATAAAATTCGTCCTTTGATTGTAATTTTTGATTCATGCTGGGATCCATTTCCACAAACGGGCAAACAACATGAACCAAAGCCTTATGTACACAACTCTGGTTGGGTACAAAGTCCAGGACAAAAAGCCTTGCAAGACGAAAGTCAGTATGTACGTTTAGAGAAATACGTTAGAGCTGTCGTAAGTCATTATGCAAAAGATAAAAGAATTTTGGGTTGGGACGTATGGAACGAACCAGATAATATGACTGGTCCTTCGTATGAAAGATTAGAAATCAAAAATAAAGTAGATATTATCACGAAATTGCTCCCTAAAGTTTTTACTTGGGCGCGTGCTGCCAAGCCTACCCAACCACTTACTTCTGGTGTTTGGGCGGGAGATTGGTCTCAAGATTCAAAATTAAAACCTATCGAAAAAGTACAATTGGAAGAATCGGATGTGATTTCGTTTCACAACTATGATAACCCAAGCATCTTTGAAAGTAGAATTAAAGAATTGAGTCGCTATGGAAAACCGATGTTGTGCACCGAATATATGGCTCGTCCCAACGGAAGCACATTTCAAGGTTCATTGCCAATAGCTAAAAAATACAAGGTAGCCATGTTCAACTGGGGCTTTGTTTCAGGAAAATCACAGACCATCTACCCTTGGGATAGTTGGACTAAACAATACAATGCTGAGCCTCCAGTTTGGTTTCATGACATTTTCAGAGAAGATGGAACTCCATACAAACAAGATGAAGTAGACTTTATTAAGTCTATGACACAGAAAAAATAGAACCTTGAATAATTCGTTCCGAGCATATAAATGCTCGGAACAAACCTTAACTAACCTATTTTAAATAACTGATAATCAAACACTAAACAATATAAGGTGAAAAAATTATTAACTATAATCCTTGCTTTGGGACTTTGTTCTTGTGGGCAAATGGATGTTTCGGCGCAAAGTCAAGAAACATTCACGAACCCCTTGTTACCCTCCGGAGCTGATCCTTACAGTTTTTATAAAGATGGGTATTACTATTACACCCATACGACAGGCAACCGTTTGGTTTTGTGGAAAACGAAAAACATAGCAGAACTAGCAACAGCACCCAAGAAAACTATCTGGACACCACCAGTAGGAACGATGTATTCTAAAGAAATCTGGGCGCCAGAAATTCATTTTATTCAAGGAAAATGGTATATGTATTTTGCTGCGGATGATGGCAAAAATGATAACCATAGAATGTATGTATTAGAAAATGCCTCTGCTGACCCTATGGAAGGTGAGTGGATATTTAAAGGGAAAGTCGCTGACAAAAATGACAAATGGGCAATTGATGGTGATGTTTTTACCCATAATAATCAGCTCTATATGATATGGTCAGGTTGGGAAGCTGATGTAAATGTGCAACAAAACATCTACATCGCTAAAATGAAAAACCCATGGACCATCGATGGTGAGCGAGTTAAAATATCAGGATCTGATTACGATTGGGAAAAGCACGGAGATTTGAATGATGCAACCAATCCACCTCATGTCAACGTAAACGAAGGACCTCAATACTTATCTCACGGTAAAAAAGCATTTATCATTTATTCAGCAAGTGGTTGCTGGACAGACTTTTATGCCTTGGGTATGCTTACTGCAGATGCAAATGCTGATTTATTGAATCCTAACTCATGGAAAAAATCGGCTCAACCTGTTTTCAAACAATCAGCAGAAAATAAGGTATATGCTCCCGGACATAACTCGTTCTTCAAATCTGCCAATGGCAAAGAAGACTGGATACTTTATCACGCTAACCCAGAACCCAATCAAGGTTGTGGAAACCATCGTTCACCAAGAGCTCAAAAGTTTACTTGGAACTCCGATGATACTCCCAACTTTGGAAAACCAGTAAGTACACAAACACAGATGCCCTTACCTGCAAAGTAAGCATTTGGCGACTTTGAGTATCACTGAAATTGTGCAATTGACTTATGCACAATTGCGGTTACCCAAATCGTAAATTATTCCAATTTTCTATGAGAACGCCTCGGGGGTGTCATGCCCTCGGGGTTATTTTAAAGTTATCTACTAATCTGTTTTCTTAACATTACCATCTGCTCGATGGGTAATTTAGAAGTGTAAAATTTAGAAAAGTACAAATCAAGTTTTATAAAACCTTGGTGATTAACATTTTGCATCCAATATATTTACTGGTACTGAAACAAATACTAGATAACTATTAACTATGAATATGATGAAAAACCGTTTACTTCTAACTTTATTTATTTTATGCGCTTGGTCTGGTTTGGCTCAAAAAGCACAATATCAAGGAAATAAAGCGCCTTTAGCTCCTCTCAAATATATCGAATTGCCTTTAGGAGCTGTAAAGCCACAAGGTTGGCTTCGTCAACAGCTCGAAGTCATGAAAAAAGGGGCAACAGGGCATCTGGACGAATATTTCCCTAAAGTCCAAAACGACAATGGATGGTTAGGAGGCAAAGGTGATGCTTGGGAAGAAACCCCTTATTGGTTGGATGGCGCTGTGCCATTAGCCTATTTACTCGAAGATAAAACCCTCACTCAAAAGGTTCAAAAATATATAGATTGGACACTTTCCACACAAAGACCCAATGGTTTCTTTGGACCGTTGACCAACGAAGAAAGAAAAGGAAAATCCATAAGCTCATGTGAACAAGGTGCTGACTGGTGGCCAAGAATGGTAATGCTTAAGGTATTGCAACAATACTATACTGCAACCAAAGATGCTCGTGTCATTCCGTTCATGACCAAATATTTTCACTATCAACTACAATCCATCAAGGCTTGTCCGCTCAACAAATGGACAGATTGGGCTCGTGCTCGTGGGGGTGACAATATCATGTCTGCTTATTGGCTCTACAATCAAACTGGGGATAAATCTTTACTAGAACTTGCTGATATACTCTACCAACAAACCACTCCATGGACACAATACATGGCAGAAAGAAACTGGGTTATGCAGGCTTCAGCCAATCAAACGGGTGAAAGTTGGATGGATCGTCATGCGGTAAATGTGGGGATGGGTATCAAATTACCAGCTATTTATTATCAAAGTCAAAAAACCGACTATTATCTCAAAGCGATGAGCCAAGGTTGGAAAGACATCATGACTTTGCATGGTTTACCTCACGGAATGTTTTCTGGAGATGAAGATTTGCACGGAAACGAACCTTCTCAAGGTGTAGAGCTTTGTGCTATTGTCGAAACTATGTTTTCGCTTGAAAATGTCCTAGGTATCACAGGTGACCCAATGTATGCACAAGCACTTGAACGCATGACTTACAATGCTTTACCTACGCAAACAACAGATGACTATATCTCTCGTCAGTATTTCCAGACAGCCAATCAGGTGGAAGTTAGACGTGGTACTTATGATTTCTCATTACCATTTTATCGCGGTATGAATAACGTATTTGGTCCTTACGCTGGATACACGTGTTGTACTTCAAATATGCACCAAGGCTGGACAAAATTTGTAAGTCATCTTTGGTATGCAACGCCAGAAAATGGTCTAGCGAGCTTACTTTATGGACCATCAAGTATAAAAGCTAACGTGGGCAATAGCGTAGAGGTTACGATAAACGAAAGCACTAACTATCCTTTTGAAGATCAAATCAACTTTGAGCTACAATCTGCTAAAGCCGTCACTTTTCCTTGGGAGTTCCGCATCCCCGAATGGTGCCAAGAAGCTACCATTAGTATCAACGGTAAGGAATTCAAAAAAGGAAAAGCTGGCGAAATTGTAAAAATTCAACGTCAGTGGCAAAATGGAGACAAAATTACCTTACATTTTCCTAGTGAAGTTCGTACTAGTGTATGGGCACATAATTCAAGAGTTGTCGAAAAAGGACCACTAGTTTATGCCTTAAAAATCGAAGAAGAATGGAATAAAAAGGAAATTAAAGAAGAAGGTACTTTTTATGAAATTCTCCCAAAAAGTGCTTGGAACTTCGGTATTCCTACTTCAGTAGCCGAAAAACCAAGCAAATTTTTACAAGTAACTACTAAAGGAATGCCGCAAGGTTATGTTTGGAATGCTCAAAATGCTCCTATAGAAATCAAACTTTCGGCCAAACAAATTCCAGCTTGGATCATCAATAACGACGGTGTTGCCCGCATTCCTGTTACCACCCGCGACGGGTTCTATCAAGGGGCGGTCGATAACAAAGAACAAACCATCACACTTATTCCGTATGGTTGTAGTAAATTAAGAGTTGTAGCATTTCCTTTAATCAAATAATAGTAGAGAGTTTGAAAGAAATCAAGTGTTTTATCCCAAACATGAGATTTCTTTCCCACCCAATTCTCTATATCATGAATCAATTTTATCACATGAAAAAATCAATTGTTGCACTTCTGAGCCTTTTCAGCATTTCAACGCAAGCTCAACAGTTGCGTCCACCTGCTGTTCCACTCATTGCGAATGACCCTTATTTTAGTATTTGGTCTGTTACAGACAAAGCTAATGAGTCAGTAACAAGACACTGGACTGGCAAAAATCACTCTCTTCAAGGTATTGTCGAAGTTGATGGCAAAGCTTTTCAATTTTTAGGAATGCCTAAAATCAATTACAAAACTTACGCTACTACAGCCGCAGAAAAAGTATATCAAGCAAAATACACGTTGGATAAGCCTGCTGCTGGTTGGGAAAAAGAATCATTCGACGACAATGCTTGGAAAACAGGTACAGCTCCTTTTGGTGACGGTGCTGGTAGCAATCCAATGCGTCCAAATACCGATTGGAAAACAAAAACAATCTGGTATCGTCGTGCAGTAGAACTTCCTGCAAAATTCAATGCTGAGAAATTAAGACTACAAGTAAGTAATGACGACGATGTTCAAATTTATATCAATGGCGTTTTAGCATACGAGTGTGGCCCTTGTTATATTGCTGGTTATGAGCAATATAAACTTTCACCAGCAGCACAAAAAGCTATTAAACCTGGAAAAAATATTATTGCAGTACACTGTATCAATCCAATTGGTGGTGGTTTTGTGGATGTAGGTATTCAGGAAGAATTACCTCCAGCAACACCAGTAACAGCGGCTACTCAAACAAGTGTTCAGGTAAAAGCTACTAACACTATTTATACATTTGATGCTAATGGTGTTCAGGTAAAAGCTACTTTTACCTCTCCCCTGTTGATGGACGAATTAGAGGTTTTGGCTCGCCCAGCTTCGTATGTAACCTTCGAAACAAGCGCTAAGGACGGTCGTTCTCACAAAGTAAAAGTGAAAATGGATGTTTCGGCAGACTTAGCCGTGAATATGACTTCTCAGGAAGTAGCAACAAAAGTATTACCAAATACTGCTGGAGGATTGAAATTGATGTCAGCAGGTTCAGTTGAGCAAAAAATCTTAGGAAAACGTGGCGATGACCTCCGTATCGACTGGGGATATGCGTATGTAGCAGCAAAAAATGCTACTTTTACCACAGGAACTCCTCAAGAAAGAGTTTTGAAAAGTACATTTGATTTTGGTACTGTTGGTCAAACTTCAAAATCTAATCACTTGATTTTGGCTTATGATGATATTTACGCAGTTCAATATTTTGGTAAAAACTTGCGTGCGTGGTGGCGTAGAGATGCTTCGATGACAGCAGAAAAAATGTTAGATGAGGCTGAAAAAGATTACACTAGATTGATGGCAAAAACAGCAGCATTCGATCAACAATTGTATCAAGATGCACAAAAAGCAGGTGGCAAAGAATACGCAGATTTATGTGAACTAGCTTATCGTCAGGCTATTGCAGCGCACAAAACTGTTGACCGTGGAGATGGTACCTTGTTGTTTTTCTCGAAAGAAAACTTTTCAAACGGTTCTATTGGTACAGTTGACGTAACTTATCCGTCAGCACCGATGTTCTTGTTGTACAACAATACTTTGATGAAAGGATTATTAGAATTTATTTTCGAATACTCTGAATCTGGAAAATGGGCAAAACCTTTCGCAGCACACGATGTAGGTACTTATCCATTGGCTAATGGTCAAACTTATGGAGAAGATATGCCAGTTGAAGAATGTGGAAACATGATTACCTTAGCTGCCGCAACTTGTATTGTAGATGGAAATGGTGATTACGCCAAAAAACACTGGTCAACATTATCGACATGGGTAAAATACTTGGAAGAATACGGTTTTGACCCAGCTAACCAATTATGTACAGACGACTTTGCTGGTCACTTGGCTCGTAATATCAACTTGTCAGCTAAAGCTATTATGGGCATTGCATCTTATGCAAAAATGGCAGAAATGATTGGCGACAAAGCTACTGCTTCTAAATATCAAGCTATTGCAAAAGAAATGGCAAGCAAATGGCAGACAATGGCCGAAGATGGAGATCACTATGCTTTGACTTTCGACAAAAAAGGTACTTGGTCTCAAAAATACAACTTGGTTTGGGATGAGCTTTTGGGCTTAAATGTATTTCCAAAATCAGTAATGCAAAAAGAAATTAAGTATTACTTGAACAAACAAGAAAAATACGGTTTGCCTTTAGATTCTAGAAAAACATATACCAAGTCTGACTGGATTATGTGGACAGCAACGATGGCTGATTCGCAACAAGATTTCCAAGCATTGATTCACCCAATTTGGAAATTTGCTAACGAAACAACCTCAAGAGTTCCATTATCTGACTGGCATGAAACTACAAATGCCAAGCAAGTTGGTTTCCAAGCTCGCTCGGTAGTAGGTGGATATTTTATCAAAATGCTTGAGGGAAAACTCCATAAATAAAAAACAGACTTTGTGGCTATTTGATCTGCTGACAAATAGCCACGAAGTTTGAGCAAAATGACAATAAATTTGGGATTTTAAATTGTTCATTTTTGTTCAAATTTTATTCAAATCTTCTCAAAATAGCCTCTACACCTAAATTAAGTATATTTACAGTTTTATGCATCTAGGAATTAAATTTATCTTTACAAGACAAAAAACACAGTAAATTGAAACTTAATCTTACAATAGTATTATTTGTTTTATGGTGCCAACAGTTGCTGGCTCAGTCTTTCAGCTTTCGTCATTATGAAGTAGAAGATAATCTTTCTTACAACTCCGTAATGTGTAGTATGCAGGACAGTAAAGGCTTTTTGTGGTTTGGTACCAAAGACGGACTCAATCGTTTTGATGGATACTCTTTTAAGGTTTACAGGAAAATAGAGAACAACCCCAAAAGTTTAGGAAACAATACTGTTTTTTCAGTTTGTGAGGGAGACGAACAAACTATTTGGGTAGGAACTTACGCAGGAATTTATCAGTACAATACCATTACAGAACAATTTAGTTTATTACCAGACACCAAAGAGCATTTTATTCGCACTATCAAAACAGATGACGAAGGAAATGTCTGGTTTATTAAGGATTACAACTTACAGATTTATAATCCTAAAACACAAAAGACAGAAAAATTAGATACAGGAAAAGAACGAATAGATATTACTTCTTTTATCCTCAATAAACAACAGATTTGGTTAGCGACCACAGATGGCAATTTGTGGGAATATAACACGTTCAGCAAATCGTTGAAAAAGTATAATATGTTTGAGAAATCTGCTCCTGCAATTTCTCATTGGATAGACAAAATTTATGATACCAAGCAAAATGCGATTTTGATTGGTACCTCAAGTCAAGGAGTAAAATTGTTTAATACCAAGACGAGGACTTATGAAGATATATTGACTTACAATTCCAATAAAACTGCCATCTATGTACGCGATTTTATGCATCGCACCGAAGATGAATATTGGATTGCCACAGAGTCTGGATTGTATATTTATTATTTACAATCTCGAAAATATATCAATCTAAAACACGAATATAGTAATCCTTACTCCATCTCAGACAATGCGCTGTACACACTTTCAAAAGACCGTGAAGGTGGGATTTGGATTGGAACATACTTTGGAGGTATCAATTATTTGCCTACACAACACGTAGCATTTGATAAATATTTTAACCAAGGAGCCAATAATAGTATTACGGGCAATGCCGTAAGAGAAATTTGTGAAGACAAATTTGGGAATTTATGGATCGGAACTGAAGACAATGGATTGAATAAACTCAACCTCAAAACGCGTCAGTTTACCCATTTCAAACCTGACGGAAAGCCCAATAATCTTTCACATTCCAATATTCATGGGCTAATGACTGTTGGTGATAAGCTATGGGTAGGTGCCTTTGAGTCTGGCTTAGATATTCTAGATATTCCTTCTGGAAAAGTGGTAAAGCATTTTGTAGCAGGAAATGGACCTAGAAGCTTGAAAAGCAATTTTGTGGAAACACTCTACCGAACAAAGTCAAATATGATTTTGGTAGCAACCTCCAACGGGCTGTTTCGTTTTCACGAAAAAACACAAGACTTTACGCCTCTTTGTGACCGAACTACCTATGGGCATTTTATTACTGTCACAGAGGACCAAGAAGGAAATATTTGGGCAGGTACAACTCGAGAGGGTCTACGTTGTATAGATTTTAAACACAATCGTGTAGTTAATTTTCGTTCAAGCGAAAAAGATATTACCTCTATCAGTTGTAATGCTATCAATGGCATTTTTATCGACCATGCCAATCGTATGTGGGTTACAACCGAAAACGGGCTGAATTTACTGGATAGAAAAACAGGAAAATTCAGAAGATTTGGAACAAAAGATGGTTTTCCGAGTGATGTTTTTTACAAAATATTGGAAGATCAACATCATAAACTTTGGATAAGTACCTCTAAAGGCTTGTGTGCGTATGATTTTGAACGCAATAAGCTCGCAACTTATACCAAATCAAATGGAATTTTGAGCGACCAGTTTAACTATAGCTCCGCCTTCAAAGACGATGAAGGACGAATGTACTTTGGAAGTGTAAAGGGTCTAAATAGTTTTACACCTGATACTTTTATGCAAAATGCTTTTGTACCCCCAGTATACCTGACGGGTATTCAAGTAGACAATCAAGAGTTAGAGATTGGAGAAGAAAACTCTCCGCTCGAGCGCTCGATTTCGTTTACCAAAAGCATAAATTTAGACCATACACAATCCACCTTTAGTTTAGACTTTGCCGCCCTAAGCTATACCTCACCACAAACCACCGAGTATATGTATATGCTCGATGGCTTGGACAAAGGCTGGAATTTATTAAAAACTAACCGAAAGGTATATTTTACCAAACTTGCCCCTGGCTCCTACACGTTTAAGGTGAAAGCTTCGAATGGTAGTGGCATCTGGAGTGAAGAGATGGCCGTGCTCGAAATTGAGGTTAGCCCTCCTTTTTGGGCAAGCGGAATTGCGTATATACTTTACAGTATTGTAATTTTGTTGGCTATTTACTTTGGTATTCAAATGTACCATGAGTATATCAATCAGCAAAATCAGCGTAAAATTGATATGCTTGAAATTGAAAAGGAAAAGGAAATTTATGCCGCCAAAATTGAGTTTTTCACCAATGTTACTCATGAAATCCGTACACCATTGACGCTTATTAAGGCGCCACTGGAAGATTTAATGAAAAAAAATGTTGAGAATAATGCGTTGTCGTCAGGCTTGCAAGTGATTGAGAAAAATACAGATAGATTGTTAGAATTAACAAATCAACTCTTGGATTTTCGTAAAACAGAGGCCAACGGTTTTAGTTTGAATTTTGTAAAAATGAATATCAGTCAGTTTTTACAAGAACGCTTTGAGGAGTTTTATCCCATGGCAACATTCAAACAAATAAGCTTTGAGCTACAACTACCCAATGAAGATTTTTGGGCGTCTGTCGACCGTGAGGCATTTCAAAAAATCATCAGTAACCTTATTGACAATGCTGTAAAATACGCTGAACATAAGGCAATTATAAAATTATACTCTATAGATGAAACTCATTTTTCGATTGAGGTTCAAAACGATGGTGTGCTCATTCCAGAGGATTATCGTCAGCGCATTTTTGAGCCATTTTATCGAATGAATAATGTAAAAAATCAAAGAGGAACAGGGATTGGTTTGGCATTGGCTCGTTCTTTAGCAGAACTACACGAAGGAACATTGAAGGTGGTAGATTCGAGAAACATGAACATTTTTCTGCTAGAATTACCCATTCATCATGCTTATGAATTTGATATTAGGAAAGAAGTTGTTTCGCCATATTCCGAAAATGTTGCTCAGAAAATTGCTCAGGATGAGCGCCCAACCATACTTTTGGTTGAAGACAACTATGAAATTGCCCAGTTTATTGGCGAAAAACTTGAAGAAGATTATCATATATTACGAGCCAACAACGGACAAGTAGCATTAGAACTCCTAGAGTCTGAGTCTGTTCAGCTAGTACTATCGGATGTCATGATGCCCGTTATGGATGGTTTTGAACTTTGTAAACATCTGAAAAGTAACCAACAATATTCACACATCCCAGTGATTTTGTTAACCGCTAAAAATACACTTCAAGCCAAAATTGTAGGACTTGAACTTGGTGCAGATGCTTATATCGAAAAGCCATTTTCTTTAGATTATTTACTAATGCAAATTTCTAACTTATTGATTAACAGGTCTAAGGTTAAAGATTACTTTGCTAATTCGCCGCTAGTGCACCTCAAAAATATAGCACATAGTAAATCAGATGAGGCATTTTTAGAAAAAATTACAGAAATTATTTTCCAAAATATAGACAATAATCAGCTAGATGTGGACTTACTGGCCGAAACCATGAATATGAGTCGTCCAACGCTTTATAGAAAAATTAAGGCTGTAGCAAATCTTTCTCCCAACGAATTGATTATTGTTACAAGGCTCAAAAAAGCAGCAGAGCTATTAGTTCAAAGTGATTATAAAATACAAACTATCGCAAGCATGACGGGTTTTAATTCGCAAGCGCAATTTGGTAGAAGCTTTTTAAAACAATTTGGAATTCGTCCTTCCGAATATGCCAAGAAAAGATAGTGTACAGTATAATGCTAAAGAATATTACCTTTAAATGAAGATAAGATAAGTAATAGTGTCGAATAATTGTTGATTGATTTTGAGTGTAAAATATTGATAATTAAAAATTTACGCTATAAGTCACAACTCATCATTCAGCACTAGTACTAAGCAACCCTTAAACTCTGAGGTTATAGAGTATAAACCTACTAAGTCGAGAGAAGTTCACTATTGCATCAATATCTCCCCTAATCAAAGCAAGAATTTCTCTCGACTACATGAAAAAACAATGATAAGATAACGTGTATTTCAATCTCAAAAAAAAGTCAAGGATGCTTGTCCCATCCCTGACTGGTCGTTTGTTCATACTCAACTGATTGGCGTCAGTTGTGGATTTTTATTGCTCGAAAACTAAAACAATACGAACAAATCTTTCAAATTTATGAATCAATCTAGACTATTACTATCACCATGGATGAAAAAATCTGTGGTACAAATCCCCGTGGCCTGTTTGCTGCTCAACTTGATTGGCGTCAAGGATGTTACAGCAAAGACAACTGCGGGATTTTTAACCAGTAATTCAAGTAATGTCAGTAGCCTTATCGCCGATCAGACGGTAAAAGGTAAGGTTGTTGATGAAAAAGGCGAACCAATCGCTGGAGTAAACATTCTTGTGAAAGGAACACCCAACAAAGGAGCAAGTACCAATGCTTCAGGGGAGTTTACTATCAACGTAAGTAATCAAAATGTGACCTTGATTTTTTCTTCTATTGGCTTCGTTAGTCAAGAAGTAGCTATCAACAATCGTACGTTTCTCGAGGTAAAACTTTTAGCAGATGTAAAAAGTCTCGATGAAGTTGTAGTAGTTGGTTACGGTACTCAAAAGAAAGAATCGTTGACAGGTGCTATCTCGGTAATAACTTCAAAAGATATTGAAAAAGTACACGGGGGATCAACCGTAAGTGCGGGTTTGGCAGGTAAAATCCCAGGGGTAACTTTCCGTATGGCTGATGGTCGTCCAGGTGCGAGTGCCAATATCCAAATTCGTAACATGGGTGATCCACTTTACGTAATCGATGGTATTCAACAAGATGCTGGTCAGTTTAACAACATTGCTCCTAACGACATTGAAAGTATCTCTGTGTTGAAAGATGCTTCTGCGGCTATCTATGGGGTTCGTGCTGCCAACGGGGTTGTTGTTGTAACTACCAAAAGAGGAAAAGCTGGTTCTAAAAATACCATTAATGTAGATACCTACACTGGATGGCAAAACTGGTCGCGATTCCCAAGTGTTGTAAATGACTCTTATCAGTGGTGGTTAGGAAAGGTAGATGCTGATGTAAACCAATTTTTTACAACAGCTATGACAAAAACTGAACTTGAAAAATATAAGGTTGGAACAGAATATGGTTACCAAACTTTCAACTGGAAAGACTTTATCATTCAAGGAAATGCTCCACTTAATTCATTGAATATCAGTGCAACTGGTGGTTCAGACAAAATTACTTATTACTTATCTGCTACACGTTTAGCTCAAAGTTCGGTATTAGGTCGTGAGTTTACTTTCCAAAGAAGTAATATCCAAAGTAACGTAGATGCTCAAATCTCAAATCGTTTGAAAGTGGGCGTACAAATCAATGGTCGTATCGAAACACGTGACCAACCGGGTATCCCTGGGGCAGATGATTACTGGTTACCAAGATTTGCCATTTTGAGAAACCGTCCTTTCGAACGTCCTTATGCAAATGACAATCCAGAGTATTTGAACGATATTAAGCACAATGAAACAAACTGGGCTTATAACAACAAAAAACTAGGAGGATACTGGCGTGAAGACTGGCGTGTAATGCAAGCCAATTTTACAGGAGAATACCAAATTCCGGGCGTGAAAGGTTTGACAGCCAGAGGTATGTATTCTTACTACATTGCTGACCGTGTTATGAATGGACATGAATATACGTATCAAGCGTATACCTATAACCCAACAGACAATAGCTATAAAGTAACTGGTGGTAGTACCAACCCTTGGCGTGAAAGAGGTACTCGCAAAGTAATGCGTAATATCTATCAAGGTCAATTAAGTTATAATAATACTTTCGGAAAACATAACGTAGGAGGAGTATTTGTAACAGAACGTCAGGAACAAAGATACCAAGACCAGTGGGTTCACTCGGTGCCAAAAACAAACGTGTTGCCACTAGTGTATTTCACAACAATGGATACCTACAACGATACAGACAACGAGGAAGCTAGAATTGGTTATATCGGTCGTTTCAACTACAACTTTGCTAACAAATATTATGTTGAAGTTTCTGCTCGTCGTGATGCCTCTTGGAAATTTACTCCAGACAAACGTGTAGGTGTATTCCCTTCTGCTTCAATTGGTTGGAGAATTACAGATGAGCCTTTTATGAAAAATATTCTAGGTTCAAAAAGCATTTTGGATGATTTAAAGTTAAGAGCTTCTTACGGGGTATTGGGTGATGATAACATTGGTATTGGTGCTTATGACTACTTAACTGGTTATAACTACAACGCAGGAACTGTTATTTTGAGCGGTACGCCAGTAGTTACTAGCCGTGACAAGGGTCAACCAATCACAAACATCTCTTGGTTTAAAAGTAAGGTTACCGACATCGGTGCAGACTTTTCTTTGCTAGGCACAAAATTGACAGGTAGCGTAGATTATTTCCATCGTTTAAGAACTGGGTTGAGAGGTCGCAAATATGACATCTTAGTACCAAGCGAACTAGGTTATAGCCTTCCAGACGAAAACGTAAATAGCGACGCCCAATCAGGTGGTGAAATTGCTCTTCAATACAATAACAAAAAAGGAGATTTTAGCTACAGTATCGGTGGAAACCTTTCTTACGCTCGTAGCAAAACGGTTGAAACGTACAAACCAATTTTCAACAACTCTTGGGATAACTACCGTAACTCAATCGAGAATCGTTACACAGGGATTTTCTGGGGCTACGAAACCACTGGTCAGTTCAAAACTATGGAGGAAATCAATGCTTATCCTGTAAACATCGATGGTCAAGGAAACCGTACGCTACTTCCTGGTGATTTGATTTACAAAGACATCAACGGTGATGGTAAAATCGACCAATACGATGTTCGCCCAATTGGTTACACCACTACAGGTCAGCCAACGATAAACTTTGGCTTTAACGTATCAGTAGGTTGGAAAGGCTTCTCTCTAACAGCTGACTTCTCTGGTGGTAGCATGTACTCTTGGAACCAAAACTGGGAACAAAGATGGGCATACCAAAACGAGGGAGCACTCAATTCACTTTTGACAGACAGATGGCATCGTGCTGATCCATTCAATATCAACAGCGAATGGATTCCAGGTCGCTTCCCTGCATTCAGATACAACAACGGTGGACATAGCAATTACAACCGTAACTCTACCTTCTGGTTACAAAACGTAACTTACTTACGTGCTCGTACCCTAGAATTAGGCTATCAGTTACCAAAATCAATCTTAGATAAAATCAAAGTTCAAAGAGCACGTGTGTATATCAACGCATACAATATGTTCTCTTTCGACAATCTGAAGGAGTATGGTGTTGACCCAGAAATTGCTGACGACAATGGTTTGCAATATCCTCAAAGCAAGTTTGTTAACATCGGTCTTAACCTTTCTATCTAATTAATTTTGAATCCGAAAATGAAAAAAACGATATATAGTATTCTTTTGGCAAGTCTTGGAATTTGTTGGTCGTGTAATGATGATGCCTTCCTTGACAGAAAACCAACCAATATTTTAACAGAACAACAAGTATGGTCTAGTCCAGACCAAGCGCTGTCTGTTTTAGGCGATTTATATAACAGATATGTTGACCTTGGTACTGTAAAAAACTGGACAGCTATCTCTGACTTCAACGAAGCATTTTGGTCTGAAGCAGGACAGTATGGAAACTTCCAAAACACAGGTTGGGACTACGGTGCTTGGGGAGCATGGGATTACGGTTACATCCGTGACTTAAACCTTTTTATCCAAAAATGTAATAATGCAACTGCCCTTGACGCTGCCACAAAAGACCGCTTTTTGGCAGAAGCTAGATTCTTGAGAGCTTCGTATTATTTTGAATTGGTAAAAAGAATGGGCGGTGTGCCGTTAATTCTTGAACCTCTTACTTATGACTTTAGTGGCGACCCAACGTATTTGCGTAATCCTCGTGCTAAAGAATCGGAAGTGTATGATTTTATCTTGAAAGAATCCGATGATATCAAAGATAAACTTCCATCAAGTACTTCGGAAAAATCAAGAGCAACCAAAGGTGCCGTATTAGCCATGGCTTCTCGTGCTGCCCTTTATGCAGCATCTATCGCTCGCTATGGAACAAATACACCTGTTGTGACACTCTCAGGTGGTGAAGTTGGGATTCCAAGTAGTTTGGCTACTGGTTATTACAACAAAGCCCTAGGTTATGCTCAAGATTTGATTTCTGGAAAAGCTGGTGCTTATAGTTTGTACAACAAAAAACCAGATTTATCTGAAAACTTTGCTTCTATTTTCTATGATAAAGCAAATAACCCTGAGGTGATTTTTGTAGAAGATTTTAAACTACAATCTGGTAAAACTCACAATTTCACTGTTGTAAACCAACCACGTTATGGAGCTGAGGAAGAAGAAGGCGGACGTATTAACCCTTCTTTGAACTTTGTTCAAGCATTTGAAAAGTTGGACAATACTTATGCGCCACTTCCAACAACCAACAGCGACGGTACTCCTGTGTATTATTCGGGTATTAGCGACATTTTTGCTGACCGTGATGCTCGTTTGGCTGGTACTGTTATTCTTCCTGGAAGTAAATTTAAGGGTAGAGCAGTAGATATTTGGGCTGGTTATCAATTGGCAGATGGTTCTATTATCAGTGGTACAGACCGTGGTGCACAAAAAGTATTACCGGGTAAAACGCTAGCAGAACAAGTAGTAGGATTTGACGGACCAATCGATGGCTTTGAATTTACTGCTCAAACAGGTTTTTATTTAAGAAAATACCTTGACCCAGCAGTCGGTTCGGGTCAGCGTGGGGTGCAATCTGAAATGTGGTTTGTTCGCTATCGTTTTGGAGAGGTATTGCTCAATGCAGCAGAAGCAGCATTCGAGTTAGGTCAAAAAGACTTGTCTGCTCAATACATGAACTCGCTTCGTGCTCGTGCTGGTTTAACCAAAGCGCTTACAGCCAACGATATCAACTTCGACCGTATTGCTCACGAACGTCGTGTGGAGTTAGCATTTGAAGGTCATACGCTTTACGATATGAAACGCTGGAGAATTGCTCACCTAATTCAAGATGGGAATAGCATCTCTCCTACTGAGTTAAATTCTGAACTTGATAAAGCGACCAAACGTAATACTCAGCCGTACTCACTTTGGCCGTATCGTATCTATGCGCCAAATACAGCCAACCATGACAAATGGATTTTCAAGGTGGTGAAATTGACACGTGTAACTGGTGCTGACCGTTTCTTGATGGGTAATTACTATTCAAGAATTGGTGACGATATCATCAGTAACAACCCTAAAATTGTGAGAAACCCAAATCAATAGACATTCAATTTAATTCAATATGAAAATTTTAAAATACTTCGTTGTGCTTGCCGGACTACTTTTGGTTGCCTGTTCAAAGGATAACTATGTAGCACCATCAATTACACTCAAAGGTCGCATCGTGTATGGAGGCGAGCCTTTAAATCTCGAATACAGCCAAGTAGGTATGCAGCTTTGGGAGCCAGGTTGGGGAAAATTAGCGCCTATCGATGTAACCGTTTCGCAAGAAGGTACGTTTTCTTCTTTATTGTTTGCAGGAAAATACAAATTGATTATTCCTAAAGGTCAAGGACCGTTCATGACCAAAGCACAACAAGGTAGTTCTTCTGATACTTTGTATGTTGATTTGAAGGATAATCAAAACATCGACATAGAAGTAACTCCATATTACTTGATTAAGAATGCCAAATTCGCCAATGAAGCTGGAGTAGTCTCAACTACCTTCGATCTCAGTAAGGTTATAACGGACGCTAACGCCAAAAGTATTGAGCGTGTGAGTCTTTATATCAACAAGACGCAGTTCGTGGCTGGTAGCACAAATATCGCAGCCACAAACCTATCTGGTGCTAATGTGACTAATCTAACAGGTATCAAAATGTCTGTTAACGTTCCAACCATCAATCCAGATCAAAATTATGTGTACGCACGTGTGGGCTTAAAGATTGCTGGTGTCGAGGATATGATCTTCTCTCCTATCCAGAAAATTCAATACAAATAGTAGATACTCTACCAATGTTTTGAAGCATCATCCCTTTAGGATAGCGGCTGTTGGATTGCGGAAGTATCATCAACTTTATAAAAAAGGCGGTGTTTTTCTATATTTCCGCAATCAACAGTCCCCAATCCACTATTAATCATTCATATTATAGCCCAATTTTTCTGGAATAATCCGAAAAATTGGGCTATTTTTATCATTTTTATATAACCGATTTCACGAAATTAGGCTTAAAATCTTCGTTATTTTAAAATTAAAGCACTTTTTATATATAACCAAAATCACGATTTAATATAACCATTTTCACGGAATGCCTTTTTTATTTAACAAAATCGAACTAGCTACCTTTCATATTCACACTATTTTTTTATTCATTTAAGAAATCAAAGAAGGACTATTTTTTTTAGAGTCGATTAAAAAAAATAAACAAAAACTTTTAAAAAAACAGCAACATCTTCTTTTGTTGTTTTTATTCTTTTTTATTCTTTTTTATGTTTAAAGGCTTTGTAACTATTTGATTTACAGTTTATTGCAGATGCAACTATAACCAAAATCACGACAACTATAACCATTTTCACGAGTAACTATAACTATAATCACGATTAACCATAACCAAAATCACGGATAACTATAACCATTTTCACGAGTAACTATAACTATAACTCGACGGAGTTATAGTTATAGTTATAGTTAATTCTTTGTATATTTGTTATAGAAAGTGCTCATTATTAATGGCCATAAGCACTTTTTGGAATTCTATAGAAGATACTGAAATATCAATGTGTTGTTGATTAAACTCTGAACTGATTAATGACAAAGAAACGAACACCAGCTTTACGTAAAAAGCAAGATTATCAAGACCGATATATCATCCGAATGCAAGGTGGTAAAGCAGGACTTGTGGAAGCTACCTCTAAAATGGACATCCATGAGTTTCGTGTATTTATGGCCATGCTCACGATGGTATTGCCCGACGACGATGATTTTGCGGAATACGAAATCCGTACACAAGACATTATCAAATTATATTCTTTGAGTGATGATGGTCGATACTACGAGGCTATTCGTGATGCGGCAGAGCGTCTTTTTAATAAACGCTTTGTCATCTATGAAAAAAAAGAAGATGGCGAGATCTATAAGACGACTATTCACCTAATTGATGAAACAAGTGAACCTGTCAAGAAAAGTGAAAAAAATCGTATTCGCCTAAAGTTTAATCCCAAACTGAAACCCTATTTGTTGGAGCTCCAGAGAGAGTACCTAACCATCGATATTCGGAATATTGCAAATGTGCAAAGTCCGACATCGGTAAAGATGTACCTAATATTGAAGCATCAGTTTAATTTAGGAAACCGTCGAGCACGATATTCGGTAGCACGTTTGCGAGAAATTTTGGCGATTCAAGATAATGAATATCCGATGTATGGAAATTTCAAACAGAAGATTTTACAGAAGACGATCAATGATTTTGAGAAATACACTGACTTGGTTGTAACGCAATTGGAAGAAGAAAAAGTTGGTCGTGCTGTGGATGCCGTTATATTTCATTTAGAAGAAAAGAAAGCCCCAAAGCAATTAGAGCAGATTTCGAAAAAGCTTACCAGACAAGTCATCAAATCAACGAATGGTAGTATTGTAGTAGCTTCAAGAACACAGGATTTTATTGAAGAAATCACTCCTAGCGAAGTAATTGAGTCCACTCTCATTCAAGCAGAAGAACGTACCAGTACATTAGACCAGCTATACGAAAACGTCAGACGCTTCAGAATTGCTAAAAATACCCTCAAAAAGTGGTTAGATGGTTATTCTGAAGAGCAAGTAAAGCGTTCGATTGATTATGTGATTACAAAAATAGATAAGGGGGAAAAAATAAAAAGTGTCGGCGGCTATATCTTTAATCGTATCAAAGACGCTGATTGGGGAAATGAAGTGGTGACAAAAGAGATAAAAGTCAAACCCCAAGGTCCCTCTCCTATGGAGATTCAAAAAGCGAATCAACTACAAAGTGAATTGGAGAGATTGAAAGTTGATTTGCAAAAAGACTATTTTCAAGAGCGATTGGGGCTCGTACAAACCTTGGTTCAGGATGAGCAAGCTTTGATTGCGCAATTGATGTTACAGCTTAAAAATGATAATGTAACTGAAAATCCGAATATCTTAGCTGAGCTTGCCCAAGCAAATTATCAGTTGTATCCTGAGTTGGATAATGTGCAAGAGTTTTTGGTGAACTTTGATAAAGGGGGAATTTTTCAAGGATATATGTTCGAGAAAGTGGAGAAATTATATCCAACAAAATTTGCTAAAATAAGAGAAGATTTTCAAGCAAAAGCTTTAGCAAACGGACTTAACGCAAATACCTTTTTTTAAAGTTTGAAGGTCTATCAAATGGTCAAAATGACCATTTGATAGACCTTCATTTTTAGAATACTTTCTTAAAATTATTGAAAGATTTTTGAGCTTCGTCCAAATCTATCTTGCTTCTAGAGGCGAAAGCAATTCTTATTTTTTCCAAAACATCTTCATACAAAGTCTCAATAGCAGGTTCTTCTATGGCTACGATCGAACTCGGTGCTTGGTTTTGAGATACAATTGCTTCGAATTGAGAAAGATCTTCAATTGGTTGTTCGACTACTTGCTTGGATAGTTTTTGAACCTTAGCTTTTTCAATTTTTGCTTTTCCAGAAAGAACTTCATTTCTTAATTGAGTACTAAACTTTTCGAGACCAGCAGCAAACTCAGCATCACGACGAATGGTTTTTTCTGAAACATTATATTCTTCCGCAAGCTTTTTAGCTGTAGAACTCTCTTGGGAACTATCAGCTATCAATTGGTCATTTTGACCATTAGATAGTTCCTTTTTGAAGTTCAAACCAACATTAATTTTTTCGGTTTGATAACGGAGTCCTCGAAGGTAAGAAGCTTGTTGAGGATTCAAATTACGACGACCCAATTGAAGGTCAATCATGTATTCCTTGGCTTCTTTAATAGAGTCGAAAGGCACCAACTGAACATTGAAATTAATCCCCAACTCGCTACAAATGTTGTAACGGTTGTGCCCATCTACCAACACATAAGCGGCTTCTTCTGCCGACCCTGTTCCAATGATTTCTTTAGTTGTTTCCCATACTAAAAGAGGGTCTTTGCAACCATCCTTTAGTAGGTTTGAACGTAATTGTTCATATTCCTGAGGTAATAGAGGTGGAATAAAGTCTCTTAGTTCGTCGAGAATTGTGATATTGGTTTTGATTTTTTCGACATAACTAAAAGAGTTGGTAATAGCTTCCCTTGCTTTAGATTTCAAGGTGCTTTTAAAATCTTTTGCCATAATTAGAATAGGGTTAAATATTCGGCACAGAAGGTATCATAACATTTTGCAGCTTCCGAATCTTTGTCGTACATCCTGATAGGAATTTGCTCAATTTGGGCTTTTTGAAAAGCAATCAAGTGTCGAATTTCATTACTAAAAATACGAACATGATTAAATTCTTCACGAACTAAATCTTTGATTCCATTGTGAACGGTATTGTTTCGAACCATGGTAAATACAATTCCATCCACCTGCAAAGAAGGGTTAAAGATTTGTCTAGCTTCTGAAACACGTTCCAAAAGAGTATTCAATCCTTTCAAGGCTGACATTTCAGGAAGCAAGGTAATCAAGCAACTATTAGATGCCTGCATGGCACTCATCGTAAGGATATTCAATGACGGAGGGCAGTCAATCAAAATGAAATCGTAGTTTTCACTCAGCCTCGAAATGAGAATTTTAAGACGTTGCTCTCCTCCTACTTTATTGATTAACTCGGTTTCAGCTTTGGACAACTCAATATCTGATGGACAAATATAAAGGTTGTCTGCCACCTGATAACTTGGTAGGTCTTGAAGTTTTACCAAGCTAGTGTACACCTGTTTTTCGTCTTGGATATCAACGTCAAAAATCTGACTCAAATTGCCTTGTGGGTCAAGGTCGATAAGTAATACCTTAAAGCCTTTTTTAGCAATGGCTTCACCCAAATAACCAGTAGTTGTAGTTTTGCCTACTCCACCTTTGTGATTGATAACGGATACAACTCTGGCTTTCTCGAATAACTCTGGTGAGTAGCCATAAGCTGTCAAAACTGGCAATAAAGATTCTACGTGTTTATCACTTAGTTTTCTTTCACCTTTAAGTGCTTTTGCTATAGTATCTTTAGGTAAATTTGCTTCACGTTCAAGCGTAGCAATCGACAAGGCATTACGCCTTCTGATAAATCTAAGCAGTTGGTCTTGTATCATTTCTTTTGCATGTAATTATATACAAATATAGTTATTTTGCATGATTTTTTATGCAAAATAATGAAGAAAATTTTTACTTATCTAATGGTCATTTTGACCATTAGATAAGCTTCTCTTCTTTTGTGCGAATTGCAGAAATCTATCAAAAAACTATTTCTATCTAATGGTCATTTTGACCATTAGATGAGTGTCTCTTCTTTTAGAAGAATCGTAGAAATCTGTCAAAAAACTATTTCTATCTAATGGTCATTTTGACCATTAGATGAGCTTCTCTCCTTTTGTGTGAATTGCAGAAATCTGTCAAAAAACCATTTCTATCTATTGGTCATTTTGACCATTAGACGAGTGTCTCTTCTTTTAGAAGAATCGTAGAAATCTGTCAAAAAACTATTTCTATCTAATGGTCATTTTGACCATTAGATGAGTGTCTCTTCTTTTAGAAGAATCGTAGAAATCTGTCAAAAAACCATTTCTATCTATTGGTCATTTTGACCATTAGACGAGTGTCTCTTCTTTTAGAAGAATCGTAGAAATCTGTCAAAAAACCATTTCTATCTAATGGTCATTTTGACCATTAGATGAGACGGCCATTTTCTAGATGATAAAGACTATTTTGAAAATTATTTAAAATGATTCTAAATAATACTTGACAATTCAATTCTTTTTTACATACCTTTGTATAGTTATTTATATTGAGTCTAAATAAAAATAATAAAAGTATTTAAGAATATTACTTATTTGAATTAGCGTCAAATCCATGAGATATAAGTGTGTTGTGTTATTGTTGCTATGTTTGGCAGCAAGCTGGCAAGTATTTGCCCAAGAAATAATAGTAGAAGGAAAAATTACCAATACGGAGGGATTCCCAATAGAAGGTGCTACTATCCTATTGCTAAAATCTGGCAAAGGAACTGTGAGTAAATCAGACGGAAGTTTTAGTTTAAAGGTTACTCAAAAGCAGACGGAACACGTTAAAATTAGCTCAGTTGGGTATGAAACTGTCGAGAATGCACTCGATTGGGAGAAGCCTACAAAAATCCAAGTGTCCTTAAAACCTTCGGTAAAGAACCTTGACGAAGTAGTTGTAACGGGACAGTCACATGGTCAAACGCTCCGTAATTCTGTTTATCAAGTAAGAGTTATCGATAGAGCAAGAATAGAACAGCGGGCAGCTACCAATGTGATGGGAGTTTTGAATAATGAAATAGGTTTCAGGTTTTCGAATGATATGGCTTTAGGTACAACGGATATTCAGTTGATGGGTATGTCGGGTAGAAATGTCAAGATATTATTAGACGGAGTTCCGATGCTTGACCGTGGAGATACACGAGAAAGCTTGAATCAGATAGATATTAACAGCATCGAAAGAATCGAGATAGTGGAAGGTCCTATGTCGGTCAACTATGGAACAGACGCCTTGGCAGGGGTAATCAATATTATTACGAAAAAAGGAAATACGAATCATTGGAGTCTGTCAGCTAAAGTTCAAGAAGAAACGGTGGCAAATGAATACGGTTTTAGTAAAAATGTGGGAGATGTTTGGAATGGCGTACATCTACAAAGTATTACTGGAACGTGGCAACATAAGGCTCTATCCTTTTCGGCAGGTTTGACCAACCAAAGTTTTGGTGGCTGGCAAGGTAGTTCAACAGGAAGAAATAAAGAATGGTTGCCTAAAACACAAATGCTAGCGAATGCCAAGTTGGGCTATCGATTGAAAAATGCTGAATTCTATTATCGATTAGATGGTCTAGATGAAGATATTGTCAATCTTGGAACAGTTAACATCAACACGAATCAAGCACGAGACCAGCGCTTTTTAACATCAAGACTAATGCACCAATTTCAAGGAAATTGGCACGCAAATGAAAAACTGACGGTAAATTTCTTAGCAGCCTATACCGACTATCAGCGCAAAACACAAACCTCAATTTTGGATTTGAATACGGGTAAAAGAACGCTTTCGCTTGGTGCAGGAGAACAAGATATTTCAAAATTTAATAACGCTATGATGCGAGCTACCGCATATTATAGATGGTCGAAGTTGTTGAATTTACAAGCTGGTTTTGAAATCAATGCAGACCGAGCTAGCGGAGCCAGAATTGAGGGTTCGCCTAGTATCAATGACTATGCACTATTTGTAGCGCCAGAAATTAATCTTGACTCAGTTGTGTTGATTCGTCCTGGATTTCGAATAATCAAAAATTCGGTATATGCTGCTCCTCCATTGATACCTGCATTGAATGTGAAGATAAAATTGAGTCAACATTGGGATTGGCGTATGGCGTATGCACAAGGATTTAGAGCTCCTGCCTTGAGAGAACTATATTTTAATTTCTTTGACGCAAGTCATTCAATCAAAGGCAATCCTAATTTGAAAGCAGAAAACTCAGACAGCTTCAATGCCTCACTGACTCGAATAGGCAATATTGGGAAGTTTCAACATAAATCAACGTTGACGGGATTTTATAATGATTTCAGAAATTTGATAAGCTATGGGACTGATCCAACGAACCCAAGTGTTTCGCAAACGATAAATATCGACAGATTCAAAACAACTGGTTTTACAATTGAACAAACGTTAGCAACTCAAAAATTACGTGCCAGCTTGGGGCTTTCATACATTGGCAGATACAATCAACTGTTGAGTAACGAGAGCTTGGCGAATACGGCTATGGAAAGTTTTTTATGGTCGCCAGAAGTAAATACCAATGTGAGCTATACACTAGGCTCAGGTACTACATTGGGTTTGTTTTATAAGTTTACAGGAAAGCAACCTGCCTATCAAGCCACTACTGATGCACAAGGGAATGCTACAGCAAAGTTGACTGAGATAGGAAGTTTTCACTGGGCAGATTTTACCATAACCCAAAAACTAAAGCATGGCTTTCAACTTAACGCTGGAGTCAAGAATCTAGCGAATGTTACACGCTTAAATAATACAGGTACAACCTCAGGCTCGGCGCATAGTACGAGCGGACCCGTGCCAATGAGTTATGGACGCTCCTATTTTGCAGGTATAACTTATCAGATTCATCAATAAAATTTTGTAACTCATTCTCATAAATTAAACGAAAACAATGAAGTATTTTTCTCAATTATTAGGAGCATTACTTTTAGGTGGTGCTTTGGTGGTATCGTCATGCAAAGACACAGAGATTGCTCTACCCGATAACCTAGCACAATTTGAAGCAACACAACAAGGAATTGATGCCGCTACAACAGAATCAGTGATCAAAGTAAAGCTTTCGAGAGCTGTAGAATCTGCGACTTCTGTTACTTTACAATTGGCGGCAACAGGGCTTACTTATGGAACTGAGTTTACAACAGAACCTGCCGCAAGTAATAATCAGATTACTTTACAAATCCCAGCGGGAAGTAGCGAGACATCTTTTAAACTAACTAAAAAAGCAGGTATTTTTCTGAGTGGCTCAGAGTCACTCGCTGTAAAAATTGCTTCAACGACCAACTCAATTTTGGTTGGAATTAATGCAGAATTGACCGTGAAATTTACAGCAATTGTGTCTGATGGCTCAACACTCAAACTCAATGGTGGAACTGGAGGTTCCTCGGCAGTCAATTCCGTTTGGGTAGACTTTAGTAATAATAGTCAAACCGCTGTAGCTCGTGCTGCTTGGGATTTGGGTTTTTATACAGGAAATACTTTTTCCGTAAAAATTAATAACCTGACTGCTGCAACAGCTATTGCAACAACTAAGACAGATATAAATCAAGTTTCCTCTGCCGATACAGTAGGTAAAAACTTGACACTCGGTTATGAAACAGCTCATTTTGCCTTGGTGGATGATGTGACAGGAGATATTTCTAAAACGGTAATAGCAGCGGTTTCGGCAACTGATGCAGACAATAAAGTATATATTTTGAATAGAGGAACTGGTGGGGCTATTGCCAAGAAAGACTTGATCAAACTACGTGTATTGAGAAATGCATCAGGAGGATATACTTTACAATATGCCAAACTAAATGAAACAAGCTATCAAACTATGACGATTGCTAAAGATGCTTCATTGCAGTTTGTGTACACCTCTTTCGATAGCACAAGTCCTGTTTCGGTAGAGCCAGCCAAAGAAAAATGGGATATTCAATGGACAGGAGCTTTGTATAAAACAGCACTATCAGCAACCGCAGATATTCCTTATTATTTTTCCGATCAAGTCTTTATTAACCATTTGGCGGGCGTGCAAGCCGCAGAGGTGTTGACTAGTACCGTAAGTTATGATGCCTTTGCCGAAAGTAATATTAGTACAGTAACGTTTAGCAATAACCGTTCGATAATTGGCGCTAATTGGAGAGCCACTACAGGAACAGTTGGTGTAAAAACAGATAGATTTTATGTAGTAAAAGATGCCACAGGAAATGTCTATAAATTGAAGTTTTTAAACTTTACTTCTGCTGATGGTGGAGAAAGAGGCTATCCCAATATTGAATATAAATTGGTGAAAAAAGCACAGTAGTTTAAGGAAGAAAAGATATCAAGTGTAAAAGAACTTTCACTTAAAAAAGGTTATGAAAAAACTCATTTTAGGGTATTTATTGCTTTGCAATATTTCTCTTTTCGCACAATCAAAAACACCAAGAATCGTCTCTATCAGTGGCGCTGTTACAGAGATATTGGTTGGCTTAGGTTTGCAAAACCAGATTGTTGGCACAGATGTAACCTCCAATTATCCTGCCTCAATCGAGAAACTCCCGAAGGTAGGACACAACAGAGGCATAGGAGCTGAAGCAACTTTGGCATTACAGCCTACCATTGTAATTGGGACAAAGGATGAAAAAGGAAGTTCTTTTTTGAAACCAGAAGTAGAATCGCAATTCAAATCGGCGGGAGTAAAAGTTCAGATGTTTACTCAAACCTATACCGTAGATGGTACGAAGAAACTCATAGATGAAGTAGCGTCATATTTTGGGAAAAAAGCCGAAGCACAACGATTAAAGCAGCAAATTGATGTGTCACTGAAGCAAGTCAAAAAACTTAAATCTTCGCCTAAAGTTTTGTTTATCTACGCACGAGGTATGGGAGCATTGTCGGTGGCAGGTAATGGTACTTCTGTGAAAAGTTTGATAGAATTGGCAGGAGCACAAAATGCTGTCAATGATTTTGAGAATTTCAAACCACTCACTCCTGAAGCGCTGGTAGCCGCTAATCCAGATTATATTCTATTGTTTGATTCTGGTTTAGAAAGCATTGATGGCACAGCAGGATTATTAAAAATTCCTGGAGTAGCACAAACTACAGCAGGAAAGAAAAAGCAATTTATCACCATGGACGGAGCAATGCTAACGGGTTTTGGTCCGAGAGTAGGCTTAGCAGTTTTGGAACTGAATAAAAAAATTAACCTTTAAATCTATGAATAATTCGGCTGAAGTACGGTTTGTAGACACGCTATTGACAAGCAAAACTAGCTCTTTTACCAAAAATGGACTCATTCTTCTTGGTCTGACATTGGTACTAATCACTGTAAGTTTGTGGGCAGCAGGCTTGGGTGCAGTAGCAATTTCATTCCGTGATGTTTGTTATATTTTAGGTCAAAAGTTAGGACTTGTTAGTGGTGCTGTCGACGACCAAGCCAGTGTAATCCTTACTGTAATTCGCTTGCCTAGGGTATTGATGGGGATTTTGATAGGGGCGATATTGGGCATGACAGGAGCTTCCATTCAAGGTCTTTTTCGGAATCCATTAGCCGACCCGGGTCTGATTGGTATTTCGTCGGGGGCTTCGCTATTTGCGGTATCAATGATTGTGTTAGAACTTCATTGGTTGAGCGAATGGCAAATGCTCGGTCTGTTTGGGATGTCTATTATGTCATTTATAGGCGCTTGTTTAACGGCTTTTGGAGTGTATCAATTATCCAAAGTCGAAGGAAAAGCCTCTGTTTCCAATATGCTTTTAGCAGGAATCGCCATCAATGCTCTTTGTGGAGCTATTACAGGCTTGTTGACTTATCTGGCAAACGATGCTCAGTTACGAAGTATTCAGTTTTGGGGACTAGGAAGTTTGGGTGGTGCGACTTGGGAAACGCTTCAAGTAGGCGCAATAGGGTGTTTTTTGCCTTTGGTTGCTATTCCAAGATTGGGGAAATCGCTTAACGCCTTTGCCTTAGGCGAAGGTCAAGCACAACATTTAGGAATCAATGCCAAACGTTTGAAAATTCAATTGATTTTATTGACAACATTAGGTGTTGGAATTTCCGTAGCGCTTTGTGGTACAATCGGGTTTGTAGGTTTAGTGATTCCGCATATCACCCGAATGCTGGTGGGACCCGACCATCGAATTGTTTTGCCAGCATCGGCGTTGATGGGCGCTATTTTATTGACTTTAGCAGATTTGATTGCAAGGACGATTGTTGCGCCAGCTGAGTTGCCTATTGGCATCGTCACGGCTATTGTTGGAACGCCAAGTTTTATCGCGATACTTATCAAAAATCGTCGATAGGAGAAATTGAGTTATTAGTTAATAGTATATAAGTTATTGGAATACGCTTGTAATCAGCAGAATATCTACAACGTATGTCATAGGAATAATTATTCATGCAGAATTAGATTGTTTAGGCAACAGGCACAAGGCAAAGAGTGTTAGAATGTTTTAATAACCAAAGACATGCTTTTTCCAAAAGCCCACTGCCGAAAGCCGATACCTGTTTGCCCAAACCCATTATAACATGATTGAAGTTCAAAATATCAATTATAGCATTAACAAACGACAACTTTTAAGTCAGGTGAGTTTTAACTTTTCTAGTGGAAAACTCTTGGCAATCATGGGTGCTAATGGCGCTGGAAAATCTACTTTACTGAAAGTATTGAGTAAAGAATTGCCTTATCAAGAAGGTAAAGTTAGATTGGCACATCGTAATCTAAATACTTATCGCTCGGATGAACTAGCCCAGATAAGAGCAGTATTAGTACAACAAAATACCCTAGCATTTGAATTCAAAGTGGATGATTTGGTAATGATGGGTCGGTACCCGCATTTTACTTCTCGACCCAACGCCCAAGATCGAGCTATTGTGGAATATTGTTTAAACCAAACAGGTATCGCCCATCTTGCCAATCGTACTGTACATACATTATCAGGAGGCGAGCAACAACGTGTGTATTTGGCAAAAGTCATGGCGCAATTGCTCGACTACGAATCGCTATTTGATAAAAATTATAGGTCAGAGCAACCCAAATATCTGTTTTTGGACGAGCCTGTAACAGGGTTGGATTTATTTCATCAACAACAATTATTGACAACCGTAAAAGAGTTAACGCATAAAGGTTTTTGCGTAGTGGCGATTCTTCACGATTTGAACTTGGCGATGCAATTTGCAGATTCGGTGCTATTACTCAAAAAAGGAAAAATCGTGGATTACGGCGTCACACAAAAGGTTTTACAACCCGATGCTATTCATGAAACCTTTGGGATTCAAGTAAAATTATTTCAGGATAGCCAATTGGATTATCCCTTTATTATTCCATTTCAAGAAAATATTTATCATAAAACAGCAAGGATATGTCAAGTGTAACCCTTTCTCTCAAAGAGATATATCAAAATTTTCAAAACGAAAATCCTAAAGTTAGAATAAGAGACGCCGCCAAGCAATTGGGTGTTTCTGAAGCAGAATTGCTAGCCACCTCAATTGGTGAAGGTGTGGTACGACTGAGTGGGGATTTTAGAGAGTTGATGAAACAAATTCCTTCGTTGGGATATGTGATGGCGCTGACTCGTAACGAAAGCTGTGTGCACGAACGCAAAGGAAAATACGAAAAGGTCTCATTCAACAACCACGTTGGGTTGGTACTAGGCGAAGATATCGACCTACGTTTGTTCATGAGCCATTGGAAATTTGGTTTTGCTGTTGAGTCTCAAAACAAAAGTCTTCAGTTTTTTGATGAAAATGGAAATGCTGTTCATAAAATCTTTTTGCAAGAAAGTAGCAATGTAGCGGCCTACCAAGACATTGTTTCTAATTTTCGAGATACTGAACAATCAGAATTGTTGGAGGTAATTCCTGAAATTGAATTTATGGCTCCGCCAGCTAATCCTGATTTGGATGTTGAGGCATTTCAGGAAGCTTGGTTAAAATTGGAAGATACCCACCAGTTTTTTCCTTTATTACAAAAATTTGGGGTAAATCGTCAGCAAGCTTTGGCTTATGCACCTGAAGGATACGCACAAAAAGTTTCGGTGGAGCAAGTAAAACAGGTGCTAGAAGAAGTATCAAGTACAAATACAGATATTATGATTTTTGTGTCGAGCAAAGGCTGTATTCAAATTCATACAGGCTTGGTGCAAAAGTTGGTATCTATGGGACCTTGGTTCAATGTACTGGATCCACAATTCAACCTACATTTGCGTGAAGATCATATTGCTGAAGCTTGGCTCGTGAAGAAACCAACCAACGATGGCATAGTTACAAGTTTGGAATTATTTGATGAAAATTTCCAACAAATTGCCTTGATTTTTGGAAAAAGAAAACCAGGCAAACCAGAATTAGAAGCTTGGCGAGTAGCCTTGGAGAAATTTATAAACTAATGATTGATTTTGTAGAATCGGTACCGTTTGTGGTACCGATTTCTTTTTGAGTAAAAAAAGCAGAGAATTGTATAAGCAGTATGAAAGACTAAATTAGTAGTGCCTTTTGATAGTATCCATCTGATTATGTGTTCAATCCAATAACAGATATACTATTAACCAATAACTTCTTGTTACTTAGCGAATTTTATCTCTAGAGAAGCCAATTCTCGAATCCATCTGGCTCGGCGTTTTTCTTTTGGGACAATCAATCTAAAAGTCCCTTCGTTGGGTGCAATTAAAATAGGTGAATCTGTAAACTCAGGGTCAAACTCGGTTAAGGCAAAAACCACTTCATAGCCATCAGAAGCCTTTGCAACGACGTATTTTGATAGACTTTCGCCTCGTAATTGATTTCCCAATGTAACGCCAGCGACTTTGAATAGCTCATAAACACCCACGGCGTTATAAGTTTTGCTTTGATCTTTGTCTTTTACTTCAAAATTAGAAGAAGGATATTTACTCAACGCTTGTGCATCGAGGTTGATTTCTTGCTGTACTTCTCCGAAAATTCTTAATTTTTGGGCAGAAATAGAGTAGGAGAGTAGTACTGAAAATAGGATAAATAATGATTTTTTCATGGATTTGGTGTTTTATGAGGATTCGCGAAAGCGGGATTTTGAATAAAGCTTGAATCGGTGAGTGTATGTAAAAAGGCAATAATATCTTGTTTTTCCTGAACCGTTAATGCAAGACTTTTTCCGTTCTTTTCGTTCGTATTATTTTTCAAAAAAGGGCTTAAATTCGGAACATTCTCGATATGTTCGTTATAATGATCGAGCACACTTTCCAGTGTTTTAAATCTGCCATCGTGCATATAAGGTGCTGTGAGGGCAATATTCCTCAAAGTTGGAACTCTGAACCTTGCCTTATCAATGGTGTTTTGAGTAGTTTCAAAACGCCCCAAATCTCTTTCATCAATGAGAAGTCCATTATTATGGAATAATTCGATATAGGTTTTGGCGCCCCCGTGGCACTGGACACAACCAGCGCCACGAGCGCCATTTTCAGGTTGAGGTAAGCTTGAAAATAGTTTTAATCCATTGGATTCATGAGAGTTAAGTGATGTTGTTCCTGCTAAATATTGATCATATTTGGCATTGGCTGAAATAAGGGTTCTTTCAAATTGAGCAATAGATTTTGTAATGAGTTCGGGTGTAATCTTTTTTGTATGAAAAACCTCTAAAAATAGTGCTGGATATAACCTAGTCTTTTCAAGTTTTTGACACGAGACAGCTAGACTTTGAGCCATTTCATCAGGATGCGTAAGTGGTCCCATGGCTTGTTCTTCCAAGCTTGATGATCTACCATCCCAAAACAATTGTCGAACCCAAAGCAAATTGGCGAGTGACATACTATTGCGTTTGGTGGTTTTTCCACTGACGCCAACGCTCAGAGTTTTTCCATCAGTAAAAGCTAAGGTTTGTTGATGACAACTGGCACATGAAATTTGGTTATTGGCAGATAAAAGTGGCTCATAGAACAGCATTCGTCCTAGGTAGACCACTTCTTTTTGCATTGGGTTATCGCTTGGAATAGAAAATCTATTTCCAAAGTTTTTGGGATATTCTAACAGATATTCGCCTCTCGGAATGAGCTCTGTCGAGACAAAAGCCATCAGTATTGTAAGTATCGAACTCGCAAGTACGAACCATTTAAGCTTTTTCATTCCATATTCGTTGTATTTGTACAAATATAGCGAATATGGAATGAAAATAGAAAAGTTAATGATTTGAATCATTGGTGAAGATTGTTTAAAATGTTATTTTTGTTAAAATTTCTATAAAAATATTGAGAGCACTCACAAGCATATTTCTATTGGTATTATTACTAAATTCTATTTTTAGTAAAAGTATTGCTTTGTTGATGGTTCATGAAACGCCTCAAATTGAACAGGAAGATCTTGTTTCTGAACAAATAGAAGTTGGTATGCCAATGATTTTGCCTTACACCTTTGACTTTCATAATAGGGTAGAAGGAAGAGCCTTGGTAGAGCACGATGGAAAGTTTTATAGTGTAGTGGAAAAAATCTATAGAAATGATAGTTTGATTACAGTATTACAATTGAATGAAAAAGCCACTCAAAAAATCAAACAAATTGCGCAAGAAGTTAAATTAGAAAGTGGACAAACACCAACTTCTGATCCTATCCAAAAAGCATTAGAACTCTGTAAAAACTTAGTAGTAGAATATTTACCTAACATTACCTTTTCTACTGTTTCCTTATCAAAAAGTACTTCCTTTATTTATACAAAAAAGACTTTTTATTATTCTACTTTGTATCATTTTTCCTACTATTTGAAGCTTCTCAAACCTCCGTGTTTTTAGTTATACTTATAATTAATTTGTATTTTTAATATTAAAATATCATTCATAATGATTTATAAATAATTTTGTTTTTAAATTCTATGAAATGATTTTGCAATAATGAAGATGTTTAAACTTTCGTAAAATTACTGGCGTAAGCAATGAATTTATACTGTTTGAGCGAAGCGAGTTTATAAATTCTTGAATTTTTTGCGGCCGCCGCTGCGGTTACTTTTTGTTTCAAGACAAAAAGTAAGAGGAAGAGTTAAGCCAAATAGCCTATTTTGATAAAAGTTTTAGCAGATTCATTTTTAATGTTTATTAAATACAAAATAATTAATATGAAATTTTATTTAATTCTCGACTCATAAATTGAGCCGAGAGTTATGCTTTTATCTAATAAGTGAACTATTACGTTTTGAAGAGAAGAAATGAATTTAAAATATTTTACAACTACATTATTTATATCATGTTGGGCTATAAAAACCAATGCTCAAACGACTGATTCTACTAAATCTAAAGAGTTACAAACTATTACAGTAGAAGGAAAAAGTCTTCACGAAGACATAGGTCGTCTTTCTGGAATTACGGGTACGTATATCATGGAAGGTAAGAAAAGCGAAGTCCTAAAAGTATCACAATTGAACGCCAGTATTACCGACAAAACAGGTCGTCAGATTTTTGCCAAAGTCCCTGGTGTATTTGTGTACGACATGGATGGAACGGGGAATCAGGTCAATATTTCGACGCGCGGACTAGACCCACACCGAGGTTGGGAATTCAATATTCGTAAAGATGGCGTTATTACCAATTCGGATATGTATGCCTATCCTGCAAGCCATTATAGTGTGCCCATGGAAAGCGTAGAACGTATTGAATTGGTTCGTGGAACGGGTGCGTTGCAATATGGAGCGCAGTTTGGCGGGATGCTCAACTATGTTAGTAAGCAAGCTAGTGGCCATAAAGCTATTGAATTAGAAGCTATTTCGACAGCAGGATCCTATAATCTTCTGAGCAATTATGTATCGTTGGGAGGAACGCTTAAAAAATGGAAATATTATACTTATTTTCTTCAAAAATCGCGAGACGGATATCGTGATTATGAGCACACCAACATGAATGCTCAGGGGGCTGTGGTACAGTTTGCACCAAACGAAAAATGGAATTTTCGTTTGGAATGGGCACGTTCCAGCTATTTATACCGTATTCCAGGGCCATTAACGGATGCCATGTTTGCAACTGATCCGACTCAGGCAACACGTAGTCGCAACTATTTTAGTCCTACAATTAATGTTCCGTCGTTTAGAGCAACTTACCGTTTGAGTGCTAATACCACTGTAGAGTTTACTTCTTCGGCAGTTATTGGAACTAGAAATAGCGTGATGTTTGATAAACTAGCGACCATTCAGGATACACTAAACCGTGCGACTCTACAATACGCTAATCGTCAGGTAGACATTGACCGTTTTAATAGTTTTACCAATGAGTTGCGTGTCTTGAGTCATTACAAAATAGGTCAAGTGGAAAGTAATTTGGCGAGTGGTGTTCAGGTAATGACCAACGATTTGCATCGTACGCAATTGGGCAAGGGGACAACTGGAGATGACTATGATTTAACTTTAGTTGACCCTGTTTGGGGAAGAGACCTGCATTTTGCTACCAATAACGTAGCTATTTATGCAGAAAATAGTTTTTATGTTCTGAAAAATCTGAAAGTGAATGCAGGGGCACGGGTTGAAATGGGAGAGAGCCGTATGAGTGGTACAATGACCTATTATCCAGAAAATAAAATTCCTGTATCTATCAAGCACCAATACCCTTTGTTGGGAGCAAGCTTTAGCTACAAGCCAAGTTTATTAGGTGAAGTATATGGAGGATTCTCGCAAATGTACAGACCAATGATTTTTAAAGACTTAGTACCAAGTTCTATTTATGAGAAAGTCGATCAAAATATCAAGGATGCCAAAGGATACAACCTCGAATTAGGTTACAGAGGACGCAAAGGCTTTTTGAAATGGGACGTTACAGGCTTTTTGTTGAGATACGATAATCGTTTTGGAACCTTAGGAATTACCGATGAAACAGGTACATTTATTACGTACCGTACCAATATCGGAAACTCTGAAACGAAAGGCTTAGAGATTTTTATTCAAGGAGATTGGAATTTGAGTAAAAAATCTTCTCTATCAATCTTTACTTCGACCTCACTGATGGATGGAAAATATGTTTCTGGGGAAGTCAAAACGGGTAATGCGAATATTTCTGTGGTAGGTAATAAAATTGAGAGTGTTCCTGCGGTAATTACACGCAATGGGCTTACTGTCAACATCGGTGCGATTAGTTCTACACTTTTGTATAGCTACACATCCGAAACTTATGCCGATGCGCTCAATACCCGTACCCCAAATGCAAGTGGTGCTATTGGCTTGGTTCCTTCGTATGGTATTCTTGATTTAAATGCAGCTTGGAGACTAAGCGACATGATTCAGTTGAAAATGAATATCAATAATATTACAAACGAGCATTATTTTACCAAAAGACCATTATTCTATCCTGGTCCAGGTATTTGGCCTTCAGACGGACGTAATATGCAACTGTCTTTGACGATTAAGATTTAGTGATTTGTGATTGAGTGGATGAGTGATTATTTTGGAATGTATTTCACCCGTAGAGACGCAATGTATTGTGCCTCTACGGGTAATCATCACATTTTCACCTTTCTCCACCACAGCAAAAATCCTGTAATTGACAATAGGGCGGGGCTGAGTCCTAGAATAACATAAAGTATTTTGAGTAAAATACCTCCGTAGTTTCCCACATGGAGCGGATAAAGCAGCGCTTCGATTTTGTCCCAAAATTCCATTTCTTCAAACCGTCCCATACTACTGAATTGGCCTGTTTGAGCATCAAACTTTATAAAATTGCCGCCTGCAAATAAGGCATTTTGCCCAGCGATATTTCCTCTAACATTAAATTTCTTTTCGGGTTGTGTTGGGAAATACACATAATTAGGGACTAAATCTGGCATTTTTAGTCGGGCTTCATGATACATCTTGTCGATTGAAACTTTTACAAGGGTATTCTCGGGAGCTAATTCCTTTTCTACCTTCCACTTTTCTGTTTCAAAAGCAAATAAATTCATCCAAAAGCCTGTAAAAAACACGACTATATTGAAAAGCAAAGCCCAAACGCCCACAATTCGATGTAAATCCGAGGAAATAGTACGCCAGTTTTTGGTTTTTATTTGCACTTTGAAAGTAAGTACTTTCCAAATAAATTTTCGGTAAACAATCAAGCCCGTAATAATCGAAATAAGCATACAAATCCCCATAATGGCTGTTATCGCTGCTCCTGGCATTCCTAAATGGAAAGAAAAATGAAATTGAAATAGCCAATCTATCAACCCTGTTACAAAAGTATCGCTTCGCCCTGTTCGGATGATTTTTCCTGTGTATTGGTTGATATTCAGTCCTCCCAAATCATAAGTCATCAATTTGGCATCGTTAAGATATAAACGAAACTTATACGATTCATCTGGCGAAGCCACAGGATTTATCCAAGACGCCCCATCTAATCGAGGATATTCTTTGACAATTACCTGATAAAGAGTATCTAAAGAAAGAGGTTTACCTGTAGGAACTACCTTTGTAGATTCATGATCCAGAAAGTGCTCTAGCTCGTCTTTGAAGACTAATAGTGAGCCACTTACGCCTAAGAGTAATAAGAAAATTCCAGTTACTAAGCCAAACCATTTGTGAACACTATAAATATTTCGATAAATACGCATGATTGTTGATGTCCATAAAAATCGGCTACCAGTCAACAGATAGCCGATAAATGAAAATTATTTAGTTTTAATAAAAATGGCAAGACCAAAAATACTTACCACCAGTACTCCAAAGGCTGCTAAAGTCATAACGCCATCTCTGATATCTTTTCCGAGGCTTTCTAAACCATTGTATTTGTGTAAGAAAGCAAATGAAAATCCTTCACGGCGGTCAGCATCGGTCACTTTGGCCGCCAATCGATTGGTGGCTGGCTCAATGTAAAAGGTCGTATTTTCGGAAGTATTATAGGCTAATTTTATAACAGGCAGCCTTTTATTAACAAAGCCGTATTCTCCTGCAAATTTATTAATGATTTTAGCTTCCTTTAAATCCGCATCGCTCAATGACATAGACGATTTGTTATCCATCATTTCACAGCATTCTTCACCACCTTTTGCCTCACGATTTGAGAATTGATTAGCAAGATATTCGGCATAGACTTTAAAACCATCTTTCAATGGTTTATGCTCCTTGACAGTGAGATATTCAAAGCTCGTTTCTTTGGTCTCCCAGTTCTTTTTGATGAGTTGCCAATAAATCTGTTCATTCATTTTTACCAAAGAGATATTACTGACGCCTTTTAAGTTCACTAATGAATCTTGGGCTATCGCTTTTGTCTGCATGATTGGTTCGCTTACGTATTTCAGTCTTTCATCGGGTGTAAATTTCCTTGTTGCATGATAGATTCCTGAAAAGGCGAAAGTAAAAGTGACAAAACTAGTCCAGAGTCCAATAGAACGGTGGTATTTTCTAAATATACTTACCTGATTTTCCTTTTTTGCTGGCTTAAATTTACCCCACATAAAGCCATAAATTACCAAACCACCTACAGCTGATGCAATAATAATTGTTAAAAAAATCATCATCACAATGATTCGAATGGTATTGTTACTAATAGCATTCAGAAAATCCCAGTTGTGGAAAATATCAAAGATTTTGATAAAAACTTTTCTTTTAGCATCGTTAAAAACGATAAAGCGACTTTGTTCTGTTTCTACATAAAGATCCATTTTGTCTGGTCTATCAAAGGATACTTTGTAGGCTGGTAAAATTCGGTTTACGTAAGGGTATTCTTCGGTAAACTCCGTTAGTTTTTCAATACTTTTTATTTTGCTTGTGGAGTCTGCCAACATAAAACGTGCAATCTGTTCTGCAAATAATATATCGCCATTTAGTAATGGTTTTCCGTCTATTGTATTGAAATATAGCGAGTTATCTTTGGTGTCCTTTACTTGATAATAACTTTTCTGATTAAACTTGACGAAACGAATATTTTTGAAAGAAGTAATTTGGTTTTGTGTGAGAGCTTGTCCAGCGGTTAGTTTTACCTCGTCTTGTTTAGTAGTTTCAGCTTTGTAAAATTCATTAGCAATTTTGGTTTTGAACCAATGAGACATAAACGGATGCATTACGCCTGAAGCTGTCCAAAATATAGTTGGAACCAGCGCTATGATTCCAATAATACGATGCCAACGGTACATATTGCGTTGAATCCATTTTTTGAACCCAGTCTTTTGACTTTTTGAGTTTTTATCCTCAAAATCTGAAGTTATTGATTGTGACATTTTTTCTTAGATTGAGAAAATGTTTGGTTACAAGTTTATCCGCTGTAACCAAACACTTTATGAATTATTTTCCGATAAAACTGTATTGAATTCCCATCACAAAAGTGCGTGGTGCAGCAGGAGTGAAGGTGGTACGGTCGGTAGAAGCGTTACCTCTTGTAGCATTGGTGGCATAAAGTGCATCAGTGGCATTCATGATGTTGGTGAATACCTCGAAGCCTTTCCAACGATAACCAACACGGAAGTTGACTAAATCATATCCACCGTAAGTCACAGTATTGATTTGGTTTTGATACCATTGTCCAACATGTTGCCATTCTAAAGCTGTTCTTAAGCCCTTAAACCACGTAGGATAGTAACTAACCTCGGTATTCCACATCCAACGGGGTGCCGAAGGCATATCCATTCCGTTTACATCTTTGATCGCATCTGTAGCTTTTTGGCTCAACGTAAATTCGATAAAGCGGTGCACCGAGTAAGTCCCACCACCTCTAATCGACAATTCTTTGTTAGGGCGATAGGTGATACCCAATTCTATGCCTTTATGTTCTGTTTTGCCTGCTGCCTGATAGTCTGTTGAATTATCAGGTTGACGAATACTCAACAATTCGTTACGACCGTCCATTTGGTAAATCGATGCGTCGACATATACTTTGTTTTTGAACAACGAAGCCCAACCACCGACTTCAGTGTTGGTGAATGTTGCAGGAATAAGGTTGTAGTAAAACAAATCGCCATTTGCAGCAGGAGTTGGTCTTTTGCGGAAAATGGCCGTCAAGCCAGAAGGAGCAAAGCCTTGCGAGTAGTTGAAATAAACACCTTTGCTGTTGCCAAGGTCGTAGGTCAAGCCTAACTTAGGCGTTACATTGGTATAGGTTTTGCCACCTCCGATACCCAATCCAGTAGTTTTATCAACATCCAAATTGTTCACATAGTCAAAAGACATATTGTCATAACGCAAACCTGCCGATACATGTAGTTTTTGGATTGGCTCAAAATCGTATTGTAGATAAGCTGCTGTATTATAGATTTTTGCGTTATAATCAGCAATTTTGATATCGGGACGTTCTTTAGTAATTGTATATTTTTCAACTGATTTTCCATCGGTTCTCAATTTGGCCGCCAAGTCGATTTGATATGACCAGTAATCATTAGGAGAGTAGTCGATGCTCGCTCCTACGATTAGTTTTGAATTAAGAAAATCAAATTTCTGAGTATGTTGAGTAATCAAGCCTAAGCTTCTAAAATTGCTAGAGTTGATTTCGCCTCTTGCGGTAGTAGCTCCTGAAGTCCAGCGAATACCATAGCTTGGATTTTGACCGTGTTCATTATCTCTTCCAAAAACGGTTATGTATGTTTGAGAACCTTTTGCCCAATCTTTTTCAAAAGTCAATCTAGTGCGTAGTGAGTACGCTTTACGATAGGTAAAATCTGTCGTACTAACATATTGTCGATTATAGAATGCTACACTATCGACACTACCGCTCGTTTGCGAATTATATTTTGCATAAGAAAGGGTATAAATCAAGCGTGAAGTAGGATTGATTTGGTATTCTAAACGAGCGTATTGTGCATTTTTGGTATAATCAGAGCTTGCCATCCAAGAGTTAGTTTGGTCTGATACCAATCCTCCTATGTACACACCCAACTTGCCAATTGTTGCGCCAGCACCGTATTGCACACGTCGGAATCCCCATTGGTCAAACTGAACGCCAGCACGTGCGGTTGGTACTGCTGTAGGTCTTTGAGAGATAAAATTTACAGCTCCACCAACAGCCTCTGGTCCGTAAATAGAAGATACAGGGCCTTTTACGACTTCGATTGAACTTACTGTAAACTGGTTCATTTCCAACAGTGAGTTATGATTAAAGACACCCATTGGACGAATCGGAACACCATCCTCCATATACAAATAATAGGCGTTGGTGGTCATAGGTTGGCGTATCGACATAGAGTGTTGTTCGTTGCCTAGGTTTACCATTAAAACCCCAGGAGTTTTGTTCACCACTTCATAAATCGCCGTAGGTTTTGCTTCCTCTATTTGCTTTGGGGTTAATTTGCTAATGGCAATAGGGGCTTCGGTTCGTAAACTTGCCTCACGGTTTGCAGTAACTATAACTTGTTGTAAATCATGGATTTCTTGTTCTAGCGAAATTGATATAGTCTTTTGATTAGCCGTGGAAATCGTTGTTTTTTTATAACCAACAAAAGATACAGTTACACTAGCTGGACTACTTTTTAAACTAAACTGACCTTGTTGATTAGTAACTGTGCCAGCACCATTTGCTTCGATATTAGCACCGATTAAAGGTTCATGAGTAACGCTGTCAAAAACTTTCCCTGTGATTTGGGCATTAGTGATGAATGCGATTGCGCTGAATAGCATAACCGACAGGATACGTAAAAAATACATAATAATGTTTTAACTTTAAAATTGGAAAAAAGTACTAAAGGCATACTCGTGCCTATTTGCTGGTTTTTCAGCAAATGCAACGAAATGTCTTAGTATGAAAATGGAAAGTTGAATCAGGTAGGATTTTATCTTACCTGATTTTTATTTGGAAAGATCAATAGTCGACTGATATGTTTTTTGAAAACAAAAACATATATTTTGGACTAACCCAAGAGGTTAACCACAACATAGACAATTGCCATGCAGTACTACCAAAAATCCAATAAAATGAGGAATTAAGCCACAGTCGGTGGTTTGAGGAGAAAATTGAAATAGATAGAAGTGTAATTATTGCTGTAGATAGGAAAAGAGTGTTTCTTTTTTATCTCAATAATGTCATTTGTGAGTACTAAATTATGATTAATTGTAGGTACAATACATGGAATTTCAAGGAGAATTCTGGCAAAAGCCATTCCTTTTTCTGAAGTCTCTTTTTGGTCAGCAGCTGCCACACGTTTAGCCAAATAACATTTACCATCACAGTGCAAGTCGGGTCTAAAACGATTCTCACAAAGATTTTTGATAATGTAGTCTTTACGAAGATTGTAATCAACATACACCAATGGTACTGCCATCATCCTGATAAACAGGAGAATAGCAAGAAGCAAAGCCGCTATGTTGTATTGTTTCTTCAAAATTTTGGTCTAAATTTTCTGGACAAAGATAATCCAGCTTTTTTAATCTAGCAAATAGATATACTGATATATCTGGGAAGAAACCCTGATTCTTATTAGTTATGTTCAATATTTTTATTCGAATTTTGTACTTTATTAATATTTATAAATGCTCAAATTATGCTTTATTCCTTTCTTTTGGCTTTTCATTCGTTTTGGAGATGGGTGGTGCTAGTAACTTTAATAGCTAGTGTTTTTCGTACTTATATTGGAAAAAAAGACAAACTAGTTTTTTCGAGAAAAGATGATCAACTTCGGCTATTAACAGTAATCTCAGCACATATTCAACTCACGATCGGCGTAGTTTTGTATGCCGTAAGCCCGATTGTAAGTTATTTCTGGAATAATTTTGGAAAGGCAGTGCATGAGCGACAAATTCGCTTTTTTGGAATAGAACACATTACAGTCATGATTTCGGCTGTAATTATACTAACAATTGGTTCGTCAAAAGTCAAGAAGCAAGACGGAGATTATAGAAAACATAGTACTATGTTCTTTTGGTTTGGTATCGCACTTTTATTGATTCTAAGTTCGATACCTTGGTCATTTTCACCGCTGACGAGCCGACCAAATTTTCGAGATTTTTCGTGGTAGGAGATAGAATCGATAAGGCAAAACTAGCATCAGTATTATTTGAATACTAAAAATTGCGAGATTATCCGATAATCTCGCAATTTTTAGTATTTTTGTTTATAGAAAAAAAGAAAAGCTGCGTAGCAACATTACATTCGTATTTTTTCTATTCTTGAAAAATGATTGAATCGCCTCCTACATATCGAACCAATCCTGAAACCATTGCTTTGATGGAAGCATATTGGCAGGATGGGACTTTACGAAAAATTCAAGACGATTATCTGTATTGGGATAAAATTAAATATCGTGACAGATATCATAGTCCTCAGGCATTATGGGCAGCGGTAAAATTGCATAGAAACCTCAGAAGTACGACAGTCCAATTTGGAAAGTATCGTTTTAAGTATGTGATTACAGATTACATGCAAAGAACGCTACATCAATTTGATATGCATTTGGGAGGCAATTTGGGGAGTAATATCGGTATTGCAGAGACTGACAAAACCAAATTTGTGATTAGTTCAATCATGGAGGAAGCTATATCGAGTAGCCAAATGGAAGGTGCAAGTACAACGCGCAAGCGTGCTAAAGAGATGATTCAACAAGAAAGGCGCCCTCAGAATAAATCAGAGCAAATGATTATGAACAATTTCATTACAATGAAACATATTGTTCAGGCAAAAAATGAGGAACTTACGCCAGCCAAAATGCTTGCTATTCATCAGCTTGTGGCAAATAAAACGCTCGAAGATAGACTAGAAGAGGGGCAATTTCGTGAAAATGACGAAATTCATGTGGTAAATCATTTTGCCAGTGAAGTTGTGCATACGCCCCCGCCTCACGCCGAATTAGAAGTACTAATACAAGCTTTGTGCGATTTTTTTAATAACGATGGTGAAGATTTTATTCATCCAATTATTAAAGGTTGTATTATTCATTTTATGGTGGGTTGGATACACCCTTTTAGCGACGGCAATGGTCGAACGGCTCGTGCTTTGTTTTATTGGTATATGCTTAAAAAGGGTTATTGGCTAACGGAATACCTCTCTATTTCTAGAATTATTAAAGATTCAAAAGCGCAGTATGAAAAAGCCTATTTATATACTGAAATAGACGAAAATGATTTGAGCTATTTTATCACCTATCATTTCAAAACAATGGAAAAAGCCTATGCTGCTTTGAAAGAATATATAAACAGAAAACAAAAAGAGGTTTTCCAAGCAGCTAAGTTTATGAAAATACCTTCGGTAAACGACCGTATGGCACAAATTCTAAAATTGGTTTATGATGATGCCGACCGAATTATGACAATCAAAGAGATTGAAAGTAGATTCAGTGTTTCTGATTTTACTGCTCGTACAGATTTAAAAGCTTTAGTCGATTTGGGCTTTTTGGAGGTCATACAAGTCAATAAAAAGAAACAGCATTTTGTTCGTGCCGAAAGTTTTAAACAAATGCTTGGTCGCTACAGGATTTAAGTTGTCAGGCATTAGGCAATTAGTTTTGAAATATTCTTTAATAATCAAAGATATGCTTCTGCCGAATGCCTATAGAAATAAAGGTGTTTTTATGAAATTAAAAGACCTTTTGCCTAATGCCTACAACAATTACCCTAAAAAACTAACTTCCTTTTGACATTCGTGATACTTTCTTTACCCAAAGCCATTGGTTTCAAATAGAAAGAGTAGGTATAATCCTTTGCAGGAATCTGATGCTGTTCCAGCGGAGCAGCGACGTCACTCCACGAATCGTTGCCTCCTACACCCATTTGCACAAGGTCGATGTTGAGCGTAATATAGCCTGCATCCTGCAATTTGTAGGTATGTTTAGCTGCTTGAATATTGGCTTCAGTGAACGGCCAAGCACTCATACTCAACAGGCTATCGGCAGCGACCAACAGACCTGTTTGTTGCTTATTTCCCAAAAACATCCATCTTACATCGGTACGATTGCCATTTTCTTGTGGCACTACATAATTTTCCATGAACTCCTGAATAGGTTGAGAATAGATACCCACATCCATTCCTTGACGCTTATCAGTATAGTTTTCCATAGGACCACGACCAAACCAAGTAATTTGCTCAAACTCACGACGAACCCCCATCTGCATACCAACTTTTGGTAGATTTGGTAATTTGTAACGAGGAGTGAAGTGATATGTTACTTTTATAACACCTTGTGCGTTAATGAGATATTGAATGTTGACACTCGCACTATCTCCCACAAGACTGTAGTTTGTTGTGACCAAAACGCCTTTATCCGACTTTTCAGTTTTTAGGTCTTTTACCTTCAATTGGACGTTATACCATTCTTTCATTTTACGCTGAGGTTTCCAACCACGACGGTCATTGTCAGTCAATGGACGAGAAAAATGGGGGAGGAGTGGGGCGAAAATTTGCTCTTTCCCATTGAGCAAATAGGAATTTAAGGCACCAGATTCTTTTGAGAAACTGATTTTATAGCTCTTATCTGAAACAATTATTTGTTGGGAATTCTCTTCTATTTTGAGATTGGCTTTTGAGTTGCTCGAAGCAATATTTTTTGTAGTAGCTTTGATTTCTAGTTGATTACTAGCTACTACAAAACCCTTAGTAGCCCAAGGCAAGGTTTCTGGCAACAAGAATGAAATCTGAATATGATATTCTGCCTCAGGTTTTAAGGATGGCAAATACGGAGCGATATTCATTTGAGAAGAACTACCTGCTTCTAGATTTAACTTTGGCAATGCCACTGTTTTTACTAAATAACCATCTTCAAAAACTTGTAGCTGCATATCATAATAGGACGCATTTCGACTGGCGTGTCGATTAAGAATATGAATTTGCTTTTCCTTCAAATTACGCCAAGTTACTTCTATTCCCTGAAAAACTCTTTTTGCCTCAAACATGGCAGATTTGGGGCTTCCATCGGCATTTACTACACCTTTTATCGTAAAATTATCGAAATATTTTTCTCCAAAATCTCCACCATAAGCATAATACGGTTTACCTAAAGAATCAGTTTTTACTAGTCCTTGGTCTTTAAATTCCCAAATACAGCCACCAATCACACGAGGGGTTTTACGGAATACATCCCAAAATTCCTGTAAATTACCAGCACTATTTCCCATCGCATGTGCATACTCACAAAAGAAAATTGGTCGTGTATCGCCGTTAGGTTGATTTGCCAAAAGTTCTGGTGTGTAGATGCCTGGGTACATTCGACTGACCATATCTACATAATACTGGTCGAGAGGGTTTTGAGTTCGATGCGAATGATCGTTGGGTTTGAGGTAACGTGGGTCTTTCGGATCCATATACCCATCCAATTTGGGACTTCCCATAGATGGCTCATAGTGCACAGGGCGAGTAATATCAAAATCATGCAACCAAGCAGCCATCGCTGCATGATTGGGACCACGACCTGCTTCGTTTCCTAAACTCCAGAAAATAATAGAAGGGTGGTTTTTGTCGCGCATTGCCATGCGATTACCTCTCTCTAGATACGCACCAGTCCAAGCAGGGTCATTGCTGAGTTTACCACCCAACCCATGTGTTTCTAGATTGGCTTCGTCAATCACAAAAATGCCATATTCGTCACAAAGTTCATACAGATACGGGTCGCTAGGGTAGTGACTAGCACGAATACAATTGAAATTAAATTTCTTAATAGTCTGAACATCAGCTAGTATGTCTTCTCTTGATAGGGCTTTCCCTTTCGTAGGATGGTGGTCTGGTCGGTTTACACCATATAAATAGGTTTCACGACCATTGATTAATAATTTGCTATTTTTAGGAGAAAAATCAATTGAGCGAAACCCTACTTTACAGCTTTTTGCCTCCAAAGTCGCACCTGTACTATCCTCCAGTGACATCACTAAAGTATAAAGATAGGGATCTTCGTCACTCCAAAGATGAGGTTGGTTTACTTTACTTTCCAAAATCCCAAATTTGGCATTGTCCAAACGTGGATATACTTCATTGACAATACTTTCGACAGTACAAGAAAGCGGATCTGTCCAGACTGGTGCATTCTTTTTATCATAAAGTTGTGCTTTGATAAGCGTCTTTTTCGAAATAGGTTTTCCTGTAAAATTATCAATACGAGGACGAAGACTAAAAAGAGCTTCTTTGGAGTCTTTCCCTAATTTGGTTTGATAAAAGAAATCGGCAATACGAAGGCATGGTTCGGCGTGTAAAAAAACTTCACGATGAATGCCACTCATACGCCATTGGTCTTGATCTTCCAAAAAAGAGCCATCGCCCCAGCGTATTACCCAAACGGAAAGAATATTTTCCCCTTCTTTCAAGTAGGGAGTAATGTTGAACTCCGAAGAGAGAAATGAATCTTCGGCATATCCTACAAACTTGCCATTGAGCCAAACCTTATAAGCCGAACTTACTCCTCCAAAATGTAGATTGATCGTTTGTCCCTTCCAAGAAGCAGGAACAGTAAAACTTCGCTGGTAACAGCCTACACCATTATAGTCTTTGGGTACAAAAGGTGGGTTGACAGGACGAAATGGATATACGGCACTTTTATAAATAGGTTTGTCATAACCCTGCATTTCCCAAGAAGAAGGTACTGGTATTTTTTTCCAACCTTGCACTTTTTGTTGATAGAAATCCTGAGGCTCGTCGCCAGGTTTTAGAGCAAATGCAAAGTCCCAATCACCATTGAGCGACATATAACGCCCACTTTGCTCTCGAGGTTTTTGGATTGCATCGTCGACCGTAGCATACGAGTAAGCAGTGGCACGTGAGGGCTCTCGATTAATGCCATTTATCAGAGGGTCTTCGTAAGGTTGGGCTTGGTAAACACTAGGAACAACTGGTACAGGAGCAGGAGTTTTATCAACTAGTTGAGCCAAAGAGGTAAATGGTACAAAAGCTAATACCAGCCGAGAAAAGGTAAGATATTTCATGAAAATACAATTAGATTCAAGACTAACAATCTTTCCGATGTCTTTGTCGCGAACTAATTTGATACAGAAACATTGGAAGAAAGCCAAAATTAATTCTAATACTCCTTTAAAAAATTCTATATTTTTACAAGAGATTGTATGATGTTATCAGAGTTTATGAACTTTCATGAAAGAATTAAATGGTAAAGCAGCAAAGTAATACACAAATTGTAACGATAATATTAAAACTGTTGAAACTTTAGAAAATTTTCTGTCGAAAATCATTTTTAAAGTACGTAATATATTCTATTTTGCTTTAGTAGAAAGAAAATTTGCCTGAGTGTATTCAATAATAAATTACCAACCTCAATTCCAGTGAGGTTGAATCGTATTGTTTATACTAAAATCAACATAGCATGTTGGATATTATAAAGCATATTTCAAAACCCTACCTTCTTTTCAAAGTTGAGCAAAATAACTTTGTGGTTGTAGAGCTAAACATAGCTTATTTGAACTACACAGGAGGATTAACCGAAATACAAATTCGTCAACAGAATTTTGAGGAATTACAGCCTCTTTTTTCTCAAAACGAGATGTATTTCAATGAAACTTTATACTCTTTGAAAGAGGCAGTCTCTACTAAGGCTACCCATAGTGTGTATATAAGTTTGAATAATACTGAGGTCGAAATTCAAAATAGTTACTTTGAAGAAAATCACACCCAGTACATATTACATATTATCACTATTGCCGAGAAAAGCAGTATTTATCTTCCTGAGCTTTTTGAGACAGTGGTGGCACATACCACCGATACTATTCTTATTTTGGATACATTTAAAGAGGGCTGTGATGATCCCAAAATTTTATTTGCCAATAAAGCATTTTGTAATCTTTCGGGATATACCTTGAGTGAAGTTTTGGGGAATAACCCATTGATGTTTATTGGGTTAGAAACGGATTTGGAAGAGATAAGCCGTTTGCGGACATCATTAAAGAATGACCATCCTATACAGCTTTCACTTTTAAGTTATAAAAAATCTGGTGAAAAGTTTTGGTTAAATATTTCTGTCACACCGATTTATGATAAATCAGGAAATTTGCTTCAATGGCTGTCGCTTGGTCGTGATATTACTATTTACAAAAATGAAGAGCTGAGAAAAGCCTTTAAAGAAAAAGTTAGATCGTTGTTTAGGCAACCCCAAAATCTAAATTTTATTCTTTCTGAACTCAGTCTTTTGATTACCCATGGATTAGGCTTGAAAAATGTTGAGATATGGCTCAATAGTTTTACCCATGACATGATACGCTTTGGGAGTCAACAAAACTATATATTCCCCGATGCCAAAGCAGGTGCAGATTTTGCTATGAAAGCATTTGCCTCAAAGGAAGAAACGTGCGAAACCTTTGAACTACCTGATACAAAAGTCATAGGTATTGTGATGCAAACTCCTAAAGGACTTTGGGGAGTGCTAACTTTAGGAATGCCCAAAGGCTTAGTTTCAGAATTTGAGTTAGATTGGTTCAAAAAGCTAGGGGAGCTTTTGATTAATGAAATAGAGCGGAAGCAGGTTGAAGAAGAATTGAAACAAATATTCGACTTTGCCCCTGATATGATTTGTATATTGGGCTTGGATGGTTTTTTCAAGAGAGTTAATCCTGCATTTTGCGAATTGTTAGGTTATACAGAGCAAGAGCTATTGAGCAAAAAATTCTATGAATTTATCTTTCAAGGAGACCAGAATCCCACGCTTGAAGCTTTTAAGTCAGAAAAGGATTTCTCGAAAGTGTACTCTTTTGAAAATCGATATTTGACTAAATCTGGTCAAATTTTGAATATCGCTTGGCGTTCGTCAATACGGATGGATGGAAGGCATTTGTTAGCCATCGGAAGAGATATTACTGAGGAACGAAAGCTCCAGCAATTGTTGAGAAAAACTAGTCTGATGTCGAAAATAGTAAGCTGGGAGATTAACTTACAATCTCAAAACATATTTGTATCAGATACGATTCATGATGTGTTTGGCTATTCTCAAGATGATTTTAAACTGACCACACTCAACAAACTCGTTGAAGTTTATCAAGAGGGGGAACATCGAGAACGCGCCTTTTTCTGTATCGACAGAGCTATACAGACTGGACAACCATGGGACGGAGAATTTATTATAATATTACCAAATGGTACCGAGCGTTGGGCTAGAATTATTGGCGAAACCGACTTTGTCAACGGTAAATGCGAGCGCCTTTACGGAAGTATTCAAGATATAAATCATTCAAAAATCAACGAATTAGCTCTCCAAGAGGTGATTATTCAAAAAAATGATATTCTCGAAACAACAGGGGATACCTTTTTGATGCTCAACCAAGAGTGGGTTGTGACTTATTGGAATGCCCAAGCAAACAAGTTGACAGGTATCTCAAAAGAGCAAATCGTAGGTAAGGTAATATGGGATGTTTTCGCTGGAAGTATTGAAACAGATATTTTTAGCAACCTGGAATATTCTCGTAAAAATATGGTACCTGTGACCTTTGAGTCTTTCTATGCACCTATCAACAAATGGGTGGAGATTCGTTGTTTTCCTACCGAAGACATTATGAGCGTATATGCCCGTGATATCACAGAGCAAAAAAATGTTCATCAACGCATTAACGAAGAGCGCAACTTACTACGTACACTAATCGATAATTTGCCCGAGACGGTTTATTTTAAAGATACGAAAGCTCGAAAAGTTATTAGCAATCGCGTAGACTATTTGTTTTTGGGAGCAGAAAATGAACAAGAGGTTTTGGGGAAAACAGATTTGGAACTGTTTGGTAACGAGCTAGGTAAAATCGGATATGACCATGATTTACATATTCTTCAAACAGGCGAATCATTGTTTAATTATGGACAATTGCACCAAACCCCAGAGAAACCCGATTTGTGGTTAGAGTCGACCAAAGTGCCCGTTAAGAATGAAAAAGGTGATATTATGGGTGTCTTAGGGATTGGGCGCGATATTACGATTCAAAAACAACAAGAATTAGAACTAAAAAAACTTAATCTTGAGCTAGAAGAATATATCAAACAGTTGGAAGTGTCTAATACTGAATTAGAACAATTTGCGTATGTGGCTTCGCACGATTTGCAGGAGCCGCTCCGAATGATTACCAATTTTCTTTCTCAGATTGAGCATAAATACGAGGCGATTCTCGACGAGCGAGGAAAGCAATACATTTGGTATGCCATAGACGGCGCTAAGCGTATGCGACAGATTATTTTAGATTTGCTGGATTTTTCGAGGGTTGGTCGAATAGAAGAAAAAAAACAGTTGGTCGACATCAATGAAGTGCTGAACCATACTTTAAGTATACTCCATCATGAGATTATACATAATGAAGCACAGATTACGATTGGTTTTATGCCCGTTATTTTTTCGAGTAAACTTCGCATCGAACAAATCTTTCAGAATTTGATTAGCAATGCGCTCAAATACCGAAAACCCGATATCAATCCTGTCATAGAAATAGAAGCCAGCGAAACGCTTACTCATTGGATTTTTTCGGTAAAAGATAATGGCATAGGTATTGAAGAAGAATATTTTCAGACCATTTTTATCATATTTCAACGTCTACACACCCGTGAAGAATACCCTGGCACAGGCATTGGTTTGGCTATTGTCAAAAAAATCGTTGAAATGCTGGGCGGAAAAGTCTGGGTAGAATCAATCGAACACTACGGAAGTACATTTTACTTTTCAATAAAAAAATAACCCGCACACGATACTATGAAAAAAGGACACATCCTATTAGTTGAAGATAATGAAGGAGATATTCTTCTTACTAAAGAAGCCTTTGAGCATTCATCCCTCGTCAATAAATTGAGCGTTGTTCGAAACGGAAAAGAAGCGATGGATTTTTTAACAAAAAAAGGAAAATATGCTCATGAAGTTCTACCAGATTTTGTGCTATTGGATGTAAATATTCCTAAAAAAAATGGACATGAAGTATTACGATTTATCAAAAATACTGAACATATTAAGCATATTCCTGTCGTGATGTTTACGACTTCGTCGACGCCCAAAGATGTTAGTATGGCTTACGAAAACCATGCTAACTGCTATATTACTAAGCCCGTAGATGTAAAATCGTTTCAAATAGCTGTAAACCAAATTGAGAATTTTTGGCTATCCTTAGTCCAATTACCGCCAAGTTATCATGCATAGAGACCAATTTCCCTACAAAGTACTTATCATTGAAGATAATATGGGAGATTTTATCCTCATCAAGGATTATCTCCACGATATGATGCGTGAGCCGCAAATCACACATTGTCAAACTTTCAGACAGGCACAAGTAGTTTTGCAAAAGCCTGAAGAAAAGTTTGATATGATTCTGCTCGATTTGTATTTGCCCGATAAAAGTGGTCAATCGTTAATTGATGCTGTTTTATTGATCTCCAAAGATTCTCCAGTAATCATCTTATCAGGTAATTCTGATTTAGCATTTAGTGTAAAATCAATCGCTTCGGGCGTTGATGATTATCTCATAAAAGACGATTTACGTCCTACCACCCTATATAAAAGTATCATTTATTGTATTGAGCGTCGTAAAAAGCGCCAAGAATTACTCGATTCAGAACAGCGCTACAACGAGCTTTTTGACTTTAGTCCGCAACCCATGTGGGTTTTTGATTTAGAAACGCTCGATTTTATGGATGTCAATCTAGCCGCTATCAAACATTATGGCTATAATCGTTCAGAATTTTTGTCAATGAAAATATCAGATATTCGCCCTTCAGAAGAGATACCTGCTTTGATGGCAGAAGTACAAGAAACACGAAGTATAAATCCGTATTTTGCAGTTGGAGTATTTAAGCATCTCAAAAAAAATGGAGAAATCATTTTAGTTGAAATCCGAGCTAACCCAATTAATTATAAAGGTCGAAAAGCACGGGTAGTATTAGCCAACGATATTACCGAAAAAGTTAAGTACATCGAGTCTATCGAGTTACAGAATAGAAATCTTAGCGAGATAGCATGGATTCAGTCACATTTGGTACGAGCACCCTTAGCACGAATCATGGGAATTATCCAGATGTTTGAACACAATAAATTGATGCCAGAAATCGAAAAGCGTATGTTTTTTGAACATATCATTACTTCTGCACATGAGCTTGATGAATTAATCATGGAAATAAGTCAGAAGG